>CAZFMF010000031.1:0-38179 GCA_964519985.1 uncultured Pseudobdellovibrionaceae bacterium | reverse complement strand
GCCTTTGCAGGCCAGGGCCGTAGCCCACGCGAGCGTGCTCTTACCCACCCCCCCTTTCCCGGTGAGGAAAATCACTTTCTGGCGCATGCTGTCGTCGAGGTAGTTCAACGGTGCGAATTTACTTCAAAGCGTCTGTCATTGCGAGGGCCGAAGGCCCGAAGCAAACTCGCACCGCGAAGCGGTGCGGGGCTGCTTCGCTCCGCTCGCAGACACTAGGACAAGTGGGATTGGATAATTTGGAGGACGCGTTTGGAGAAGAGTAGGCCGGCGTGGCCGACGCCCTTGAGGCGGATGTTGCGGACGCCGGGCCAGTGGCCGGTGTCGCGGGGCCAGAGCAACATGTCGAGATTGCCGCTGACGGAGATAGCTTGCGTCTTCACCAGCGGAGGGGCATTGCGCAAATCTTCAATGGTGCGGCTGCCCGGGGCGAGTTCCCGCAAATGGGTGAGCAGAGAATAGCGGGAAACCTCCGTCCCTTGATGGGGTGTTCCCAACGTGATCAGACGGCGGACCGCGCCGTCTTGTTGCATCAGTTGCAAAACGTAGCGCGCGAGAATCCCGCCGAGGGAATGGGACACGATGTCGACCTGCGGGGAATGGAACTGGCGGCGCATCCGTTCCATCGTTTCGAAAGTCTGTTCCGCCATTTGGGCAATGGTGTGCTGAGTCGTCGAAAGATTTACGGCCCGAAAGGAACGCCAACCCGAAAGCGCCATCTTCTGCTTGATCCACGCAAACGTGGCCGTGTTGTGTAGCACGCCGTGGATAAACAGAACCGGAACGTCCGGTCGCGAGGGCGCGGCCCATATCGGCGGGACGACCGGAATGGACGGTGTCGCCACCCCCAGCGGGTAGAGCTCGTACGCCAGCACCGAGGCGCCGGCCTCTTTCAAAATGGACCAGCTCTCAGAACGATAGCGGCGCAGAATGGTGCGCATAAAACCCCCTACCCAGGTCTTAATCAACGCCGCCGAACGCGCCCTGTCAAATCTCCGAGATGCGTCGCGCCATAGAAAGAACGCCGTTGCCACGTTTTGCCCACTGGATATAATCTTCCGAACGTTGAAAAGACCTTAACGCAAGGAAATCGTATGCCATTCGCCATCCATGCCCGGTTTTTTATCTTTTGCGCAATGCTGGCCCTGCTGGTGGGGTGTGGTAGCCAACAGTTCACCGAAGGGAAGTACGACGATATGGCGGAAGACCGCCTGCTCGATGACAAATTCAACGAGTCCGATATGCGGCGCATTGCCGATCAAATGGTTGAATCGCTGGTCGGCAGTCCGATTGTGCGCGATTCCCAAAAACGCCCGGTGGTCCTGGTGACGCTGGTTAAAAACCGCTCGCAAGAACATATCGACATGAAGAGCATGACGGACAAGATCCGGGTCGCGCTGGTGAAAAGCGGGAAGTTTCGCTTCACCGAAAAAGAGACCCGCGCGGAGTTGGCGGAGGAAATGGAATACCAGGGCAGTTCGGGTTACGTGGATCCGTCCACCGCCCGGAAGATGGGTAAGCAGATTGGCGCGGAATATTTTCTCACCGGTGAGATCACCGATCGCGTGCAGGAAGTCGGAAAGAAAAAGTACATTTACTACAAAGCGACTTTCAATCTCGTGAACATCCAGACCGGTATCCTGGACTGGACCGAAGAGAAAGAAATCCGCAAGTACTACCAGAAACGATCCGTTGGAATGTGAGATGCGGGCGGCGGCAACGTCGGGAATCGCGTTCCTCGTCGCGTTGCTACTGGTCGGGTGCGCGGGATACGCGGGCCGAATTCAAGAGCCACGGCGCCTCTATGAAGCGGGTCGTTACGACGCTTCCGCCGAGATGCTCAAAAAGTTCGCCGAGGCGAACGACAATGACAAACTCCTCTATCTGATGGATCTCGGCATGGTCTACCATGCCGCCGGAAAATACCCGGAAGCCATCAAGGCCTTCCTCGCCGCCGAAAAGCTCGCCGACTCCAAAGACTTCACCAGTATTTCTCAAGAGGTCGGCAGCGTAGTGACCAATGACGACGCCAAGTTTTACCGGGGCGAGGATTTCGAAAAGATCCTGATCAACGTCTACCTCGCGATCGATTACACCCTTTCCGGCCAGGCCGACGATGCGCTGGTCGAATGCCGGAAGGTGAACCACAAACTGGACCTCATGATTTCCCAAGGGCAGAAGACGGCGGAACGCAACGCGTTTGCCAAGTATCTGGCGGCGGCGCTCTTTGAATCGCAGGGGGAGTGGAACTCGGCTTTTGTGGACTACCGCCAGCTGCGCAAGTGGAACGCGTCGGTGCCGTTTTTATCGGGCCCGCTCCTTCGGATTGCCGATCGCCTCCAGGCAACGCAAGAGTTGGAGGAGTACAAGAAAGACTATCCGGAGGAGAAGGATTACAAGCTCGGCAAGAAATTCGGCGAAGTCATTGTGATCTTCGAGCAGGGGCGGGCGCCGGAGAAGATCCCTTCGCATCAGATGTCGTTGGTGCCCGTTTTCCGACGCCGCAATTACGGGAGTCGCGAGGCCATCGTACGTGATGTCGGCGATCCGGCGAATTCCATGCGCAGTCGCCCGCTTTTCGATATCGAACAAACCGCCATCCGGGAACTCGATGCGAAGCTAGCCGGAATCATTGCGAAGAAAGTCGCCGGCACGGTGGCCAAGCACGCCATCGGGGCGGGGGTGGCGAAGGCGACCGACAGCGAAATAGCGGGGATTTTGACGACGATTTTTCTGCGGGCCACCGACAAGGCCGACTTGCGGAGCTGGACGACTTTGCCCGCCCGACTCCAGATTGTCCGGCTCAAGGTTCCGGCTGGACGCCGCGATATCGAGCTTGATATGGTCGACGCCTCCGGCGGTATCATTAAAGGGGCGAATCGCTGGCAGGGTGTGGAAGTGAAGCCCGGCAGAATCACTTTCCTAAATTACCGCTCGCTCCAGTAAGCAAGGAAAACGTCTCGTGGCGGTCAAAACCGAAATGCCCTCGCAGTACAACCCCAAAGAGGTGGAGAGTCGCCTCTACCAGGGCTGGTTGGAGATGGACGCTTTCAAGGCCGACGCGGCCTCGGCCAAGCAGCCCTACACGATTATCTTGCCGCCGCCCAACGTCACTGGGGTCTTGCACATCGGTCACGCCCTGACCTGTACGCTGGAAGATATTCTCATTCGCCGCAAACGCATGCAGGGATTCAATGCCCTTTGGGTGCCGGGCACCGACCACGCGGGAATCGCTACCCAGATGGTAGTGGAACGCAACCTCCAAAAGGAAAAAGGGATCTCGCGCCACGATCTGGGCCGCGAGAAATTCCTCGAAAAGGTTTGGGAGTGGAAGGAACAGTCGCAGACGACGATTTTGAGTCAATTGCGCTTGATGGGGTGCAGCCTAGATTGGAGCCGTTTGCGCTTCACGATGGACGAGCACCTCACCTACGCCGTGCGCGAAGCATTCGTGCGCCTTTACCGCGAAGGCTTGATCTACCGCGAGAACACGATCATCCAATGGTGTCCCCGGTGCCGGACCGCGCTCTCGGATCTGGAAGTGAAGGCCAAAGCGGTGAAAGGCAAGCTTTGGTCCATCCGCTATTTGCGCGAAGGCGACCCGAAACAGGCGCTGATCGTGGCGACCACCCGTCCGGAAACCCTATTGGGCGATACCGCGGTTGCAATTCATCCCGAGGATGAGCGGTACGCCGCGTGGCACGGTGCGAAGGTGGTAGTGCCGTTGATTGGGCGAGCGATTCCGGTCATTCAAGACGCTTACGTCGATCGCGCGTTTGGGACGGGTGCCCTGAAAATCACTCCCGCCCATGATCCCAACGATTACTTGATTGGGAAGAAACATGGGCTGGGCAGTCTTTCGGTGATGAATGAACGCGCGGTATTGAACGAGAACGCGGGTCCCTACAAGGATCTTACCCGCGAAAAAGCGCGTGAAAAGATATTGGCCGACCTGCAAGCCCAGGGACTCTTGGTCAAGGAAGAAGACCACCTGCACAATGTCGGGCACTGTGATCGTTGCAATACCGTGGTCGAACCCCGCGAGAGCGCCCAGTGGTTTGTAAATGCCAAGGTGCTGGCCGAGCCGGCCATCGAAGCGGTGGAAACCAAGCAGATCAAAATTATTCCCGAGGAGTGGGAAAAGACCTACTTCGAGTGGATGCGCAACATCCGTCCCTGGTGCATCAGCCGCCAGCTCTGGTGGGGGCACCGGATCCCGGTTTGGTATTGCGCTAGCTGCCAACACATGATGACCGCAGTGCAAGATCCCACCGCTTGCGAAAAGTGCGGCGCCAAGGAATTGACCCAGGACGAAGATGTTCTCGACACGTGGTTTAGCTCGGGCCTGTGGCCGTTCTCCACGATGGGCTGGCCGAAGGACACCGCGGATTTCAAGACGTTTTATCCCAACTCGGTCATGGAGACCGGTTTCGACATTCTGTTTTTCTGGGTGGCCCGCATGATCATGTTGGGCAAGAAAATGACCGGCCAGTTTCCCTTTCATACGATTTACCTGCACCCGATGGTGCGCGACGAATACGGTCAGAAAATGTCTAAGACCAAGGGCAATGTGAAAGATCCCTTGGAGATCATCGACACCTGCGGGGCGGATGCTTTGCGCTTTACGCTCGCGTCGATGGCCGTGCACGGGCGCGATGTTTTGCTCTCGGATGCCCGCATCGAAGGCTACCGGAACTTCGTAAACAAGATCTGGAATGCATCACGTTTTGTGCTCATGCACTTTGGCGAAATGACCGAAGCCAGGAGCGATCGCGGCAACGAAATCAATCGGTGGATCTGGTCGCGCCTGAGCGAAGCGAAGAAGGAAGTGAATACCGCCTTGGAACAGTACCGCTTCTTCGATGCCGCTAACCGTCTCTATCACTTCATCTGGAGTGACTACTGCGATTGGTTCTTGGAGTTCATCAAGCCGGAATTGGAAGCGCGCAAGGCGGCCAAAGATTCGACCGCGGTGCAGGTTCTGGAAGAAGCGCTGCGCCTGTTGCACCCCTTGATGCCTTTCGTGACGGAGGAGGTTTGGCAGCGGCTGCCCCTCAAGGGATCGCAAATCTCTATCTCGGTGGCGGAGTATCCGGCGTTCGTCGCGGCGGATCACGATGCCGAAACGGAAAAGCGGGTGGGCCGCGTGATCGCGATCGTGGATGCGATTCGTTCAAAGCGGGGCGAAAACAATGTGTCGCCGGCGGTGGAGATCGATGCGGCGGTGAGCGTGCCCAAGTCGGTGGCCAAGGACATTGCGCCCTTTGAAGATTTGATCCGCCGCTTGGGCAAAGTCCAAAGCCTGGAATGGTCGACCGGCACAAAGGACGGGAAGTATGTGGTGGTGCCGATTACCTACGCCAATGAGCCGATTGAGATCCGCATTCCGCGTGACCAGCTACTCGATATTGAAACGGAAAAAAAGCGGGCGCAAAAAGAACTCGAAGGTGCCGAAGGGGAACTCGCGCGCGCGATCGCCCGTCTGGCTAGCCCCGGGTTCGTCGGTAAGGCGCCGCCGGAAGTGATTGCCGGGGCCCAGGAACGTCAAAAGGCGCTGGAGACCAAGATCGCCTCGCTCAAAGTCTATCTGGCCGATCTCAAAAAAGGTTAGCGTGACTGCAACTCGGTGAGCCGCGCTTCGAGTGCTCGTTTGCGCTCGCGCAGCGCTTCCAAGTCTTGGGGAGTGCCGCCTTGCGTTAGCGCGCCTTGCGCGAAGGCGGCGACCGGAAGCGAGCGCTGATGCATTTCCTCTAAAAGATTGGAGAGCTGGTCAGTGTAACCGGCGCTGGAGGCCACGGAGTCCGCGAGCAGGCGGCTGAGCAGGCTGCTGACCAGGAAACCACTCCAGCCTCCGGGATTCATGCCGACGTAGTCCAAAACGATGCGAAGGCCGGTCTGGATCCAGCTGCAACCTTGATTCTGCATCGCACCCACGCACTGATCGACGTTGAGGCGAAGGGTGTCGACAAGCCGGGTGGCGTCACCAATGCCGCGCAGTTCATTCACCCAGCCGTGCAGCCGAATCCGGGTTTCCACCATTCGGAGCTCGTTCTGGGTTTCGTGGATGAGGATCTGCCGTGAACGCTCGGTGTCCGAAAGTGCCAGCAGAGCCGTTTGCCGTTTGACCCAAACTTCCACTTTGGCCCGTAACGTTTCGGGGAGATTCCGGGTGGGCAGAGCGCGCAGTTCGACCAGCGTTAAGCGAGGGATTTCCGTTTCTAGGAAAAAGCCGATGGCTTCAGGGGCGCGAATTTTGAGCAAGTGCGCAAGCAACCGGCCAAGGTCTTTTTCGGTGTACAGGCGCGCGCCGTTTTCGGGAGCGAGGGAGACGCCGTGCATTTTCATCTCGCGTCGAAGGGGAAGTTCCACTGGTGCGATGTACGCGAGCGTTTCTTCCCAAGCTTGGACAACCCGGTTGGCCAGGGGATCCGAGCGAAAATCAAAGTGGCACATCAGAGAAAGGGCGAAGTTCGGGTAGTCGGGCGCGGCCATCTGGCGGAGGAAGCGATGAAACGAGGTGAAATCTTCGGCCGTGAGCCCCAGTCGCTGCTGATTCAACTCGGGCGGCAATCCATTCAGGCTTTCCCAAAACAGGCGAAATACCAGACCATTGATGAATGCGATCTGACGATCCGGCGGAAGATTCGGGAACGCGCGCAGAAAAGTCGCCGCCCGTTCGGCGGAGGAAACTCCCAACTCCCGCAGTTGGATGGCGGTGATGAGCGACAGAACTCTAGAATCGGCAAATGCCACGAAGTCGAGATGGGGCTGGGCCCTTTGCTGCAAGGCGAGCAAGGGCTTAGCCCACTCCGGAATGCCTTCCGCCCCGCGGGTGGGTGCGATCGTAGGCGCTCCCGGCAGTTGCTCGGCTAGCTTTCCGATCTGGCTCACTAGGCGCAAAATGCTGACGCAATCGAGTGACGGCGAATCAAAACCCGGGACGGGTTTTGATGCCTCGGCGGCGGACGAAAACAGGGCGAGCCCCAAAAAAAGGAGAACATTCCTCATGACCGCCCCACCCATTAGTGGCACACAAGCACCCGAAGTTTGGTGACGCAAGCGGAAAAACATCCGGGAAGGATGTCAGTCGGGAAATCCTCTGGTAGGGTAACCGCCATGTCGACGCTGGCCATGCTGCTCCGAAGGTACTTGCTCCCGCGGCACGGCAATCTTCTTTCTTTCGCGCTCTGGCTTTCCGTGGCCGGGGTCTCTTTGGGCGTCATTCAACTCATGGTCGTCCTCGCCGTAATGACCGGGTTCATCGAAGTTTTTGAGCGCAACTACACGCGCATATCGTCGGAAATTATCGTCGTGCCCAAACCCGAAAGTGGCGTCACCGAAAACATCCCGGCTTCCATTTTGGCTGTTCCGGGGGTGGGCGGATTGAGTGCGGCGGAGTTGGCGCAGGGAATGCTGATCAAGAACGGCGTGGGTGGGGTCGTGATTGAGGGAATCGATCGAGAAACGACTCAGCAGGTCACGGATTGGAACCCGATTTGGACCGCTCCCCCGCGACGGGATCTCGAGGCGAAAAACCCCTACTGGATCTGGATCGGAAGCCAATTGGCGAAAAAACTCGGCGTGAAGGTGGGCGACACCGTGGACATGATGATCGCCGAAGGCAAATCGCGGCGGATCGTGCCGTTCGTGGTCAGCGCGGTCGTGAAATTCGGCATTTACGATCACGATTTGCGGTATGTGCGCGTCGATATCAATGTGCTCAATGAACTTTTCAAACGCTACCATCTGGAACCGCTCTACAAGATCAAAGTCGCTGAAGGTTATTCCATCGATGCCGTGGCCAAAGCGCTGCGCGCGGCGCTCGGCAAACGCGTGAACGTGAAAAAGTGGTCCGACGTGCACCACAATGTCTTCATGGCGGTGAACCACCAGAAGCGCCTGCTTTTCCTGATTCTGCAGATCGTGGTGGGTCTGGCGGCGATGAACGTCGTGAATCTTTTGATGATGAGCACGCATCAGCGCAAACGCGACATCGCTATTTTGCGGGCGATGGGCATGCGGGTGGGGCAGGTCTTTCAGTTTTTCGTGCTTCAAGGGGCGGCCGTCGGGATGGTGGGCATCTTGGCTGGCATCGGCCTGGGCTGGGTGGCCTGCGGTATTTTGGAAGCGGTGCAACCGACGTTTCTGAGCGAGGCGGTTTACAACGTCACGCGCCTGCCCTTGCGGGTACGTTGGGCGGATGTGGGGTTCATTGCGGCGAGTGGTTTTGTCCTTTGCGTGGTTTTTAGCATCATGCCCGCTTTGGGGGCGGCCGTCGCCAAACCCGTGGGCGCATTGAGGTACGAGTAGATCATGGACTCGAATTCGATTTTGGTGGCTAGCGGTCTGCGAAAAACGTTTCGCAAGCCCGGGGGCCCGCCGATTGAGGTGTTGCGGGGAGTGGATTTGGAGATTGCTCCCGGTGAAAGCATCGCAATCGTCGGCAAGAGTGGCAGTGGCAAAAGCACTTTGCTCCACATCCTGGGAACCTTGGAAGCGCCAACCCAAGGGCAGGTGCATTTCCTGGGACAGGATTTGAGCCGTTTCGGGGAAGGGAAGCTTTCTCGCTTCCGCAATCACGAGCTCGGGTTCGTTTTCCAGTTTCATTATTTAATGGTGGAATTCACCGCCTTGGAAAATGTGATGATGCCGGGATTGCTGGGGGGGCTAGGGCGGCGGGCGACCCGGGGCCACGCCGAACACTTGCTCTCGAAGGTCGGTTTGGCGGATCGGGCAACGCACAAACCATCCGAACTTTCCGGGGGCGAGCAGCAGCGGGTGGCGATCGCTCGGGCCCTCATGATGAAGCCGAAGGTTTTACTCACGGACGAAATGACGGGAAATCTCGATCCGGTGACCGGCGGCCAAGTCTTCTCACTCATTCAAAGCATGCACCGCGAGTTGGGAACCGCCATCGTCTCGGTCACCCACGACGATCAGCTCGCGCGACAGTATAAAAAGGTCTATCGCCTCCAAAATGGACATCTCGCCCGAGCGTTGGATGGGGCATAACGCAGTTTACAAAGCGCGTCGCGTGGGATTAGAATCGCGCCCTGTCGAAATTCAATGAATCCGATGGTTTATCTGTTGATGCGATTGTCGCGAAAGCTTTTTCTCTGCTGCTTACTCCTGCCGACCTTAAGTTGGGGGGAGAGTGGCCGTACGGTCACGAAGATTGAGGTCCAGGGAAACCGTCGGATCGAAGCCAGCGCCATTCGCCAGAAGATCCAAAGCAAAGTGGGCGCCACCCTCTCCCGTGAACTCGTGCGGGAAGATATCAGGGGCATTTTCTCGCTCGGTTATTTTGATCATGTTCAAGTCGACGAAGACGACACCGCGGGAGGAATCACCCTCTACTATGTCGTCACCGAGCGGCCCATCGTGGCCAAGCTTTCCTTTCAAGGTCTCGACGCTCTCGAGACGGATGAAGTTCGCACCGCGATCCCGGCCAAAGAATACGAAGTTCTGGATATCCACAAACTCAATCTTTCGGTCGCTAAGATCAATGAGATGTATGAGGAGAAGGGGTATTACCTCGCCGATACCCGCTACGATATTCAGCTGAACGAAGCGCGAAACGAGGCCACCGTCGCTTTCAAAATCGTCGAAAACGACAAGGTCCAGGTCAAGTCGATCAATATCATCGGCAATCACGTGGTCTCGGACGCGACCCTCAAAGGGTATATGCAGACGCGGGAAGGGGACTTTTTCTCGTGGCTGACCGGCAGTGGTTCGTACCGCGAAGCCGCTTTTGAGCGGGATATTGCGACCCTTGGCTATTACTACGGCACCTTGGGGTACGTGCGGGCCCGCTTCGGCAAACCGGAGGTCTCGGTTTCGCCGGATAAGAAGTACATTTTTATTACGTTCTCTGTGGAGGAAGGGCAGGAGTACACCGTCGGTAAAGTCGATTTCGCGGGTGAGCTGCTCTTCGGCAAAGAGGAGTTGCTGGAAGGCCTACTCCTACAGGCGGGCGAAGTCTTTAATACCGATACGCTGCGGCGGGAAACCCTGCGTTTGACCGAAAAGTACGCGGATCTGGGTTACGCGTTTGCCAACGTCGTGCCGCAACCGGTGATTCACGATGACACTCGGGTGGTCGACGTCGTGTTCGAAGTCGACAAGGGGCAACGCGTTTATATCGGTGAAATCAACGTCACCGGAAATACGCGGACCAAAGATCACGTCGTGCGCCGCGAGCTGCGGATTTTCGAAGGGGAACTTTTCAACGGGACCAAGAAACGCGAGAGCCGCGAAAACGTTCTGCGGTTAGGGTTCTTCGACGAAGTCGAGTTCCACCAAACGGCGTCGAAGCACGTCGAGAACATCGTCGATATCGAAGTCAAGGTGAAGGAGCGCTCGACCGGCCAGCTGGTCATCGGTGCGGGTTATGGCTCCGGTCCCGTCGGCTTTACCTTCCAGGCCCAGCTCTCGCAAAACAACTTCCAGGGAAATGGCCAGGTGGCCAGTCTCTCCGCGCAGGTCCTGACCGGGCAGCGGTTCTACGAGTTTAATTTGGGCTTCCAGGATCCCTACGTGGGCAATTCGCTGTGGAGCTTAGGCGGTGATCTCTTTCAATTGCGCCGTCAGATGTTCTCGGTCCCGAATGTGCCTACCTTCGATGAAACGAAGACGGGTTTCGACATTAAGCTGGGCCATCCAGTCTACGAGTTCACGAACCTCTTCCTCACTTACAAACTCGAACGTTCGTTTGTCGATCCGGGGACCATCATTGATCGCTCGATCATTCCTTCCAGCTCCGTGAACGGCTGGAGCAGTAGCGCGATGGCGAGCTTGGTCTACGACAAACGGGACGACCGCTTCGATCCCCGTAACGGGTTGTACGCGAGCGTCTCGGCGGAATACGCCGGATTGGGCGGCGACCGCCGCTACGCGCGCACGCGCGCGGAAGCAAAGTTCTTCCACCCGCTCTTCTGGGATTTCGTATTCCGCACTCGGCTGTCCGGCGGCAATATCACCGAGGTCGGGGGACGGCCGGTTCCGATCAACGAACTTTTCATCCAAGGGGGCCTCATGAACCTCCGTGGGTATCGCTTCTTGAGTGTGGGGCCAAAACGGACTTTAAGCAGCGCGGCGTCCGGTAACTTATCCCAGAAGGCGATCGACGAGAACGTTGCCGGGCAAGAGTTCGTGATCGGGGGCCATAGCGAGTTGCTGTACCAGGCGGAAATCGAATTCCCACTTTTGAAGGAAGCCCGTATCCGCGGCGTGTTGTTCTTCGATGCGGGAAACGCGTTTGATGGCGCATTGTTCAAGAATAGCCCGGTGTTGCACGCGAACGTCGGTTGGGGCTTCCGTTGGTTTACACCCATCGGTCCCTTGCGTTTCGAGTTTGGCTATCCTATCTTTCAAGGAGGCGACTCGCAGTTTTACTTCACAATTGGTCCCCCGTTCTAAGGACGGTGGAGATTCTAGGAGATTCGATGCCCCGCAACGGTTTCAAAATCACTTTGGGTGCTTTACTGGTTTTTGCGTTTTCATCGACGGCCAAGGCCGATGCGACCCCCTTCAAGATCGCATTGGTGGACCTGCAAGAGGCGTTGCAGTCCGTCGAAGCCGGCAAGAATGCTAAGTCCCAGCTGGAAAAAGAAATGACCGCCAAGCGCAAGAGCCTGGAAAAATCCCAGGCGGCATTGCAAAAGGAAACCGAAGAGTTTGAAAAGAAGGCCGCGGTCATGAATGAAACCGCGCGGGCGGCCAAACAGGCCGAACTTCAGAAAAAGATCGCCGAGTTCCAAAAATCGTTCGGTGAGTCGCAGATGGAGTTGCAAAAGCGGGAACGCGAACTTACGAAGCCGATCATCGATGAGCTGCGTTCGATCGTGGAAGGTATGGGCAAAGCCCAGAACTACAATCTCGTTCTGGAGAAGAACGAAGGCGCGGTGCTCTACGCTCAAAACGGAACCGACCTCACTAAAGACGTGATCACGGCCTTTAATGGTCGCAAGGGCAAAAAGAAGTAATCGGTCGTTGCGAAGGCCGAGGGCCTGAAGCAATCTCGCATCGCTCCGCGATGCGGGACGGCCACGCTGCGCTCGCACTGACTAAAGCACAAATAAGCTGAGGGCGAGAATCCCGAGGAGGGCGACGAGTCGCACCCAGAGGGGTGTTTTCCATTCGCCGTCCAGCCGCACGGGCGGAGCGGGGATCCGGCGCGCCGGGGCCGTAAACGCCGGTCCGCTTTGGGGCGGACGGGGAATCTTACGGCGTTCGGTGAAATTCACGCGGACGATATTGCTCGCCATCGGAGGCGGAAGTTCGATCTCGGTCGTTTTTTCGTCGTTCACGGCGATACCCTTTAGATCCCAGTGTTCTCGGTTTGGACTACGCAACGATTACTGAGCGTAGAGGCTCAGGTAAACGCCAAGGGTGTCTACGCGAACGTCGACACAACCGTACATCCGGCCTTCGGCGCCAATCCAGGCGTCGCAAGAGTGGCCGATGCGCACTTCCATCGGGGTGTTGAACGTGCCCACGTTTCCGCCTTGGGGGGTGGCATACTGGGGCAAGTACATTCCCATCGAGACCGGGACTTGACCGGTCATCACGAGTTGGATCGCGCCGACACTGGCATAACGTCCGGGCACCGGAGTTCCCGTCGTGCTGGTCGTCGAAGCACAGAAGTTTGAAGTCTGTCCTTGGTACGGCGAAACCATTCTGGCCAGCTGGGGCAAGTTGAGGTTCGCCGTCCCGACGATGTTCTGGATCGACAATCCCGCATTCGGGGCGGTCTGGTAGAACAAGGTCGTGGAAATCGAGCTGGCCGCGCTCTGGCTATAGCTGTCGATCAACGTGGCCGTGTACGGCAAGTTGGTCGGATTGAGCGGGAGCACACCGGTCGCCGGCGCGCAGATTCCACCACCGGCACCACCGTAGAATCCACCGTTCGGATTCGAAGGCGGCGGAGGCGGGAGCGGGGGAGGTGTTCCACCGCAAGCCGTCAGCACCATCATGAACGCGATCGCCGCCAACAAGGCGCGGCTATTTCGTTTCAGGTCTTTCATCATCGTTCTCCCTACTTCACCCATTTCGAATAATTCGATTCGAACGTGCCCAATTTCTTCACGCTCGAATTACCCAAGTTCATATAAGTCCGGCATTCGGCCGCCAGTTGCGCGGCCGTCGGCGGCGTCGGAGCGCCGGGCACGGTCGAGCAGTCGACTTCCACTTCTTTCGACGTCCAGTTTTTGCAGGCGCCGGAGTACCAATCCCAAGACGTGCAGGTGTACTGCGTTTGGGTGCAGGTCAGCGATTGCGTCTGGCACTGTTTCTCGCCGCTCTTACGCAGGCGGTAGTACAGCGTGGGGCTGACCATCGTGTCGGCGTTGAGGCCAGACACCATGCGGACCGAAAGTTCCGAGTCCGAGAAAATCATGTCGAGCGAGGTCGAGCTGCGTTGGCTCGCGCCCGCGAACGTGTTGAGCAGCGCACCCCAGAAACCTTCGCTGTCTTCGAAACCGACCAGAATCGATCCAGAGACTTCCGTTTCACGGCCGCGTACGATTTCGAGCGCGACGAAGGTCTGAACCAGAGGGGCAAAAATGGTTTGGGCGAGATCCTGCAGGCCCGTGAAGTTCACGGAGTCGACGAGTTTGATCTCAACCGCTTTGGCTAAGAGGGCCGGTACGCGCGGATCATTCGGAAGACCGGCGGTCGGCAAATCCGTAGTGCCACCCGTGCCCGGAGGCGGGGGAGCGGTCGGAAGGCCTTGGCTATTGTCTTTGCCGCAAGCGACGGCGAACAAGAGCACGGCGGTCAAAACGCTACGCGAAAACTGAATTTTAAAACGATCGCTCACGCTTCCTCCGCAAAAACCACTGTTCACTTCCACATTGGGCTCGCCTGCGATCTGGCGATGGCTCATGGTCAGACCACGAGCCTCTAGGCCCACTCGCTACTGTGCAAGGTGGGTACCAGCGGATCGTCAGTCGAAATCCGTGCTGGAAGCGCGTCGGGAGGTGTCGACGAAGCAGACGGCGCTTCCACCAAAGTCGGAGGGTGGGCCGTTTGGGGCTAGCGATTGGGCGTGAAATCCGGCGGGCGAAGCGTTGTTTAAACGTTGCGACAGTGGGGACGATTTACGCTGCGTTGTGATTGCGAGGGCGGCGGTTGTCATTGCGAGGGCGTAGCCCGAAGCAATCCCGCATCGCTCCGCGATGCGAGGCCGCCACGGCCTTCGGCCTCGCGGTGACGCGATCTCTATGCTACAAATTAGCCCATGACGTACGTAGTAACTCAACATTGCGTGGACTGCCGGTATACGGATTGCGTGACGGTCTGCCCCGTGGATGCTTTCCACGCCGGGCCGCGGATGGTCTACATCAACCCCGATACCTGTGTGAATTGCGATGCCTGCGTTCCCTCGTGTCCCGTGGAAGCGATTTTCTCGGAAGAGACATTACCCGAGAAGTACCGCGCGTACCTCGAAGTGAACGCCCAAGGCGCGAAAGACTTTCCCGTTTCCAATGAAAAGCAAGACGCGTTACCCGGCGCCAAAACCCTCGATGAGCTTAAGCAGCTAGATGCGCAGGGCGTGAAACCGCCTGATTTTCCTTAAGAACCGAGGCTACGGCGCAGCTTCCCAAGCATTTGACGCACATCGGACCCAAGTGTAGCGTCCGGGCATTGGGGGTATGAAATGGGTAGGGTAGGGTTTGTTCTCGGGGGACTCTTTCTTTTCTCGGCCTTAGGTTGCGGCCGCTTGGAAAAACACGGCGGCGTGGTAGATATCCAGCGGGCTGCGTTCAATCAAGCCCAAATCACCGTGCGCGAAGCTCCGGCCGGAATGGCGGATCGGGTTCTCGCCCGCGCCCAAGGATACACTCAGGCACAAGACCGTCTTTTTCAAATGGATCTCACCCGTCGTTTTGGCCGCGGCCGACTGGCGGAAATTTTCGGCGAGAAAGCCGTGGCCATGGATCGGCAAACGATCGGCGTGGGCCTTGCCCAAAGTGTCATCGAAAAGAACGCTTACCTCATCGAGAAGCACCCGGAGGCGTTCCAGTTTCTCGAGTCCTACGCGGAAGGGGTGAACGAATACATCGACGGGCTCGCGCGAAATGCGCCCGACACCTTAAAAAACTACCGGCAGATTACGGGCGACTCGACCTATGTTCCGGCGCGTTGGGAACCGGCGGACTCCATCGCGGTCACGCAAAGCATCGCGTTCTACCTTTCCAGTAATCTGCAGGAAAAAATTCTGCTGGGGCAAGTCTCGATGGCCCTGGGGGGCCTGGCAGATCCCACGACCACCAAATTGGCTTCGGCTTTAGATTTTCGTCCGGTCTACCCGACTTTTATTTTGGATGCGGACCGTTCGCAAAATCGCTGGCGAGTGGCCCGCCCCGCCACTCCCGCGCCCATCGCCAACGCGATTCCGGCATTTCAAAATCCGCTCGCGGGTCTGCCGCCGGTGGGTTGCCTCAATCTCGCGTTTCCCTTTCCCGAATGTGTGCGCAAGGCCTCGTTTGGCAGCAATAACTGGGTGGTTTCCCGGGAATTCGCGGGCGGTGACACCGCCTTTCTCGCCAACGATCCGCACCTTCGCCTGGTTTTTCCCATGACCTTCTACGAAGGGGCCTACGATTCCACGCCCGCCGGCGGAACCATCCGCGTGCGGGGTTTTGGTTTAGCCGGCGTGCCCAATATCTTGATCGGGCACAACGATCATATCGCCTGGGGAATGACGAACCTAGGGGCGGATGTCGACGATATCTATATTGAAGTCTTTAATCGCGAAGGCAAAAAGGTTTGGCATCAGGTCGATGGCAAAGAGACCTACGTCGCCCTGGAAACCCGCCAGATTCCGCTGAAGGTGCGCAATGCCTTTGGGGGAGTGGAAACGCGGCTGATCCCCCTCCGCTGGGTACCCCACCATGGACCGGTGTTTAGCGAGCACGTACCGGAGTTGCAGAGCAAGTTAGATGAGTTTGCGCGCACGCTGCCGATTCCGATTTCGGTGGTAGCGTCCTACCGTTGGGTGGGCCATTCCGGGGGATCGGAGTTTGCGGCGTTATTGGGGGTCGGTCGATCGAAGAACTACGCGGAGTTTCGTGAGTCGCTCCAAGAGTTCCGGGCCGGAACGCAGAACATTGTTTTCGCCGGCACCGCCGATGGAGATATCGGCTACTACGCGCACGGGGACTTTCCATTGCGGCCCTACGCCTCGGAAGCCCAAGCGCCCTTTGCGCCGGTGATTCCGTACCTGCGCGGCATGATGGGACGCAGTTCCGTGCTCTTTCGCCAGGCGGCGGAGTGGGCCGGAATGCGTGCCGACTCGCCGGAACTCTATCGTCCGTCTTCCGGTCGGATTGTGACCGCGAACAACGACCCCTACGGCCATTCGGAGTCCCGCTCCTTGACCGGATACCAAGATTACTTTGGCTATACGTTCAGTACCGGAGTGCGGGCCGAGCGCATCACCCGCCTCTTAGATGCGGCCAAAGGGAATATTTCGTTAGCCACCCTGCAGGCGATTCAAACCGATCACGTCGATTTGTTGCAGGCGGCGTTTCTGGAAAAGGTACGCGGGGTGCGCTCCGAGTTGAAGCTGAGCGAACGCGCCGCCGCCGCCGCAGACGCGCTTTTGAATTGGGATTTCGCGATGAAGGCGTCCGAGCACACGCCGGTGATTGCCGATGCTTGGCTCGGAGAGTTGGCGCACGCGTATCTGGAAACCACGGCGGCCAAAGTGCCGGCCGTGCTGCGGGAGGGGTTGGAGCGTACGGCGATCTTGGCGCGAACGCTGTACCACCGTTTGGGCGATGGGCTAGCGTCCAGCGATCCCGCGGTGCGCACGCAGAGTCTAGAGCTCTTGCGGGCGGCGTTTGAGGCTACCGCCAAACGCCTCGATCGCGAAGGACTCAACGGCGTGAACTGGGGCCGCATTCATCGGGTGAAATTCAATAACCAGCTGGCCGGCATCATGCCCGGCTTCGTGACGATGCCACTCGAACGCGATGGATCGTGGGAGACGGTGGATGTGGCCGGGGATAGCTACGGCCCGAATTTCCGCCTCATTGTTTCCCTGAAAGCCGGGCAGCCCATCTCCGCGGTCACTTCGGTAGCGGGGGGCAACTACGGCATCTTCGAGGGCGAGAAAATCCAACCGGAGCTCCTGCGCTGGCGCAACGGGGAGTACCGCGAGCTGGTGCCTTTTCAAAACTAAACTTGGCGCAGTGCATCTGACACGCGCGACGAGACGATGGTATCCTATTAACTAAGGGTGGGGACCGTCTTGTCCCCGTGGGTAGCACCCTTGTCTAGCTCTCATACGTCGTCTCTTTTTTAGGCGTCCTCCGTTTGTCTACGGAGGGCGTGAATACTTTCAGTCTGCGCACATCCTATTCCAGTGGTCTTCACGGCTTAAGCGTTTCGGTGCCGTTGGTGGTCCCCACTGGTTAACAAATTGCAGTCTTTAGGGATCGAACGCAAAGCGGTTGAGAGCAATTGCGGGAGTTATGAAGCAGTTCTTCGCGGTGAAAATGCTCTTTGTCCTAGTGCTGGCTCTCGGAGCCCACACGGTGGACGTTCCTCAAGCCCACGCCGAACTCTTTCGGCGGCCGCTATTCTTCCGCCCATTTTTCAATCGCCGTTTTGTTCCCGTGAACCGCGGTGGCAACGCCTGCAATGGTTGCCGGGTGATTCGAAACAACAATATCGTTCAAAACCGCTTCGTGGATGCCCGAAACACCACGCGCATTCCGGGTTTCGCGCGCTTGCTCAAGAACGGAAAAGATCTGGTCGAGCAAGATCGGTTTGGCGGAATCAATCGCATCTACATCAATCGCAACGGCGATTTGCGGGGCGCCCGTGACCCGGAAACGCTGGCGCACCTGCGGGAATTTTATCAGCAGAACTTTGATCAGTTCCGCGGTCGGGCCCGCGATACGGTCATTCGGTTTCTCCAGCGCAACGCCACCAATACCGGCATCTTCGGGCAATTGACGGCGGCGATCCGCGATCAGGGTGCCCAGTCGATGGGGGTGGTGCCGGAAGGCGACGATTACGCGGGCTATACGCCCGAGCAAAAGCGCACCGCCGCGATGGCGTGGGTGCTGAACTCCATCAGCAACTCCTGTTCACCCATTCCGATCTTTCCCCAAAACGTGCGCGCCGACGGAACGATCGGGTTGAACCTGAACGGGTTTATTAACAGCACGCGGCTCGCGGGTCTGATGAACGACAATCCATACGCCTGCGGCAATCCCCGGGCCCCGATCCGCCCGGATTGGTTTACCGCGAATGCTTTAACCCCCGAACGCTACTATGCGGCCACCGGATTGGATGACGATTTGAATGGCTTGGGCCGCCAGCTTGGGGTGAAGGTCGACCAACGTAACATCAACGACTTTACCGGCCGCAAGATCGACCGCATTCTGGTCAAAGGAAACGTCGACAAACCGCAGAGCGGCGTCGGCGTGAACCCGCAACGCGTACTGGAAGTGCAAGATCGCGCCAACTCTTTTGGTGAGTCGTTTTACCGCAGCTACGACTTCATCGAAAACCCGACTTCCGGCGTTAACTCCAATTCGCGCGACGTCTTGAAGGAAGGGATCAACTTCACTTCTGACGCCGATGAGATCATTTTCACCAAGTGCAATAAGTTCCTCGGCTTCTACTTAAGCAATGCCGCGGGGCAACGGCAGCGCGAAGCCCCGGCCTCGATTGCGATCGATTCGGGAAAATCCGTGGTCGCGCCGGATCGTTGCATGAAGTGTCACGCGAACGGATTTTTAGGGGGCGACAAACAGAATTTCGGGAAGGGCGAGGACTATACCGACATGCTTGGCCAGATCGCGCAACTCGATAGGCAGACCGGCTTTCGCCATTCCGTCTTCTTTTCCACAAACGAGGCTTATAAAAAAAGACAGAAGGCCGATAGCGAGGCGTTCATGCAGGCCAAGATCGCTACCGGGGCCCACCTTCCGAAACGTTCGGATCCGTCGCTCTCCAATGCGATTGCGCACGATATGTCGGAAGCCTACTGGAAGCCGCTGCCACTAGACCAAGCGGCCCGCGAGCTGGGGGTTCCGCCCAGTGCGCAACTGGCGCAACTCCTGCGCACCACCGAGAAGAAAGATCCAAAAACGGCCAGTAATGAAGGGGGCGCCACCCCCCAACTGAACGACGACACCATCGATCGTCGAGACTTCGAGCGTAAATTCTGCTTCGTGCGCGCGCAACTCGGCTTCGGCGGCGCGGTCAATGGCTTCGATCAATTCCAACCGAATGTTAACGGCGCGGGTTTCAACCACAATGGCGGCTTTGGCAACGGTCAGGGTCAAGGCCAAGGCGTGATCCGGCGTCGTTACGAGTGATTCCGTCAGGCCTGTCATTGCGAGCGCAGCGAAGCAATCCCGCATCGCGAAGCGATGCGAGACCGCCACGGGCTCCGCCCTCGCGGTGACCAATCAGGACTTCGACTTGAGGTGTTTGAGTTCCTGGGCGAGCACCGGCACGACTTCAAAGAGATCCCCTACAATCCCGTAATCGGCTTTGGTGAAGATCGGGGCTTCCGGGTCCTTGTTGATCGCAACCACGACCTTCGAGGTGCGCATTCCGGCCAAGTGCTGAATGGCGCCGGAGATACCGCAGGCAATATAGAGCTTTGGGCTGACCGTTTTCCCCGTTTGTCCCACCTGCATATCGTGCGGGGCGTAGCCGGCATCGACGGCCGCGCGACTCGCTCCGACCGCGGCCCCAATGGGTTCGGCCGCGTCGAAGAGAATTTTGAAGTTGTCCGCGCTCTTGAGTGACCGACCGCCCGAAATGATCACATCCGCTTCCGTGAGCTCCACCTTTTTAGAAGCCGAAGCTTGAACATCGACGATCTTGGCCCGAATCGTCCCGGGATTGCCGACCACCTTCTCAACCGCGGCCGTCTTGGCGTGGCTAGTGCTGACGGCGAGCACATTGGGTCGTACGGTAAACACCGCCGGCCCTTGGTTGAAGGTCACCGCCTTGGAGCACTTGCCGGCGTAAACCGGACGCCGAACCGTAAAGCTGCCGCCCGCGACCTTGAGCTCAGTGCAATCGCCCGCGAAACCCACACCAAATTTCGCCGCGATCCGCGGCATAAAGTCTTTCCCCTGTGAGGTCGCGCCGGTGATTACCGCCGATGGGGATCGAGCGCTCAAAAAGGCATGGATCGCGTTGGCGAAGCCTTCGGTCGTGTACTGCTTCAAGCCATCATTTTCGAGGAAAACGACTTTGGCCGCACCGTGCTTGCCCAGCTCTTCTTTCAAGCCATCATTCAAGCCACTCCCCGGAATCACCACGGTCGGTTCCACGCCTTGGCGTAGCAGCTCGCCCAGGATTTCGTAGGTCACCCGTTTCAAGTGCCCGTCTTTGACTTCTCCAATCAGTGCCACTTCTGCCATCACACTCTCCTTAAACAAGTCGCGGTATCAAAAAGTGCCACGTACTTTTTGATACTTTAAATCGGTATCAAAATGTACGTGGCACCTTTTGATACTAGATAACTTTTGCTTCTTCGCGTAGCAGGCGAACGAGTTCTTTTACCTGTGTCGCGGTGTCGCCCGATAGTTTCACGCCGGCTTTGCGTTCCGGGGGAAGGGCGTAAGCCGAGTCCTTCGTTCGTGAGGTTTCCGAGCCAAGTCCGAGGTCACCCAGGGCGTAGCCTTTGATTTCCTTCTTCTTGGCCTTCATGATGCCGGGAAGGCTGGCGTAACGAGGAGCATTAATGCCCTTGTTTACCGCCACCACCGCCGGAATCGGGCTTTCGATGATGTGCTTGGTGCCGCCTTCGACTTCGCGTTCGGCTTTGAACGATTTCTTGTCCGCGGCGATATCGAGTTTCACCACGACGGAGACGGACGGCATGTCTAGAAATTCCGCGACGTAGCCAAAGAGGCTCGCCTGATCGTCGTCGATCGCCTGCTTGCCCGAAAAGATCAAAGACGCGTTTTCCTTTTTGCAAACCGCGGCCAGCGCCTTAGCCACCAAGAAAGTGTCGGCCGCGTCATCGGTCTTCACGTGGATAGCGTTGTCGGCGCCCATGGCCACCGCCGTACGCAGCGCTTCGACCACGCGATCGGGGCCGGCGCTCACGACCGTTACCGTGCCCTCTTTAAATTTTTCTTTGGTTTTTAGTGCCTCTTCGACGGCAAATTCATCGTACGGATTCAAAATCCACTTAATGCTGCCCTTTTCGATCGAGCCGGCGTCACCCGTGAGGGTGATCTTCGTTTCGGTGTCCGGCACCTGTTTCAAAAGAACGAACAGGTTCATCTGACCTCCTAATCTTTCAGTAGACTGCGCGCGATGACCACCCGTTGGATCTGGGAGGTTCCTTCGTAAATCTGGACGAGCTTTACATCCCGCATAATTTTTTCAACGGGATATTCTTTGGTGTAGCCGTAGCCGCCGAAGATCTGTACGGCATCCACCGCAACTTCCATGGCCATGTCCGCGGAAAATCGTTTGGCGTGCGATGACGCCACGTTGGCCTCTTCATCGCGGCCTTCGGCGAAGAGCGAACCGGCGCGGTAGCAAAGCGCCCGACCGGCTTCCACCTTGGTGGCCATATCGGCCAACATGAATTGAATGGCCTGAAAGCTGGCGATCGGTTGACCGAATTGTTTGCGTTCCTTCGCGTACTTTACCGAGTGCTGGAGCGCCGCGCGCGCAGCTCCGACGGCGCCGGCCGCAATGGGCGGGCGAGTGCGATCCAATGTTTTTAGGGCCACTTTGAAGCCTTCGCCCACTTTTCCGATCAGGTTTTTCTTCGGCACCTTCACGTTTTCAAAGGTGATGGCACGCGTGTCCGAAGCCCGTTGGCCGAGTTTGTTCTCGGGTTTGCCTAGGTGAATTCCGGGACTATCGGTCGGCACGGCCAAACAGCAAATGCCCTTTTGCTTGGCCGTCTTGTCGATCGTACAAAAAACCGTGAAGAGGGAAGCGTGGCCGGCGTTGGTGATCCACATTTTGGATCCGTTCAAAAGGTAATGACTGCCCTCATCCTTAATGGTGGTGGACAGGGAGCCCGCATCGGATCCCGAGTTGGGTTCGGTGAGGCAGAAGGATGCCAGTAAAGGCTGTTCGAGAAAGGGTCCGACGAATTCCTTGATCTGGTCGTCGGTACCGAAAAGCAAAATGGGATAGAGGGCGAGGGTGTTGACCGCGATGCTGGTGGTCATGCCCAAGCAGCCGGTGCCCATTTCTTCGTTCACGATCACATCATCCAGGACATTCAAACCCAGTCCACCGAATTTCTCGGGGACAGTGATGTTCATCAGGCCCAGCTCCCAGGCCTTCTTAATGACTTCGTGGGGAAACTCGCCGCTCTCGTCGTACTTCGCGGCGACCGGTAGCATATCGTTCTGAACGAACTTCGCTACCATCTCTTTGAGGGCCTGCTGTTCTTCCGTGAGTTGAAAACTGACCATCGTTGCTCCCCCAAACCTGCGCTTAAGTTATTCGTAAAGACTATGGTTTTTCAACTTCTTTTGCGATAGTTTTCGAGAGCTGAAACTATGAGCGCTGATGTCAAAGCCCGACGGGCAGTTCTGATTATTTTGGATGGGTTTGGGATCAATCCCAAAACCGAATTCAATGCCGTGGCGCAAGCCCACACCCCGACGTTGGATGCTCTTTTTAAAAATCACCCACACTGCGAGCTCAATGCTTCGGAAAGCCACGTGGGCTTACCGAATGGGTTCATGGGCAATTCCGAAGTCGGCCATTTGAATATTGGCGCGGGCCGGGTGGTCTACCAAGATTTTTCCCTGATCGCACACGCAATTGAAGAAGGCAGCTTCTACACTAACGAAGTCTTTCTCAAACTTTTTGAATCCATGAAAGCTGCGAAGGGTAAGTCCACCCTTCATCTAATGGGACTCGTCTCCGACGGTGGAGTGCATAGCCATATCAGTCATCTCTTCGCGCTGATTCAACTCGCCGTAAAACAGGGAATCCGCCAGGTGAAGATCCATGTTTTCACCGATGGGCGCGATACCTCTCCGACCAGCGGGATGGAGTTTATCACTCAGCTTCAAGGTTTTTTGAACGATGTCGGGGTAGGCGAGATCGCCACCGTGATGGGGCGCTTTTACGCCATGGACCGCGACAGCCGCTGGGAACGGACCGAATCGGCTTACCAGGCCATTGTGCGGGGCAAGGCGGACTACCGTTTCGACGATCCGATCGATCAGGTGCGCCGATTTTACGACGAACGCATCACCGATGAATTTCTGCCCCCGTCGGTCCGCAAGGGCTATTCGGGAGTGAAAGACGGCGATGGAGTGATCTTCTTCAACTTCCGCGCGGACCGCGCCCGTCAACTCACCCGAGCGTTTACGTTAGCGGAGTTTCCGTATTTCGGGCGGCACGATCTGCCCACGCTTTCGGGCTTCGTGATGATGACTCCCTACGAGGCGTCGCTGCCCGTCCCGGCGGCCTTCGGCAAGCCAGTGGTGGAAAATACCTTGGGGGAATTCGTTAGTCGCCAAGGTTGGAAGCAGCTGCGGATTGCCGAAACGGAAAAGTACGCCCACGTCACTTATTTCTTCAATGGCGGCGAAGAGAAAGTCTTTGAAGGCGAGAAGCGCGTTTTGGTTCCCTCTCCCCGCGATGTTAAAACCTACGACCTGAAGCCGGAGATGAGTGCCGCGCAGGTGACCGAACTTTTGCTCAATGAAGTTAAAGCCACCCCGTACCAATTTGTGGTGGTGAACTTCGCCAATTGCGACATGGTGGGCCACACGGGCAATTTGAGGGCGGCGGTCAAGGCGGTAGAGACCGTCGACAAGTGCCTCGCCAAGATTCTGGATTGGGTGGAGTCCCAGAATGCCTTTGCGATTTTGACCGCCGATCATGGCAATTGCGAAATGATGCAGGACGACAAAGGCCTGCCGTTGACGTCCCATACCTTGCTGCCGGTGCCCTTTGTCGTATTCGACCCGCAGCGTAAAGGTTTGCAGCTGGCGGCCCACGGCCGACTTTGCGACATCGCGCCCACCCTGATTGATCTTTGGGGAATGAAGCCGCCCAAGGAAATGACCGGCAAAAGCCTCGTGGCACGCTGAGTCGTTTTTCGCCGGCCCGTCTGAGCTATAATAAGACTTAAGTCCGCGTTATTAATTCTCGAACTCCACACTCATCCAAGAAACGAAACTTCTAGAATAGGACACCCATGTCAGGGGGACGCCTCGGAGATTTACTGGTCGCGCGGGGAATGATCACCGCCGACCAATTGAAAGAAGCGATGGATTTGCGCAAGCAAGACCAGACGCGGCTTTCGGCTGCCCTGATCCAACTGGGTCATGTGAACGAAAACGTCCTCGTCACGTTTCTCAGCCAGCAGTACGGAATCTCCGCCATTTCGCTCGATGACGTCGATGTCTCCGCGGACGTCACGAAGCTGGTACCGGTGAATCTTTGCGAAAAACATGGCCTGGTGCCACTCGGTATCGAAGGCAATCACCTGAATGTCGCAATCTCCGACCCGACGAACGTTGCGGCGGTCGACGACTTGCGCTTCCTCTGCAATATGGAGGTCACCGTCTATTTAGCGACGGAAAGCGCGATCAAGAATCTTATCGCGAAGGTCTACCGGGGCGAGGGCGCGAACGATGCCCCCATTGCCATCGAGGATTTCAACGCCGACGAAGACGAAAAAACCGGGATGGTCGAGGTCAATTCCGGGGAGAAGAAAGACGCCCACGAAGTGGAGGCGGCCGGCATTAATGACAAGCCGGTGATTCGTTTGATCAACAAACTTTTCGTCGAAGCCATCCGGCGCAAATGCAGTGATATTCACATCGAGCCGTTCGAGACGTTCATGCGCGTGCGTTTTCGCGTGAATGGCAGCTTGATTGAAGTGATGCGCCTGCCGGCGCAGATGAAATCGGCGACCCCGGCCCGTATCAAGGTCATGTCTCAACTCGACATTTCGGAAAAGCGCTTGCCCCAGGACGGTCGTCTTCAGGTCAAAACCAAAGACAAGAAGATCGACGTTCGTGTTTCCGTCTTGCCGACGATCTTCGGTGAGAAAGTGGTCATGCGTATTCTGGACCAGGGGAACGTCACCCCCGACATGAAGAGCATTGGGTTCGAAGAAGATCAGTACAAGTATTTCACCAAAGCCATCGCCCAACCTTACGGAATGTTGCTTGTGACCGGCCCCACCGGTAGCGGCAAGTCGACGACCATGTACGCCGCGCTCAACGCCGTGAACGGCAATGACGTGAACATTTCAACGGTGGAAGATCCGGTCGAATACAATATGGCCGGGGTGAATCAGACCCAGGCCAAGGAAAGCATCGGTTTGACCTTCGCTTCCGCGCTGCGGTCCCTATTGCGTCAGGATCCGGACATCGTGATGGTGGGGGAAATCCGAGACACCGAAACCGCCGAGATCTCGATTAAGGCCGCGCTCACCGGCCATATGGTCTTCTCTACACTGCACACCAATGACGCGCCGAGCACCATTTCCCGTTTGATCCACATGGGCATTGAACCCTTCTTGATCACCGCCTCCATCATCCTGGTGCAGGCCCAGCGTTTGATCCGCGTCATTTGCGACAAGTGCATCATGGTGGACGAAAAGGTGACGCGGGCCGATCTGCTCGAAGCGGAAACGCCCGAACATTGGCTCGATACCATGCAAGTGATGCGCGGCAAGGGCTGCGATAAATGCGGTGGGACCGGTTATAAGGGACGGCGCGGCATTTTTGAAGTCATGCCCATGTCCGAAAAGCTTCGTACGCTCATCATTAAAGGCGCAAATGCCGATGATCTTAAGAAGGCTGCCATCGAGGAAGGCATGCTGACATTGCGGCAGCACGCCCTGATCAAGATGTATCGGGGCGAGACCACCCTCGAAGAAGTACTCAATAACTCGCGGCCCGACGGGGATCTCTAAATGCTAACGCTGTCGACTTTGCTCCGCGCCATGCTGGAGCACAAAGCTTCGGATATGCACATCACTTCGGGGTGTGCGCCCAGCTTTCGCGTCAACGGCCGCATCCTCAAAGCAAAAACCAATTCGCTCACGCCCCAAGACACCAAAGAGCTTTGCTACTCCGTTCTAACCGACTCCCAGAAGGCCGAGTTTGAAGAGAACCGGCAAATCGACTTTTCATTCGGGATCCGGGACGTCGCGCGCTTTCGCGCCAACGTTTATTTCCAGCGGGGCGCCGTTTCGGGTGCTTTCCGACATATCCCATTTGAAATCCCCCGGCTGTCGACCCTCGGTCTGCCCCCGGTGGTAGAGACCCTAATGCGCAAACCGCGTGGCTTGGTGCTCGTGACCGGCGCGACGGGCGCCGGAAAGACGACGACGCTCGCGGCGATGATCGATGCGCTCAATGACAGTTCCAATCTGCACATCATCACGATCGAAGATCCCATTGAGTACATTCATTCCCACCGCAGCAGCATTATTAACCAACGCGAAATCGGCCAGGATGCGCACGGGTTTGCCCCGGCCCTGCGCGCCGCCTTGCGCGAAGATCCCGATGTCGTCCTCGTCGGTGAGATGCGCGACAAGGAAACGATCGAAACCGCTCTGACGCTGGCCGAAACCGGTCACTTGGTGCTGAGCACCTTGCATACCAACAGCGCGTACCAGAGCGTAACGCGTATCATTCAGGTGTTTCCCGCGGATGCTCAGGATCAAGTGCGCTTGCAGCTTTCGATGTGCTTGGAAGGCATCGTGACCCAATCCCTTTTGGAGCGGGCGGATAAAAAGGGCCGTACCTTGGCCTACGAGCTGATGATTCCGAATGCGGCGATTCGGAACCTCATTCGTGAAAACAAGCTTTACCAAATTCAGTCGGCCATGATGATGGGCCAGGAAGCATCGGGCATGATCACCTTCAATCAATCGCTTTTGCAGCTCGTGCGGGAGCAGAAGATTACGCCGGAAGAAGCGGTATCGGCGAGTCAAGAACCCGAGGAACTGATCAAAGGGATGCGCGAACTGCGCCGCCTGGCGGGCTGATCGCGCCCTGCGCGTTTGAAAGGACTTCATGAAGTACAAGTACGTCGGCGTCACGCGCCAACGTGAGCGCGTATCGGGAGTGGTCGAAGGAATCGACGAGGCGGAGGCCCGCCTGCGCCTTCGTGCGCTGCAAATTCGTCCCGAAAGCTTAAGTCCGACCAAGGAGACGGGCAGCGCCGGCGGCACCAATTCCTTCGCCGCCCTGGCGGATAAGCTCTCCCTCGGCGGCGGCGTCAAGCTCAAGCAACTGATTCTCTTCACGAAGCAGTTTTCATCTCTGATCGATTCCGGGGTACCGGTCGTGCAGTGTCTGGACATTTTATACTTGCAGGAACGTAAGGGAACGTTGAAAAAAGTGCTCGGGATCATGAAGTCGGATATTGAAGCCGGTAACGGACTTGCGACCGCGCTTTCTCGCCATCCGAAAGTTTTCTCCGAGTTTTTCATTCGCATCGTCGAAGCCGGTGAGGTTTCCGGTACCCTCGACAAGGCGGTGCGCCAGGTCGGGATGCAATTAGAAAAGCTCGATCGCCTGAAGGCGAAGGTGATCAAGGCCATCAGCTATCCGGCGTTGACGCTCTTCGTGGCCTTTGGCGTTTTGATTTTCTTGCTCGTGAAGGTGATTCCCGAAATCGCCAAACTCTATTCGGAAGGAAAAGCCCAGCTTCCGGAACTGACCGTTTTGGTTTTGGCGATGTCGAACTGGGTTCAGGCCAACTACCTCTACGTCCTGACGGGAGCAGGGAGCGCCGGGTTCGCGCTAGTCTCGCTGTACCGGGTGCCGAAATTCCGGGAGCGCTTCGATCCGCTCGTGCTGAAATTTCCGCTTTTTGGATCACTGGTCATGAAAGCCGCGGTCGCGCAGCTCACCCGCACGCTTGGCACGCTAGTATCGAGCGGGGTGCCCCTACTGGGTGCGTTTGAAATCTGCGCCAAGCTCATGTCGAATCTCGCCATTCGCGATGCCATCAAAATCACGATGGCGTACGTGCAAGAAGGCCGCACCATCGCCGCCGGACTTTCCGCTAAGAATATTTTTCCGCCCATGGTTATCCACATGGTCAACATCGGGGAGATGACCGGGCGGCTCGACGAGCTTTTGACGAAGGTTGCCTCCATTTACGACGACGAAGTCGATGACGCCATTTCGAGTCTGACCGGATTGTTGCAGCCCGCGATTATCGTGATCGTCGGTATTATCATCGCGTTCTTGCTCGTGGCGATGTACCTGCCGGTCTTCCAACTCGCCGACAAAGTGTCGGGAGGCTAACCATGTGGCCCCGACTGGCAACTCCGCCTCGGCTCGGAACACTGCACGTGGGCCGGGATGCACTTCAAGGCGTGATGTTCGCCCGCTTGGGTGCGCTCTACCTCCTTTTGGGCATCGGCGTCCTCCAGCAGATCTTTCAGTCGGTCGGCAATGGTTCCACTTTGGTCGTGAGTTACGTGCTGCTCGCCACCGGGTTCGCCTTCAATCTTGCCACCGCACTGGGGCCCGACCGCTTAGCGGCGGGCCGTTGGGCCATGGCGGCTCACGTTCTGCTCGATGTCGCGCTGATTTCCGTTTGGATTTATTTCGCTCCGGGCAAGGAAAACCTCTACTCGCTGCTCTACCTCGTCCAGATTCTCGCGGTCTCGCTGATTCTTTACCAACGAGCGGCGCTGCTCTCGGCGGTGGGCGCCGCCGTGGGGTTTGGGATTATCTTGATCCTGCAGCCGCCTCCGGGTGCCCTTTGGATTTGGGGCGTGAACGTCGCGCTCTTTCTCACCCTGGGATTCGTCGGGGGATACCTCAGCGAAGAACTGCACCGAACGAGTGAGCGTTTGGCGGAGAAAAGCGAGAAGGTGGAGAATCTGTTGCGCCTTCAGGAGCGAATCATTTCCAATATGCCGACGGCATTGCTTACCGTCGACAATGAGCAACGCATCGGATTCTTAAATCCGGTGGCGAGCCACATCTTGAACCTGTCTCCGGAGCAGGTCGTCGGCCGCCCCTTAAACGAAGTCGCGCCCGGACTCGCGCCCTTTTTTACCCAGATCCATACCGTCGCCTCGCGCTTGCAACAGGTGGTGGAAGTGGATTTAGGAACGCAAAAGCGGATGCTGCGCGGAGACGTCGCGGTGCTCGAGGCGGGGGCGGGCGGGTTGCTACATCCCGAAGCGACCGAAGGAACGGTTTTGTTGTTTCAAGATGTCACCAAGGTTTGGCATTTGGAACAAAGCCTCAAACAGAATGAAAAACTCGCCGCGGTGGGACAGTTGGCCGCGGGGATCGCGCATGAGATTCGCAATCCGTTGGCGGGAATGAGTGCGAGCATTGAAATGCTGCGTTCCTCCTTGCCCCGCGAACTCGTAAATGTCGAAGACCATAAGTTGATGGAAATCGCCCTGCGCGAGATTGACCGACTCAATCAGCTGATTTCTGAGTTTCTCGATTACGTGAAGCCGCCGCAGCTGAAGCAAGAGCCGGTGGATTTGGAAAAACAGATTTCGGAAGTCGTTTTCGCGCTCCGTCACCCGGAGAAGCCGGGGAAGATCCAGTCGCTCAAGGGCGGCGTGAAGGTTCGCACGGACATCGAAGTGAAAGAAACGTATTCGGCCGCGGTGGCCCTCGGAAATCAGGAAAAACTCAAGCAGGTGATTTGGAACCTCGTCATTAACGCCATCCAGGCCATGGATAAGGCGGGGACGATCGAGGTGGGTTGCGCGCCGGCCGGGGATCAGCGGGTAAAATTTTGGGTCGTGGATCAAGGGCAGGGAATGAGCGAAAAAACGCTCTCCCACCTCTATGAACCGTTCTTTACGACTAAGGAAAAAGGCACGGGTTTGGGGTTGGCCACGGCCTACAAAATAGTGGAAGCCATGCATGGAGAGATCCACGTGGAATCCGTCTTGGGGCGGGGCACGCGGTTCGAAGTTGTTTTGCCGGCCGCTTGATCGGTAATTGGGGGGATGGATGAAAGCGATTCTAAGGGCATTCGCAACCGTGGTACTCTTTCTCGGCCTCGGCGCGCCGGCGCTGGGTGCCGAAAAGGAACTCGAGGAGATCGTTAAAGACGCTCCTCCGCTAGCTCCCACCACTTCCGCGCCCGAAAAGCGCCGCGCCAATCTCTTTGGTACCCTAAATGATCAACAGCTGCTTCTCGTCGGTCTGAGGTTGGATGCCGCGTATTCGGGCGGCGGTACCGTCGCGCAAGGGTTTTCGATTCCTTCCATTCGTTTGACCGCGTGGGGCCAAGCGGGAGATCTGATCTCCTATCGCTTGTCCCTTGGTCAGACGCGCGAGTTTTCGAGTGTGCTTTTGCCGCAGATCATGCCGGTAGAAGCATTCATCGATTTCAATAGTGCGACCGCGATGGATTGGGATCCCAAGTCCCGTTTGACGCTTCGTTTGGGGCTGTTCACGCCGACGTTCAATCCCTGGTGGTCGCCGGACCTCGCCGATATCCCGATGCCCATCCCCGATTACCAAGAGACGCACAAGGCGCTCTTTCTTTCCCGCGATATCGGCGCGGAGGTGCAGTTTGAGCCGATCGCGCAACGCCTGATCTTCCACGCCGGGCTCTTTAACGGCAGTGGCATTTTCAGTTTGAACACCAATAACTCCAAGGCCTTCACCGCGGGCGTGCGCGGCAATATTCTCTTTGGCCCCGTGAAATGGACGCTCGGACTCAGTGCGATGTTGCACGAGCAGGCGGATCCGACCAGCGTGAATTTTCGCTCCGACGTGGTGGGCAACTTGTTCACCGCGCTTGAAATGCCGGGTACGGACTGGCGTTTGATGGGTGAGATCTTCGGCGGCGAGTTAAATGACAGTGTCCGCACGGCGTACCCGTGGGGCTTGGCCGGAACGCTCTACGTTCCAGTGGTTTCGGGCGTGCGTCTTTTCGCCCGGGCCGAAGCCTTGCGCAGCTCAGGCATCGGCAACGGGTTTGTCCGCAATGCTCAAGTCGGGCCGATTTTGGAATTGCACAAAGCGGCCCATGCTTTTCTGCTCTACCAATACCTCGACCAGGGCGGTGCTTCCGAGAATCTGGGCTGGTTGCGCTTGCGGTTGATCCTCTAAAAGCGCATCCAACGCTGCGGGTCTTTCACGCAGACCGCGTGACTGAGTTCCTGCAAAACTTTGAAGTCTTCAACGCATTCGGGTCGCCCGTGCAACTCGGGTGAAACTAAGCAGACCTTGAAATCCTTCCCTAAGGCGCGCAACACATCCGGCTGGACGGACGGCGTTCCGTCGAAACTATCCAACCAAATCCAATCCGCCTTGCCCCGAAAGGTGGCGGCAAAGGCCGCCGGTTCGTATTGCGAAACGCGAACGGCGAAGCAGCGCTTTCCCGCTTGTTGCGTCCAACGGATCAAGGTGGGCGCCGGGGTATCGACGAAGAACGCATCGGGAATCTCGTAGCGCTCTAGCAGCCGCAGAATCCGCTCTTCTAAACCATCTTCTTTCGTATTGATGGCAAGTGGCCCGCGCAGACGGGCGACCTTGAAAGCGCGTAGCCAATGTTCGAGGTCTTCGCCGTTTTGCCACGGATCGTGACTGAGCTGCAATCGCTCCTGGGGCGCGGAACGCACATCGATTTCCGCACCCCACTCGGGAGAAAGGTGCTTGAGTTCTTCGGAACGATTTACCCGGTGCCGCAAATACTGTTTCATGAGGGAAGTCTCCTAAGGTGCCAGAGGTTGACAAAGGTAGCGAAGTACGTGCGCCAGCGGGATCGCACGGAATGGGCCCAGTGGGACCGCCCATGCACCCGCGGGGGAAACCGGACCGCAATCGATCGCAGGGTTAGTCCCATCTGCTGCGCGCGTAGCAGCACATAGAGATCGAACGTCATTCCTACCGGCGGGTGCTTTAGGCGTTTCAAAAGTTCGCGGGGAAAGACTTTGGGCTGGGCATTGATCTCCCACGCGGTGACCCCCACAATCATCCGGGCGCAAAGATCAAAGATCCGCGAGACCCAGCGTTCCGAAAGCCGGCGACCCTGCCGCCGGCCTTTGACCAAACCTCCGCGCGCGCGCTGCAGATGGAGCGCGCGAAAAACATCCGCGGGATCGCATTGGAGATCCGCATGCGAGTATCCAATGATTGCCGCTTGCGTGTTGGCTAAACCGGCGTGAAGACCGCCCCCGTAGCCACGGTTTTTGGCCAGATGAAGCACCCGAAAGCCATCGCCCCCGTCACCCGCCTGGAGTGCTTTCAGCACGTCGGGCGTCGCATCCGTACTGCCGTTATCGACGAGAACCAATTGAAAGCGGTCAGGGCCGTACCCATTCTGACGCGCGGTTTGTAAGGTGCGGGTGACAAGCGAAGCCAGGGAAGCGGCTTCATTAAAGCACGGCAGCACGAGCTCGAATTCCACCCCCATAGGCGGGAGTCTAAACCGTTCCGACCCAATTGGGTACCTGGGCGAAAGGGCTTCGTTTGAATGGTCGCGAGGTGCGCTCTCCTTACATCGTTCACAAACCGCATAAGAGACAGTACGTTTATGGGGTGTATTGGAACTCTTACTTAGTAGCATTGCGTGCCGACGGAGCATCCGTTAAAGCAGCGAATGTAAAAGGCCACTGCCAGGATAACCCGCCAAGCTATCACTACTGGGAACCCAGGCTAAAAAAGGGCATTCCCGCAGCGTGCAGGAAGGAAAGAGATGAGAACTCTAGGATGGGTAGCTTTGCTTTCAATTGGCGTCCTAGTTTTCTCGGGCTGCACGTCGATGGGGCATCGCGTTGCCCAGCCTTCCGGGCCTACTTTGGAAAGCGCTGCGCAGCTGTATCCAGGACTTACTACGCGGGAGGAAGTGAAAAATCTCTTCGGTCCACCAAGTCAATACATGACCCTCTCGGAGTACTCAGAACAGGCTGATGATGGGAGCGTTTGGTTATACTTTGACGAGAAAAACAAGAGCGTCCGGCGCCTGACCATCTATTTTAATCGTGGCTCTGAAGTTGTGAGCTCGGTCGGATGGAATGTGGTGGAAGGAGATCCTGAACAGTCTTTGGAGGTAGCAAAGGCGTTTCTTAAGTCTCGATTTAAGGGCGTAGCGTTTCAGGATCGAGAAGAGGGATGGACGGGCCCCCATGCCTATTCAGACATGAAGTATTTTGAAGATTTCGCTTTGGGTGTCAGTATTTTTTTTAGAATGGGTCGTTCTGAGGTAAGCGGAATGACATGGAGCGAGCCGGGGCTCCTTGCAAAAAGGGCCAAAAGAAAGCAGCGGGTAGCGGTTGATTGCCTGGGCGGGGCTTGTCATTCAACGGTTCCGCCTGAAAATCGCTTCCCAACGGGCGAATAAGAAACTCCCCCGGACTTGCCTAACGACCCTTAAGCAGCCTATTTTGTGCCCACGCCGCCGTGGTGAAATTGGCAGACACGCTGGTCTTAGAAGCCAGTGGGGAAACCCGTGGGGGTTCAAGTCCCTCCGGCGGCACCATCTCAGTCTGATATCGGATAGCTCGATATCGGATATCCGATAACCGAAAATTCGGAACCCCGATCCACTCCGGCGCCGGAGTTGGAAAGCCTTGTTCACACTGGTAACCTAGACGCATGCAAAAATTTTTTCTGGTACTGGCCGTCGGTATCTTTGGGTTTGTGCTGGGGCGCTGGAGCCATGCGCCGCAACCCGCGATGCCACCGGCGGCGCAAGAAGCCGCGAAGGAAACTCCGGCGCCGGTGATTGCGGTGGCCCCGAGAGTTCCCACCGGCCGCGGGCAGGGGAGCGAATCTCCAGAACGCGCTACGGATGCGGCCCGCGTCGAAGCAACTCCGGAAACGGCGGTGCCGATGGGAACTGAAGCCGTGGAGAAAACGGAAGCCGCGCCGCCGAAGGAACCGTTTGGCGGATTGCCGGATTCGCCGCCGCCGCCCCTGCCGGGACTTTCCGAATTGCCGTCCGCGATTGCCGAGAAACTGACGCAACAGCGCCGGCCCAACCTGACGCGAAAGCTCGCCAGCTCGGCCCCCGCTACCGCGATGACGCCCTCCATCAAAGGGATGATGGGGAAATTCGAAGGCGATATCATCATCGATGAAGCGAGCAACAAGACTTGGCAGATCTCGATGCAAACGGACGGCGCGATTTCAAATGGGGCGTTGGTCGGGAGCAGTTTGGTTAAGCTCGCGCGCAATGGCCGGGTGTTCAGCACCAACTCCAGCAGCGGACAGCTGAAAAATATTCGCACGCTGGGCGATGCGAAGACGACTTTCTTGCTGGAGCTATCCCCCGCCTACTACCTCGAAGCGTTTTACGATCCGGCGACCGATAGCTTGTACGGAAACTTCTACGGCAAGAATTCAACCGGTGGTTACGGTTTCCAAGGGTACGCGGTCCTTACGCGTCAGTAGCCGATTCCACTCCAGCGCGGAGTGAATACCATCGGGCCGGTCTCCCCGTCCCATTCACAAATAAACCGTACAAACCGCCTGAGTGTAGACCGGTTGTTTTAAGTCTGAACGGCCCCGCTCACCGAATCATTCCAATAGCTTGAATGTATTCAAGCAGTGTGCGGATGGGCGCTGACCAAAGCGTCGGCGCCGCGCGTGCGGGAAAACCTGGCCAGCTCTCTGCATTGCAGTGGGGCAGGGGGAATCGATGCGCACGCATCTCATTGTCATTTTACTGGGGGCCGCGCTCAGCGCGTCGGCCGAGGAAGATCGCCGGGAGCAGAATGAGAACTCTCGCGACAAAGCCCGCCAAGGGAACCAACAACAACTACAGCCGAATATGATGATGCATATGCTGAAGGCTCAGGAGCATCTAAAGGAAGCCGAAAAAGAACGCGAACGGAAGAACGAAGGTCGAGCTCGGGAAGAAGAAGAAAAGGCGATGATCGAGCAGATGAAGGCGCAACAGCTCCAGCAGCAAATGAAAGCCAACGAAGACTCCGCCCAACAGAATCAGGCCGGCGCCGATAAGCTGAAACAAAATCCCGATGCGGCGGGGAAGCAGGAAAAAGCCAAAGACACTCCGGTCGTCTCTTTGCGTTTGGATTTAGCGCCGCGCCAAAATACCGGCGAATCGACATCGGCCGACCCGGTCGTCGATAAAACACCGATCCCGACGCAGGAACTCGCCGATTTGAGCTGGATTCCCGCTCCGACCAAAGAGGAAGAAACGGGTACCACCGTGAAGGCCGACGCCGGCGGGACCACACAAAATCAGCTCGGACTGGGATTTGACGAAAGCACTAAGGGCGGGGGCAAAACTCCTGAAGTGACCACGACGCAAACGTCCGCTTCCACGACGACCGGCGCTACCGGCTCCGGCGGAGCCGCCGGTTTCGGTGGCGGGGGTGGTGGCGGAAGTCCTTCCGTGGCACCGGCTTCGGGCTCACTCGGTGGCGGAGATTTTTGGTCGCAGATGGGGGCGATGGTTTCCAAAGAAAACGACGCGCACGATGAAAAAGAAGGCCGTCTGCACTTAAAGTCGCTGCGGGGCGGAACGCTTTCGAGCGAAGAAAAAGAACAAGCTAAGCGGGTCGGCGAATTGCCGGGTGCAGAATTGGGTGATGAGGCGTTCTGGAAAAAAGTCGGGAAAGAACCCAGTCAGTGCCGTAAGGTTACCGGGCGTGGTCGCCAACAATGTTTGAAAACGGCCCGTAAAGAGTTTGAAGCCCGTTGGAAGCAAGCGCACCTGAAAACGCGTCCGGCGCTCGAGCGCAAGACGGCTAGCGCTCGTTAATCAACCGGATCTCCGGAAATCGCCAATCGACGAGAAAACGCCCCGGCTCGGGTTGGATTGGCGTCTCGCAGCGGACGAGCGAAACGTCGATGTCCCGCCGATGGGTGAGAAACCACATCTGGCGCAAGCCTTCTTCATTAGCGACCACTCGCTCAAACGTCACCATCGGGTAGCGCGGATCATTGCAGGCGCGTACCACTAGGCTTTCCGTTTCGGCCGGAGCCGACCGAACGATTTCGAACGCTTTCTCCTGCGCGCCTTTCCACTGCCACCAACCCATGCTCTCCAGTCGTCCGACGATCGGAACGGACGAGAAAACCAAGAGCAGGCCCGCGAACGCCATTGCCTGTTGCGGAGAAAACGCGGGCAGCGGTCCCAGCGAAAGGGCGAGCAAAGTGAATGTTCCCAGCAGGAGAAACCAGCCCGGCGAAAAAAAATCGTGCCCCACGTAGATGCTCAAGGAAACGGCGAGAAAGGGCAAGTAGCGCCACCGGCCGGCGAGTCCGCGGAAGAAAGCGCCGAGGGCTTTGGGTTCGCGCACCCGCAAGACGAAGATCCACAGCGCCAAGGGCAAGAACAATGGCCCCATCGCGGTGCTTAGCGATCGAAACACTTTGCCGATCGTCGGTTTGGCTAGGTAGCTCGGGTTCACCGGCATGACGCCAAGCCGAATCACGAGGTAGGCGCTCGCGAACAGGGCGAAGGGGGCCAAGGTGAGCCAGCGTTCTCGCGGGGATTGGCGCAGTCTTGGCTCGAAAACGAAGGCCGCGAGGAAGGCCACATGGAAGAGGCTCGACTCCTTGAAGCCCAGTGCGAGCGCAAACGTCAGCCAGCTCACCATGCGCCAGACCGCACTGTCGGTCAGGATGGACTCCGCCACGGCGTACGTGCAAAGCAAGAGCAGAAAGACTTGCGGGATGTTCATGATACCTTCGCCCATCCACGCCAGGCTCCCGAAGTGAATGGCGAGCGAAGCCCCGAGCGTCACGACGAAGAAAAGGCCGTGACGCGGTTCCTCGGTCACTCGGCAAGCGATCTCGTATCCGAGTTTCAAACACGCGAGAAACAGCACGAGTAGTGCGCCCATCCACGCGGCGTAGTGAAGGCCGGCGATATCGTAGAAAAGCCAAACCAGGAATTTGAAACCGGGTCGAAAGAACCAAGTGATTTCGGCGCCCTCGAAATATAGGGTCGGCCGAAAGAGAAAACCCCAATCCGTGGGAAGGTAGCGCACGCTGTTACCGAGAATCCACCAATCGTCATGACGGAAAGAGAGTTTGGGGAGCACGCCCAGAGCGTAGAGCGCCCCCACACACCCAATGACGATCCAAGCCCAGTTTCGCTCCCGCACCATCGGATAATTTTACGTCATTGCGAGGAGCGAAGCGACCGGCCAGATGGCACTCGAATCTCGCATCGCCTGGCGATGCGGGGCCGCCACGGGCTACGCCCTCGCGGTGACGGCAATGCGGGGTCGCAACGACGGTGCCCAGATTTTGAACACGCACCGAGGCTTCTGACGGATTGCGAAATTCTTTATAAGCTATTGATGTATAACGGTTTTAATCGATGCACGCTTGACGGTTCGCCTGCCCCCTATACACGCTGTGCGCACCCCTCCGGCTTTTCGATGGCGGTCCCCGCACACTGCCAGTGGGCACCCCTCTTGCACTATCAGGGATTAGCACCCGTTTGCGCGACTTGGTTAGGACACCGGAGAGAACAGATGCGTTACTCAAAATTCTTGCTGCTAGTGATCGCGCTCACGACGACCATGTGCAACCGCCGCATTGAAACGGTGCGGGACACGCAGAGCGATACTTCCACGGAGTGCCTGAATATCTCGGCCGCGATTCGGCCTCTGAGTTTTACCGGAACTTCGATCACCAAGGGCACCGAAGTTCTCTGGGAAGTGGAAGCGACGGGTTGCAAAGGCTTTCGCATGAGCCGTCCCGATGACAATATCATCAAGAGCTTTACCACCAAGAGCCACTTCACCAAGCGCTACACCACCACCGGCAGCGCGAAACAAGAAACCATTTTGCTCGCCCCGATCTACTCGGATGGAACGCTCGGCGACGAATTTTCCGTGGAATCGGCCGTGTTTGCGGTGACCGGCAACGGCGAAGATGGAGACGACGAGTGGGACGATGACGGCGATGACACGAACGCCGCCTTCTCATGTCGCGCCATTCCGGATTTCAGCACGATCACGGCCCGCAAAGATTCGGCCGGCAATTGGATTGCCGGTGCACCCTGGATGACTTTTACGGTGGCGACGAACCGCCCGAGCCGTTTGATTGCCGCCAACGATGCGGCCGACAATACGATTTTTCCCGGCGGCATTCCGTCGGCGCAAGCGCTTTCGGTGCACCGCATCGCCGGTCAGCTTCAGAAAGAGGGCTTGAACCCCGTCGCCTTCCGCGTTGCCCAAGAATCGGATCCGACGAAGCAGGTCACTTGCCTAGCCGCCCGACAAGGCGGGCTTCAGGAGGTTCGAGGCGTCCAT
>CAZFMF010000030.1:0-41061 GCA_964519985.1 uncultured Pseudobdellovibrionaceae bacterium | reverse complement strand
CCCCTATCACCCCCCTGGCAAGGATGCCCATTCTCCCCCGCCGCAAGCGGCGGGGCACTCTGGGCATACAAAGTAGATGGGCACCTTTTAGGGGTGGTTTTCGATGCCGGTGGAGCCGAAGCCGCCCGCTCCGCGAACGGTCTCGCTTAACTGGGTGGCCTCGTGCCAATCGATCTGCTGTACACGCTGCAAAACCAATTGGGCGATGCGATCGCCGGGCTCAATGCGCACCGGCTCCTGGCCGAGATTAACGAGCAGGATTTTCACTTCGCCGCGGTAGTCGCTATCGATGGTCCCCGGCGCATTGACGACCGTCAGCCCTTTTTTCCACGCGAGCCCGCTGCGCGGCCGCACTTGAACTTCATAGCCGACGGGAATTTCGATGCTCAGTCCCGTGGACACGGCGACCCGGCCACCGACCGGAACTTCCAACGCCGCGTCGAGACACGCCATCGCATCACACCCGGCCGCTCCGGCTGACATATAGTTGGGAACCTGCGCCTTCGGGTCGAGTTTGCGAAAGAAGACGATGATCTTTTCCATACCGAACTCCTAAAACACCGAAGGGCGTGCGCCTTTCCACTTCACCGGACCGAGCGTCACGATCGATTCTTTTTCCGGAACAAAAAGCCGTTGGGCCAACGCCTGAACGCGCTCCGGCGAAACGCGCATGATTTCGTCGATGACTTCCTCGACCGTGATGTTGCGACCGAAAACCACCTCATTGCGTCCGAGACTTTCCTGCCGCACTTCCACTTGATCGTTGGATAGCAAGATGGTGCCCTTCAGCTGCCCCTTCACCACATCCAATTCTTTTTTTGTGAGCGGAATGGTCTTAAGGCGCTCGATTTCCTTACTCAGAATCTTCAAGCAAGGGCCCAGGGATTTCGGAGCCATCCCTACGTAAAAATTGAAAACCCCGGTGTCCATAAAGGGGATAAAATCGCAGTCCACACTATAGGCCAGCGCCGCCACTTCCCGGATCTGCTGGAAAAGACGGCTGCTCATCCCCCCACCTAAGAAGAAGCTCAGAATCAAACCATCAAAGCGATGGGAATCGCGGAATCCCAAACCTTCAAAACCCAGCAACATATGCATTTGCTCGGAGTCGCTGACTTCCGAACGCGCACCGCGTCGGTATTTAGAGGGTGGTACTTTTGCTAGTGGCTTTTTTGCTCGGTCCGGAAAAACGAAATACTTCTCGCATTTGTCGACGAGCTCATTGAAGTCATTAATATTCCCCGCGATGCTGATGACGATGTTTTCCGGACGATAGTGATCTCCGAAAAACTTCAGAAGCTGAGCCCGTGAAATTTCCCGAATATTCTTTTTGGTGCCAATGATCGGACGTCCCAACGGCTGGTCTTTCCACACGGTCCCGAAGAAAAGATCGCTGATCCACTCTTCCGGCGAGTCTTCCACCATCGATAGTTCTTGCAAAAGGACTTTACGTTCCCGGACCAACTGCTCTTTGGGAAAGGTGGGGCGGATGACGAGATCGCTTAGCACATCCAACGCTTCATCGAGATTTTCGTTCAGCGCGGTCGCGTGAAAACAGGTCATCTCCCGATCGGTGAAGGCATTGAGATCCCCGCCCAAACACTCCAACACCGTCGCCAATTCCAAAGGGGTACGTTTTTCGGTCCCCTTGAAAACCATATGCTCGATGAAATGACTGATGCCGTTAGTCTTCGGGCTTTCCAGCGCACTGCCCAATCGCACCCAAACGCCCACCGAAATACTGCGGACGTGCGGGTGCTTCTCGGCAACGACGGTAAGCCCGTTGTCTAATACCGCTTTATGATAGAGAGCCGCGCCCGTGGCCGGCTGGACTGCCTGCATGATTTTATCTTATTCGTCGTCGTCGACAAAACGGCGGTCGCTGCTGGACTCGAAGTCCGGCAACCGCTCTTCGTCGCGATCAAAACGCACCGTTTGACGGGCCGGATCGAGATCCGCGCGTTCAAAGCGAGCAAAGCGCCCGCCGCCACCGCTACCCCCGGCACGATTGCCGCGGTCGTCGTCCCGTCCCCGGCTGCCCCCACGGCTTCCGCCGCGTCCGCCGCCCGAAGAAGACCGGCCACCACCGCCTTCATCCCGATGCCCGCCCCGGCCACCACCTCCGCCGCCACGGCCACCCCGGCTTCCGCCGCCGCTGCGCGAGTCTACGCGATTGCCATCGCGTTCCATCCGATTGCCGTCACGCTCGCCGCGATTGCCTTCCCGATCGCGATTTCCTTCGCGATCGACCCGGTTGCCATCCCGCTCACCACGGTCGATGCGGTTAAAACGATCCCCGCCGCCTTCCCGGTAACCGCCGCGGTCGCTGTCACCGCGGAAGCCACGCTCCCCGCGATCCCCACCGCCGCGCGGTGCAAAACGATCTCCGCCGCGATCCGGGCCATCATTTCGAGGGCCCTCGCCGCGCGGGCGGTCAAAACGATCCCCGCCGCCGCCCCGTCCTCCGCGATCCCCGCGCGGTTCCCGATCACCACGGGGTTCGCGATCGCCGCGACCCGAACGGGCAAAACGATCTCCACCACGGTCGCTGCGAGGCTCCCGATCCGGACGCCCTTCGCGCGGTCCACGATCCCCGCGTGGTTCCCGATCACGGTCAAAACGATCACCACCGCCTCGGTCACTGCGCCCACCCCGATCGAAACGCCCACGCTGGGCGCTTTCCAACCGGCCTTCGCTCGGTGCTTCTTCCGCGGGAGCGGCGGTCGCCGCTTCGACGCCACTGCCTTCATCCGCCGCGCCTTCGGCCGGCGCTACTTCCGAGGAACCGGTCGAAACCGGCGCACCCCCGCCATCTTTCGGCAGGATCGCCTTGCGGGAAAGACGAATCTTGCCCTGCGAATCGACATCCAAGCATTTCACTTTAATGACTTCGCCTTCCTTCACGACATCTTCCACCCGGCGCACGCGGTAGTGCTCGAGTTCGGAGATATGGCAAAGGCCGTCGGTGCCCGGGAAAATTTCGACGAAAGCGCCGAAATCGGCGATCCGGGTCACTTTACCTTCGTAGATCCGACCGATTTCCGGCTCGGCCGTAATCTGACTGATGATTTCAATCGCCTTTTGGGCGCTGGCATCATCCGCCGAAGCGATATTCACCGTACCGTCATCTTCGATATCGATCTTCACACCCGTGCGTTCAATAATCGACCGAATGACCTTACCGCCGCTCCCGATCACTTCCCGCACTTTCTCTGGCTTCACCTTGATGGTGAAGATGCGCGGAGCGTAGGGAGAGAAGGTGGCTTTCGGTTCGGAAATGGTTTTCGCCATTTCGCCCAAAATATGAATGCGGCCTTCACGGGCCTGCTCTAAGGCTTCTTCCATGATGTCGCGGCTGACGCCGCCGATCTTTAGATCCATTTGGAACGCGGTGATCCCTTCCGACGTCCCGCAAACCTTGAAGTCCATGTCACCCAAGTGATCTTCGTCGCCGAGGATGTCGGAAAGGACGGCGTATTTCTCGCCTTCCTTGATCAGACCCATCGCCACACCGGCCACCGGCTTCGGAATCGGAATCCCGGCATCCATCAACGCCATCGAGCCGCTGCAAACGGTCGCCATGGAGCTGGATCCATTGGACTCCAGCACTTCCGAAACCAAGCGCACCGTATACGGGAACTTGTCTTTCGGCGGAATCACATACGACAACGCGCGTTCGGCTAAGAAACCATGCCCGATTTCGCGGCGTCCCGGCGGACGCAAGGGACGCGCTTCCCCGACCGAGAACGGCGGGAAGTTGTAATGCAGCATGAAAGCTTTTTGGTACGTGCCGTTGATCGAATCGATCTTCTGCTCGTCATCCGACGTTCCCAAAGTCACGGCGGCCAAAACCTGCGTTTCGCCGCGAGTGAAAAGACCCGAACCGTGGACACGGGGTAAAAAACCCGTTTCGCACGTAATCGGACGAATCGCATTATAGGCGCGTCCGTCGATACGGTGCTTGCTGTCCAAAGTCAGTCCCCGCGCGTATTCGCTTTTCAGCTCTTCCAAGTAGAAGCCAATCAGGCTGTTGTTCGCCTTATCTTCCTTGGTCTGCGCATCCGGCTTTTCAAATTTCGCTTTAAGCTCTTTCTTGATCTTGCCCAGAGCTTCGTAACGGGCCAGTTTTTCCCGCACGGCAAAAGCTTTTTCCAGCTTCGGCCAGGCATCTTTGCGGATTTTTTCTTTCAAGTCCGGCAAGCGCGGCGGCTTCACGTAATCGCGCTTGGGCTTGCCCAACTTTTTACGCAGTTCGTCCTGCATATCGAAGATCGGCTGCATCGCTTCGTGCGCCGCATCAATCGCATCGATCATGACCTTTTCCGAAATCTCTTTCGCGGCCCCTTCCACCATCACCACGCCGCTGCGTACGCCCGAGACGAGCAACTCGCAGTCACTTTCGGCGGCTTCCGCCGGCGGGATATTGATCTTGAACTCGCCATTCACCATTCCCACGCGGCAGGTCGCCACCGGGCCATTGAATGGGATATCCGAAATATGCAATGCGGCGCTCGCTGCAATCGAGGCAACGATATCCGGCTCATTGATGCCGTCCACCGAGAGGACGGTCACCGTCACGTTCGTCTCACAGAGGAAATCCTCCGGGAAGAGCGGTCGGCACGGACGGTCAATCAAACGGGCCGAGAGCGTCGCCCGATCGGACGGCTTGGCTTCGCGCTTGAAGAACCCGCCGGGGATACGACCGGCGGAATAATATTTTTCTTGGAAATCGACGGTTAGAGGGAAGAAATCCTGATTTTCTTTGATTTCCTTGCTGGCAACCACGGCGACGAGGACCATGGTGTCCCCGTAAGTGGCTAGAACTGAGGCGTCCGCCTGTTTGGCGAGTTTACCCGTTTGGAGGGTAAGTTTGCGCCCACCGTAGTCCACACTGACTTCGACGGCTTTCATTTTTTTCCTTCTTTCTCGAAGAGCAACTAAGGCACGGGCGCGACGGCCGGTGCTCGAGCGCTACTTGCGAATTTTGAGACGATTGATGAGGGCGGTATAGCGCTCCTCGTTCGTCTTTTTTAGGTAGTCTAAGATTCTACGACGCGACCCGACCATCTTAAGAAGGCCGCGACGAGAATGGTGGTCTTTTTTATGTTCTTTGAAATGCGGCGTAAGCGCCGTGATTCGTTCGGTCAACAACGCCACCTGCACTTCCGGCGACCCTGTGTCGCTCGCGTGCGTTTTGTAGCCCGAAATAACTTCTGTTTTTTTCGACTTATCGAGACTCAATGCGTTCCCCTTCGATCCTGATATCGTCTTTATAAACCAGACAGGTACTATCACCGTTATTTGCCATTTGCAAACCCTGGGACCGAGGTCCGGGAACGGGTTTTTCGCTTGGCTTTCCGGGGTTTCCTCTCCGGACAGGGCCCATCCATTCTCCCTGTAAAAGTTTCCGATAATTGCGGAACCCGCGCTCTTGCCAAGCCCGGAGATCCGTTTCGAGTTGTTCTAATGTGGCCGCATCCGACAGAGCAAAATCCCCGCAAGACGTTCGCCGCAATTCTTTCAAATGCGCGACCGTACCCAAACGCTTGCCAATTTCGTCGGCGAGACTTCGGATATAGGTTCCCTTGCTGCAAGCGACATCAAATTCGATGACGCCGTTCTTGAAAGAAAGCAATTCGAGGCGGTGCAACTGCACGGCAATCGGTGGGCGCCGGACGCGAATGTTTTGCCGCGCCAATTCATACAGACGCACGCCGTGCACTTTTTTTGCGCTATACATCGGCGGGGTCTGCCACCATTCGCCTTCAAACGTTTTGAAAACCGCGCGGATGCGATCCTCCGTGAGCTCGGGAACCGCCGCCGTTTGCTCCACCGTACCGGTGCGATCCATCGTATCGGTCGCCTCCCCGAGTTTCGCCCAGCCACGGTACGTCTTGTCCGCGGTCAAAAGCGCGTCGGAAAGCTTAGTGGCCTTGCCGGTCAAAACGACCAAGACACCGGTCGCGAAGGGATCGAGGCTGCCGGCGTGACCGACCTTAGTCTCGTTGCCGAGGATGTGTTTCACCCTCCGAACGACATCAAAGCTTGTGGGTCCATCGGCCTTATCGACGACCAGTACCATCTCATTCATTGGGTCCCGATCCTTCCGTCTTCTGGACTTCGTCGAGCAAGGAAAGCACCCGACTCACGTTCAATGCCTTTTTGTCCGCCTCGAAAACAATTTCGGGAACGTGTTTGATATCGAGATTCGAGCCCAGCTTGCGCCGAAAGAACGGAACCGCGCGAGCCAGTCCTTTATTGATTTCCTTCGGCTCCACCAATCCACCGCCCTCGAAGAAGACTTTTGCGTAACGAAGGTCCCGGCTCACTTCCACGTCGGTAATGACCACGTGACGCAAGCGCGGATCCGAAACTTCAGACACCATCAAACGGGCTAGTTCACTACGAATCAGCGAGGCCATTTTCTGAACACGGTGAGAACCGGAATTGGAAACCATTAAAGCGTGTCCGCCGATTCTTCTTTGATGAAGGCTTCGAATTGATCACCCGGTTTTAAATCATTGAAGTTCTCTAGCCCGATCCCACACTCGAACCCAACGGAGACTTCCTTCACATCGTCCTTGAACCGACGCAAGGAACTGACCTTACCCTCGTAAACCACGCGGTTATCCCGCAATAGACGCAAGAAACACCCACGGGTGACCTTGCCATCGATCACGGAACTGCCTGCAATCGTGCCGATCTTCGGAACGGTGAAAAGCTCGCGCACTTCCGCCCGGCCGATAACTTTCTCTTTCACCTGCTTGTCGAGCAAGCCTTCCATCAGATTGCGCACTTCATCGAGAAGTTCGTAAATGATGTTGTAAGTGCGAACATCGACGCCTTCGCTCTCAGCGAGTTTCAAGGCCTTCGTATCGGGACGGATATTAAATCCAATCACCGCCGCCGTGCTGGCCGAGGCCAGCATCACGTCGCTCTCGTTGATCCCGCCCGTACCGTAATGCAGCACTTTCAAGCGGACCTTATCCGAGGGAATCTTAGACAATGCTTCGCGCAACGCTTCAACCGAACCCTGCACGTCGGCCTTGAGGATCAGGCGCAATTCTTTGTCGGCACCCGCTTCGCCTCCCAACATCTGCTCGAGCGTCATCTTGGGTCGGCCACCTTGCGAGGCGGCTTTGAGGCGCTCCGCGCGGGTCGTCGTCAATTCGCGCGCCGACTTTTCGTCCGTCGCGACAAAGAACTCATCCCCCACGACCGGCACTTCGGGCAATCCCAAGATTTCCACCGGATCGCCCGGCAAGGCTTCTTCCGAACGTTTGCCGTAAGAGTCTTGCATCGCCCGCACTTTGCCGTACGTTGCACCGCAAACCACGAGATCGCCAGGTTTCAACCGACCCTGCTGGACCAAGACCGTCGCCAATGGACCACGGGCCTTTTCCAAGCGCGACTCCACCACCGTACCGCGGGCTGGAATGTCGTAGTTCGCTTTGAGTTCTAACATTTCCGACTGCAGCAAAATGGATTCGAGCAGCTGATCGAGGCCTTTTCCGGTTTTCGCGGAAACGCCGAGATACATCGTCTCGCCGCCCCACTCTTCCGGATTCAAATTATGTCCGGCCAACGTCTGCTTAATCCGGTCGGGATTCCCGTCCGGTAAATCAATCTTGTTGATCGCCACGATGATCGGCACCGAGGCCGCCTGCGCGTGGGCCACCGATTCCAAGGTCTGCGGCATTACCCCGTCGACCGCGGAAACGACCACCACCACGATATCGGTTACCTTCGCTCCGCGAGCCCGCATGGCGGTAAACGCCTCGTGACCGGGAGTATCCACGAAGGTGATCTTCCCTTTTTCCGTCGTCACCGTATAAGCACCCACGTGCTGGGTGATTCCGCCCGCTTCGCCCGCCGCAACTTTGGATTTACGGATAGCGTCGAGCAAAGAGGTCTTGCCGTGATCCACGTGCCCCATAATCGTCACGACCGGTGGACGCGACTTCATATCGCCTTCTTCCGGCTTGAACTGCGGGACGTGATCTTCCTCACGGAACATCTTCTGCTTCACCTCGAAACCGAATTCCGGCCCGAGCAAAGCCGCGGTATCAAAATCAATCGGATCGTTGATCGCCGCCGTCACGCCCATGCCCATGAGCTTAGTGATCACCGCGGTGGCTTTGACGCCCATTTCCTTCGCGATCTCGCCAACGTTGATCGTTGCGGCCATTTCGACCACGCGTTTGTGCTCCGCGGGCTTGGTGATCATCGTCCGCATCGCCGGACGGCTGATGACATTCTTTTTCTTCTTAGTGGCGTGGATCAATTCCCGTTTCAGATAATCCGTGCTTCGGAAAACCCCGTCTTGGCGCTGCGCTAACCGGCGCTTACCCGCTTCTTTGGCGGCCTCCGGACTAGCAAAGTCCACCTCTTTGACCCGACGTAAGCCGCCGGCATCGGCTCCCGCCGTTGCCGCGGTCGCCGCCGTGGTGGCGGTTCCGGGCCCTGGCTTCGGACGCTCTTTTTTCTCGACCTTGGCCCCGACCGTTTCGGTGAGGTGGCTTTCCGTAGAAACTTTTTTGATGATGCTGCCGAACAGACGCCGTTTCACCGGGGCGGCCGGCGTGCTTTCCGTGCTTTCCGTGCTTTCGCGGGTCGTCGCGGGAGCCTCGGCTCCAACCTCCTCCAACGTTTCTTCGGCGGTCTCAGTCGCTTCGGGGGCGGCCTCAAAAACTTCGGCTTCCACCGACGCTTCCATTGGCTCTTCCCCGGGAGCTTCCGTAGCCTCTACCACCGGGGTTGGCTCGGGGGCCGGTTGGGCTTCCGCACCCTTGCGGCGACGAATAACGGTCGCGCCCACGCGTTTCTCGGTGACGCCCGCCGGCGCCGGGGCCGAAGCGGCCGCCGCGACCGAAGCATTGATCTTTGCGTTCTTGCGATAGTGTTCTCGCACGGCTCGCACTTCCTCGGTGCCCAACACGCTCATGGCATTCTTGATATCAATGCCGAGCCGTTGAATTTGCCCAACTAGATGTTGGCCTTCCACTCCGAGCTCTTTGGCGAGTTCATAGACTTTTAACTTGATGCTGGCCATGCTCTCTTTCTCTAAGGACTATTCGCCTTTGGGCTCTTCCGAACCCGCGACGGATGCCGGGGCGGCTTCTTTAGCCGCCTCAGCCGCGGCAGCTGCCGCGTCCTCTGTCTTTTCCTTTTCCGCGTGTGCCTTCACTTCGGCTTTCAACCGTTCGAAGACCGCGTCTGAATTTGTTTTGGAGGCGGCCACTGCCGCCTTTTCCGCTTCAAGCATCTGCTTTTTCATCTCGGCGAGCTTGCCACTGGCAATCATTGCCGCCGCGCCCGCTTTGATTTCCGTCGCTTTTTCTTCATTGAAGCCCGGGACCTGCGCCAATTGCGCAATATCCGCGGAGGCCAAGCGCTCGACCGTCATATTGTAATGGTAGAGGCTCTGCGCCAAGGTATCGTTCATTCCCTCGACCGCCATCAAAAGCTTTTTCGAATCTTCAACGCGCTTGTGCATGCGCGTTTCCGAAACGATATCCAGCTTCCAGCCCGAGAGCATGGAGGCCAGTTTCACGTTCTGACCGCGCCGTCCAATCGCAAGCGAAAGCTGATTGTCCGCAACCACGATTTCCATCGAGTGATTATGTTCATCGATGAGCACTTTGGCCACCTCAGCCGGAGCCAAAGCGTTGCAAACGAAGCGCGTTTCGTCTTCGTCCCACGGAACGATGTCGATTTTCTCGCCGCGCAGCTCCTGCACCACGTTCTGCACGCGCGAACCCTTGACGCCGACGCATGCGCCGACCGGATCCACATCGCTATCGGTGGAAACCACGGCAATCTTCGCCCGGATACCCGGCTCGCGAGCCGCAGTTTTGATCTGCACGATGCCTTCGGCGACTTCCGGCACTTCCTGTTTGAAGAGCTGAATCAGCAATTCCGGAGTGGTGCGCGAGAGCACAATCTTGGGACCCCGCGGAGTTTGCTGCACATCGATCAAAAAACCCAGGACGCGATCGCCCGGACGATAGCTTTCGCCCGGAATCTGTTCGCGCGCCGGCAAGATGGCATCCGTGCGACCGAGGTCGACAATCAGACAGCCTTTCTCGATGCGACGGCACGTTCCCGTCACGACTTCACCTTTGCGAACGTTGAATTCGTTGTAAATGATGTCGCGCTCCGCATCGCGCACTTTTTGAATAATGACTTGCTTTGCGGTTTGAGCGGCGATGCGGCCGAACTCAGAAGAGTCGAGCTTGATCCCGATGCTATCGCCGATCGCGACATCGGGGTCGAGTTTGCGCGCATGGTCCGCGTCGATTTCGGTGTCTTCGTTACCGATGTCGTCGACGACGGTTTTGAACTGGAAAAGTTCAATTTCGCCCAGGTCTTCATTGAAGTGGGCTTCAATTTCTTTTTCGGCGCCAAACTTCTTCTTGGCCGCCATTAACATGGCCGACTCGAGCGCTTCCACGAGAACAGCGCGATCGATCCCTTTGTCTTTCTCAACTTGATCCAGGACTCTGGATAATTCTGAACCCATACTCTACTCCGTTTTCCAAATCAGATTGGCTTGCTTGACTTGCTTCCAGGGAACCGCAACCTCGCGTCCCGAATTCTCAAGCCGGATGCTTTCCTCATCCAAATCCAAGACCAGCCCTCTCACCTGACCGCCAAGCCCTTCGATCTTATCCACGAGTTTGAGTTGAACCTCGCCCCCGCGGTGGGCTTCAAAGTCGCTGCGCAAACGCAGCCGGCGATCCAATCCCGGGGAAGACACTTCTAAATCGAAGGTGCCGGGGATGTCTTGAAAACTTTCTAAAAGATCGTTCAAAGAACGACTGACCGTCACGCAATCCTCGAGCGAAACCTTCGCGGACTGATTGCTATCCGCTCCCAAACGCTCAATGAAAATGCGCAGGAGAGATTTTCCCCCGATCCGACAATCCAAATCCACGATGCGATACCCTTTGGGCTCCAGTTCGCCGGAGCACAGAGTCAGAAGCTTCTGTTCTACTTCAGTTTTCGCAATACTTTCCAATACTTAACTCGTGCAACGGATCCCCCTCAAAGCAAAAAAGCGGGGGATACCCGCTTTCCCGAGAGACCGCGTAAGTGGCCGATCTTGTAACAGACTCACCGGAGGAAGACAAGCGGCCCACCCAAGTCACTGGGCCAGTGCGTCGACCGCGCTGAGATACGCCCGTAACTGGGCGACTTCGCGGGCATCGAAACGCTCTCCGCGCGGCGGCATTTGGCCCTCCCCTTCCGACTGTACCCGCACCAAGATCTCCTTCATTAGAGTCTGACCGGATTTGCTCTGCGAACGAAGCGCCTCGACCAATGCGGCGGGATCGGAAAACGGAATCCGGCGACCGCTGTCGACGGCTTCGGGGCCCTCGTGACAGCGCTGACAACGGGCAAAAGGAATGGTGTCGAGGCCCGCGTGCGCAAGAATGGATTCGGCCGGGGGTAGCACGTGCGTCATCTTGGGTTTTTGCCGCGGTAGTGGAGGGTGCGCGCGGGCGCGTTTCTGCAGTAGCCCACACGCACGTACCGCTTTGGCAAGATCGAGGCGCGTGCCGAAGGGGTAACCCGAGTCCGTGTAGGCTCCACTGGTTTGGTAGTAGGGGCGAAAAGCCGGCTCCGTTTCCGCTAACCTCCGCAACATCTCGTGGATGAAATCTTCCTTGGCGTAGAAGCTCTTTTCTCCCAGCATGCCGCTCAAAATCCCATCGAAGTAGGAAAGTGAATCGTGCTCAAAGGCGAGCGGCCAATCGGAGGCATCCACTTCCAGCGCCTCCCCGAGGTAAGTGACTTGAGCAAGCGCCGGGTACATCGCCATTTCCATCATATCGAGTCCCTTCTTGGCGGGCCCCAAAGGCCGGTAGCCCAGACGCGCGAGACGATCTTCATTCTCGTAGTGGAGTCGCGTGTAGGTTTGGTCCTCCGCGCCGGCCATCAATGGCAGCGGACGGCAATCCAGTAGACCGGCCAAGAGCGCGTATTTTCGGCTAGCGTAAAGCGGCGACGCCTCGAGTTTGCGCTGAATGCGCTTGCGATTGAGCTCGGTCCACGCCATTCCGAGCCGCGTATTCGGCTGCAACCGCAAAACATCCGTTCCCGCCTCAACTTTCCCGGCCCGGTAGTGTTTGGGGTCCAAGTAAGGCGGCACACTCGTGCCACGCGGAAACTTCAAGTGTCGATACACTCCCTGCTTAGCAGCCGTTTTTAAGAATCGTCGATAGAATGGGAGCTCCTGGGAATCCGGCGGAAAAGTGTCGCGCACGCTGCCATAAAATCCGGGCCACAGGGGGTAGGAATCCGTGATCGGTTTGGGATCCGCCCCGTGGCAACGCAGGCATTGCGGTGGATTGGATCGGCCATTGTCGGCACTCCCGCCCGCCGCGGGCAGTACGTATTGCCGAAGGTTGAAGCGCGCACCGGCATCGTCGAAAGAAATCGTCTCCAGCACATTGTAGCCCGGCTGGTTGGGGTTGCCGGTGAAAGCGAGGGCGAGTCGTCCGTCCTTCGTAAAGAGGATCGTGCGCGGGTGCAGCGGATCCACCTTATGCGGGCTGCGGCTGTCATAGACGAAGGTGAAGTTCGAACGGAGTTCATCGGATAGCAGCGGGAGGAGTTCCTCCAGATCGCGGACGGGCTTTCCGGTGACCGGGCTTTTCCCGAGTAGCGCGGCAAAGTTTTCTAGCGCGGGCTCCGCCGCGCCCCACAGGGTGCGATGGATCAACATCAAAACAACTAAAAGTAACGCGCGACGAACCATCAACTAATCACGCGCACACGCTCTGAAAAAAGCTCACCGACAAAAATAAAAGTTTTTTTGAGCCTTTTTGGCGGTCTCCCCCGCGTGACTCGGTGACGGCGCTCAGGAAGGCGCCGCGAAGAAAGAGGAGATTCAAATGCAACGTTCAAAATGGTTTTTATTCACGGCTTCGCTCGCCTTGGTGGGAACGGCCCACGCCACCGGCGCAGTGGTCCGGGATCATCGCAAAGGCGGGGGTGGTGGAGGCGGCGGGGGCGTCGTCGTTCGGGATCACCGGGGAGGCGGCGGTGCGATCATTCGCGATCATCGCGGGGGCGGTGGAGGGGGAGGGACCTATCGGCCTCCCATTGTGACGAAGCCCCCCATCAGCAAACCGCCCGTGATTGTGGGTATCGCGAGACCTCCGGTGAAACCCCCGGTGATCGTGGGGATTGCTCGACCCCCGGTGAAACCTCCGGTGATTGTCGGCATCGCGCGACCTCCGGTAAGACCACCGGTCATCGGTATCATTCGGCCCCCCGTGAAGCCTCCGATTATCGTCGGCATCGCCCGGCCTCCGGTAAAGCCACCGGTTATCGGCATCATTCGGCCTCCGGTGAAACCACCGGTTATCGTGGGGATCATCAAGCCTCCGGTGAAGCCGCCGGTGATCGTGGGGATTATCAAACCCCCGCACAAGCCGCCGATCATCGTTGGGATCATCAAGCCGCCCCATCGGCCGCCGCACCAGCCCCATCGTCCGCACTACCCACACTTTCCGTGGCCGTGCCCGCCGATTGTGAGTCAGCCGACCTGGGTGACACCGCCGGTGAATTATGTCCCGATCTCAGTAGCTCAGGAGCCGTTGCCGGTCGTGCCGAACACCGTCGAAGCGTATGACTTGAGCTGCCGCTTGGCCGAGAACACCGCTGCTCAAGACTTGCTCGGAGTGGACGCAGTCCTCACCCGCAACGGTGACGACGAGTTCCAAGTCCGCGGGACGGTGTACAACGCCGACGAGTCGAAAGCGACGCTAGCGACTCTGGCGCAAGGCACCTTCGCGGATCGTGTGGATCTGCAAATGCAAGGAGGAGATCAAATCTTCCTCGAAGCCGTTGCCGATACCGAGCTCCAGGGTTACTTGCGCGGCAAGATCACGCTCGAAGGTAAGAGCGACAATGAGGGACTGCTCTGCACCCTCGTGCCGCACAAGTACTAGTCCCTAGTCCACCAACGACCGGCCGGGAGAAATCCCGGCCGGTTTTTTTTTGCATTGCGCTCGATTGACACGACCGATCGCCGATGCTGATCATCCGAAGATGAGAAAATCCCTCGTCGCTTTGTTCTTGGCACTCTCGATACTTCCCGCCCTCGCGGGGGCCGCTGACGACGACTCGGCCTCCATTCAAAAATGGCAGAAAGACCGGGAAGAGGCTCTGCGCAAACCCTACGGTTGGCTCTCCGTGTCGGGGATGTTTCCGCTCAAAGCGGGAAAGAACACGGTGCCGATTACCGAAGGGACGATCGATTTCGAAGTGGTAGGCAAGCAGGTATTCGCGCTCCCCGGTTCTATCCAGAAGGAGCGGCAGGAGCTCACCGCGGAAAAACCACTCGAGATCTTACACTATCAATTTGAATTGAAATCCAACGACCAGGGCATATCGGTGCGCGTGCGCGACTCGGAAAATCCCGCGCGACAAAGTTTTAAGGGCTGCAAGTGGTATCCCATCCGCCCCGCATTTCGCGTCGAAGCCACCCTCACCCCACCCAAAGGCGACGAAAAAACGATTTCTATCGATGATATCGCCGGCGGACGCTTCGAAGAGGAAGTGGTCGGCATTCTAACGTTCCAACTCGAAGGAAAGCCCTACCGCCTGCTGGCGCTACCTCAAGGCGAAGGCCTGTTTATTATCTTTCGAGATCTCACGAGCGGAAAAGGTTCGTACGGGGCCGGAAGATTCCTCACTCTCGATAAACGCCCCGCACTGGGTGAGAAAGTCGAGCTGGATTTCAATCGGGCTTATAACCCGCCCTGCGCCATCAGCAAGTTTACGACTTGCCCGCTTCCCCCGAAACAAAACTGGCTAAAAGCGAAGATCGAAGCCGGCGAAAAGTATTAAGTGTCTTAAAAGGCTGTCGGCTTTTCCTAGTCCGAAAGACGACCGTGCACTTTTTAAGACACTTCGCAATCCACTCCGGCGCCGGAGTGAATGAGCGGTTGCCGACCTGGACCGATGTTGCGGTGCGCTCGCTAACTCTCCACCCCGAGGAGTAAAGTTTGAGTCGTGGAGGAAGGGTTATGAAAAACTTACTTGGGGTATTTGTTTTTAGTTTCGGCTTAGCGACCAGTCTTTATGCGCAACCGGGTCGGGGACCGATGGGCAGCATCGCCAATGGACATAGCTTTCATGGTTATCCGCATGGATTCGTTCACGGGCGTGTCTATTACAATCCGTACGCCTATTGGAACGGGACCGGCTGGGGTTATGGATACGGTTACGGTCCGATCTATGGCTACCAAAATGCCTACGGTGCGATCGCCTATTCAACGACGACTGGGATCTTCGGATGGGCCGTAAGAGCACCAACGCTCTACGATGCTCAGGTGGTTGCGGCAAACTACTGCGCCCAAGGTGCGGTCGATTGCCAAAACCTCATGTGGTTCGCCAATACCTGCGCATCGATTTCCATCAGCCGGACCGACAAAACGGCCGTGGGTTGGGCGTGGAATCCTTCGCCCGCGATTGCGCAGGCGCGATCACAGGCGGAATGCCGACGCTACGCGCATGATTGCGTAAACGAAGGTGCGGTTTGTTCTTTCTAAACCGTTACTCGTCGTAACCCTGACGGAGGTAGTCGTCGGTCTGCTGATCTTCTTCGGCGGGTTCGGTAGGGGCGACACTGGGAATTCCGGCGTCGGCGCCTTCGGTGGCGGTACTCATGGCGCGCGCGCCCGGTTCGCCAATGCGGGGGAGATTGGTCCCGTCCCGCGTGGGAACGGTGTCGGATCGGAACGCGACGCGAACGCGGTTGGGATTTTTGGTATCCGCTAGCCGACCCGTGCGCCGGTCCACGTAAGCGAAAACAATTCCTTCCGGTACCGCGAACTCACGTTTCACCGGGTTGCGCGCCGCATGGGTCATGTAGTCCACCCAAATCGGCGCGGCGGCACTTCCGCCCGTCTCGGCACTCGTGAGCGCTTTGTCCTTCATATAACCCAACCAAACGCCGGTCATCACATCGGGCGTGTAACCGATAAACCAAGCGTCGCGGTGATCGTTCGATGTGCCCGTCTTGCCCGCCACGGGACCATTGACGGCGGTGGCGGCGCGGCCCGTGCCTTCGCGCACCACTCCGCGCAACATATCCGTCATCACGTAAGCCGTCTGGGGCGAGATGACCGAATCGGGCGGGATATTGGACGGCGGCGCGTTCGGATCGGGCGTTTTCGTCACCGGCTCCTGCCCTTTTCCGCCGTTTTCTTCCAAGACCGCGCCGGAAGCGTCCACGACCTTCTTGATATAGGTCAACTGCACGGGCCGACCCAATCGCGGGAAAACGGCATAGGCGTGCATCAGTTCTTCCAAGCTGCTCGACCACGAACCCAAGCCGATACTCAAATCGCGCGGCAGCACCGCGGTAATGCCGACATTGCGCGCGTACTGAATGCCGTAGTCGACTGTGATCTCATTCAGAATTTTTACGGTCGGGATATTCATGGAGCGGATGAGCGCGAGACGCAGAGGAATATCCCCTTCAAAGGTGCCGCTGTAATTGTGCGGGCGCCAGTCCTCGCCCGCGTTATCGGCGTCGAGATCGCCTTCAAACTTAAATACGATGGGAGAGTCGGTGACAATCGACGAAGGGGAGAAGCCCTTATCCAACGCGGCGGCATAAATGACGGGCTTAAACGTCGAGCCGACTTGGCGTTTCGCCTGGAGCGCGCAATTGAACTTGCTCAATTCGAAATTCTTTCCGCCCACCATCGCCCGGACGTAGCCGCTTTCGATTTCAAAGGAGAGCAAAGCGCCCTCCACTTCGGGCTCTTGATCCAAAGACACTTCGACAAACCCCTGATCGCGGTGAATCTTCGTCACTTCCACGCGCACGATATCGCCCGCCTTCAAGACCTCGTCCATCTTGCGCTTGGGCGCTTCCTTGCTCGAAACCCAAGCCGTCCCCTGCCAGGGCATCCACGCGATAGTATCGCCGATTTGCAATTGCGCCCGCCCGGCCGGACCCGCCTCCACCGCGTTGACGATCGCCGGATAGGATTCTCCGACCTTCACCGGCGTTACCCCAAAGTACGGGCTGTTCTTGGTTTGGATCGGCTCCAGATCGTATTGGAGCTTGCGAAAATCATTGTCCACCGCCGCGGGCAGAATGCGACTCGGTGTGATCTTGCTCAGGATCTGATCGTGGGTCTTGGCGTTGAATTCCTTGATCTCATCGGGAGTGTCTTTATGGCCCGAGACGCCGCGCCAACCCAGCCGCCGATCGACACTATGGAGCCCCTTGGTCATCGCCGCTTCGGCGGCTTTCTGCGCTTCGTAATTCACCGAGGTATAGACCTTCCAACCTTCGGTGAGCACCTTATCCGAACCATATTTGTTCATCAGGTACTGGCGCACGTACTCGGTGAAAAACGGCGCGGCCTTATTGTTCAGATCTTCCTTCACAAACATCCGCAGCGTTTCGGCCTGGGCCTGATTCGCCTGCTCTTGCGTGATGAACTCCTCGTCCAACATGCGGCGAAGCACATAGGCCTGGCGGTTTTTCGCGAGGTGCGGATTGCGAAATGGCTCCCACTCATTTGGGCGCTGGGGAAGACCGGCGAGTAACGCCGCTTCGGCCAGCGTCAGATCCTCCACGCGCTTGTGGTAATACATCTGCGCCGCGGCCCCGATACCGAAGGCGCCATGTCCTAAATAAATCTCATTCAAGTAGAGGCTTAAAATCTCTGACTTCGAGAGCTGATCTTCCATGCGCCGCGCCAAAATAATTTCGCGGACCTTGCGGGTGATTTCCTTTTTGCGCGAGGCGAGCAAGATACTGCGCGCGACCTGTTGGGTGATCGTACTACCGCCCTGGGCGTAACGGCCGCGCAGCACGTTCGAAAGCACCGCGCGGAAGATCCCTTGAAAGTCGATCCCATCGTGCTTGTAGAAATTGGAGTCTTCGGCCGCAACAAAGGCGAGCGTCACGTGCTTGGGAATTGCCTCGAACTTTACGTCATAGCGACGCTCGGTGGTGAATTCCCCAATCACGCGCCCGTCATCGGAGATCACGCGGGTAGCGACCGGGTGCTTGAAATCTTTGAGCGTGGAGACTTCCGGAAGACTTCGGTAAATATTGACGAGGAAAAGCGTCACGCCCACGGCAGTGACCGCAAGGCCTACGGCCACGGTGACCGACGCGGTGCGGAACAGGATGCGGAAGACCCCGATTAACCTATCCAGCATTTGGTTTCACCACCCAAACCGACACCAGCCCCTTGACCGAAATATTTCAAAGACTATCATGATTCCGTGATGCAAAAAACCTATAAGCCAGAAGAGTTAACACCCACACCGTTGCAGCTCACGCTGAAGGCCCACATCGTTCGAGACCTAAAGGCGATGGAGACCAACACCAAGATTCCGGTAGACCAACTCGTCACCACCGCGCTGCAAATGTTTATCGCAACGCACAACGACTACTTGGGTCTCCGCAAGTAGTGTCATTGCGAAGGCCGAAGGCCTGAAGCAATCTCGCATCGCACAGCGATGCGCCTACTGCTGCGGCGACGCATCCGGCGCGGGGCCCGATCCGCTATCCGGTGGCGGCGTCGTCGGCGCCGCTTCACCGGCAGTACCTAACGCACCTTCGGATGACCCAGCCGCCCCGGTTTCGGCAGCTCCCGGTTCCGGCACTGGTTGGCCCGTAATTCGGGAAATCGCGCGCTCCAGCTTCTCTGCTTCCACCTTATTGCCCGATTTGGCTGCCCAAGTTTTTCGCTCGTTGATTCCGCCTACCAGATCTTGAACTCCGCTCGGTCCATGCTCTTCTGCGGTTTTCGCCCGCACGCGATCCCGAGTCCGCCTGAAGTTCTCCCGAGCCAGATCCGCATCGTGCTCGAGGTGCAAGTCCACTAGCGCGGTCATCGCGTCTTCGAGCTGCTTGGCCTCCGGACTTTCCATCAGCAAAATGCGCAGCGTGGTTTGGGCATCTTTCGCCGATTCTTCATTCCCACCGCGCAGGAAGTGATAGAGCTTGCTGTCTTCCACCACCGCCGGATTCACACTGGCCTCCCACGGAAGTTCAATTCGTCCCTGTTGCCGGAACCAAGTCCGATCATAGGTGGTTTTCCCTAGCTCGGTTTCCAAGACTTCTTTGGCCCGATTAAATACCGGCCATTCCTCAGTCGGGAATTTACGATTGCTGGCCTCGCCGTACAATAAGGAGACGGTCTCGCGATTGCGCAGCTGAGAGTTATCCAGCCGCACATTGAAACGATTTTCGAAGAGCGTAACAAAATAAGTTTCTGCTTCGCTCACGTTCATCGGAAAACGCAGCTTCACCGTTTGGCTCAGCTCCATCAAACCTTCCGCAGCATTCGCGATCGACTCTACTGACGCACCCGATTCCGAGGCGGCGAGTTTCAACATGAGCCTCGATCGAATCGCGGTCGAAGCACGTGCCATCGCGTCCAAAGCCCCGACCGGCATCGTGCCGCTCGCCAAGCCTTCGACAATCTTCAAGCGCGCGCGGGTCAAACGCTCCATAATCTGCTCAGTCGACAGACCTGCCCCCAAGACTTCTCTTTCAAAGAGTTGGATGACGCCGCCCGCTTCGGCTTCTGGTGTCGCCGCCGACAAGGCCTTCCACGCGGCCTGGAACCCGAAGTCCGGACCCGCATCGAAGCTCACGAGGTCGCTCAATTCCCCCAAACGCTTCAACCCCGCATCCACCTTGGCAATCGCTTTCGGGGACGCCAAGAAATCCGGATGGGCGCTCAACGTCTGCAGCTTTCCTTTCAGCACCTCAATTCGAGAGTGGATCGTTTTCAAATCTGCGCTCGGTTGCAGCGCTAACGTTTCGAAAACCCGACCGTAACGCCGTACCGAACCCGTCTCCAAGATACCGGCGTACATCTGATTGGCCGCCACGGTATCAACGCCCACCAAATCAAACAGCTCGACATAAATTCGAGCGATTTGTCCCACACTGGCCGCGTCACCCGAAGCCAGCTCCATCGCCCGCGTGTAAGCGACCGTGTACTTGAACACATCCGCAAGTTCCGAATTCCAAACTTCCGGATTACGACGCGCACTGAACATGGCTCTTTCAAGCGTTTCCAACGACATCCGGTGCTCAAGAAGTTCGTAAACCTTGCCCCGCAGTGCTGGAGGCGTGACCGAATCGGCCGCCTGATTCGCCCTGACGGCTAGGCCCCAGTCCTGAGCCGAAACTTGCGCGCTCTCCGAGAACCCCTGCACTCGCCTCAACAAGGCCGTCATGTCCTCAGCCTGCGTAGGAAAAAGGACGAACACTTCGCGGGCCTCTTTCAAGCGTGCCAGCGCTTCAACGTGCTCAGGCGGCAACGTACCGCGGTGGTACGTCTTCACCAGGCTCTCCAACGCTTGGAGATTCTTCTCGGCCGCCTCACGGGTGATTGGAGTCGAGCTCGGAAGCGATTCAAGATCACCGGCAAGCGTTCTCCATCGACGGAAAATTACAGCCTGATCTTGCGTCACCGGCCGCGCGCCATACAAGATCTCGTAAACTTCCACTGCACGCGCCAACGGATTCTGGCCGCCCACTTTCAAGACCGCGGAGTAAACACGCGCCGCCACCTCAAAATCCACCGATCGCCCGTGGACTTCGAAAGCTTTCAAATACGCGGCCGCGGTTTGAAACGCCTCTTCGCGCGCCGGAGTCATCTTTCCGAGGCTACGCAATTGAGCGGCCGCACCGAGAATATCTTCCGCCGTAAAGTCGAGTAGGAGAATTCCGTTTTCTTCGACCACGGCCGCAATCGTCGGCTCATTAAATTTCATGACCGAAAGGACGTGCCCGCGAGCCCCGTGACCAACGGGCTGCGCGACGCCCAGTTCCGCGCGCTTGGCCGCCAGTGTTTGCTCGAGGTACTTGAGAACCTCCGCATCGGTTTGGACTTTAAGCTCCGGTGGCAAAACCGTGCCCCCGGCCGTTGGACCTTTCGGCTTTTTCACGATCGGCGGGAGATCGGCGTAGAGATCATCGACATCATCGATGAAGCTCGGTTCCATCGCCGCCGAGTCGCCCTTAAACGCCCCATCATCGCCCGGCGTGCCTTTATCTTTTTCGCGCCGAGCTCCTGAAGCGCGCAAGACGATGGAACGCTGATCGGAAATCAGCTTGCGAACCAACTCGCGATCGCCTTGCACCGAGGACGTTTCGAGCATCATTTGGAACATTTTGCGATCGGGACGCCAGCCCCCGACTTCCATGATTTGGATCAGCTCTGACGCGGAGGCGTTCAACTGCTCTTGCAGTTTCGCGTCGATTCCGAAGGTGGCCACTGCACCTTCGGCATCCGTGCTCGCCTGCGTTACTTCAAAATACTTCCGGTACTTATGGTTCCGAGTATAGGCCGCTTCAATCAGGTCCAGTGGGTCCACGACTTCGCCGTCGGTGCTCAGGGCTTTGGCGGCGCGCCGGAAGACATCCAAACCTTTTTCATCACTGCGGTACTTGAGCGCCCAACGCACCCCGAGGATGCGTTGCGCGGCCTGGGCTTTCCCGGCGTACTTTTGCAACCCACCCACCAAGCTAATCACTTCATTGCGATAAAATGGAATACCCGCGATATGGATCCAGGTCGGCGTGTTGGTGAAACTCATGTCCATCCCGTACGGTAACCACTGATTCAGATCGTCGAGATTGTAGTGGGGAGCGGAGCCTTCAAGTTTGCCCCGCAACTTTCTTAAAAAATCGACGCGCTTTTCCGCCGCAATTTGGGCTTCGCGGTTCACCAGCGTCGCTTCCTTCACGAGGCCATTTGCGGTTTTTCCCACCGATTTGGGTAACGAAAGCTTGCGTTCCAACCAGCCAAAGAACCCTTTTGTCTCGAGCTCCGGGATGGTGAGGGTGCGCCCCGTGATGGGATCTAAATAGCCCTGCGCGATCGTCTGTTCGATTTCCGCATCGATTCCTCGGCGCATCTTGCGAGCCGCTTCCTGGGTCGGGAAAACCTCTTCGGTCATTCCCGGCACGCCATTCACTTCCGCCCCACGTGTTGCTCCCGTCCGCTTCATCGCGTCGTTGAGCTGCGCCGCTTCGATCATTTCTTTACGTTTCAAAGGCGGTGCATTCAGGAATGCTTCGACATCCAGCCCCATCTCCCACGCCTGGAACCCCAGGCGTTGCTGAGCATACGCCTCGCCCGTCACAAAGACGTTGCCGCGCGCATACCACGCGTAGCGCACCCCGCCCGCGGCCGCCCGTAAGTAGGGCGCCAACATAGTGTAGGTGAGCCCGATGAGCCAAACCCGGTAAAGCCAGTTCGCATAGGGCACGTTGGTCGTCGCTTCTACTTGGTCGTGGAGGCGCTTGTCGTCGAGTGCCGCCACATCTTTATCGCGGCGGAGCGAGCGCTGGCCAGAATAAGAACTGTAGGCGACCTTCTTCAGAAGTTCCATTTCATCGCCTGACCAGAACTTTTCCGGATCGAAGATGTCGTCGACCACCTGCCAGCCGAAGTAGCCGGCCATCGCGGTGGTGACCGCAATCATCCCATAACGGGCGAGCGAGCTGCGCATCGCCGCACGGCCCAAGGCGCCCACGCCTGGGAACGGCTTGGAGAGCACGAAGGCAAAGAGCCCAATCCCCAACGCCCAGTTCACCGCGTGCCCCGCTCTATCCATGTTTTGACGGTAATTCGAAATTTGGCGCACGATACCATCCACGCGCCGGCGCGTTTCGCTGTCGATGCCATTCTCGACTAAACCGCTATCGAAATAGAGATACTTGCGAATTCCGGTGGCATAGGCGATCCCCGTTTCCTTGAGGATCTTCTGCACTTTCGACTTAGCGAGATCTTCCTTCGTTTTCACCGCGGCGAGCTCGGCCACATTCACCGGATCGCTGAGCTTCGCCATGAGGTCGCGGCTGTTCATTAGCACCACGCCGAGCGCATCTTTCACTTCCGCTTTTTGCATTTCGCCTTGGTAGACGTCCTGCATCGCCCCTAAGATCTTAGCGGTGCGGTCTTGAATCGCTTGCGACCGACCGTGGAAACCCTTGCGGTGGGTGAATTCGGAGGCGATATAAAGCGCCCGCTCCCGGACCTGCCCGATATCCGTCGCCGTCGTTGAGTTGATTGAGTTGGCAATGGCGACCACCTGCGGGTCGGTTAGATGCGGATCAATCTGGCGCAAATAGCGTTGCAACATTTGCATCACGATCGACAGGCCTTCGACCTCGCCCAATTGACGGCGGAAATCGATGTACGGCTCCGCCAACGCGGAAACAACCTTCACTTCATCCGGTGTCACCCCCAAAGCCTTCAAAGCCTCAACGACTTTTTCGGCGCGTTTCCCATCGATAATCAGATCGCTACCAAACTTCTCGGCCGCACCCAGCGTACGTTGGCGCTTTTTAATGTCGGCCGCTTCAGGGCTGAGCAATTTCTGGGCCCGCACCGCGACTTCGGCGAGGTCTTTTTCTCCGAACATCTGCGACTGCAACGCGTAAACATTTTGGTACACCGGGCGATTCGCCAGGCCGTCCCGGTTCATCGCGGTCGCCGCTTGCGCTTCCGCGCCCTTCAGGCTTTCAGCATATAGGGCAAAATCGCCCACCTTCGACTCTTTGCCGCGTTCCATTTGCAGCAGCGTGCGCTCGGAGTTCGAAACCACCGGAATGGGATTGTACGTTTTCTTACTGCCCCACCAGCCGCGCCCCGTCCATTCGGTGGCGACACCCGTGCTCAAGAAGCGGTTGTCGGAAACGCCGACCAAACCGGCCCGTTTACTGCGCGCCATCGCCGCAAAATGCTCGTGCGTCGCCTTGCGCTTCAACAAAGACTCCCAGCCCGAAAAAGACTTGGGATCGATCCCCAAAACATCGACCAGCTCACCCATGAACCGCGAACGCATCGCATCGCCAAACGGCAACGCCGTCGGCGCGCCGGGCTTGAGATCCGCGGCGTGCTCGTTCAAATTCCAGTCAAGCAGCATCACGAAGTAGGGATAGGTTTCTTCCTCCGCTTTGTAATGGGTATTGGCATCCGCCACCGTCATCAAACCCAAAACCTGCTGGTAACCACGCCCTTCCACCAACTCTTTTAAGGTGGCGTGCGCTTCCACCGCGCGCGTTTCTAATCCGCGAAGTTCCGCTTTGACTTCCTGATAGGCTGCTTCAGCGCCCGGGTGGGCCAAAAGGTTCTTCACCCACTCTTCAAAGCTTTTACGTTCATTGCTCTTAATGCCCAGCACCCAGTTGGGGAAATAACCGACAAAACGCCGCTCAAAGGGATCTCGTCCCTGACGGGCGCGCACGCTGTACTGTGCACTCCACTCATTCGCCAGGCGCTGATCCTCATTCTTTTCTCGGAGCGCATCGGGTCCAAAACGCCGCGAGTAGACCCGCACTACGACTTCCGCGGGCGTCAGCTGCTGGAGTTTTTCCGGCGCGGAGAAGAGTTCGTGGAACGGCTGCGTCGACGCGCCCGCCGGATTTTGCTGCAACTCCCGGTTGAAAATGCGACCGATCGCTTGCACCTGATCGTAGGCGTGCCGGCGATCGGTCTTCAGATTCTGGGTGAAGGCGGCAACCGTAGCGACTTGATCGTTATATTGGCCGGCTTTCACCGCGGCCTCACCGATGATCTGCCAACGCTTGCCATCCACCAGACGATAGTTGGTGTAATCGGTAAACGAACGCACTAATGCCAAGGCCACACTGTCGATACCGGTGATCGGAGCTTCAGGCGCACCCGCGGCCGATGGCGGCGGATTGTCGAGCCCAAACGATCCGTGAATGGATTCCCAAACACCAAGCTCCCGGGCGAACTGATTTATCCACTCATTCCGACCCAAGACGGTGGGCTCACCCTGCGGTTCAAACGCCGCGAGCACCGACGCATTCGCCGCCGGGTTCGAAATGACGTTGGAAAGCAACGAAAATTTCATCCCGTTAAAGACGGCCAAGCGTTGGGCCATCGAGAGGGAATTCACCCACCCGATTTTGTCTTCCATCTTTTTGAATTCCGGAATCGACCCAATCCCGTTTTGTTGGAGTGCGAATGGACTCACCAGCTGCGAAAACGCCGCAGTGTCCATCTTCGGACGTCCCAAGACATCCAAAATGCTTTGGGTGACAAAACGCTCATCAATTCCCTGGTAGGCAAACTCATAGCCAAAACCTGAATCCGTCCGCTGAATGCTGATGGGCAGATCTTTGGTCGGCGCCACCTGCGGCCAGAGGATCTTATCCGCCGCCATCACTAACGGACCCAATTGGGAAGCCGGGTGGTAGAGCACGTCGGAAACCGAGCGCGCAAAGGCCGTGTATTTCGCACGCAATTCGCCTTCCAGAAGGACCGGTTTTTCGTCGCCCTTCGGCGCCGCAATTTTCGCAAGCTCCGATGCGAGGTCCTTCCCTTGGCTCACAAAAAGCTGGGCGTAACTCGCTCCCCGGGGAAAGTTTCTTCCCAACGGGAGGTCGCGAAGTTCCTTGGCCGTACCATCACGCCGACCCAACTCAGCAAACCATTCGCCAAATCCTTTTGAGTCCCCATGGATCTCGACCCACTGCGTGTTCAAATCGAACAAGGCGTCCTGCGCGCGCTTGCCCAAATCGCCGAGCTTTTCGAGCTGCTGGTACGCATCCGATGTCACTCCGCTTTGGGCGGCAAACGTAATCAAGCGCCAGGCTTCGGCATCCGCGCCCGACAAAGCCGCAAGACCCAGCGTATGCATCGCCACACGCGTGCTGCGCTCGACTTGATCGAGGCTTTGCAGCATCCATTCGGAGAAGCCCTTCACATCGCCCGCGGTCATGAACCAAATACGGTGCAGACGGAAAACGGATTCGAAAGCCGGCCGGATCTGGCGATTCTCGACCATGTCTTTCAGCCGCGTCATTTCGGGGCTATCCGGCGGGTGCTGTACCGCTTGCACCAGAAGCGCCCACATCTCCGCGTCCCGCTTCGGCAAGCTCGGAATCATCGCGCGATCCGCCGCTAAAGTCTCGTTGACGGAATGGGCGAGCGCTTGCTTAAGCGGGTAGCTCGACATCCAACCGGTGAAATATTCGTTCACGCCGGTCACAAACTTTTTGGCGGTTTCCGCCTCGATCTGGAGGGGGGCCTCTAGTTTGCGCGAGACGGCATTGAGATCGTTTAGCAACTGCGCCATCGAAAAGGGCATCGCTTCGCGACGCGCGTCTTCGCGCGCATCCAAGAACTGCCGCTGCAAGAAACTCACATAGAGATCGGTCGCGCCCCCTTGTACCAGCTGGGCTACCAACTCGGCCGGCAAATAGGTCGTCGCCACCCGCGCAAAGAGCATTTCCCGGTGGATCTGCGCCTTCGCCTTCGGGATGACGTTTTTTTCTAGGTTTGCGATTTCTTTTTGCCAGGTCTGGTGCGGGTCATCGACCTGGGTTTTCTTTTCCTTCTGATCCCATTCCAAATCTCTCAGTTGGACAAGGCGCTCTTCGGACGATCGCAGCGTGTCCATCGGATCGGCTTCGTCCTTGAACAAATCCTTCATCATGCCGGTCAGTTCATCGCGCAAGCGGTTGAAACCTGGCAGCAGGATATGGGCTACCTCGGCGATCAGGTTCGCGCGCGCGTTCTCCGGAGTGAGCGCGTCGGAGTTATTGATCAACGTCTGAACTTCACCAAAGTAAGTCTGCAACGCCAGCTGCTGGACTTTGCTCAGCTCTTCAAATTTCTTGGTCGCAATCGCCGCCCCGATTTGCGCGCGGTGCGCTTTATTCAATTCCTTCCAAGTCTCAAAGAGCTTGTGGTCGGTCGCCAGTTTCGCGACGTGCGCCGGCAAAGCTTCCAGAACGAGGTCATTGCCGCCTTCGGCTTTGGCGAGCTTCGACATCTCGATCAAGAATTCTTGGATCCAAACCTTCGCCGCATCGTACTGCGGGATTGGAACCGGTTTCTCTTCGGCGTCAAAGGTCTGCGGGATGAAACCAATCCAAGCTTGGAGCAGTCGATTCATCATCAACTCTCGCATATTGAAAGCGTTCTTCTTGGTAAATTTACCCTTGAATTCTTTCTGGCCAGCGCCGTACTCCTTGAGAAACTCTGGCAAAAAGTCTTTCGCCACTTTTTGAATGCGTTGATTGAAGTACGCTTCTAGCGCCGGGTCTTCGAAGATTTGCGATGCGTCTTCAAACCAGGCTTGGCACTTAACCGGATCTTTTACGCACTTCTCCGCCCAGTCTTTAAAGTAGTCGTCTTGCAGAGCATACTTCTCCCAAAACGCGTGAATCGCGCCCCGGGCTTCGCCGGCTTTCAATGCTTTTTGGTGGCGGTCCTGCGCGGCAACCAAGTGCAACACACGTCCGGCCGTGTCCTCGCCATCGACCAGGATTTTCTGCTCGCCCAATTCTCGCAAACGCTCAGCCAATTGCGGAGCCACCGACTTGGCATTCTCCGGCGTCCACGATTCCAAGAGTAGGCGCAAGTGATAGTCGTAAATGCGGATCGCAAGGTCTTTGCGTTGCTTCAAGAACTCGGCGCGGTTCAACGGGTTTCCGAGCCAGGCTTCCAAAGTGGCCAAAGCCGCCTTTCGCCCCTCACGCGTGCGGCCGCGGTCTTTTTTGTCCTTCGCTTCTAAGGTGTCCGTAAACTTTTCGATCACGATGTCGGCAATCGCCCCGACGCTCGAGTCGCCCTTGAAGTATTTGCCGGCCACGATATTGGCTTGGGTTTCACACTCGAGTGTGACCTCTTTATCCGGCAAATTGTTAAGAATCGATACCGCTTGCTCCTGGACGGTCCGCCCCGACTTTTCGCGGCTAGGATAGTGTTGCACCACCCACCGGGCAGTGGCGGCATCCAATTTGCTTTCCGTCTTGAGCAAGAGCTTCGTGATGCGTTGGATCACGCGGGGACGGTACGTCTTGCTCATCCCCTCGATGGCCCTTTTCAAATGGACGTAGTCAAGCGTATCACCCGGTTGCATCGTGGCGATAAAGAGCTCGTACCACTCCCGATCGTGTCCGTTGCCATCTCCCACTTGGAAGCAAGCCGGGACCTCCGTCACGTTCTTAGCCTGCGCCGCTTGGTAGTAATAGTTGTTCGGATTCAGGAAAAAGCCGGGAACTAAGTTCGACGGACCCACGATCGGGTTCTCGAGCTTTTGCCGGTGCGACTCCATAAACGCTTCGACCTGATTGGCGATAAATGCCTCGCGCGCGCGGGGCCCGAGCTTGCGCGTGTATTCCGTGAGCGCTTCTTCCGCGATGCGTTCAGGATTGAACTTTTCCGCAAAAGCCGGCATGGCCTTGAGGCTCTTGCTGGATGTTTCCGCCAGCTGCTTAATCTCCTGTTCGAAAGGCCCATCCGCGCGCGACGACGCGACGATCTGCTGCCACTGCGCGCGGAAACGTCGGTCCCACAGGCGGACCGCTCGCTGGTGCAACTCCTCATTGCCCTGAAAGAAGGCGGTCGCGTAACCCAGAAATACCTTCTCGAGCGCCGTTTTGTAGGCTTCGCGCATCATCTCGCCCACCAGGCCGTCCCGCTTGGCGAACTCGTCATCGCTGAGTTTTTCAAATTCCCACGGAATTAAGGTGCCCCACAGCGTGACCAATTGGCCTAGCTCTTTCGCAAAATTGCGGCCGGTTCCGGAGGCGAGATTCTCCACGCGCTCCGTTCCTTCCAAAATGCGCTCTTCAAAAGGAAAGGTCGCCACCATCTGGAGCATCTGCTCTTGCGGGGTCAGCGGCTTAATCACCGCCGGAGCTTTGACCTCCGTCCTTTTGCCTGCGTCCTTGGTGTCCGTCTTCTCACCCGGCTCGGTATTTTCTTTGTCACCCGACTCCGCCGCCGGGGCCTCGGCTGCCGCCTTCGCGCCGTTCTCCTGTTCGGCCAAGGCCGCCATGATGGCCGCTTCTTCTTCATCCACCTCTTCGGCCGGCGTTTCTGCTGCTGGCTCGCCTTCGGCGGCCGGGGACTCCGTCGCCGCCTTCGTCGGGGCGGCGGCCGCCGTACCCGCCGCGGGGGCGAGCGTCGGACCGTACACCTTGGCCACTTCCGGAGCGACCGGCGGTGAAGGAAGCACGGCCTTAACCCATTCCTGCATCAGCGCATTGGCCTTAGCGTAAAACTGGGGATTTTGCGGAACGTCCACCGCGACTTTGCCCTCGCGCACCTGCTCACCAAATTGGCGCGAAGCCTCGTGCAAACGCTGCAACCACCATTCGCGAAACCGGTAGGAAGCAAAATTTTGGAAGACCTTCATCAGGGGGGCCAATTCGGCCGCGGTTCGAACCGACGCCGGCAAATAGTCTGCGACACTCTCGGGCTTGATCAGTCCCGGCAAAAGACTAACAACGGTACCAAACTCCATCAGCAGCGCTTGCAGCGCTAGGAGACGCTCCGCATTCACATGAGCGCCAATCGAAGCGGGTGGACTTTTCCCGTCTTTATCCAAAGCAGGGTTGAGATCCCGAAAGATTCTCTCCTCAAGACCGGAATCGTCTTGACCGACGCCATCACAGAAACACATGGAACCAGGTGCAAACTCACCCGCCGGCGCGACGCCGCATTCTTCCTTTTTCTTGGCACACTCTACAAAACGCGGGAGCTCGGCGCTCAGTTGGGTGGCACTCAACATGTTATTCGCCTCGAGCAGCTCAACGGCTCGGTTTTCTTTGGCGCGGCGGTTGTTCAAGGCCACCCGGGCTCCTGGCCCCGGTTCACCGGATTTACCCGGTCCCAGGATCATTTCTGGAATCGGCTCGCTAACGCCGAATTGGGTCGCCAAAAGATTGCGGAAATCACGCAACCCCTTCAGCCACGCCATCCAGCGCCCCACCTCCACATTAGTCAGAGGCAAGCTGTCGGCCCGTTTGCGGCCCAATTCCAAAAAGAGCGGTTGTAAGTATTGAAGGCCCTGGGCCTGGGCGGCCTCGAGACGTTTGCGCACTTTGACCGCAGCATCGGCGTTCTTAACATTAGACTCAGTGCCGACAAGGGTAGCGGCGTCGGCGTCTTCCGCATCCCAAACGACCGGGATGCAAAGATCCTTTTCGGTCGTTAGCGCATCCACCGAGTAGCCTTTCAGGCCATCTTCCGATTCTCCGCCCGAGAGATGGAGCATCGTCGGCCCCTTATCGGCGAAGAACTGGGCTAGCTTTTGCTGAATCGGCGCTAGGATGTTCTTATCGATATCGGCGATCAGGGCGGGGGGATCCTGCCCCAAGCGTTTCTGGTCGACCGTGCAATCGGCATAGGATCGCAAGTGGACGTGATACTCGACCGGGTGTCGCTGGATGAGCTTCGTGCGCAGGCGCACGATGTTTTCAATAAAACGACTTCCTTGATGCATGTCGAAGCGAATTTCATCGCGCTTGGTTTCGGGCTGGTGCAGGGGCGTTCCCTCGAGCACACGCGGTTTGGGTATTTCAAAACCCGAACGATTCGCTTTCGCGGGGTTCGGTTTGGCCGCAACGGGAGCCGCGGCTTTCTTCGATTCGACAATTTGAATGGTTTCCGCCCAAACCTGCGGCGGAATCACCAAGGCCAGAATCAAATAAATCGATAGTGCTGAACGCAAAGTGCGACCCAACTCAACCCCCAAAAACCCCGAAACGAACCTAATTAAGTTGACGCAATGTACTATAATTGATGCGCAGAGTCAATTTATTCTGATTCATTTCGGGACTTTCCGGGCGGTTTGCCAGAGCGAGATGAAGAGCAAGATTCGTCACCGGGACAAGCCTTTGGTTTGGTTCAGGGAAGACCGCTTTTTTTTGTTGATTGTGACGCCACGCTTGTGCGATATGGCGTCAAAGAGTCATCGAGCCCTTGCAGAGGTTTGCAAGGGTCGGGAACTTAAAACTTCCCGTGTTTTATAGGGAAAGGATCTTAAACGTGCGTTTCTTTACTGTTGCTATTTTGGTTTTTGGAATGGCCCAATCGGGCTTCGCCATCACTCCTGGAGCGCTGGCCTCTAAATCGGGTTCGGAAGTCGTGATTGGCCTTCGGGCGATGGCGGAAAATGCCGGGCTGATTACCTCGGAAGCCGCTTTGACGCGAGCCACGGGCAACCCGGCGATTGGCGCGATGTTCACTGAGATCAACGCCGCTTATCAGGCGCAGTTGGCCGGTGGAAAAGTGATTCAAGTCACGAACTGGGAAGAATTGGCGGACAAGTCGAAGAACTTGACGGCGGAACAGACGATCAAACGCTTCAACACGATTGCGAAGTCCGGTAAGGGCTTCAATCAGCAAACCGTGATGACGGCGTTGTCGGTTCCGGTCTCCCGCAAGGTGGACTCTAAGTTGACGCAAGAAGTTGCTCGGGCGAGCGCCTCGTCGGCTTACACCAGCGCTACTTGCCCCCCGGACGCCGTTCAATGCAAAGCGCTCTTTCAACAGATCGAAGCCTCGAAGAATGGTGCTCAGGGCGCCAAGATGAGCCCGGCTGAAGCGGAGACGGCGGCGAAACAGTTTGGAATGTTTGCGTCGTTGATTCAAGCGAACGCTGCTAACTGCGGCGAAGGCGCCTTGGGCAAACAGTGCATGGCGGACCTCCAAGATGGTGCGGCTGGATTGGTGACCATTTTCGGCTCGCGCTTGAACGAAGCTTTTATGGTTGCCGCGATTGAATCGTCGGCTACTGAAAAGTCGGACTTCACCGCATTCAAAGGGAAAAACGCTCCGATCGCCGAAGGCATTCGCCGCGCAGCGTCCTTGGGTGAAGAAGGCATGGGCGCGGAATTGCCCGTGTGCTTCACGCAGGGCGGTTTGAACTAAGCAAATCGACTGACTCTTATATACCTATAAAACAAAGGGCCCCGCGCACCACGTGCGGGGCCCTTTTTTTCTTGGAGTGTTTTCCCTATGTTGCGCGTTGTTCGCGGCCTCTCATTGCCTCTTGTCTTAGTGGTTCTCAGCCGCTGTGCCAGCAGCCCCACCTCCGCGGGGGGTGATTTCACCGGGAAGATGTCACTGATCTACCAAGGTGGACGAGCTGCCGTCACCGAGCCCTGTGGCTGCCAGAGCACTCCGTACGGGGGAATGGATCGCGAACACAATGCCGTTCAGGCGATTCGCTCAGAAGATAAAGCAGCCCTCTTTGTGGACGCGGGCAACGGCCTCGCCCCCGACAAGATGCCCGCCAAGGTCGAAACCTACCGCGAAAAAGCCCGTTTAGTCGTCGAGATGATGAATAAGAACACTGTCCAAGCTTATTCGCCGGGACCGTTCGACCTAAAATTAGGCGTACCGTTCCTCAAAGAAATGGAGAAAAAAGCCTCTTTCCCATTCATCAACGCTTCGCTTCGCAATGCCCAAGGCGAACCGCTCTTTACGCCATCGACCGTGATTGACGTTCAGGGCTTGAAAGTCGGCATCATCGGCTTAAGTCCCGAAGGAAAAGGCAAAGATTGGACGGCGATTGACCGCGAACAAGCGCTCAAAGAAGCGCTAAGCCAGATTTCGGGCAAGGCGCATTGGATTGTCGTGCTCTCTCAGCTGCCGTCTCGAGAGAACGAGAAACTGGCCGAGAAGCACGCCGAAGTCCAAATCATCGTCGGTTGCGACTTGCGGAGCACCCTGTCGGAACCCTTCTTTTACAATCACGGAAAAACCATTCTGCTCGACCCACATGTTTACGGTTACCGGCTGGGCAAGATGGAGGCGCTGGTGAAATTGCCGTTCAAAGGCTTTTACTCGCCACTGGCGATCCACTCCTCACTTCAGGAGCTTGAAGGCTGGAAGAAACAAATCGCCGAGAAAAAGCGCATGACCGAGGCCAAGGCGAATATCGAGCGCATTCAGGAGAACAAGATCCTGGCCCCCATCCCGGGCGGCACGGAGATGGCTAATGCGTTGATTGGCCTGAGCGAATCCGAATACGGCAAGCCCAATGAGCTTACGGACATGCTTAAGCAGTACAAGCAGAAGCTCAAAGCCCAAGCGATTAAGTAGCTCCCGTCATTGCGAGGAGCAGTACCCGTCATTGTGCGAAGCCCGAAGGGCTGAAGCAAGCTGGATTGCTTCGGCTTCGCCTCGCAATGACGGGGTTACAGCTTCTGCAATAGCTTATCAATCTGGCGGACCTGTTGGCGGCGAGGAAATGCGTAAGTGTCTTCCTTCGCCTTATCTCCGCCCATCAGGATCGAAGCCTCGATCTGGTAGCGCCATCCCCTAAGAGTGGTCTTCGCTTCTTCAATGGAAACCTTCTCGGCCTCCGCCTCTTGCTTAAGTTCCAAGAGCGCGGTGTCCCAGATCTGGCGGTAGCGCAGGTCTGCATCGATCACGGCCCGCAATCCCTCAGGACTCAGCTCCCCATTGAGCACCCGCACAAGCAGTTGCTCGTAGATCTCGGGTTCGTTTTGCAGATGATCCCAGAACTTCTCGTTGACGCCGTCGTAGAGATTCTCCCGCACCATTCCAAACACCGCCGAAACGCCCCCCATCACCATGGGCACCTCCCAAGCGGTATTCACGAGCCCCGGGACCATTGAGCGCCCAACCAGACTCGCTGGCCCTTCGGAAAGCATGTACCAAGACCACTTCGCCATCGCGACGGACTTATTGATCGGCACCTTCCAAAGGCCGGGGCCGTTCAAGAATGGAGTGTTCCAAAGCTTAGCGAGCGTAGGGTGAGCCCACTTCGTCACGAGGCCCGCGCGCTCTAGCGGCATGATGAGACGCGCCCACGCTTTGCCGTCACGCCGCAAAACCACCTGGGTGATACGGCCTTTTAACCGGCTCCAGTACCGCCATTGATTAAATGCGCGCATGGATTTCCAGCCTTTTTCCGCGCGGAAAGCCGCGGCATACGCCCCGCTGGCCCGGCTCAACGCCCCAGGAATTCGGCGGATCGCGGCGAGGTTTTTAATCCCAGAGTAACCGGCCGTGGCGATCGTGATCGCGGCCCGGACGTAAAACGACGTTTGTTCGGCGGCGTAGGCTCGCTCCATCGAGTCCACCAGGCGTATCCCGTTGGCCGAGGTCTCGGCACTTACCTGGCTCCAGCTCGCCAGTTCGTGCACCTTCGTGCGGGCGAGCTCAGCACGTTCGCGCTCCAACCGCATGTAATCCACCGTGAGGGCCACGGCGAAGATTCCGCCGCCCACCGCTACGCCCACCGGGCCTAAGCCCATGGCCGCCGCTCCGGCAAACTCTCCCGCCATCATCGTGCCGCTCTGGACCCCTTCCCAGAACTGGCGCGACGCCTGCTGGGCGCAGACTTCCTTCTTGTTCTCGGGGAAGAACCGCAAAGTTTGGTCGACGAGCGGCAGCACCGGCAGCAGAAAGTCTAGAGCGGCATCCGGCGTCTCAAGCGCCTGCACTCGATTGATAAGTTTTGTCGCCTGCTCGGTATAGGCCGTCATCACCGTATCAAAATGGGCTTCATCATCCTCAAACCACTGCCACGCCGGCGTAGCCCAGCGCTGGCCGGGGGCCACCGCATCCACTTTAAGTGGAGGAAAGAGGTGAAAGAGCATCTGGCGCATACGTTCCAGCGTGGCTTTGCGTCGCTCGTAAATATTCAGCGTATGTTCGTGAATCTTTTGCAGCTTGCTGATACGCATCGCAAAATCACGGTAGGTTTCGGGAGTCATCCACCGATTCGGCCCCGAGGTGTACATTTGGTAGCGCGCGATCTCGTCGGGCTCAAGCCCAACGACACCCGTGTCGCCGCCAATCACGCCCTTGTGCATGACCAGTTCTTCCAGGAACATTTCGGGGGTCAGTGAAACATCTTCTTTAATTTTGTGGCGCCGGCAGTAGTTTTTCTTGATCGCGGGAAAGAGGTCCCGCATCAGACTGATCGCCGTGCCCCTTTCGAGGTCGGCCGGGCAGTCTTCCGGTGCCACCCCGAAGAGCTTGCACAGCTCCCCGTGGGGCGCATTCTGAACCGCATTGAAGCGCTCCTCATTGGAGCTCCCCGAATTCAACCGCGCGTATTCCGCACCCCAACGCCGCATCTCCACTGCCGCAATCGCCAACTCCTGACGGTAACGTTGTCGAAACAGCTTTTTAAGTGTGGCGGGATCCTGCTCCTCGCCCACGAGTTGCGGGTTGTTTTCTGCAAACCCGTGCAACATTTTGTCAAAAGCCCGGCGCGCCTCAGTGATAATCTGGTCGTAGTCCGGGCCGGATTTGCGGCGGTGGAAGAGCCCATCAAAATCCCCCTTGGCCGGCCGCACCCCGAGACTCGCTAGCGAGTCCGGTGCTTTCTCCCCGGTAAAAAGCTTCAGGAGTACGAGATTCGGGATGTAACGCGACATCGCCGTCCAACGCAGTGACCCCGCCAAAAAAGCTTGGGGGTGCTCGGTAGGCGGCAAATTTACGGCGTTGCCGACCCTAATCCGGTGCCGCCACAACAAGCGCTGAAAACCGTGCGTCGAAGGAGATGCGTGCGTCCAGTATTCCCTGGCTTGGTCAAACGAAGCCAGATGCTGGGTCCAAACAACAAAGGGACTGTTCTTCTTGTCGTTATTGGTAAAAACCTTGCAGTCCGACGTGCTACTGAGGCGCTCAACCCGCTCCACCCCTTCCGGAACGGTTTCCTTCAAGCCTTGCACGATATCCTTGGCGGAAAAGAGCGTGGATTCAAACTGCGCATCCAAACCCAAAAGGGGGTTTACGCCCGCCGAAAGCATTTTTGCGGCGATGTAGTCATGGAGCGCCAAGCCCTGCCCAAATAGGGCTTCCAATTTTGCGGGTTCGGCAAAAATCGCATGCCGTGCCTTCTGCCAGGCAGCGTAGACGTCGCTATTCAAATTCGACAGCGCCCGCACCTCTTCTTCGACGCGCGCCTCGATCGTCTTCCAATCGATTTTCTTCGCCTTGATATCGTCCTCATAGGCGACCAAGCTCTCGAGCAACGCCGGTAACAATCCATAACCCGCCTGTTTTTCGTGGTGGCGGGTGTACGCATGAAGGGCGGCGCGGAAGCCCTTGATATCGCAGCCCTGCCCCTCGAGCAGCTCACTACTCGCCTCTCCTTTGGCGATCGCCGCACACTCCAAAAATTCTGGGCGATTTAAAAGTTCGAGTGTTAAACGCTTCGATTCATCTTCGTTGGCCAGATAGGGAAACGCCTGGACGCCGTACGACTCGACGTCACGGAAGGCGTCGAGCAGAGTGCGGATGGTGCCGTTGAGTCGCTCCAAGTGGCCCTTGTCGATCGCGCTATCCGGGTGCGCGAAGCCGGCGATAAATGCATTAATGGCCGTCACAAGCGGCTTCTTGTCAGCCTTCTCCCGGAAATCGGAGAGCGAGAACACCGGAAAATTCGGAAAGAGCGTCCGCAGCCGCGTCAGTTCGGTCTGGAGCTGGTTGCGCGTTTCTATATAGGCCGCCAAAGCGATGCGGGGTGTAGGGCGCTCACGATCTGCTTCAGCGACCCCGGTCAGCTCCTCAAGTAGGTACTCCGACACCGCCGTCACTTGTGAAAGCTGCATCCACGCTCGGATTAAGACTGAGGAAGCGGCGCTCAGCTCGAAAAGTTCTACGACGGGTTCCATCGCGGGTCCGCCTTCAATGGCATAGGCGCGCACGACCGGGGCCAGCCATGGGCCCAATCGATCCATCACCGGATCCGATTCGGTCTCGCTCTCCAATTTCTGGCGCACTTCGGATTCGCCGCGCAGCTGGCCTAACGTCTTCTTGAAACTGGCGGCCAGCTCGCCCAGGCGCTTGCCGGAATCGGTTTCAAACTGATCGAGCAGTTTAGCCATGGCGGCTTGGGTATCGTCTTTGGCTTTTTCGGCCAGCTCTAACGCCGGACCTAATTGGGTCGACAGCTGGGTTAGCTCGTTAAGTAGCGCGAGCGCCTTAGCACTCTGCGGATTTTTTTTGAGTTCGGCCCGAAAGGCCGCGTCGTCGCGTAGGCGTGCGAGCAGGTCGCCGGCTTGACGGGTCAACGTCTCGGTTTGGATCAAAGCGGGACGAACCTGGTTCGCGATAAGGGGGTGGCGCGATTCTGTGAACGCCGAACTCTCGGCCAACGCCAAAGGCGCCAAAAACATTGCGAACGCAATGAACCGCATCAAACCTCCCCAACCCTTAATGCGCTGCATTATACTGATGTAGAAAAATTCCTCAATAGAGGAACTCCAATTCGGGGCAGAGTGACAAACTTTGTCAATTCGTCCGCCATTTCCCTGAGTTATCGGCACTTGCATCGCCACTCGATTTTTTGGTATGGTGCGTCAACTTTGTAAATGGGGTCGGGGGATCTTGTCCATGCTTAGCCGTAATTGGAATTTTTTCTTCACCTGGACGCTGGTTTATCAAACCGCGCTCGGTCCGGTCGCGTTCGCGGCCGATTCATCGGAGTCGCCACCGGATCCCGGAACCCCGGCGTACGAAATCAAGTTGAAGGTTATCGAGCAGCTGCCGACGAACCTGGAAGATTTCAATAAGCTGGTGGAAGAAGGAATCGACCCCGAATTGGAAACACCCAAGGCCGACGCGCAGGTAGCGCCCGCGGCGGAGACGACCCCACCTACCAAGCCGGAAGAGAAAAAACCCGAACCGGTGCCGCCGGCCGCGACGGTGGACGAACTGCAAAAACAGATTGAAGCGCAGCTCAATCCGAGCGCCGAGAATGCAGCTTTGGGCAGGGCAGCCTTGGAAGAAGCCCGGAAGAAAATAGTGGAAGCGCAGAGCGACCCGAGCAAAGCGGCCACCGCTTTGGAGGAAGCGCTAAAGAAAATCGTTGAAGCACAAGTCAGTCCGGGCTTCGCGAAAGTCGCCATCGAGGAAGCTCGCAAGAAAATCGTTGAAGCGCAGCTCAATCCGAACGCCGAGAAGGCTGCGCTGTTGAAGGCCACTTTGGAAGAAGCCCGTAAAAAGATCGTTGAAGCGCAGAATAATCCGAACAACACGGCACCAGCTTTGGAAGAAGCGCTGGAGAAAATCGTTGAAGCACAGGGAGATCCGGGTTTGGCGAAGGATGCCATCGAAGAAGCGCGGAAAAAAATCGTTGAAGCGCAGGACAATCCGAACAACGCGAAGGCCGCCATCGAAGAAGCACGCAAAAAGATCGTTGAAGCGCAGCGTATTCCGAACGACGCGGAAGCCGCCATCGAAGAAGCGCGCAAGAAAATCGTTGAAGCGCAGCTCATTCCGAACAACGCGAAAGCGGCCATCGCGGAAGCACGCAAGAAAATCGCCGAAGCCCGCAAAACGAAAACCGACAAACGCAAAGAAGAACAGGGCATCGCGCCGACGGGGGACCTGGAGAATGAAAACCAAGAACTGCGCCGCAGCCATTTGAGCTTTTTGACGGAAATGGTGACGCAGTCGCGCTATAGCACCCCGCTGCTCATCGAGATGGGTATTGATGGCGTAGCCGTTCTCACCTACTGGTACTACTGCCGCAAAATGAAAGAGTATTGGATTCCGCGCCTCAAGGCGATGGAAGATCTGAAGACTGCCCTCGCGGATGTGAATGCGGCCGTCGAAGCGGCGGAGACTGGCTTCAAATATTCGCTTATGAAGCAGTGGAAAAACCTGTTGCCCCAAGAGGCGATGCGCAAATCGCTTGATCCGGTCTTGCGCGAAAAAATCGTGGGTGGGCTTTCGCAACTTAACGCCGGTACACTTTCCGCGGCCGAAAAGGAGCTCTTGGAGAATGCACAGAGCGTCGACGATGCGTTCCGCGAACTTACCGGCGCGATGAACCGCTGGATCGATGCCGTGCGCGATAATCTCAAGCCGATCGAAGACGCCAACAATAAGGTCTTTCTCGCCCAAGGTACGAAGGGCGCAGCGAGGGCGATCAACATGCGCGCCATTTTTGATAAAGAAATAAGGGCGATGGAGGCGTTGGACCGAGCTCTGGCCCGCCCCAGCCTGCTGAGTTATTACCTACGCGCCCGCAACTTGAAAGACACCTGGTTGGATCAGCTGACTGACTTCCGCAATTTAGCCAATTCCAAATCAGATACAATCCCTCCGGCCGCTAAGGCGCGCGCGGCAAGAGTTAACTCCGCCGTATCGCGCTATATTGAAGCGGAGACTCGGTGCCGTTACTCATTCGCCAAGAATTGGGACACTCTCACCTATTCGCAACGCTCCCTCTACGCCTCTAACCTGGATCCAGCGCGTCAGGCGGAACTTTTGAAAGAGCTAGAAGCCTTAGTCGCGGGTGAGGGGCTCGTCGGCAAAGAAAAGCTGTTGATCGGGAATGCGGAGAATTTGGACGATGCCATTAAAGCGCTGACCGAAGCACTCGAGGACCTCAAACGGGTGGTCAAAACCGAGATTCCGGATGCCCAGCTTTTGAAAGCTGCGGGATTCGGGACAAAGAGCGCTCGCTATATCGAAAACACGCGAAAGGCTGTTCTCAATGAAGTCAGAGCACTGCAGCAGTTTCACGCAAAAATTCTAAAAACGCAGGGCGCCACCGCCACACAAGCCCAGTTCCGCAAAATTCTGGTCTCGGCCGAGGAAACGATGGAAGCCTTGCGTGTGGAAGCCGCGATTAGCGCGGGCGTGAAGCGTCCAAAATTCTGGACCATGCGCGCATGGGGCCCTCGCATCGGCTACACCGCGATGGTCGTGATTCCGGTCATTCTCTACGCAATGCAACGTTCCGCCGTGGCCCGTGAGAGAGCGAATATTGAAATCGGTCAGAAACGCAAAATGCTGGGCGAAGATGAAGGGCAGTTGAATGCCCTGCTTAATCTGCCGTCCTTGCGCATGCAGTACGGCGCGTTTTACCGCGCGTGGATGCAACACCCGCAACTCGGCGGAAACAATATCCCGTGCCCGCTCCAACCGCCGGGACCTCCGGAAGCATTGAATCCCGATTTGGTGCATTCGTTCCTCAATTACATGACGCTGTCCACGATGGAGTTGAACCAAGAGCTGGACAACGACAACTATGGGGTTCCTAAGGAGGTCGCCAATCTGACTCAAGACGAGCGTCTGTACCGGAAGATCTGGTCCAAGATTTTCGCGGACGCGATGACCGCGACCGGCACTTCGTCACGCATCAAAGCATTCCGTCCGGAAACCAAGGAAGACCCGCACTCCGTAAGCGATCGGAAACCGAACGAAGGTCCGGCTAAGTCGGTGGGAGATCTCGTTGAGGACCTGGGCAACGCGGTGGCGCATATGCCGCAAAACCTTCCGACGAAGGAGAAGGCACCGAAGTATCGGCGGTACGGATTCGAGGAATACGGCGACGACGAAGAGGAAGAAGAAGACCTCGGCGAAGAGAAGAAGGATGGAGCCGCCAAAAAAGGAGAAAATGGAGAGGTCCTGAAACCAGGATCGTTGCCGGCCGACGCTGTTCCGGGCACGACGCTGAAAGAAGGGCAAGTCGGCCCGGTCCTCGCTCCGGCCCCTATGCCGATGCCGCCGGCCCAAGGACCCGCAACCGAGCCAATGCCCATGCCTACGGTGCCACCGATGGGTCCACCGTTAGAAACGACAGAGGAAGATCCGGCCGCGCCCCCGCCGGGCGAGGAAATGGAGTCGGATGAGGATTTGGAAGAAGAGACGGAAGCGGCGGTGGAACCTCCCCCGCCGGCGAATCCGCCCGTCGATCCCGACTTGGCGCCGGGCTCAGAAGGCTAGGTGTATTCCACTCGGAATACCGGTTTGGAACACCGTCGGTCTTAATTCGCGACTCTATTGGAGTTCGCCCGTGTTCTGACGAGATACTAGCCGGCGTAAAACCTTTTACACTATGAGGTTAAGTGTGAGGAACACACTCACTTTTTTTGGAATACACGTGTAAACGCCCAATACAAAGACGCGCTCCGTGTGTCTTCTCGCCAAGATAGCAGGCGGAAGGCGTGGCACCCGCGTTGCAATCTATACTCGGACAATCAGGGAACGATAAGCAGACTGGCCCCGGTTCAAAGTGCTTTGCGAAGTGGACCGTTGGAAGAACGTACTTGGGGTTGAGTGTGAGCGGATGTGAAACGTTAAAGTTTCGAGCCGGAAAAGTTTGTCTCTCGTCCCCTACCCCCCAATGCTCTCGAGAGGGAGCTGGACTGGTTTGCTTGGCGAAGTGGATTTTTTAAGTCCCTTCGCCAAGCAAATGTCTAACTTCCTAAAAATCTAGCCTCGATTGGGACCCGGTTTTGGAGTCGGCGCGGCCATCTTCCGAATATCTTCGAGC
>CAZFMF010000029.1:0-41562 GCA_964519985.1 uncultured Pseudobdellovibrionaceae bacterium | reverse complement strand
CCTGCTTCTGCTCTACTCCCTGCCGCTTTTGGCGCCCCACGAGACTGTGAACTACGACGGGGTGCCGTGGGAATTTGCCATGCCGAAGCGCATCGTCGCCATTGGCGATGTGCACGCCGATCCCCGGATGCTGATCTCGGTTTTGAAAAAGACAAGGCTTATCGATCCCGACGGGCACTGGAGCGGAGGCAAGGCCCATTTGGTTTTGATGGGCGACCTGGTGGATCAGGGCCCCGACTCGCGGGCGGTGCTCGACTTAGTGATGCAACTCGAAAAAGAGGCGCTGGCCGCCGAAGGGTATGTCCATGCTTTGGTCGGGAACCACGATGTCATGGTAACCGAGGGGGTAACCAAGTACGCGACTGACTCGGACTTGCGGGGGTACGAGGATTTTCAGGGCACCCCGGCTGCCCGGCACATCCGACAGCAGCACCCTTCGATGACCTATCATCAGTCCGCATACTACGCGGCCTTTGTGGGCGATACGAAGTACGCGGACTTTTTGCGCCGGCGCAATTCGGTCATCCGCATTGGCGATACGGTGTTTGCGCACGGTGGGTTAGGGGAGTGGGCCACGAAAGTCGATATGGGGAAATTGAACGCGACAGTTCGCGCGGGCATCCGGGCGAACCAAGACGCATCGCTCGGGCGCACCGATGAACTCCGCCTGACGCGAGAGCAGCAGTGGGTGATGTCGGGCGGAGGGCCCTTCTGGGATCGCGATATGGCGGAAGGGAGGCTTACGCAGAAGGAGGTGGAAGAGATTCTCTTCCACCTCAACGTGAAACGGGCGACTCTGGGCCATACGATCACGGATTCGAAAGAGATCGAAAAAAAATACAAGGGTCTGGTGTACTTGATCGATACGGGGGGCTCCGTGGGTAAGGAAGGCTTTCCCTCTGCTCTGGAAATCGTCGGCAAAGCTTCGAAGACTCAGGTTTCGGAGGTCCCGTATTACGAGACAAGAGAAGTTAAGGCCCGCAATAAGATCCCGCTTGCGGCGGTGAGGTCGTGCGAACGCGCTCTGGCTAGTCTTAGGACTTCCCCTGACGTCGATCCGTAGCAAACGGTGAATGGGTTCTTGTCTCTTCGAAGAGATCCGCAATCGCCGTTTTTTCTTCCTCGATGAAGCGCCCAATCGCGTCTCGAAATCCAGGGTGTCGGATCCAGTGGGCGCTGTAGGTGAGGGTGGGCAGGAACCCGCGCGCGACTTTATGCTCGCCCTGGGCCCCCGCTTCAAAGCGCTTCAATCCTCGGCCAATCGCCCACTCGATCGGTTGGTAATAGCAAAGCTCGAAATGCAGATTGCGTACGTCGCGGCTCGCCCCCCAGTAGCGACCAAAGAGAGTATTTCCTTTGAAATAGCAGAGCGAGCCGGCCACCGTTTCCGTTCCATCCTCCGCTAGGAATAAGACGATCCGGTCCTTCATGGTCTCGAACACCCGTAGAAAGAACGCTTCGCGCAAGTAAGGGATCGCCTGCCGTTTCGAGATGGTGGAAAGGTAAAACTGAAAAAAGAGCAGAGCGTGGTCGGCGGTAATCGCCTCGCCGGTCACTACTTTGAGCGTCAACTTTTCCTCCATCAGCTGCGCGCGTTCGCGCGCGATCTGTTTGCGTTTGCGCGGTTTCAGGGCCGCCAGAAAGTCTTCAAACCTCGCGTAGCCGGCGTTGTTCCAGTGGTATTGGTAGCTGTGCCGGATCAAAAACCCCGCCCGCTCGAAATATCCGATTTCTTCCGGGGTAATGAACAACGCATGGAACGAACTTTGGGCGCGGGCCTCCATTTCTCGCAAGGCGGCGACGATGAGGTCCGACGCCGCGGCCTCCCGATCGGCATCGGCCGCGAAGAGTAACTTGGGGCCCGTCGCCGGGGTAAAGGGAACGGCCGCGACGAGTTTGGGGTAGTACGGCACTTGATAGCGCAGATAGGCTTCCGCCCACGACCAGTCGAAGATGTACTCTCCGTAACTGTGGCTCTTTGTGTAAAGGGACATCGCGCCCTGGATGCGATCGCCGGCTCCGGTGGTTACATAGAGGGGCGACCAACCAGTGTTTTCGCCCACCGAAGCGCTCGCCTCCAGCGCGTGTAAATATTCATAGTCCGCAAATGGGAAGTCGGGATGGCTTAAGGCCTTCCAGTCAGCCTTGGGAAGGGCGTCAAGATGAGAGAAGGTTTTGACGATCACGTTTACCCCGGCGGCCGGATATTAGGTCGGCGCGGTCAGACGATACCCGACGCCCGGTTCGGTCACAATGATCGTTGGATTGTTGGGGTCGGTTTCAAGCTTTTGACGGAGGTGACCGACATAAACTCGCAGGTACTGGACGTGCTCGGCGGAGTTGGGGCCCCAGATTTCGCGCAGCATTTGTCGGTGAGTCAGGACCTGACCAGCATGAAGGGCAAGAACTTTGAGTACATCGTATTCGGTAACGGTCAATCGAACGGTTTGGCCGTCGCGCATGATCTTTCTTTCGGCCAGATCGATGGTGACATTTTCGATCTTGATTAACGGGCCTTGTTTGTCGACGGCGTAGTGACGTTCCGCGACGCGAATGCGCGCGAGAAGTTCGTTCAGATTGAACGGTTTTGTCAGGTAGTCGTCCGCGCCCGCATCAAGGGCGGAAACAATCACCTCTTCCTGGTCACGGACCGAAAGCACCAAAATCGGATGCCGGTACCATTTTCTCAGCTCGATGAGCGCTTCGGTCCCATCGCGATCGGGCAAGCCGAGGTCCAGCAAGATAAAATCGGGACGGCAGGCGATCGCCTGGACGAGGCCTTCCTGGGCGGTTGCGGCCTCCAGAATCTCAATTTGGTGAGGCTTCAAGGTTGTCTTGAGCAATTTTCGAATCGGAGCCTCATCATCGATCAGCAATGCTTTTTGCCGCATTTCCATGATCAACCTGCTGGTAAGCTCAAGGTAAAGCGGGCGCCGCCCTCGGGACGGTTTCCCGCCGCCAGGTCGCCACCTTGCGCTTCGATAAAACCTTTGGCGATCGAAAGACCGAGTCCTACCCCGCCACTTTTTTGGGGATCTTTTCGGTAAAACTTTTCAAAAACGATTAATGGATCTTCCGTCGGGAGGCCGGGGCCATCGTCCCGGATCTCGATCACCACTCGATTCTGCGGACCGTTCACGGCACCGATTTCGATATGGCCGGACTTGGCGGTATGGGTAACTGAGTTGTTCAGAATATTGGTCAGAGCCTGGACAATCAAAGGGGCGTCACACCGCAAAGGTCGCGTCCCTTCGGCAATACGCGTTCGGATGGTGCGATCTTCGCGGTTCGCCGCTATTTGCTTCAGTGATGGCCCAACCACATCCGCGATATCATAGATCCCAATGTTTGGACGCAGGGTTCCGGACTCCAATCGCGTCATGTCCAGCATATTGTTCACCACGCACAGGATCCGGTCACTTTCTTCGCCCACCTGAGTTAATAAGTCGCGAACCGCTTCCGGAGAGGCAATCTGGGTCGGAGCAAGCAACGCGGAAGTCGCCCCTTTTATCGTCGTCAAAGGCGTTTTCAACTCATGGGAGATGGAATCAAAGAGAGCCTTGGACAGCCGGTCGGCCTGCTCAAGGACTTCCAGTTTCTTTCTGGCTTCATGGAGCTTCTCCCTTTCCAGTCCAGCGGCGATCTGTCCAACCAGCGCGACGGCGAACAGTAGACGATCTTCTCCCATTTGCATTCCCGGCGGTAGGGTCAGCACCGCTTCGCCAAAAACAACTTTCCGGCTTTGGAGGGGAATGTACGTGAAACCGCCTTCGGAACGCGCGGTCGGAGCTCGCTCGGTGGGCTCCTCCAAACGGAAAAAGGTATCGCAGTGAAAAGTGCGTTCCAAAACTTCGCTGCCCACCGCCAGGACTTGCTCGATACTGTTGGCTTCCGAGATAGCTCCGGCCAGATGGAATAGTTGCACGGCGCGATCTTCCCGCGTTTCAATCACATCCTTTTGCGCTTTGAGACGGGAAGTGAGGTGGCCGATGGCAAAGGCCGACACAAAGAAGATGAGATAGGTCAGGACATCTTGTGGATCCCGAATTGCAAAAGTATAGAGCGGCGGGATGAAGAAGAAATTGTGCACGACGCAAAAAATGCTGGCGATGATCAAGACCGAAGAGCGACTGAGAAGGACTCCGGATGCGACCACCGCCATCAAAAAGACAATTGAGAGCGATCGGTATTCAATAAAGGTGTTGAGCCAGGCCGCCAGTGCCCAAGTGAGAATGCTAACGCCGATGATCCAGCCGACCTCTTTCACCAGCCCGTCTTGTCGACTGTTCGTTTCCACGCGCTAAACATACTCCTTTTTTTCGGGAGTGTTATCTCTCCGAAGCAAGCTTTCGATACTTTTATCTTTTTTTTATGTCACCCGTGCGATCTTGAAAGTAGGCCAAAGCTAGGAGCGAGATGTGGCAGTTCGGCTTCTCAAGCGATTCATTGTCGGAAACCCCTTAGAGACCAAGCGAATCTTGCACGAGCGCCTTCCGAAATGGAAAGCGTTGGCGGTTTTTTCTTCGGATGCACTGTCTTCGGTTGCCTATGCGACGCAGGAGATCCTCATTCCTCTGTCGCTATTTTCGATAGCGGCCATGAGCTGGTCGATTCCCATCGCGCTAGGTATCGCCGCACTCCTCGCCGCCGTATCGACTTCCTATTGGCAGACGATCCGCTCCTACCCGAATGGTGGCGGGGCCTACATTGTGGTGATGGACAATCTGGGAGTTCGTCCGGCCTTGGTAACCGCCGCGGCTCTTTTGATCGATTACGTGTTAACGGTTTCTGTATCGGTCGCGGCTGGCGTTGAGGCGATTACGTCGGCTGCTCCGGCGCTCTTCGAGTATCGAGTCGTCTTGGGTTGTGCAGCGATTGCCATTGTGACTCTCATCAATCTGCGCGGCGTTCGGGAGTCGGGAACCATATTCGCTTTACCGACCTATTTGTTCATTTTCTCTTTCGTCATTCTTATCGCGGTGGGTTTCTTTCGGATCTGGACGGGTAGTTTGGTGCCCCAGGCGACGTTGCTGCATACAACCTACCCCGAGTTGCCGCTTTTTCTCATTTTACGCGCTTTTGCTTCCGGATGCGCCGCGCTCACCGGAGTCGAAGCCATTTCCAATGGCGTTCCCGCGTTCAAAACGCCCGAACCCCGGAACGCTCAGATCACTTTGCTTTGGATGGCGCTAATCTTGAGCGCCTTCTTCTTGGGTATCACGGCCTTAAGTCACTACCTATTGATTCACCCCTCAGAAACGGAAACCGTGATCTCATTGCTGGCGCGTCAAGTACTCGGAAATGGCCCGCTCTACTATCTCGTGCAAATAGCCACGGCTTTGATTCTCCTTTTAGCGGCCAATACCAGCTTTGCTGATTTTCCCAGAGTGTGTTCGCTGCTGGCTAAAGATCGTTTTTTGCCTCGTCAGCTGGCGAGCTTGGGTGATCGATTGGTTTTTTCGAACGGGATTTTCCTACTGGGGTTGGTGTCGGCGGCGCTCTTAGTCCTCTTTGGTGGAACGACCCACTATTTAATCCCCCTGTATGCGGTGGGGGTTTTTCTTTCGTTTACACTGTCGCAGCTTGGGATGGTGAAACACCATTTAAAATTGCGCGAGCCCAATTGGCGCTTTTCGATCGTCTTGAACGCACTGGGCGCGCTCGTGACTGCCCTGGTGCTTTTGGTCATTGCGGTGACTAAGTTCACTCATGGGGCCTGGATTGTGGTGGTTCTCATTCCGGCGCTTTCGTTCTGGTTTCGCGGCACGCGGGAACATTACCGCAAGGTGGCGGCCCAGCTGGCGTTAACTGAAACCGTCGACCTTCAAACGAGTATTAAGCACGTTGTGGTTCTACCGATTTCCGGAATTCATAAGGGCGTGATCGATGCGATCAAGTACTCCAAGTCGATATCGAGGGATGTGCGGGTGGTTTGCGTCGAATTGGACGAAGAGGCTACGGACCGTTTAAAGGGGGCTTGGGCCGGCTTAAACACCGGGCTGGAACTTACCATCTTGAAGTCGCCCTACCGTTCAATCGTGCAGCCCATCCTTAAGTATATCGAGCAGATCGATCGAGAGTCCGGAGAAGACATGTTAACCGTTGTCATTCCCGAATTCGTGACCGCTCGTTGGTGGCAAACACTTTTCCACAATCAGACCGCGTTCATTATTCGCGCGGCGCTGATGTTTCAAAGGGGAAAAGTGGTGACCTCGGTTCGTTACCATCTTTCGAGGTAGAAATGGCACGACACTACACTTGGCTCTCGGTTTTTGTTCTCTTCTCAACCGCCCTTCTGGGCGCCGAGGAGCCTTTTGCGTTTGCCGATTTTTCCTGGGTGCCTGGCAATTACGCGCCGGCCGAAAGTCCGTTCGCGACCACTTACTTCATTCCGGAGCTGAGGCTCGATGCCGCGTACCACCATTCCTTTCATCATCCGGCGGACGACACGATCTCGGGATCCAGCGAAGTGATGCGACACGGCGAGCTACAGATCACCCAAATCGGTTTGGGCGGGGATTTTCGGTATCGGAATGTCGCGTTTCGCTTGATGACGCAGTTTGGAATGTATTCCACTTCAACCCCCAGAAATGATCCGAGTCCCTCCCGGGGGCAATGGGGTCTAGACAATGCCTATCGATATATCTCGGAAGCCTTTGCTTCCTACCATCTAGATGTGATGCACGGGATCAATATCCAGGCGGGCATCTTCATGTCCTATATTGGGCTTTGGAGTTACTACAACTTCGACAACTGGACCTATCAACCTTCCTACGTCTCTTCGAATACGCCCTGGTATTTTAACGGCGTCCGGGTACAGATCTTCCCAAGCGATAAACTGAAAATTGAGCCTTGGATCGTGAACGGATGGCAGTCCTATGGGCGCTCTAACAATCAGCCCGGTATTGGAGTTCAGGTCCTTTATCGACCGAGTGGTTGGTTTTCCCTGGTCGGAAATCAGTATTACGGCGCCGACACTCTGAACAATCCCGATCGCAAACGGCTGCATTCTGACAACAGTGCGATGGTGAGATACTACGACAAACCAACCGGTGTGCTGAGTAAGGCGGCCGCCTCCCTTACCGTCGATGCCGGCTGCGAAACGGGCGGGGGCGTGACCTGCGATGGGCAGTATTTCCTGGGGTTCATGGCCTACAACCGGTTGTGGTTTTACCAGGACCGGTTTGGGCTCACGTTTGGGGGAGGATACGTCAAAAATCCGGGGCGCTACCTTGTCCTGATCCCTCCGGTCAATGGCGCGACGAGCTTCTCCGGAACGCCCTTTTTTAGCGCCAGCCCCGGCGATGACTATTCGGCCTGGGATGTACAACTCACCGGGGACTATATGCTGACGCGGAACATCACCTTTCGTCTCGAATACAACCACCGTTGGGCGAGTGTTCCGTACTTTACGGGACCACAAGGCGTCACTCCGCCCGGCGGCAACAGCGGTGCACCCGGATCCGATCCGGGCACTGGTTGGGTTCCCGATCTGCGTCAAACCGAAGACCGTCTCACGGCGGCGATGTTAGTCCGATTCTGACTTTCGGAAGGCTTCCGTCCAACGGCCCCGAAATTTAAGCTACAATCTTGTGCAAATCAGTGCGGAAAATGCTTTATCAAACGGCTCGGGGGGACTAGGGATACTCGAGCAGGAATGGGACAACCTCTAGAGCGCCGTGGGAGACGAATTGGACAAGAAAAATTGGAGCGTAAAATCAGCGCTTTCTGCTTACAACGTCGATCGTTGGGGCAGCGGCTATTTCACGATTAATAGCCAAGGCAATGTTTCCATCCGCCCGCAGCAAGACGATACCACTCCGATTGACCTTTACGAGCTGGTCCAACAGCTCAAGGCCCGGGGCGTTGAAGCACCCGTGCTCCTGCGTTTCAGCGATATCCTTCGGCACCGGATGAACGAAATCCATGGTGCGTTTCACGGCGCCATTCGCGAGCACGGGTACAAGTCGGGATACTTTTGTGCCTATCCCATCAAGGTGAACCACCAGCGCCATCTGGTCGAAGAAGTGGTGAAATTCGGGGAGCCCCTGGGTTTCGGCCTGGAGGCGGGATCGAAACCCGAACTTCTGGCGGTTTTGGCTTTGGCCGGCCCGCAAACGCCCATCATCTGCAACGGCTTCAAAGATGAAGAGTTTTTAAAGATGGTGGTCCTCGGCCAAAAGCTCGGTCGCAAACTGATTCCGGTGGTGGAGCAATTCCAAGAGTTAAAGAGCTTGGTCAAGATCGCGGAGCAATTGGGCGTGCGCCCGGTGCTCGGCGTTCGGACGAAACTCGCGGCGCGGGGTTCGGGGCGATGGCAGGCCTCTGCCGGAGCGGGCTCGAAGTTTGGTTTGACGACCACTGAGCTCCTGGAAGCCGTCTCCTACCTCAAAGAACGTGGGCTGCAGGACAGTCTCGTCATGCTGCATTTTCATCTGGGAAGTCAGATTACCAATATTCAGAATGTGAAGCGCGCACTCGACGAGGCGTCCCACGTGTACACCGAGCTTTATCGGATGGGCGCGGCGATGGGGTATATGAACGTCGGTGGCGGGTTGGGCATCGACTACGACGGTTCACAGTCCAACTTCGAGTCTTCGATGAACTACACGCTCCAGGAGTACGCCAACGACGTTGTTTATCGCATCATGCGCAATTGCGATCAGGCCGGAGTGCCACACCCCACTTTGGTCTCCGAGTCGGGCCGTGCCTTGATGGCCTACAATAGTGTGCTGGTCTTCGAGGCCATCGGAGCGATTCAGGGGAGTAGCTATGAAGTCCCCAGAAGCATTCCGAAAGGGGCGCCCCGTCCGCTATACGATCTGATGGACGCGATCCACAACTTGAAGCCGGAAACCGTGGTGGAGGCGTACCACGACGCCACGCGAGCGTGGGAAGAGACCTTGTCGGCGTTTAGCCTCGGGCATGTGACGCTGGAGATGCGTGCGTTCGCCGAAAACCTCTCACGCGCGTTTCACTCGCAGCTTTACGAGATTATTCAGAAGCTGGATTTCGTTCCTGAGGACTTACACCACTTGTCAAAGCAGGTAGCGGATACGGTTTTCTGCAATTTTTCGGTTTTCCAGTCGTTGCCAGACAGTTGGGCGATCAACCAACTTTTCCCGATCATGCCAATCCATCGTTTACTCGAGGCACCCACCCGCCGCGCCGTGCTGGCGGATCTGACCTGCGACTCCGACGGTAAAATTGATAGTTTCCCTTCGGCGGTGGGCGCCAAGGAAGCGATTGAAGTGCATCCGATGAACGGCGAGCCCTATTACCTCGGCGCGTTTCTTCTCGGCGCGTACCAGGAAACGCTCGGCGATTTGCACAATCTCTTTGGCGATACCCACGCCGTGCATGTCAGTCTCGACGAAAACGGCAAACCCGGTATCGATGAAGTCATCGATGGGGATTCCGTGCGTGAGGTGCTGACCTATCTGCAGTACGCACCGGAAGAGCTCGTGAGTAAGATGCGCCGGGACGCCGATAAGGCCATGCGACTGGGCAGCTTGAACCCGCAAGAAGCGCGGGAGTTGCTGGAGTTCTACGAAGCGGGGATGCAGGGCTACACCTACTTCGAGTAGGAGTTCTTTCCGGACGGGTTCCTTTGCGATATCGGCCTTCGGTGGTTAAACTCTCTCCACGGAGGATCTCCATGCCCAGTACCGTTCGCTTCCACCGCGTGCTCACTGCCACTCCCGAAAGAGTCTATCGGGCTTTTCTCGATCCGGACGCAATCGTGAAATGGTTGCCTCCCAATGGGTTCACCTGCAAGGTGCACCAAATGGATCCCAAGGTGGGTGGAACGTATCGGATGTCGTTCACCAATTTCACTACCCGGCAGAGCCACGCGTTCGGTGGGACCTACCAGGAACTTGTCCCGAACGAGCGTATTCGCTATTCGGACCGATTTGAGGATCCGAATTTACCGGGTGAGATGGTGACCACCGTGACGTTGAAGAAAGTTTCGTGCGGTACGGAGGTCAATATTGTCCAAGAAAATATTCCCGACGTGATCCCCTCCGATGGTTGTTACCTGGGGTGGCAAGAATCGCTCTGGTTGCTGAAGAATCTCGTGGAGCCAAATATTCCCGGATAAACGGCAATGAACGAAGAAGATTTTGAAGGCAGTTTAGTCCTCGAAAAACTCGCCGCGATCGGCGAGCGCGATGCGTTTTTCGATGCGGTCGACGGCGATGACTTTGCCGAGGCGGCCGCGCTAATGAAGCGCGCGGGGCTTGATGAGCAGACCATCCGCGTCGTTTTGGACAAGATGAAAGCGTCCGACTCGAACCACTAGTCCAAAAAAACCACGGCCCAGAGTCGGTTTTGGGCGGCGAGCCTGATACAATTTTTTCCGATGAGAACTCTCCTTTGGATCGCTTTCACCGGCAGTGTCCTCGTATGGGCGGACCCGCCGTCCAATATGCCGGTTTCCCCCCGTTGCTCTATATTTTATTCGAATGGATAAGAAACCGCTTATTAGACTCTTTGAATCGCAGCTCGAGCAATTGCTCGCCGCGCTGACCCTTTCTGCTAAAGAGGCCCACGCTGCGGCGACCCATACGGAATCGAAGGCGGAAGATCAGTACGACACGCGTGGTCTGGAAGCTTCTTATCTCGCCGGTGCGCAATCCCGACGGGCGATGGAGCTCAGTCAGACCTTGGACATATTTCGTTTTATCGACGTAAAATCTTTTGGCGCAGGAGATCCGATCCTGGCCACGGCCTTCATTGAACTGCGCGATGAAAACGGTCGGTCGTCGTATTATCTTCTGATGCCCAGTGGCGGCGGAACGAGCGTCACCTGGGAAGACCGGAAGGTGCAATGCATCACTCCCCAGTCTCCCCTCGGGTCGCTCCTATTGGGACGCCGGCAGGGGGACGAAATCTCTTTACGCACGGAAGGGCAAGCGCGAGATCTTGAAATTGTCGCGGTTCGCTAGTGCGCTTCGACATGGGCATGATCGGGAAGGTAAGATGCGTCCACGGCGAGGTCGGGTGGGTGCCAGAGGTCTTGGATTTGCCGCTGCCGAAACCGCTCTTTCGCACCGATCGCCCAAAGCAAACGGGAAATGCAGCGTTCTACCGCGAGTTCCAGCACCAGTTTTCGGCGGGCGGGTGATTGGGCGCTAGTCGCCTTGGCGAGGGTCATCGAGTCATGGCGGGGAAAGTAGAAATAGAGTGGAGCGCCCTGCACCGATCCGGTGGGGAACAAGCGTAAGAACCGCGAAGTCAAATCGGAGTCCATGGCCATTCAATCCACCTATTTCGAAAACTCGTTGGGTGCGGAAGAGCGCACGAGTCATCGACATCGTCCCCCGCCCCCTAAGACTCAACGGCAAAAGGCGACCAAGGATAGGAAGGTTGGGTACCGGCCCTTGCGACACTGGGATATTGTCATAGTTCACTCTGTTCTCATGCACCCGGAAGTGCGGGATACTGACGGCGTCGACGGGGTAGTTTTCGATGTGCTCGACTTGCCGGTAAAGGCGGTCGGGATGAGAGGTATCGTCGCTATCTTGCCAAGTGACATACTCGCCTTCCACCCAGTGCTTTAGTGCATAGTTGCTGGCGGCATACATACCCACATTTTTAGAAAGCCGATGGACTTGCACGCGGGGATCGCTCACTTCTCGCTGCAGCCGATCAAAAGTCCCATCGGTCGAGGCATCATCAACAATAATAAAATCAAAGTCCGCGTAGGTTTGTCCGAGGATACTGCGAACCGCGTCCATCACCAGCGCTTCACGATTGTAGGTGGTCATGATCACGCTGATCCGCCGCGGGATGAAACCCGCCCCGGCGGATGGGCACACGCAGATGGCAAACAGCAGGTACCGGAAAATCCGTGACATCGGCGCTGACTTACTACGCCTGAGCTTTGCCCGCCACTGTTTTACGCACGTGCGTAATCTCGGGGCTAGGCTTTCGAGTTGCGCACAGCCTGGCGGATCCACCGTCCTAAGCGCGGGCGGTCGATGTCTTTCGGGGAGCGAATTTTGATGTGTCGAACGTACTGCCCCTTACCGATTAGGAGACCTTTTGGGTCGGTCAGCTTGGCGCCCGCAAAAAATCCGAACTGGAGATGGTCTTTATCGGCGTAAAGATAGAGCACCGGCCGCTCATTGCGCAGCCAAACACCATTGCCCCACTTCACCGATTCCTCGAGTGAGGGCGCGGTCACCTTGACGAATCGGCGCAACGACTTCGCCAGCCGTTGATGGGCCGCCGAACGATCGGCCTGCCAAAGGTCAAAATTCGCGTAGGATTTCATTCGCATGAGTGACTTTACCGTGCGCTTGATGTGAAACCGAGGTGCTCGGTAAACCTTTCCCGCTTAGACCCAGGATCTCGGAATCACAATCTATTGAATTTACATTGTAAATAGGTGGAAATAAATCGATTGATCCCGCCAAGCTCTGCTGCTATCAGCTGGCATGCTCAAACCCGCCCAATTATGGCCTTTTCTGCTCGGAGCCCTATTGGCCTGCTCCGCCCACGCTGGTCTGTGTCCGCGCCTTCTCTATCAAATGGGGCTGATATCCAACGAGCGGGGAGCGATTAGCCCCGCCGAACAACTCGGTGGCGCATTAGAAGGCGAAGGGTCGTTCCTTTCATTATCCCGAGGCGAATACGATTTGCTTCGACGCCTAGAGAACCACTGTCGTTGGCTTGAAGTCCGAGCGGGCATTCCTCTTTTCGCCGACGAGCGCAACGCGCTTTGCAAACTTTCATCCGACTTTTCCGCCTTTCGCTACGCTTGGTCGGAGCGCTCAAAGGAAATGGTTAACATTCGCGAACTGCGAAACCTTGGCGCCGGTTTTGTCGAGGTACAGTTTCACAAAGACCGCGTGAACAGCCATTGGAACCCAACCCTTGCCGCATTGATTCCGAAACTTCGTAAACACCTTCAAATTCTAATCCCCCGCCTCATTTACACCATCCGCGCGTTCGATGAGCTGAAGGTCCGAGAGCGCGCTATTGTGGTAGGAGCGTTTAACTATCTTGGAAATTGTCAGTCCCGAGAAGGTCAGTTCGAAAGGGAAATGGCCCAGCGGGGGGGGTTTTACCAGGCGTACCAGGTCGCAGAGGCTTTCCGCGACCTCGCCATCGCTCTGGAGGCAAAACAAACGAACGCTTGGGAGATAGTCGCTCGCTATGGTCGTTTACCAGATGTAGATCTGGGCTTGGCCCGAACGACTCTGGCGGCTCGGATCCTGGCTTCGCAAGCCGCCTTGGATGCGTCGGCTTCCACTGCCCCGACGGATATTGTTCCGGCTCCCTTACCCGCAATAGACATCGCTCCGGTATCTTTGGAAGTCGCGTTGCCCTCCCCCACCCCCGTTCTGCCCCGCTTAACTCGGGAGCGATTTCGGAATCTGTCCATGTTGGCGTCACGCTGGCGTTGGCTCGAACTCCGAACTTTCACTCCTTACCGGCAGTCGGAAGCGGATCGCCTCGCCGGATTTCAACCGCTTTACCCAAAGTGGAATGAGTTGGAGGAACACGAGCAAGCAGCCCGCCTGGCGTTGGCGGCTGCATCGGGTGACGATCCGGAGGGGTTTGAATCCGCCCGCGAGCAAATGGAACTCGTTAACGCGGAACGTGCGGACTTGGGAAACCTCTATTGGGCTTTGCTCGGAGCTCTGGAAGAACACGTTGCGTTCGAAGATCGTGCTTTGAGTGCCCTGCCGGACGATGCCAAAAAGAAAATAGAAAGCGCTCATGCTTATCTCGAAACGAGGCATGAAGCGTTAGCCGGTGTACCGGAATATGATTATCGCCGGCTACTTGAGCAGGATATGCCATTGCGACGCGCGGATCGTATCGTTCGGGCATTTGACGACCTGGTCGGAACCATCGCGGTTTACGATGGAGATGGTTCGCGCCAAGCGGCAGCGGCCCAAGAGCGGGCGAAGCTGAGGGTCTTGGCCAGTTTCCGAAGGGAAAGCCAGGCCCCGAAGAAGTCAAAAATCGAACTGCATTTGGTGCGGCAAACCGGTGGCAATCACGACCACCACCAAGTCCTCGAAAAGAAATATTACGAGTTTGCGGTGGCGCGTGGCTGGAAGTGGGAACGGCTCACCAATGTGGGCAACAATTCCCTCATCCGCATTGGGATCGAGGGCGTTGGGGCCGAAGAATTTTTCATTCGTGAAACCGGGGCTCATTCCTTCCGAGCAAAAAACAGCGCTGGAGAAAAAGGTGACAAGGAAAGAGTCTACTCGCGTGAAGTGGAAGTGCGCGTGATCGACGACCATCAGGTAACGCGTAGCTCGGCGCAGCCCGTCCGCAGTTACAACGAATACGGCCGAGAAGTGATCGATAAACGTATCGATCCGCAGGTGGTATCGAGCCACATCTCTTGGAGCGAGTTTATGGAAGGCGATGGTCTAGGAACTTTTTACGATCGCTTGCTCGCGGTCGAAGGCATTCAGCACCTCCAAGACAGCAGTTCCGAGGGTGAATTCTAGCTCATCATTTCCAATGCACCAAAACGGCTCCCACGGGGGCGTCCAAGAGGGCCTGGGACGCGCGTCGTCGTCTTTCCGTCCCTACTCGAGAAACGCATGCCGGTCCGGGAAGTGCGGGGACTGGGCCAGATGAGTTGGCCCATCCACCTCTACCATCGTAGGCAGTCGCACTATCTTCCGGATTGCTTTCCGACCACGAAGAATTTCACGTAATCTCTCGCGTAGAGATTAGATGATGAGCGGCGGTTTTATTTTTTATTTCAATATTTTATCGGTTTATGATTCCCGGTAAACGCCGCGAGCTAACGCTCTGTGCTATAACCTTCCGCTGATGACAAACGAGCGGGAATTGCAAAACGTCGTCTTAAGTCGCCTTCTCGATTTCAAGCCCCGGAAAGCCGACCTGCGGCGGGCGGCGATCATGGATGCCGTGATCGAATGCATCGCCTCCGAGGGGGTTCACAATCTCAATTCCGTGAGCATTAGTAAGCGCGCGAAAATGCTCCGATCGCATGTGAATTACTATTTCCCCACGCAAGCGAAATTGGTGCAGGCGGCAGTTATGTACGTAGTGGACTTGGGCCAAGAGATTGTCGTGGCCGAGCTGGCCCAAGTGCCCGCGGCAAAGCAGCTCGAGGCCTATGTCAACGCCACCTTCTCCTGGTTTTCGCGCTTTCCGAAACATGGCGCGGTCATGGGGCTTCTCTACTACTACGCCGGGATTGATCCCGTTTACCGTAAGATCAGCCAGCAGATCACCCGAATGAGTGAAGACCGGATTATGGAGATGCTCGAATCGGGAAAAGACGGTCGGTCGCGTGTGGAATTACGGCGGGTGGCGGCCGCGATTCGCCAACAGCTGATTGGTTCTTTGATGGTTTACTACGGCAATGGGGATCGCGCGGATTTTGAAACCTGCCGCAAGCAAACCCAGGAATCAGTGCTCTACCTCGCCGCCGGCTTCCGGAAAAAGAAGTGAGCAGACGCGCCCTCCTCGTTGCGCTGTTTTTTGGCTCCGATTCGTTCGCTTTATTTGACCCGCGTTTTGATTCGCTGGCTCGTCATGACGAAGTGCGCGTGGGTAAGCGTGCGGTGAGTCTTTACGTGGCCGACCGATTCGATGTGGCGGCGATGCTGGAGAACGCCAGGAACCAACGCGCCGTCGCCGAAGAGTTGTTTCATTGGCGGTGCGAAACGAACCTGGTGCTCACCTATTTTACGAACCACGTCCTCAATGCCTACGTGGGAAGAGTGATCAAGAGTCGGCATAGTCTAGGGGGCCAGCTCGTAGGCCGCTATGCCGAAGGGGGAACCCGGATGATGGGTCTCACCCGATTCACCGATCCCTTCGATGTCTATGAAACGGCGGGCGTAGGACCGGAAATACTCACCGAAAGCGGGTTGCGACAGATCCCTACCGAAACGCGACTGGTCGGAAGGGGAATGACGTCACTGCCGCGCGCGGAACCTCAGATTGCGGCCGTGCCGATCCGTTACATCCACAAAGAAGGCTCGCTGGAGTTTGATGAAGAGGTCAGCGCCTTTCTAAGTCTCATCCCGCGCTGGGTCGGTGGCTATATCGAACTCAAAGCGCTCGCCAAGGCGGAAACGAGCCCCAATGATTACGGCCCCACCATGCATCGCCTGCTGATTCGCGAACACTGGACGCTATGGACGCGAATCCCGGTTCCCTACCGGCTACCGCCATTGACGGGCGCGATGAAGGAGAGGGCGGATGCACTAAAGGCAAAGTACCCGAGTGTCCCTGACGCGCTACTCTATCCCGACAAACAAGAATGGGTCGTGGCGGATCAGCTCGTCGGTCTAACCTTGGACCGAGCCACCGCGGCCTTGTACCAGCGCGGCATCGCCTTTGATCCTCCGAGCCAAACGTTCTTCGATCGGGACTTTGAACGGGAGGCCCAGATTTCCCTCGTTCAGCGGGAGCGTTTCGAAACTGAGGCTGCCGATCGTCTCGCGCAGCGGCCGAGCTATGCCATCGTCAAGCAGGGGGCGTGGGAACACAGCCGAATCGGCTTGATCGATTGTTCGCGCGTCTTAGATCTCAACGGACCGGCAGTCAAAAAGCTCACCCGACATCCCATCGTGCGTTCGTTGGATGTGCGGAACTACTTCATTCCGCGATCCAGCCCACTGCAACTTTTATTGTAACCCTACCGTTAGGGCTTCGGATCTATTCCACACAGATATCGCAGTCCAATGTCACTTCGTCCCGACCTTTGTCGGTCGTTACCACGAGAGAAGCCTCCAAGTCCCCGTGGGCGTTTCGACTCAAGCCGATTTCTAGCTCACGATTGAATTGACGAAAGGCGTGCTTGGGCATCGTTCCATCCGCCGCGATCTTGAACGGGATATCGCCCCCGCCCTGAGCCAGGCGTACGTAGTGAACACCGTGGCCATCGAAGTAGAACCTCCCATCGAAGGCGTGGCCGGCGTCGGATCCCAGCACGCCATCGCCGATGAAAATCTCGTAGGCGCCGCGGTTGGCCCCCGGTTTCCCAAAAATGTTGGAGTCGACGACCATAGGGGTTGTGCATGCGATTTCAGGAAAGGAAACCACTACGCCAATGTTGGATTCACACAAAGGGCGTGCTTCCGCGTATCCGGTGAACAATGACAGACTCAAAATGGTAAATGCGATTTTTGTTTTCATGGGAAAATCGTACCCTTGCGGTTGGCGGGCAACAAATCAATGCGCCTGATGTGGGCGATAAGATGGTTTTATGCGTAGAAAGAATAAATGCAGGCGAAGTGCAACGTGGCGCCGGCGAGCACCATGAAGTGCCAGAGTTCGTGGTAGCCGAAGAGGCCGTGAAAGAGAACGGGGCGACGGATCACGTAGCCCACCGCTCCAATCAAATAGGCAAGATTTCCGCCGAAGAAGAGCCGGAGCTGATCGGCGGTCAGGCGGGAATAAATCTCGCCCATGCGCACGACGACGAGTAAGCCCATCACCACGAAAAGACCGGTGTACACCGCGCGTGATTGGAGAATGGCAAAGAGGTGGGGCTTGAGTTTCGTGTAGACAATTCCCATCAGGGCAATGATCCAAATTCCCACCAGAAGGAAAACGCGCCAAGTCGGGTCGACGGCATTGAGTAGGAACGGCGTGTAGGTCCCGGCGATGAAAAGGTAAATGCAGTAGTGATCGAAGTCTTCGAGCAAGAGTTCAAGCTCTGGTGAAATACGGTAGCCGTCATGCAGGAAGTGGTAGACCGAACTGGTTAAGAAAACCATCGAGCCGGTCACGAGGAATACCGAACACGCCCAAAAGTGAGCCGGTCCGGCGGCGTAGGCGACCGGCAGCAACACCATCGCTCCCACCGCGGCCAAACAAAGTGCCATCAGGTGGATCTGGGCGGCGATCGTTCGTCGAAGAAACAAGGGTAGGGAGTGATCGAGGCGGCGTTGGATTTTCAATTTGAGTCCCCAAGCTAGATTACCACGCGGTAGGCGTCGCGTCCCCGATTGCTGTCCTTGACAGGCTTGAGTTCGCAGGCAGACTGGCTCAAATCAGGAGGCGGGTATGGTTCGGTTCTTTCTTTTTCTGTTCAGCTTAAGCTTAACGGCAAACGCCGTAGACCGGTTCCCGGCGTGGGGGAACATCCAAGGCAACTTCTGGACCGGTGGGCTTTATCACAAAGTGGAATTGGCCAACGACGGCAAGACACTAGCCTACCAAGTCGTCTATACCCCCCTCGATTGCAAAGAAGTGAAGCTGGCAAAGGACCAGTGCACCTACCGGTATTGGGTTTCGGCGGGAAATTGGAGCGGCAAAGGCGAGGTGATCACTTCCGACTTCAATGGCTACGAATGTTCCCTCGAGCCGTACCAGCGGTGGGAGCTGGTCACCAAGAGCGTCATTTTGTTCGACGATGTCGATGCCTTTCGGAAGTGGCATCGGACGGGGAAAGTTAGCACCTACACCGATCCCAAAGATCCCAAGGCGGTGTTGCGCCAGAACCCCTACGCCGTCTCGCATGCTGACTGCATGGAATATAAATAAGACATCTTAGTCCCGGCCGGTGGATGTGTTCCGCGCAGTGTTGGGATGCGTCTCTTGCGCGAGAGATTGAACGAGCGCACCACCAATATTGGCCGAGTGGGAGGGTGATGATTCAATGGTTAGCCGTGATTCTTGCATTTGGTTTGGGCGGCTGCGTACGCAGCCCGGTGGCGAAAAATCTGCCGATTTCTAATCGAGTCTCGGGTCCGAAACTGTTTTTTCAACCCGCTTCGATTTTTGATTTGGTTTGCCAAGAGAAGACCGGTTTCAAAGTGGAACCCGAATGGCAGCAAGAGCTTCTTGATCGTCTTCCCGAATTTCAAAGAGAGTGGGAAAAGAAGGCATCCGCTTTGATCGACGCATCCGAAGCGCTCGCCAGTCGAAGGTTCAGTAGGAAAGAATACTCCGTCGCACTCACTCTTTGCAAATGGACGCCAATGGGAGATCCGGCGTTCATTGTTTCCGTGCGCCCGTATCTAAAAGGATCTGCGATCGCTGATGAGAAAATCAAAGATCCGATGGGAATGGCCGCGTTTGTCAGTATGACCCACCATGAGTTGCTGCATAGTCTCGTGGATAATCTCATCAGCCAAGATTTCTACGGGAACTCGGCAACTCTGGAAAAGCACAAGGCGGAGCCTTTCAACGTCCAAGTCCACCTCCATCTTTTGGCCCTCCAAAAAGCGGCGTACGAAAAACTGGGGGACACTGAGCTCCTAAAGAGTACCGACCAGCTCTACGCTTTCATCGGTGGGGACTACGTCCGGGCGTGGCGCATTGTTGAGCAGGAAGGTGTCGAGAAGCTGCTGCACGAGGTTCAGGTTTTTAATCGGGCCAAACGCTGAATGCTGTCCCCCAACTTAGGCACTGTTCCTAGGAACAGTGGTGCCAATAAGAGTGGACTCACCGCGACCCGGTTTTCTGCAGCGATGCTCCCCACAGTCCATTGACCGTGTGATCTCACCGCCGTATTTCCGTCCCATGAAAAAACAAAAAAATGTCTCTTCACAGTTGTACGAAATCATTGTTCCGCTTAACGAGGCGGTAGCGGCGGAGGACGGCTTGTTTGATGATTGCCCTATCTGCCAGGAGTTAAGGCGACAGGCGGCCCAGGGTCAGACGGATATCCCGGTGCAGGTCGATATCGACGATATGAATTGAGGGGCTGGACCTTTTCTGAGGGGGAAGGTATGAACTTCCGCCATGCGCATCTTGTTGCTGCTCACAAGTTTGGTGGCTCCGTTCCACGCTTTCGCCGATATCAAGATTCATGACCCGAGTACCGTAGGGTGTCTGTTTCATCTTAGCGATCAAACTCCAGCGCCGTTCTTCACGGCGGCGACGGCCCCGACTCGTTAGTAGCACTAAATTTCGGGCCCCACTTTTTAGTAAATACCCTTTGTTGCCGGGGTCCGAAGTCGTTAGCCTTTTGCTGAGCGCTCATGACCCTTCAAAAACGTTACAATCTTCCCCCATCCGATGCGTTGGCCGCGTTTTGTGCGGTGATGGAACTGGGTTCCCAAAATGCCGCGGCCCGGGTTTTGAACGTTACCCAACCCGCCCTATCGAGTCGGATTTCTAAGTTGGAGAGCTGGGCGGGAGTTGGCCTGTTTGACGGTCGCGCGCCAACTTTTGATGCCATTGCCCTCTACGGCAAGGCCAAGCAATTCTTAGGGACCGACTGGTTGCTGCGTTCGGACAGAGTCGCTTGAACTTCAGCCCCGTCCCCTCCTTCACCGGGTAAAAATCACCCGGTTCCTGGAACTGGTAGTCCGCGTCAGCGAGTGTTACATTCCGCCTGGGGTGGGTATGGGGTGTTCGTTGGGGTATTTGACGCTCTCACTCGTGTTCTTTTTCCAACTCACGGGTGGAACCGCGCGCGCAGCTGACAGTGCGGCCGGCGATAATGACATTGATAGTCTTTTGAAGCAGGTCGATCGGGCTTTGGCTCCGTCTTCGCCGACGCCCGCGCCGGAGACTTCGCCCGCGGCGGAGGGCGAGAAAAAACCCGCCCCTCGCCGCCGCGCCGCCAAACCGAAGACGCAGAGCCCTTCCGATCCGGTTCCGATGCTAATGGGTACCGAACCGGTGTCGCCGGCGACTCAAGAGCGCTTCACCGCTCCGCTCGATCATTCTTCGCTGGCCGAGATCTTAAGCGCCGATACCCAGGCGCGCCACGCGGATTTGCGCAGCATCAATCAGGGCTATCTTCTGCGTCTGGGTGCCCTCATGTGGCGGATGGAATCGGGCTACCGCCTCTCCAAAGACGACGACAACTTCGATGTGCGCCACGCCAGCTTACCCGGCATCGCCATGACGTTTCAGCCTTCTTGGCACCTATCGGCCCTATCGCCGGGGACGTTGCGCACCCGCCTCACTCTGGGATTGGGGGCGGCCGTCGCTTTAGGTAGGGCGAAGGCCCAACGCACCGGCGTGATCTCGGGCAGCGGCCAATACCACTATTTTGTCGTTCCCGTTCAGGCGGATGTGGGACTGCTCGCGCAGTGGAAAGACTATGTTGGTGTGCAGATCGCATACGGCTACGGCGCCGATATCGTTAGCCAGCGTGGCACTGGTGTGACCGACACCACCAATGCGCTCTTTGGTGCCGACAATCTCTCAGTGACTTTCCGACTGCTTTGGTCGGCCGAAACGGAACTGTTTTTCACCTGGGCCAAGCGCGGTCTGGGGTTGCTCCCCCCGCTCGGAAGGGCTGGAGGGCTACGCACTGCGCGCGGGACTCGGGTTTCATTTGGGTGGGTAGTTAAGCGATGTGGCTCGTTCTATTGAGCATCACGCGCCCAGTTTTCATGCTGATGATCGAGGCTTTCTTGCTCGTCCTCGGATTGCTGGGCCTTTGGAAAATCGGGGTGGATCTTTACCCCGAGGTGGATCCGCCCGTCATCACGATCACCACGGAGTACAATGGCGTCAGCCCCACCGAAATAGAAACACTCATCAGCAAAGTCATTGAAGAAGAAGTGAATCAGCTGGGTGGCATTGAGCGTTTGATGTCAACGTCACGCGATGGGGTTTCTCAGATTGTCATCGAGTTCAAGCTTGCGATTGATGCACGCCAAATCCAAACCGAAGTGCGCGATAAGGTGGCGCGGATTCGTTCGAAACTGCCAAACGATATCGAAGAGCCGTTGGTCGAGCGCTTGGATTTCGCCGACCGCCCGATCCTGCAGTTGGCACTGAAGGCCAAGGCCTCTGACCTGACGAATGCTCAACTTTTCCAGTTACGCGATTTCGCCGAAAACCAAGTAAAGCCCGTCTTGCAGCAGGTAGATGGGGTTGGGCAGGTGAATGTTTTCGGTGGGCTGGAACGGGAGATCCAGGTCGATCTCGATCTCCAACGACTCATGCTTTGGAAATTGACTCCCGACGATGTCGCCAATGCCATCCGGGGTGCCAATCGCACGGTTTCCGGGGGAGAGATTGCCGAGAACCCGACGAGTCGAGGCCTTCGACTGCTGGGCGAGTACGCTTCGGCGTCCGAAGTGCCGGAAACGATCGTAAAGGTTTTGCCCGGCGGTCGGGTGGTGCGGGTGAAAGATGTCGCCACGGTGCGCGACTTCTTCAAAGACCGCACCTCCATCGCCACTCTCAACGGTTCTCCGTCCGTGGTGATGGAGATCAAGAAGCAATCCGGCGCCAATACGGTGGCAGTGGCGGATGCCCTTCAAGACCGACTCGGCACCGCGCGAAAAATCTTGCCCGAAGGTTATGCGCTCGAAAGTGTTTTCGATGGCTCGCACAAGATTCGCATGAGCCTTCACGACGTCGCCGAGACTCTCATCATCGCGGGGCTGCTCGCGGTGGCCGTCGTCTATCTCTTCCTGGGTTCGATGCAATCCACTTTTGTTACCGGCATTGCCCTGCCTATGACCGTCATTGCGACCTTTTTCGTGCTCTTCGTGAGTGGAATGACGATCAACATCATGACACTGCTGGGGCTGACGTTAGCGGTCGGGCTCTTGCTCGACGACGCCATCGTCGTGCGCGAAAACATTTGGGAAAAACTGGAAAAAGGGATGGCGCCCCGCGAGGCGGCGCTGGAAGGCACCCGTGAAGTCTACGTTGCCGTTATCGCGACATCGCTCACGATCCTCGCCACCTTCATCCCGGTACTCCTCATCCCCGGCGTGGTCGGTCGTTTCTTTGCGGCCTTTGCGCTGACGGTTTGTATCGCGGTGAGCTTGAGTCTTTTCGATGCGCTGACGATGGCCCCGCTGCTTTCGGCCCACTTGGTGACCAAGGCCGGGAAACACGCGAAAAAGCCGAATTGGGTACTGCGCCATTGCCAGGAGTTTGGCGGCCAATGCGTCGAGTGGTACCGCTCGATCCTCAAGTGGGCGCTCCACCATCCTCTTCGCATTTTGCTCGGCTCGACCGTGCTCTTTTTCTTTGCGATTTTTTTGGTGCCGATGATTGGGTTTACGTTCCTGCCCGAATCCGAAAACGGAGAACTGGAAATTGCTTTGGAGGCTCCGCCGGGGACTACGATCCAGAAGATGCAGACAATCGCGGGAGAGATTGAAGCGCAGGTGAAAAAGCAACCGGAGGTACTGCTGATCTCCACGCGCCTGGGCAATGAATTCGAAGAAGAGAATATCGGAACTATCTACGTTCAGCTGACGGAGTACGGCCATCGCGATCGCAGCACGTCCCAAATCAAGTCGCAGTGGCGCAAGGATCTAGCGAGTTTAGCGAAACGCGAAAAACTCAATTTGAGTATCCGCGATGCGGGCAACGCGGCCGGTGGCCGCCCGGTTTCGGCCGCCGTGCAGGGGGCCGACAATTTAACATTAGAAAGAATCTCCGAGCCGATTGTGACTGCGCTCGGCGAAAAGGTACCGGAGCTGGTGAACTTGGAGTCAAGCCTGCGCCCGGGGCGTAGTGAGCTCCAGTTTCAAGTCGACCGCGAGCGCGCCACCGGATTTGGTCTGAACGTCGACCGGATCGGGGCTATGTTGCGCGGGCTCTTTGAAGGGCTAATCGCCGGGCAATTTCGGGAAAAGGGAGAGGAGTACGATATTCGCGTGCGGTTGAATTATGCGGACCGTATCGGCGTGTCGACCTTCGACGGGTTGACGGTGCCCAACGATGCCGGCGCTCAGATTCCGCTCGGGGCCGTGGTCTTTCAACAACCGGGCGCCAGTCCCACGAAGATTATTCGCATCAACCAACGGCGGGCTTTGCTTCTGGAGGGCGACTTGGCGCCGGGCGCGCCGTTGGCGACCGTGATTGCCAAGTTCAAGGAGACGGCCACTCCGTTCCTACCCACCGGTTACGCGGTGGAATTTCAAGGGGGTGCGAAGAGTTTGAAAGATCTGCAGGTCGGGATGATGGTCGCGATGCTCCTGGGCGCGGTTTTCATCTATATGATCATGGCCTCGCTCTATGAGTCATTCGTGCTGCCGTTTTCCATTCTCCTCACCTTGCCGCTCGCCTGTGTCGGTGCGATTGCCGCCCTGCTTTTTACCGGCAGCATGCTCGATGTCTATAGTGTGATCGGCATCATTCTTTTGATGGGGCTCGTAACCAAGAACGCGATCTTGGTCGTCGATTATGTGGAACATTTGCGGCGCGAAGGCCGCACGCGTGAAGAGGCGCTGCTCGAGGGTGGTGTACGACGCTTGCGCCCGATCATGATGACCACCATCGCAATGGTGATGGGAATGTTGCCGGTGGCGATCGGCTACGGGGAACTCAACAAGGCCCGCGCGGGAATGGGCATTGCCTGTATCGGCGGTCTGCTCAGTTCCACGCTCCTGTCCTTATTGGTCGTGCCCTGCGCTTATATTTATCTCGATCGATTTCGAACCTGGAGCCGACGCTTCGTCGCTTCCATTTCTCATCGCCCCGCCGTGGAGGGAGCCTAATGTTAAACCGAAATATGCTTTCAACTATTTTTGTCCCCCTGATCTTAGTCCTGAGTTGCGCCAATGAACTCACCCCCGAGCAGCGCAACCGAGAGGAATCCCTAAGAACGTACAACCGACTGATGAAGGCGCAGGGGAACTTTCGGGGCTCCGTCCGCATTGGCGACGGTGCCACTCCGATTGAACTGAGTGTCACGGTGCTCGGCAATCCGACCGAAGGCGATAAGAAGCCGCAAATCCAAAGCAGTCTGCGCATTGGACTTTTCGGTGGCGTTCTATTGCCATCCCGGGGAGCCGCGTTTGACTGGGGGACGGGCGAACTCACCCTTTCCTTCGGGCGTCTCACCGGTGCGGGCGAGCAGGGCTCGGCCGGGGGTAGCAGTTTGGAGCTCACCGGCACGGTGACCGATGCGGGGATTGAGTCGGCGCGTTTGATTGGTTCCAAACAGGGAACCCACTTGGTGACGTTGGAACGCGTGGAGACCTTTACCGCACCGGCGGCCATGGAGTCTTACTATCGGGTTTGGGACAAACGGCGTGAGAACGAGACCGCGCCCCACGCGTTGCTCTCGATTAAGAAAAAGCCGGTGGACACGCTGGCTCCGGCCGGCCTTGATCTGCCCACCCTGCCCGGTTTAGATGTGGCGGTGCGTTTCGAGCACTTGGGACAGACTCCCCAAACTGCGGACGCGCTCTACGATCCGCTCGCGAGCACGATCACCCTAACGTTCTCGCCCGATTCGCGGATGGATCTCTACGCGGTCGCTTCGCCGATAACTGCGCCCGGTGTCAATCCGGAGCGAATGGACGGCACGATCTTTATGAACGGCTTAGAACAATACTTCCTAGGTTTTCAGCTCGAGCCCTCGACCAAGCCGACGATCTCTCAGCTTCCTCCCGTCGGATTTCGGGGTGCATTCAGCACGGGGCCGGAATCTCCACACTTTAAAGCGGTAGCTTATTTGCAGTCGACGGGCGGCAAGATCACTAACGGTCTGGAAATCCCATTTCGGGTTTTTCCCGAGTTTCGTTTGACCCTTTTTATCTGCGACAAAGGCAAGAGTCTCGCGACTAAGAAACTGCGTGGCATTACTTTGCATCCGCTCGAACGGCTCGCCACGTTTACGGCTTCCGAAGCCGGGTTCAAGAACGATCTGGAAGTGCGATTCAACCAGGACTGGACGGAGTTGAAAGGCGTTTTTGTGTCCCATAAGTCGGGCGCGGGAGAAGAGCCCCAATTTGATTTGAAGAGCGATCCCACGCTCGGGGTGGATGGTTGCAAAGAGTAGTTGTTTTTGCCGCCCTGTTTTGCTCACTCGCGGGTGGGGCGGAAACCGCGCCCCAGGAAGTGAGTTTGAAGTTCGCGTTGGAAAGGGCGCTGGGCCATAGCCCGCAGCTGGTCGAAGTGCGCGAGCAGCTCAATGCCGCGAAGAGCGAAGTCTCTACGCGCCGGGCGGCTTTTTTTCCGAGTCTGCGTGCGGAACTCAAGGCCGGAACCTACCATGACCGCATTCCCAATCCGGGGGAACTCAGCATCCCGGCGACCGCGCGCGATCGCAATCAATACATTGGTCAGTTGGTACTGGATCAACCCATTCTGCAAGGGTTGGGGCTCTTCGACGGGGTCGCTTGGGCGGTGGCCCGTCGCAAAAAAGCGTCGCAACACCTCATCGAGATGGCGAATAAAACGGCCCGCGATGTGATTCAAGTCTACTTTGGCCTTCAACTCACCGAAGCGCAGCTCAAAGCCGAGCGCGAAATGCTCGGTTTTTTGACGAAGAAGCTATCGCAGGTGCGCCAGCAGCGCGCCCAGGGGCGGGGGACGGAGTTGCAAGAGCTTCAGGCCGAGTACGCGGCGCAGTCAAAAATCCCGGTCATTCAAGATCTCGAAACCGAGTGGGATATCAAGAAACTGAAGCTTTCCGCGCTCACCGGCGAAACTTTCGGCGGCGAATGGAAGCTCACCGATCAGTTGGTGAGCGCGAACAAGGTGCTCGAAGAGTCGCAGATGCCCAAGCTTAACGAAGCTGTGCAGAAGATGCTGACCGCCAATTCGGAATTGATGCAGCTCGAGGCGGCGATTGAAGAGACTCGCAGTGAAGGCAGTCTTAACTCGGCCAAACACTGGCCGTCATTGAGCTTGACGCTTTCGGCCGGAACCAACGCGTTCCAACGATCCGACCTCGCCACTTCCGATAGTTTGACCTACTCCGGTGAACTCAAACTCAATGTGCCGATCTTCTCGGGCCTGAGCAGCTTTCACGAATCCGACCAAACTCAGGCAAAAGTGAGTGCGCTGCGGATGCAATTTGAGCATAAGCGCTCGCAGCTGATCGCCGAAGCCACGCAGGCGTTTCGGGATTGGGAAACGTCGGCCTTGCGGGTGGAAGCCGAGAAGAAGAATGCGGCACTGACCCGTCGGGCCATCGATCAAGCCGAGAGCTTGTTTCGGGTTGGACGCGCCACGTTAACCGAGGTTTTAGACAGTTACTCGAACGCCTTGTCAGCCACGCGGGCGTTGGATGATGCTATCTACCGAAGGGTAGATGCGATCGCCCGAATTCGCTCGCTTTTGGGAAGTCTGGTTCCGCCGACGCAATCGGATGAAGGCTAGTTGGGGTAGACAATGAGTTGGGGAAAAAAACGGGCCCCGTGGGTCCTGGGTCTGGTGCTGATCGTGGGCGTCGCCACGTGGTTTGGCGTCCGCAAAGCCACCCACAAAGCGCCTCCCGCCCCCGTTGCCCCGACGGAAATCACCGCCGATCTGACCGGCCAGATCAAGGCCGTGAAAGAGTTCTTCGTTTCCATTAAGAGCGGCGGACGCCTCGACAAGATCTTGGTGCCCGAGGGATCGTCCGTGGAGCAGGGTGCGATCATCGGCATGCTCGACGTCAACGATCGTAAATCCCGAGTGGAGAGTGCGCTGAGTGGATTTAGCCTCGCGACTTCGGACCTCGGGCGGATTCGTTCTCTCTACCGTTCGGGTGCGGGGACACGACAAGAACTCGACGAAGCGACGTCGCGCTACGATATCAAGAAAGCCGAACTCACCCAGGCCCGCCAGAATTTGGAAGACGGTCTGATTCGGGCCCCGATCAAAGGACGGCTCGCCGTTTTTGCTTTCAGCGTGGGGGACGTCATTCCCGATGGGGCGCGCGTTGCCATCGTGGAAGACCAGTCTTCGTACTACGTCACCGGCCGGCTTGATGCCGTGACCGGATTGAAAGCCGGCCAGCCCGCGAAGGTACGACTCCAATCTCTGGAGAACGGCGCGACAAAATCCGAGGAGGTCGCCGGGACATTGAATCCCCTCTCGGTCACCCCTTCGGGTGAGACCGATGTGCGCTTGGAGTTTCCCAATTTGCCCCCCGGTTTCACGGTGCGGCAACCGGTTCGGGCTGAATTGAAAATCGCCAAAACGGCGACCATGTAAGGAGAAGAGAATGTCTTTCACCACTCGTTTGGCGTTTTGTTTGCTGGCCTTTTGGACTCTCGCCGTTCGCGCCGAAGGCCCGAGCATCGAAGGGATCTTTGAAGGGACAATGCATTTGCTTGACGAAGAAGAACGCGATATTCCTCTCATGATCAATCTTGCCCTCACCGGAGAAATCCGTCCCATCAAAGACGGAGACGATCTTTTCGACGAACAACGCGTGATCGAAGGCGCGTTTGTGGTCGACGAGGAAGGCGGGCCGTATGCTTTCTCCGAAGTGAAGTACACGCTGGAAAAAAATCAAATCGACATTCGCTACAACCGTCCGGAAAACAATCTCAAACCGAATGTGCCCGTGAGCTTTCGTTTGTTGGGGACTTTAGGGCTGGATGACACGATCGAGGGGAAGGTCATTTCCGGTGTGCGCGGTCCAATCGGAACGTTCAAAGTCCAAAAGACCAATCGGCGTTCGCTCGTCACCAAGACGAAGTACATCGGGGAATGGGAAGGCACAACGATCCGCGATCGGGATGGCGAAGTAGATGTCTCTTTGGTGATCAATCGCGCGGGTGGCACCCCGGCCACCAATCCGCAGAACCTTGAGTTTGAGTACACTCCCGGCAAGATGGGGAATCTCTATTTTAAGGTCAGCACCTTGCCCTTCAACACCGTTGTGGTGGATTACCTACGCCGCCGCGTCTATTTGAGCGATGTGACTTCGGGTAGCCGCTCAACGCTCAGCTACGAGGGAGCCATCGATTTTATCAATGGAACATTTATCGGCTTCGGCAGCGGAATCCACAGCCGCACCACACGAGAGTTGAAATTGAAGAAGAGGGTCCCGAAGCCGACGGTGAAGTGAGTTTACTTAGTTATCGTCTGGGACAGTAGCCGGATCGATCTAGCGGGCTGGTAATTTCCGATGCAGAGTTCTCCTTTGAAGCCATTGGTTGCCGCAATGAGCTCGGCGAACGGACTCCCGGCGTACGCCCACCGCGGTTCGAGAAGCCCATTTTCTTTATCCGTAATCTCGCAGGGTGTTTCGGCGGCAAAAAGTCCGTGTACGGTGATGCGTCGGGCTTTGGTCTTAGTCTTTAGGGCCGTTAGCAATTCTTCATATGAGATGCCACTTTGTTCGGCCGCATCGGTAAAGAAAACCAAATGCAGATCAGTGCCACCGCGTACGAACGACTCATCGTTATTGGCATATTGCGCTTCCACGAGATCCAAGACCGTTTGAAAAGGAGCTTCCCGCGCCGGTCCTCGTTGATCCAGCGTTTTCAGCACCGATGAGAAAACCGCTTCGGCTTGTAATCCGGTCGCCTTTCCCGATTGGGCAGCGGCGTGCCTTTTGGTTTCGCCATGGGTGTAAAGAGAGACGCGCCAATCGAGGACTCGATACGCGAGATCCCGAAAGAAATTGTCCACGCCGATACTTAAGCGGAGTAGAGTCATGGACTTGCTATTGTCGACGACCAGAACGACATCTTGCTTGGCTGGAGCGGCGAAAGCCGGCCACGAGAAACCAGCAAAAACGAGAAAGAAACCCAATAGTGAAATGTACCGACTCATGCCCGCCTCCGAGGCAGGCGTTATACGCGATTGGGCGATGGGATCAAGTAGGCTCTCGCTTCCCGTGGGAAGGGCTTTAGCTTTAGCTCCAGCTTTATTTCTACAACTTAGGACTATCTCTCTAACGCGCCGTAACCACATGAAATTACGGAGGGGGAGCGGCGACAAGTTTGGCACTTACGCTCCGTTAGTGCGCCGTGCTATATTGCGTCCCATCACTTTTCGGGGAGTTCTATTTTGCGCTTCTTATTAACGCTGATAGTGAGCTTGGGTTGTCTCTCGAGCTTTGGATCGACGGAAGATCTTTTTGAGAACTTGCGGCAAAGCGCGATCGCCGAACGTGAGAACTCCACCACCGCCGTCGCGAATTCGAGGGCTCCCCGAATGGCGGGAACCCTCGGATTGACCACCCCCGTGTTTTCCGGTCGATTGGGTGTCGGCCTCGCCACCGATATCCTTTATACGAGCGACCGCTCGAGTGAGATCTATTTCGGCGCCATGTTGAGTCTGAGCGTCGCACCCTCCACTCAAGATGTTCTCGCGTTTGTCGTTCCGTCGCTGCTTTACCGATCCACTTCATTCCGAAATGCGAATCCGTTTTTCGGACTGGGTGCGGGAATAGCTTTGGACAGCGGTATTGGTAAGTTCACCCTCCTAGTTCGCCCCGGTTTAACGATTGGGCGAGAAACTCCGGCTTCGATTGAAACCGCGCTCGGGATCATTGATACCGGTTTTGTTTTCATGCCGCGCCTAAGCCTCGCATTTGAGTAAGTCGCGATCGATCAAGCCACCCCTCGCCAGGCTGCTTTGTTCAAGATCTCACCAGCGGCCATCATCCCGGTTTCGATAGCACCATCCACGGTGCCCGTGCGATCCTCCGGGTGACAGGCTTCCCCGGCAAAGAACAATGTATTTTCGATTGGTGAGCGCAACTGCGAATTGGCGTCGGCGCCACCGACTCTCAGAAAGCTATAGGATCCTTTCGCGAAAGGGTCCTTGCTCCAATCGTAATAATGTGCACCGATGAGCTGGGACTGAACCTTATCAGTACCGACTCCTAGTGCTAAAGCGAGACACTCTGCCGCCTGCCCGATGCGATCTTTGCGTACGCCCAGGGTTTGCGATCCTCCCGACCAACACGTAAAGCGAGGTTCCTCCCAAGGACGGGAAGTCCAGAAGGTGACGAACGGGCGATTGGGAAGCTGCAAGTACCCGGGACGAAAATTTTTTCTCTCCCAGAATGCCGATTGAAATCGCAACACCACTCGATGGACTACGCCCATTCCCAAATGTCTTAAGGCAAACTTCTTTTGCTCGAGTTCCGGTTGGAATTGGACCTGCTCCCAACAACCGATGGGAAGCGTAATAATTGCTTGCTTGGCAATAGCCTCACCGTTTCGCGTCGTCGGATCGGAAAAGCGAAAGCGAACCCGCCCCCGTGACCATTCCACCGCATGCACAATGGTTTTAAGGCGGATGTTTTCTTTCAGGGGGAGTAGCGCTTCCAAATACCGATTCAGAACCGAGCTATATCCACTGGACACTCGAAAGGTATCGTTGCTGGCTTCATTGCCGACGGAAGGCGGTTGTGCGGTAGCGGCGCGTGCGCTGATTGCGTCCAACGGCGCGCTGTAGAATCCTGTGACAAACGCACGTGTTTCTTCGATAGCGTCTTCGGAGAAAAGGTGCTGAATTTGGCGGCAGGCGCTATCAAAAGAGGCATCACTGCTGCCGAGTTGCTTCCGAATGGCGCGAAATACCGAGTCGATGTTCTCAAAAATATCGTCCGCGTGGACCTTCTTGCCGTGACTGCGACGCCACCAAACCGCCGGGGTCTTATCGGCTTCCTGGATCCAATCGCTGAAGATTTCCGGCTTTCCGTGAATGAATTCGGCGCCCAGCTCCACCGGGTAGACAGAGTCCGGCCACTCCGTGAAAACCCGTCCGCCGACGCGCGACCGGGCTTCGATAACACAAACCCGTTTTCCGGCTGACTTGAGCTGGGCGGCGGCGGCCAGGCCAGCGGCTCCGGCTCCGAGGATGAGAACATCAAGGGGGCTCGCCATTTTACTTCTTCTTCCCGCCTTTTTTCTTGGGTACTTTCGCGCCTTTTTTCCGAGCCTCGGAAAGCCCAATCGCAATCGCTTGTTTGCGACTGGTCACTTTCTTGCCCGATCCACCGCTCTTGAGTTTCCCTTTTTTCCGTTTGTGCATGGCAGTTTTAACGCTCTTGCTGGCTGCCTTTCCGTACTTTCGTGCCATTGTGGTTCGACCTCCTTGGGAAGAAATGTTCTGCACACACTATGCCATTGGAAACGGTCGCGGCTGCGGTCACTGGACCAAAATCGAATATATTGCTATAGCCAGCGCCAATGAAAAAAGTCCCTTCAGCTCGCATTCGCGTGGGCGGCATTGAGTTCGAGAGCCCTTTTCTGGTGGGATCCGGCCCGCCGACCACGCATGGGGGAGTTATCGCCAAAGCGTTCGAACTGGGATGGGCGGGGGCGGTGGCGAAAACCATTAGCCTGGATCACACGAAAGTTCTGAACGTGGTGCCGCGGTACGCAAAGACGCGAGCCCAATCGGGACAGGTCATTGGTTTCGAAAATATCGAACTGGTTTCGGATCGCCCTTTCGGCACTTGGCTCGAAGAGTTTCGCAGTCTTAAGAAAAAGTATCCCGATAAGGGGATTATCGCCTCGGTAATGGAAGAGTATTCCCGACCGGCATGGCAGGAAATTGTGACGCGCGTTCAAGCAACGGGCGTCGACGGCCTCGAATTAAATTTTTCGTGCCCGCACGGGCTTCCCGAACGGCGGATGGGAGCCGCCATCGGGGAACACCCGGAACTGGTCGAGGAGGTGACGGGTTGGGTGAAGGAGGTTTCCACGATTCCGGTTTGGGTGAAAACGACCCCAAATGTCGGCGATGTTTTGGCCGCGCCGCGAGCGGCGCTGAAGGCGGGGGCCGACGGCATTTCCACGATCAACACGATTCTCAGTGTGACCGGCGTGGACTTGAAGACTTTGCGTCCCATCCCGACGGTGTGTGGCTATTCGGAAGCCGGCGGATACTCCGGAATCGCGGTGAGGCCCATCGCGCTTCGGCACGTCATGGAAATCGCCCGTGGTTTTCCTAATGCGTCCATTAGCGGGATCGGTGGCATTGAATCCGGCAACGATGCCGTGCAATTCATGCTCTTGGGCGCTTCTACCGTGCAGATTTGTACGGGCGTCATGTTAAATGGTTACAAAATCATTGATTCGCTGCGCTCAGAGCTGGAATCTTTTATGACGACTCAAGGTTTTTCGTCCATCGCCGAATTCGTAGGCAAAAGTCTTCCCTACTTCACTACCCACGCGGATTTGGCCGAAAAGTTTCACGCCGAGCAGAATCAACGAGCCGATAAGGATGACAATTGGACGGGCAATATTGCGACGGAAACGGATTCTCGAACGTTCGGAAAGTAAAAAATAGGGGTTACTCGGAATCCCAGCTTTCGGTCCCATCGCCCAACTGCTCAAGGCCTTGTCGCCTCAAACGCAAGGTCACCTCCGATGCGGGTGCGACATCCACGAAAAGGACTTGGCGATCATCCGTAACCTTCACGGTCACCCGATAGTATCCATCGGTAGTGGCAATCCGCGCCATTTGATCGGCAGTGAGGGCGACGGTTTCTTCAAAGAATCGACTTAACTTCTGACGCCCCGGTTCGGAGGCATCGAAAATCTGTTCATCCGAGCGAAGCACCAATTGTCCGAAACGATCCAAACGGTATCGGTCCACCAGTTCGGTGATGATTGCTCCATTTTTGCGTTGGAAGAGGATTTCGATTTCATGGGGGTGTTTGTTGAATTGCAGGCGACTGACACGTGGAACTCCCCATAGACCTTGGTGGTTCAAAAGGCGGTTCACGCAGTATTTATTGCGGAAATCATTGCCGAACGAGGGACCGGCGGCCACGAAGAGGAGGGTGAGCGCTGTGGTTGCCTTTCGCATTTGCGAGCTTTTAGCACAGGTGAATTCTGAGAGGTTAGGAAAAATAGCTGCCTCGACCGTAGGCCGCGAGGATGAAGTATGTAAAATAGACTTTACATTTTTCGGTGTACAGTTTACTTTACATATATGCCACGAGTTGAATCGACACTAACAATCCAAAACCGAATTCAAGAAAAACGTATGGCTCGGGGATTTACGCAAGAGCAGCTGGCAGAGGAAATCGGTGTGACCCGGGCGACAATCATCGCTATCGAAAAAGGGAACTACAACCCATCCCTCGAGCTCGCGTTTCGCCTGGCAAAGGTTTTCAAGACCGGAGTGGAGACTTTGTTTTTTGAAAAAGGAGATCGACGTGACTAAAGCGATTCGTTTCATTCAAAACTATCTCGTTTGGGCGGTTCCGTTTGTCATCGTTTGCATGGTCTGGAGTTCACTTCGCGCGCAAGCGGCGGCAGACCCTCCGTTGGTTCACTTTCTTTGGGAGGCGCTTTCCTGGAATCTTATCGTTTGGTTTGCGACGCTGCTTCTCTTCTTGGTAACCATGTCTATTTTCCCCGCGGTGCGGGAGGGTACACTCATTCGTCTTGCCAATATTAGAGAACGCGATGAACGGGAGCAATTGATCACGGGAAAGGCGGCGCGGGCCGCATTCCTCTCGACCTTAAGCCTTTTGGTTTTACTATTTTTCCTTTCGATCTTTACCGTTGATGTCACTCAAATTCCCAAAGAACATGCTCCCGCTGGGAAAAACAGAACGCTCAGCATCGGCGTCAATTTCGGGTTTTTTGACCGCGCCCCCGTCCCGCCAGAGTCTCCGGGAGAAGTTCTCTTCAACTACGGAAAATTTCCCGTGTCCAAGGCCGGGCTCATACTTATTGTGATCTTTTGGCAACTCGTTGCGTTCCACGTTGTTGCGAAAAGGGAAACATAAGTTCGCGACGCGGGCCTCGAGCAGGCTAACGCCGCGCACCTTTACGCGGAAAATCTGAAATCATAGGTTTTCGAAATGAAAAATCTATTATTAGCCATCATCAGTATTGGCAGTGGGGTGGCCTCGGCCTTCTATACCCCCGTGGATCAAATGAAGCAGATGGAGGGGGTTTGGTCGGGCAATTGTCTGCAATCCGACACGCAGAAAGCGAAGAAGGTTAAGGCAACCTTTGAGATTCGGCAGTCGACCATGGATCGGGAGCGTTTCACGGTTTATCCCCGCATCGAAGACGACAACCGCAAGACGGATACTAAGATTGAGTGGTCCGAATTCGGGCGAACGTGGAGTGGAAAAACGGAGAACTTTTTCGCCACGGTAAACGCCACTTTCAACTCCGTCGATATCGATCTCGGTTTCCGTCGGATACGTTTCATGCAAGATCCGGCCGGGGCGAAGGTGACGGGTCATTTGGCAGTGCTCGACGATATGGGTAAGCCGACGCAACGAGCGACTTTCTGCAAGCTTGAGCGGCTGTAAGCAAGAGTACCGTTTTAAAAACTAGCGAAGGAAGGAGGGGATGATCCCTTCCTTCCTTTTTTTGTATCCAAAGTACCGAACTGAGCCATGTCGCAAATCCCGGATCCAAAATTGCATCGGCATCTTTGCAACTAAATTGGGAAGGGGCACCATGAAAAAGTTCATCTGCATTGGAATGGCGATTTGGATGTCGGGTTTTCCGAAGTTTGCTTTGGCGACCGCGGTGGAACAGATGATCCCCACCGTTACGGTGGTGGAGGAGTTGAGTCGCGCGGAAGCCCAAAAAAAGGTGGAAGATATCGTCGGTAGCGCGGAGGTCCGCGCCAAGCTTGAAAGTCTGGGCGTTAGCCCGGAAGCGTTTTCCACCCGACTGGCCTCACTCTCTGATTCCGAATTGCGGCAAATGGCGTCGCAGATGGAAGCCGCGCGTTACGGTGGGGATACCGTCGTTGGGGTCTTACTGATCGTGCTGCTGGTCCTGGTGATCGTTTATTTGGCGAGACGAATCTGATGTTGCGGACCGTATCGTTGGTTTTTTTCGCACTGATGCTTGGCGCTTGTGCGAGCCCCGGATACCAAACGCGCGCCGTACTCGACTCTCCCCCCAATGTGCCGCGAAAAGCCGAGCTTGATAACGTCCCGTTTATCGAGCAATCGGATCGCGGTTACTGCGGTCCCTCGGCGCTGGCGATGGCTCTGGGTGCGGCCGGATCCGACACGGGGGTCGAAGTCCTAGCCCAAGAGGTCTATCAAAAGCAGGGACGAGGAAGTCTGCAAGCGGATTTGATTGCCGCAAGCCGAAGGCGGGGGCGTTTAGTGGTGCAGATCGAGGGCCTTGAAAACCTGCTCAAAGAAGTCGCCGCGGGTCATCCGGTCATCGTCTTTGAAAACCTCGCATTGAGTTGGTGGCCGCAATGGCACTACTCGGTCGTGGTGGGCTACGATCTCGACGCACAGGAATTGGTGCGGCACTCCGGCAAAGAGGCATTTTTGCGAGAAAGTCTCAACCGCTTCGAACGCGGGTGGCAGCTGGGAGGTTATTGGGGACTCGTCGTCCTTCCACCCTCGGAACTCGCCGCCGGAGCGGGTGAGATCGGCAATCTTCAGGCCGCCGCTGGCCTGGAACAAGCGGGCTACCGACGAGAATCGGAAACGGCGTATCGCCATATCTTAAAAAGATGGCCGGGAAGTCTCGGCGCCCTCATCGGTTTGGCCAACGTGGCCTACCAACGCAAAGACTATCGTACGGCGGTAAGCCACCTGACTCGAGCGGTGAAGAAGCACCCGCAGTCGGTGGCAGCAAAGCACAATCTTGCCGTGGCTAAGAAGTTTGCGCGCGGGGGCTGACCGATACCGTCAAACCTTAAAGAAGTCGCAGGTAAAACAGACCGCTTCCTCTTCCTTGGAGGGGGCAACAATCGCCCGCGTTTCCTCAATGAGCTTGAGGATCAAATGGCTGATGCGATCCATATCCGCCACGGAGAGGCCGTGAATCGCCGTGTAGTGAATCGCGCTGCGATCGTTTCGCCGACAGTTTTCATTGGCGCGCTGTCGCCAGTTGAGATGGTGCAGGGAAGTGACGGGCGATTCTCGCGGAAGGTGGATGTTGTGTTCAACGGTTTGAAAGAGGTTCCCTTGGCGCCGAACCACCCCCATTTTTTCCAGCTGCTGCATGTATTCGGCGATGAGTTCCGCGGAAATTCCCAAGCGCGCGGATAGCGCCGGGAGGGAACGGTATTTGGGAACACTGAGCAAGACGTGAATAGCCGCCCATTGCCAACTGGAGTAGTACAAAAATTCGCTTTCGCTCTTGGTGAGCTTAGAGGCTTGGAAGCGCTTGGCGAGGTTGAATTTCTTTTCGCGAATGGCCTCCTTCGTGCGGTGAATCATTTGTTTGAGTTCGGGGGAGGCCGCTCTGGCTTCATGGATCAGTGCCAAAAAATATTCACCATCCAATTCGGAGAGCCGCCAAAAGCTGACCAGACCGGCCCCGTGATCCGGCGTCAGGTGGACGCTGGAGTTCAATGCTTGCGACAGAAACGACGGGGTGCAACCCGCGGCCTTGGACAACTGGGTTTGGTAACCTCGGACCGCGCTTTGCTCGGAAATCTTCCCGCGGAGATAGTCTTTGTAGTCGGCGAAGGAAGTGATTTCGGAAGTATCTTCAGTTTTCATAACGACGCTTGTTTAGTGTTTATAAAATATTTGCCTTGCCGGTCAAGTCGCGGATCGATAGAAATTTCAAAGGGGGTATGGGTTATGGGGAAGGTTCTACTGAGTCATTGTGCACTGCTTTTGGTTTGCGTGGCCTGCACCCGGCCGCCCGCACCTCCTGGCCCGACGGCCATCCCGGTAGTCTCCCCCACGATTCCAGCGCCCCAAGGCACGACCTCCAGCGGCGGAGGCTCTCCGTACAAAGGCGAATTTAAGGACATTGGGCGTACCGTCGTCCGCCGACTCCGGGCGAACCGATTCAGCGAAGTGGCCGGCGTTTCCGCCGACGCATTCGAAAAAACATTGGAAGGGTTAGAAGTCGAGGTCACCGAAGCTTTGTTGTACAAGGATGGAAGCCCGGTTGACGCACTCAATTTCCCGTCGGAACACAAAGTCCTCTTAAGCCTCGTGCGCTGGGCGCCATTCATGCATTTTGGCCAAAAACGAAGATTGGTGGTTCATGAGGTTTTCGGATTGATGGAAAAGGCCGATGCGGAGTTTGAGCGGACCGACGAACTCCTCGCCAAACTCCGATTTTTGGACGAGGTCGACATCTACGAGTTCCAAGTGGGGGGAGATGCCGCGAAAACCCTCACCGAAAAATTTTCCTGGCGCGCGGATGAAATCACCGTCGACAATCAGTATCCCAAGCAGCCCGTAACGTACTACGCCGCCCGGCGCGGCACTCATCCGCATACGGGCGCACTCTTATGTCGCAAGCACGAAAACTGGGAAACCGAAGACTACTTCGTGAGTTATTTCTGTCACATCATCGGACAGGCCAAAGCTAGCGAGCAAGGCACGATCGTGGTTTCCTTGGGCCCTTGGTTTACCAAGGAACAGGAACATCCCTTGTGGCGCTTTTTCGATGGGCATCAGCTCGAAACATTCGATTACGGCCCCGTCAAGGGCGACAGCCGCTACCAGGAGATTGAGCTCTTCCCCTAACTAAAGATTCTTGTTCTTGCAGCCTTTTGTTGAGTATCCGTACTTCTCGTATTGCTCCACGAACTTTTCAAGGTCCGAATCTATTACCGATCTTCATTTTTTGCCCTTCCGTTGCCTGATTGTATCAGGGAGCGCCTTTTCGGAGGCGCTCCCTGATCTGCATGTATTATAGCGACGGCACATTAAGATGCTTCAGCGTCTTCTCGGCGACTTCCCGGAAGATGGGAGCGGCATGGTAGGCACCGTGCACACCCTTTCCATCGTTGGGGTTTTCGATCGCGACGTAGACTACGATTCGCGGTTTCTCCACCGGACCAAACCCAACGAAGCTTGCCATATTCGATTCGCCTCCGAGCGTGTCATGTTCGCCGTGGGTCGAGCTGTAGCCGGTGGCGGTTTTTCCGGCGAGACGGTAGAGCTTACTCTTGGAGTTCTTGGCCGTACCGGTTTCGAGCACCGCTTCCATGATGCCTTTCATCTTTGCCGCGGTTTCCGTCGAAATGACTCGGCGAACGACTTTGGGCCGGATTTTTATTCCGCTTTGGGGCTTAAGCAAATTGCCGCCGTTGGCAATTGCACCGATGGCCTGAACCATCTCAATCGGGCTGGTGGAAATGCCGCTATACCCCGTGGATAGAATCGCGTTTTGCAAGGTTTGCGCTTCCGGTGAGCCGGAAACCTTTTCTGGAATCACGCCGGAACGGGCTTCCGGAAAGTTTTCGGCGGATCCGCCGGCGCCAAACCCAAAGGTCTTGAATGCGCCCAGGACATTATTCAGCCCGAGTTTCTCTCCGACCTTGATGCCACAGATGTTACTCGATTGGGCCACGGTATCGGTCGTCGAGAGGTGATCGAAAGGCTTCCAATCTTGGATGAGTCTTCCGCCCACCTCGTACTTCCCCATTTCGCAGTTGTGCATCTCGTTGGGCGAGGTGGCTCCCTTATCGATGGCCATGGCGGCCACAATCACCTTTGAGATCGAAGCGGGTTCGACTCGCAGAGATAGCGCCCAATGGGGAGTACGCCGAGCATCCGGGCTCACGACATCCTGGTTCGCGACGGCCAAGACTTGGCCGGTTTCCACGTCGGAAACAACGATAAAACCCAGGCTCGCCTTGTGCCGTTTGACGGCGGAGTCGAGTGCCGCTTCGGCGATTTTTTGCACTCCCGGAACGGTTTCAACTTTTCCCGCCGCGGTGCGATTGCGGTCGGTCGCGGCGAAGGCAAAGTGCGCACTGAAAACCAGTGCGGAAACGATGAACACTCCGGCGGTACCCATGACGATCCCCGCCAAGCGACAGGGACGCTGACAACGGTGTTGCGTTAACATTTCGATTCTCCTTTTGAGAAATGATTTTAGGTAAACGGGGTTCTCAAAACCCGCAGCCATGCTGGCGGTACCAACCAGCCGTTCGCGGTTTTTGAGCGCTGCCTCTGCCACCCTAACTAGACAGCTTGCGTAGTCATACGAAGAGACCTTATGGCCAATAAGGGCTTCGTCGCAGGACAATTCTTGAATTTCACTCATCCGACTCTTCCAGAGATAGATAAACGGATTGACGAAAAATAGAGGCATGCACAGCTCAATAAAGAGCGCCCAAAGGGTGTCCCGCTGCCGGTGGTGTTGGGCCTCGTGTTTGAGCGCCAGTCGGAAATCCTTCCAATTTGCGATCATCGATTCGGGCACCAGGATCCAGGCGTGGCCACCGAGCAAGGTGGATAAAGGCACTCCCACGCGGGGTGATGCCGCGATCTTCAGCTTGCCGACCTGTCGAATAAGAGCGGCTTCGCGAAGGATGCGCCGCAATTGAACGGCGCCCGACAGTTTGATGGCTAAGGAAACAAGCAAGCCGAGCGCGAATGCCATCGGAAGCATGTCCCGCCATGGGAGCAAGACCACCGCCCCTTTTTCCACCGGCGGCAGCGGTGGTGCGACCGCTTCCTTGACGATCGATCCAAGTCCCAACTCTTGGCTCGCCTCGGCCAAGGGGGCCAAGACTCGGAACGAAAATGGTTGCACGGCCTCGGTGGGAAGGAACGAAACGGCCACGGGTGCGATGAGGGCCACGGCAAACAAAGCTTCGGCGGATTTCACCCGGGTGCGAAAACTCATGGTGGGCAAGAAATAGTTTACAAAAAGCTCGACGGCCACCCATACACCGAAAGCAACCGCAATGGAGAGGTTGAGCAGCAAATAGGTGGTCATCATGAGCGGATCCTCTCTTCCAATGTTTTCTTGATCGCTTTGAGCTCCTCTTTGGTGAGGCTCGTGTCATCTAAGAGTTTCATCACCATCGATGAGGGGCTGCCGGCGAAGAGCTTTTGTGCGACGTGATTCAAGGTGCGGAGTTCGTAAGTGGCCTTGTCGATCACGGGACGAAACACATGTGTTTTTTCTTTGCTCTCCCCCTGAACAAAGCCCTTCTGTTCGAGAATCTTCACCATGGTCGCTACCGAGGTGTAGGCCAATTTGCGTTCCTTCGGCAGCGCATCGACGACTTCTCGTATGGTGCTCTGCGGAGCACGCCAAATAACGTTCATGAGTTCCAACTCGACTTCGGTGAGAAGGCGTTCCGCGGACTTTTTCTTGTTCATGGGTTTAGTCTACTAATAAGTTAGTAGATGTCTACTAAATACTTAGTAGGTTGGGAAAAAGGTTTGGGGAAGGGAGAAACAAAAACCGTTTGGTCCCGTGGGCAGTTAATGCTATGTCCCGCCGATGCTTAAATTCCTATGGCGCTTGTGCCCTCTGATCACTCTCTCGGCTTTTGCCGCCGAAAACGAGGTTTTTCAGCCCTTTGACCCAGCCACCTTTGAATCGGGAATGGCGGTGCTTAGGCGTGTTGATGCGAACAGCCGAATCGTTCACCCCTGGTCTATTTGGGTGAAGACCATGGAAGGCCTGCTCAAATCTCGACCCGAAATAGATCAGAAAATGCGGGGCTGGCGAAGGGTGGAGGCGAATCGCCATCACATGGCGGCCACGGCGGGGATTGCGAATGAATGGGCGGATCTGGATGCGCAGGCCACACGATCCATGCAGGCGTACCGGGAAAGACTCTACAGCGAGTGGACGGATCGCGCCGCGGACCGAATGCTCGATTTGGACCTCACTGAGCATCCCGCCGAGCTGCGCCTGCTGATCGGCGAACTTTGGCGCATCATCAATACCCAGGGAGTGAATTCTGGCTTTAGAGGAAAAGCTCTGTCGGAAATTCTCAAGCGAGAAGAATGGATCCTAAAACTTGGAGAAAGTGACGTTAAAGAATTTCGGGTTGAGCTTTGGCGTCTTGTGAAATCGGATTCGGGATTTCAACGAGATGCGCTGCTCATCGGACTCGCGCGCATCCCCGGAATGAAGACCGATCCCGAATTTATCCGGTGGGAGCTCGCGCTCCAATTGCCGGTAGCGTTTAGTAATAAACAGTTTGGTTACCGGCTCTCCAGTGTGAAAAGAGCCCTCGAACCGGTGCCTCCCAGCATCGCCATTCCGGTTTTGGCTGCACACCTAAGCTCATTTGGAAACGCCTGGT
>CAZFMF010000028.1:0-42442 GCA_964519985.1 uncultured Pseudobdellovibrionaceae bacterium | reverse complement strand
TCTGCACCACATATTGCCGCGCGATTTCAAAGGCCCGGCCCCATTCCACAATGCGGGTGAAGGGCAAAAGATCCCAAAACTTTTCTTCCGAAGGCTTTCCCTTCTTTCCTCCACCGACTTTCATCGCAATTTGACCCGAAAGTACCCGAACAAACCGCCGAAAACCCACAATCGTCTTCGCCTGAAGCAAAAAGTGCAGGTGATTCCCACTATTCGAAAACTCGTAGATCCGAATTCCGTTCGCTCGCGCCAAGGTTTGCACCAGGTGCTGAATGAAACGCACGTGCAATCTTTGCAAAAAAGAACGTGGACCAGTCGCAAGAGAGGAACGCATCACCAAATGCATTGGACGCCTCGTGACCACCGGTCGCCTAGTTTTTCTTTTGCCCATGGAATACTCGCCACCGTGGACTGTCTTCGATTTTAGTGCGTCGGATAGAATGAGTTGCCTTGCTGACATGCGTACATGTGTATCTAATTTTCAATCGCGGGGTAATGGTTTTATCGTCGATAAAATCGATTTTAGGGGAGCACGCAAACTCCAAGATCTGTTGAAATATCTCTTCTCGGGCGTCATTGGCGCCTGAAAACGAGATGACGGCGCGGACAAGTCGCCTCGTTCAAATAACTCGTGCGCACTCGACCCGCCGACCCGGCCAGACTTCGGCCGGGCGCGCGGGGCGGCGTGGACCCGCTTCGCCCGACAGAATTTGCCAAACCCGAGCCGGCAAACTAAACCTGCAGGATGGCCAACACCTTGCTGCGGACCGCACTCCATTCTCAACACTTAGCCGCGCGAGCGCGGATGGTGCCCTTTGCGGGGTACGAGATGCCGGTGCAGTACACCAGTGTGCTCGACGAGGCGAAACAGGTGCGGATGGCAGCGGGGCTTTTTGATGTCAGCCATATGGGCCAGGTTTCCATTAAAGGTAAGACCGCGGTCGAGCAGGTCAATCGCCTCATCACCAACGACTTAAGCAAAGTGCAGATTGGGCAAGCGCAATACAGCATGCTCTGCAACCCTTCCGGGGGAGTGATCGACGACATCATCGCGTATCGTCGGAGCGAAAACGAAGTTTTCATCTGTGTGAATGCGAGCAACCGCGCAACCGATGTGGAATGGTTTCGGCAAAACTTGGATGCTTCGGTCAGTTTTGAAGACCAGAGTGATGCGCTCTCGTTAATCGCGGTCCAAGGACCTCTGGCCGAATCCCTGCTGTCGTCGTGCAGCGCGCCGGAGTTGGTCCAAAACCTGAACTACTACTGGGCGGCGGAAGCCACGGTCTTTGGTGTACCCTGCTACCTCTCGCGCACGGGCTACACCGGCGAAGATGGATTTGAAATCTACGTCGACAACGACCACGCCGCCGAAATTTGGAATGCGTTGCTCGACATCGGTCGCCCAAAAGGCCTCATGCCCATCGGGCTCGGCGCCCGTGACACACTTCGACTGGAAATGGGTTACCCGCTGCACGGCCACGAGATCAGCCCCAGCATCACTCCGCTGGAAGCGGGAATCGGTTGGGCGGTGAAGCTCAAAAAGCCGGCGGGATTCATCGGCAAAGAAGCGTTGGAGAAGCTCGCCGCCAACGGCGTGCCCAAGCTCCTGCGTGGATTTGCGGTGGAAGACCGGCGTATGGCCCGTCAGGGGGCGACGATTTTGACGAAGGACAAACGGACGGTCGGCCAGGTGACTAGCGGTACGTTTTCTCCGCATCTCCACCACCCGATTGCGGTCGGATTCGTGGAAGCAGAAGTCGCGAACGAAAAAGATTTTCTCTTGGAAGTCCGCGACCAACACGTGCCGATGCATGCGCACCCACTGCCGTTCGTTCCCTCCAAAATCAAACGCAAGAAGGCTTAGCCGCCCCATTCCACAAGGTCGGACTTGCCGGCCGAGTCTCGTCGCATATGGAGCAAGACGATCGAAGGATCTAACGCACGGAGGTGCGCCAAGGTTCGCGCGTCATTCTCGACGAAAACTTGGACCATCGCGCCTTCCGGTCCTCGATAAGCGAGAACCTGTTCGCCTTTGCGTCCCGGAACCGCTTTGGGATCCATCGCCCGCACGGTCCCCCTTCCCAACAAGTCTACCGGGTGAGCCGAGGGCCCGAGCGATTTCATTTTGGCGGGAATGTCTTGCAGCATCCCGTCGTGGCGCGCGGTGACCACCACCCAGTGGAGTTGCGCGCCAAAACGCTGGTTGGCGCGACGATAGAAATCCGCGAACGGGGGAATCACCGGAATCACCGAACGATCTTCGTTTTCAAAAATTTCCGCCATCAAATTCCAAAACCCAACCAGCGGAGAGCTGCCCGGCGCGAGCCCTGCCCGATCCGCGAGAGCGGGTGGTAGGGCGGCCAAGGGAAAAGGCCAGGTGGCACGGTGCCAATGGGTTTCTTCGAAAAATTCGGGTAACGCCGCGACCCCCGCGCCCTCCAAGTAGGAAAGATAATCGCGAAAGCGACCGCGTTCCTCTCTCGGAACCATATCAATGACGCGATTGACGGCGGTGGGGATGATCTTTCTCACCAAAAATCCGTCCGTATCGACGGCGGTGCCGTCAAAATCCACGGCAATCACAAAGGGCCCCGTCGCGACTTTGGCGATGCGATCCAAAATCTGGTCACAGGGTCGCGCCCCGAGGGTTTGCGGCAGAAACAACAAAATGAGGCACGCGTGCGTGGCATGGCGCCAAGCCATCGCTCCTCCCACGATTGCGGTGGTCGCGATAAAAATAGAAAGCAAAGCCCCCGCCACGTGCAGTCCCCAGCTCGATAGTCCGAAGGCCGAACCGAAACTGAGCCGGGGGTGAAAGGCCATCAGGGCAAGATCCGCGAGCAGAGCCCCCAGGACCGCCATGCCGGGCTTAGGCCGCAGGCGATAGAACCACTCCGCGACGGCCCCCTGCGCCAGACCGAATTGAAAGCTCATCCAACCGAAAGGGCCCATCGACGCGACCAGCGAGGCGAGGGCCTCACTCAAAAGCAGCAATCCGGGGATGGGCCGATGTCGCTGAATCTCGGCCGCGATCAAGATGGGCAGGAACCAAATCGCAACGGCGAGACCCGACCACTCAAAAGGAAGTGTCACCAGCGCAGAATGCGCGACTCCGATCCAAAGCAAACCAATGAAGAGGGAAACACCTAGAGACTTAATCAGAATGGAACGCGACGCCACCGATTCTCCCTTCGCTCGCATCACCGAGATCAGGTTCCAAGGGTCTGCTCTCAGCCCGATTCACGGGCACCCCTGAATCTGAAGCTCTGGGTATTCGGCGAAAGGGCTCGTGTCAACGCTCTCCCGGGAAAACGTTTAAACGCTCGACACTGCAAACGCGGTGTATTCAGTTCCGCGATTCCCCAATCCTTTTCCAGCCTACGACGCCGTATTCAAGCGGTGTGCGCGCCAATTCCGCCTCAATGCCGCATCCCGTCGCCGCGAAAATGCGGGCCGCCGTATTCTCGCCGATACGCATGAAACGATTCGCAGTTTGGGCTAAAATAGGGAAACGCGTTCCTGGCCCTGGCGTTGCAAACTTCAAGGGGTTGGGGAACGCCACCGCGGCGGTAGAGGCGGAACAAAACGGAGCGGAAGATGAGAGTGGTAATCCAAACGGTCGTCCTCGGATTCTTTGTGATGGCCAGTCTCGGCCTCGCCGAAAACGATAACCATCAGTCAGTCACCAAGCCTGCGGAAGAGTCGGTGGTTAAACGGCCCGAAGGCAAATGGGACATCGGCCGCTACGAAGGTTTCTTGAGCGAGGTGTTTGAACGCCCCAAGGCCGCGCTGAATCGCCACTACGGCGCCACCCTTCCCGTCGCCCTGCAAAAAGTGGTGAAGGAAAAGGACGAAAGCGAGATTGCCGCCATCGTCGCCGACTTGCTTAGCCACCGCAGCAACGAGCAAAAGGCGAAAGTCGTCAAAATGGCGCAGCAAGTGCGCGACATCAAGGAGAAGGAAGACACCACCGATGCCCAAGCGATTGCTTTTTTGGATCGCCTCATCTGGGGCGGCAAAGGAGCCCTGGGGCAGAAGGTCGATAAAACGGAGAAAAACGAAAAGTTCATGCTCGCCTTCCTCGGCGACCCCACAAACAAGAAAGACATCGGCGCCTTCCGGGACACGCTTAAGAAACAAGAAGGACTTGGGCTCGCAGCGAAAAAGCTTGCCGATCCGAATGCCACCCAGGCCGACAAAAAATGGGCGCGGGACAAGGCCTTGGGACAAGATGGTTTCACCCGCGATGAAGCGATGGCGTGGGTCGGATCCCAGATGAAGGGCAATAAAGCCCAGGCGCTCGCGATTGCCAACCTGTTCGCGAAAACGGATCCCAGCGGCGAAAAATATTTCGACGTCTTCAACGGCAATCAAGCCGAACGTCTTTACGCGGGCCCAAATCAACAAAGCATGGAAAGTGCCTTAAAAGCTTACGCCGCGAACCGGGGTAATATGCACAACGTCACGGTTGCCGAATCGGAGCACACGAACGTGGCACCGGTGGAACTCGTCGCGCGCGGTGGAAAACTCCTGGCGAACAAACGCCCCCAAGGCGTCCGACCACCCGCCGCCGCGGCCGTCGCCGGTGGTGGAGGCGCCCCGCGCCCCCCCGGAGTGGCCCCCGTGCGGCCTAACCCAAACCGAAATCAAGTTGCGAGTGTGAATTCGGACGGCGCCGCGCTGTACGCTGCGCGCTGCACGACCTGCCACCCGTCGAAAGGGAACGCCACGCAAGAAATCGACGCAATCCAATCGGGTCGGATGCCGGATCTCAAAGACCCCTCCAAACCGGGAGCCAAACCACTCACCGAGGATGAGAAAAAAGCGATCATCGCTCACCTGTCTACGACCTAGTGGCCCAAAGTCGTTGACTTGAGCCTGGAATTCCCTATTTTGAGGCCCTTGAGCCTGAAAATTAAGGGGATCGCAATGGCTGTTCCATCGGATTTGAGTTTCACCAAAGAGCATGAGTGGGTGCAGATCGATAACGATCACATCGCCACCATCGGCATTACCGACTTCGCCCAGGAGTCGTTGGGTGACATCACTTTCGTGCAGCTGCCCAAAGAGGGCGAAGAAATCCGCAAAGACGATCCGTTCGGCGTCGTTGAATCGGTCAAAGCCGTCAGCGACCTTTATGCCCCGGTCACGGGCCGCGTGGTCGAAGTCAACCAGCCTTTGTTGAGCGCCCCCGAACTCTTGAACGAAGATCCTTATAACGACGGTTGGCTCGTTAAAGTGGAAGTGAAAGATAAAGAAGACCTGACCGATCTGATGTCCGCCGACGAATACAAAGGCTACGTCGAAGAACAACAAGGTTAGTTGCCGCGTCGCGTCCGCGCCGTACTATTTGCCCCGGTGGGCATCGCTTCCTTTTCAATCCCTCGGAAAGCGGGTATTTCTCTATTCGGGAGAACCCCTTGCACTCTCATCAATCGAAAAGCCTTCTTGGCGCGGGGAGCGGCCCTCTCTACCTAGCCTTGCCCTCCGTGGGAACCACGGCGACTTTGCTCGGCCTTTTTGTCCTAACCGCGTTTCACTTCTGGCTCGCGACGTTCCTCCCGCCCGCTCCCGATGAACTATACTTCTGGGTCTTTTCCCAAAACCTACAATCGAGCTACTTCGACAATCCGCCGATGGTGGCGTACTTCATTCGCCTTTCGACCTCGCTTTTTGGCAATTCCGTTTTGGCGATCCGATTGCCGGCGATTGTGAGCAGCCTCGCCGTTTTCATCATCCTGCTCTTGATGACTCCCCGGGGAAAACTCGCTTGGCTCGTATTTCTCTGTCCGGTGGCCCTTTATGGCGCCGTCTTGATGACCACCGATGTCCCGTTGATCCTTTTTTGGCTTTTGTACACGCTCTGGTTTGCGTCCACTAACGCCACCCTCGATGGTTGGAACTCCGATCCCATCACGCGCGTTTACCAGAACTCTCCGGTCGCTTGGAGTCAGTGGATCTTGGGCGGCGTGCTGCTCGCGTGCGGGGGCCTAAGCAAGTACACGATGCTGCTCGCCCTGCCTTGCGGGATCGTCGTGCTCGCCACTCGCACCCGCTTTCGCGCCTGGGGCCTAGGGTACGCTCTCCATCTGCTGGTCGCCGGTGTGCTCATCCTGCCGGTTTTTTTCTATAACTGGAAATTCGATTTTGCGCCCTTTGCGTTTCAATGGAACCATGGTCTCACCAACCACTTTTTTTCCTTCTCGCGATGGATGGGGTTTCTGGGTAGCCAGATCCTTTTAATCGGCGCGCTGCCGCTGTTAATCTTGCCCTGGATCCTCGTGCGCAAGCGCGATCTCTGCGCCGATGCGCGGTCGCAGGTTTACTTTTGGTTTTTTGTCCTGCCCTTTCTCTTTTTTCTGTACCGCGGTTTCCGTTCGCCGATGGAAGCCAACTGGACGTTAGTCGCTTACTTAAGTTTCTGGCCCGTCGCGGATCGGCTCCTTTCCTGGACCTCCTTCAAAGGCGCCGTGCGCGTTTTGTTGATCCTGGCTTTCTTCGTACCGATTGCCGCCAGCTCCTTGACCTTCATTCATCTTTTGCGGCCGCTATCGCAATTGGCTCCGCAACGCGACCGCGTCGCCGTTTCCCAAGGGCAATGGGACGCGGCGCAAAGGGTGGCCGAAGAGTTCCAGAAGCGGGGCGTGAAGCAGCCGCTCTTTCTGCCGAACTACCAATGGACCTCCTATTTTCGATTCTTGAAAGTGCCCAGCCACCAAGCCATCCCGCAGGGCCGTGCCAGCCATTTCACGCTCGGCGCGGGGCCGACCTGCGGGGGGACGGAAATGTGGGCACTCGACGATTACAACCAGCACTCCCCCGCGATGGGTTGCTTTAAGCACCGGGAAGTCGTCCGAGCCTTTCCGGTTTCGGCGCATGGACACACCGTCGCCGAAATTTGGCTTAGCCGGTATCACAACTAAAATGCGTCGGGTTTTCTGGACAGTCTTTCTCTACGCCGCACTGCTCGAGATCTTTTCGGTCCTTCCCCTGCGGACATCTCCCCCGAAGGAGGAGGCGAAGCCTTACCTTATCGGCGCCATCCACTTTCCGGTATCGAGCGATGCCGCCGCGCTGGATCGCCTGACGGAAGACGCGCACCGCGCCGGACTGGATTTTCTGGTCTTGGCCAACCTCGATCGCGTTTTTCCGGAGGGTACCTTCGGTGAACGCCACGCGGTGGATCTCTATCCCGAAGTCGAGGTGAGCACGCCCGCCGGGCACGCGTTGCTCTTCTACTCGCAAACCTCCGCCGCGGGAATGTCGGTCGCGAAACTCAAAGACGTTGCCTGGCGTCACTTCCTGGGCGACGAGTCGCGGCCCGGGCTCTTTCTTGTCATCGCGCATCCCTCCAGCGTCTTTAACCCGTGGGATCGCCTGGATCGTTTTCCCGAAGGCCTCGAACTCATTAACTTGCGTGCCCTTCTGGAACGGCAAGCGGTGGACAGCCCGCCGAGCTTCGCGATGAGTGCGCTGGTGGCGCCATTGAATCCCTACCTATCGACGCTCCGTCTCTACCAACCGGATACGAGGGACTTTCAAGGATGGGACGCGATGAATGCCGTTTCGCCGGGCCATTTTGGTGTTTTGGCCACCGACGAAGTTTCCCACTGGCCGATTTTGGGCCGCCTGGGTATCCCCGTTCCTCCGTGGCAGCAAACGCTGTCGGCAACTGCCAATGTCGTCTTTCCCGAAGGCCCCATCGGCTCCACGCCTCGGGAACGGCGTGCGCAGGTTTATCGTGCCCTTCGGGATGGCCGTAGTGCCATACTCCTAAACGCCGTCCACTCCTTCGACGGAAACGATTGGGCCCTGGTGTGTGGAAAAAAAGAATACCGCAGCGGGGACAAATTCGCTTTGCGCGAAACGGGCTGCGAGTTTGTGGTGCGCACTCCCCCCACGCTGAAGTACCCCCGACGCCTTATCCTCTACCGCGACGGAAAACCGGAAGCGGAGATCGCTTCGGCCGGTGACGTGGAGCGATTCCCGGTGACCCAGGATGGCGCCTACCGCTTGGAGGTTCGCGTCCATACCCACTCCTTCTTTCGGATCTTGCTGAATCAAGAGGTTCCGTACTTGATCTACAATCCCCTTTACGTCCGCTAATGAAAACATTTCAATAGGCGCCAATGAGCTTGAGTCAGCTTTGGGCGCCTTGGCGCATGGAATTCATCAAGGGAAAACCGCCGGAAGGGTGCGTCTTCTGTACCCTTCCCCGGGAAGCCAAGGACGCGGAAAACCTAATTCTGCACCGGGGAAAGAGCAGCTTCGTTATTTTGAATAAGTACCCGTACAATAACGGTCACCTGATGATCGTCCCCAACGCTCACATCGGCACCTTTTTAGACATTCCCGAAGCGGTTTTGGCCGAGATGAACGCGCTCGCCAAGCGCGCCATGCGGGCCCTCGAGAAGCAGTATTCGCCGCAAGGATACAATATGGGAATGAACTTGGGAGAAGCGGCCGGCGCGGGGGTGAAACACCATGTACACCTTCATATCGTTCCCCGTTGGAATGGCGATACGAACTTCATGCCGGTCTTGGCGGAGACGCGCTGCCTACCGCAGCACTTGATAAAAAGTTACGACGATCTGCACGCAGCGTTTGAGGAGCAACCATGAAAGGTTTGCGCGTCATCCCGTTTTTGGCCGCCCTGCTCTTTTTAGTCTACATCGGCGTCATGTTTGTCGAAGCCAATCAGGAGCAAGTGATTTTGACGCTGGGGACCTACCAAACGCAACCCACCCGTCTGGGTTTCGTGGTGATGACCAGCGTATTGCTCGGGATCTTTATCGGTGCCCTTTTGGCCAGTGCGCAAGTGGTTTTGCTTTTCATGACCAATCGTTCGCTGCGCAAGCGCATGGCCCGCAGTGAATCGGCGTTGGAAACCCAAACCGCATCGCTTCCGCCGGAACAGATTGACGCGGGTCGAGACACGCTCCTGCCATGAAATTGCTCTTTATCGGATGCCGCCCTTCCGCCGCGCTGGATGAGGCTATGCGGAAGCAAAATATTGAGCTCACGTTTGCGCCGTCGGTAGCGGCGGCGGAAACGGCCGAAGTCGTGGCTTGGAAAATCACCGCGGCGAAAGATCTCGCCGAACTACCAAAACTGCGCCGGAAACTTCCTAAAGCCTGGATCGCCGTCATTGTTCCCGAGACCTGGCTGAAGGATCCGGAAATCTACGGCGCCCTGCTCGGAGCCACCGAGAAAAACGACGTTTGGTTCGACACGAATTGGGAAGCGACCTTTTGGTTGGCCCTGCAAAGAGCGGTGCAAAACAAGCTGACTCACCACCGTGAAATGCGAATGGAAGCCGAACTGGAACAGATCAAGGGTGAGCAAGAGGCACTGCTCGAAAAGCTCGAAAAAGATGCCCAGCTCACTCGCGAAGTGCACGAAAAACTCTACCCGCGCTTTTCTCCTGATATCCCCGGCGTAGAACTTTTCAGCAAATATGTTCCCGCCTCCGGATCGGGTGGTGACTATTTTGATGTCTTCGAATTTGGCGATCGACGTCGATTTGGTCTGCTGCTCGCCGATGCCCACGCCCATCGCACGGCCGCGAGCCTATTGACCGCGCTGCTCAAGGTACGCCCGGAGGAACTCCGCGGACCATTCGCGGACTCGGCGAAATTCATGGCCCACCTCAACGCCGCGATTGCCGCGGAGCTGCCGGAAGCCAAAGACTCGATGCACCTGGCGTACGGTGTTTTCGATCGCGGCTCACTGCAGATGCACCTCACCCTCGCCGGCCTTTTCGTGCCGCGCATGGAGCGAGGAAACGGGTGGGAGCGCCTGGACCTCGCGGCGAATCCCGCTCTGGTCGCGGCCCCATCCACCGAGTTTCGTTCCCAGACGTTGCAATGCAAACCCGGTAACCGCTTCTTGCTGTGCAGCGATGGACTGGAAGCCGCGCTGCCGGTGAAGACCGGCGGCCTCGATGCTTTTCTCAAGAAAAATGCCGGGGCGGATACGCTGGAGCTGCGCAATGCGCTAATGGGCGAAGTCGACAATTACCGGTCGACCTTGGCATTGGCCGACGACATCACGTTCATTCTGTTGCAGGTGGATGCGAAAGCGCTCTACGTCAGCCCCACCACCCCACTCCGCCAGCGCTAGTCCAGGTAGACGCGGGGGACGCGATCGGAAATGCCGCAGAGAATTTCGTAGGGGATGGTGTCGGCGAAGTGGGCGAGCTGCGCCGCTTGCAAAGAAATGCGTCCCTGCCCTCCGATCAAGGTGACGAGCTGCCCTTCTTTCGCGCTGGTTTGGTTCGTAACGTCGACGGCGGTGAGATCCATGGATACCCGACCGCGGACGGCACTGCGCTTCGCATTGATCAAAACGTACGATTTTCCACTCAGCGCACGCGGGTAACCATCGGCGTAACCCACCGGCAAGATGGCGATGCGCTCTTTGCGGCGCGCGGTGTAGGTGCGCCCGTAGCCCACCGTGTCGCCCCGATAAATTTCCTTCACACTGAGAATTCGGGTCTTCCACTCCATTACCGGCAACAGATCCTTTGAGTGGGGCAAACGATCGTTGGGAGAAATGCCGAAGAGGGTGAGCCCCGGGCGGATCGCATTGGCGGATCCCTGTTTGCCCCGCAAGATCCCCCCCGAGTTGGCCACGTGGACACGAGCGTCGGTATGCAACATTTTTTGGTCGCGCAGGCGCTGCGCCAGCGCTTCAAACACTTCGACTTGATCATCGACAAACCGCGAATCGAGATCTTCGGAATCGGCAAAGTGGGTGGCCAGTCCCGAAAGTTTGATCTCCAGACGATCCAAGGCGCGAATGGCTTCGTCGAGTTGCTTCGGCAGCAACCCCAATCGGTGCATCCCCGAATCAATCTTCAGGTGGATATCGGGTAGGCTTTTGCGCCCAACGATGCTCTTCAAGTGATTCAAACTGTGGATCATCGGCGTCAGGCGGTACTTTACGTAAGCATCGACCTGGTGGGGAAAAAACCCGGAGAGGACGAGAATTCCTAGACCCCGCGGGATTTCCTCGCGCACCTGCATGGCCTCTTCGAGGGTGGCCACCGCCAGCATCGTGCACGAACCGCGATTCACCAGTGCCTTGGCAATGGGAACTAGGCCGTGCCCGTAGGCATTGGCTTTGATGACGGGCAAGACTTCTTTCCCGGTGGTATTGCGCAAGGTGTGCAAGTTGCGCAAAAGCGCCCGCAACGAAACTTCCGCAACCGTGCGATAGGGAAAGTGAAAAACCGTGCCCATAGGGAGCGCGAATCATCGCAGCCTGCCCCTAGCCCGTCCATTCAAAAGTCTGGTATAAGCACGGCGGAAGGGTTTCTAGGCGATCGCCGGCCGCTCCTTTAAGGGGATGCGAGGCGGGAGGAAAGTCCGGACACCAAAGAGCACCGTAGCGGGTAACACCCGTCCAGCGAAAGCTGCGGACCAGCACAACAGAGAGGATGTACAGGGCGTTACTCTTTCCCTTGGCAAAGGACTGAGGTCTCCCGGGGCAACCCGGGTAAGCCGCTGTAGTGAAAACCGGTAAGCTCTACGGGGTGCAAGGTCAAACATGGAAGCGGCGACGTTCGTATAGAACGCGCCCTGAGTGGCTCGCTCAGTGACTTCCGGGTAGACTGCTTGATTCCCTCGGCAACGGGGGGACTAGAGGAATGATCGCCAGTCGCCCCAGTAATGGGATGTCGGCTGACAGAATCCGGCTTACCGGAAACCCTTCCACTTTTTTTCGGGAGAAGCGATGGAACGCAAAGGCATGCTCTGGGCTTTTATTGTGGGCGCCGCCGCCGCCGAATTACTCGTTGGCTGGCTCGCGCCGAAATACCTGCTTTGGTACTTCGACCCACCGGTGCACACCGGCTGCACCTGCACGGAAGCCGTGGGATGGGCGGTGGGACACCTGCAAACCGCACAACTCATCGCGCTCGCCGTGGGCGGCATTATCGGCGCGCTCATACTTTGGTTCATGCGACGCCGCGGCGGCGATCGGGCCCGACCGGTAAACCCTTACTGAGTTCGGTAAGGACGCAGATTGCGACGGCGGTCAGAAGCGCCCAAAGCGGCGCGCGGGCCCAACCCCAAGTGTCGCACGCCCACCATTTGCAGGTGGTGGGATTAAGCAACCCAATCCCCAGCCAGAGCACGAAGATCGCGGCGAACTGACCCCGCCGCAACGCCCAGATCACACCGGGCGCGAGCAACGTAAAGTTTTGCATCCAGGCCATCGGCGAAAGCACGATCATCACCACGCCACAAACCGCCAAACTCAAAAGGGCATTCCATTTCCACGCCGCCCAGGCGCTGATCGCCATCCCGATCAACAAGAGTGCATTTTCTGAACCGGCGCCAAAGTGCACGGCAAAAAAGGACGGGAGCCCGTGATTGTCGGGGCGAGCGATGTGCTTGGCCGAAGACGTCGGCAGAAAAGCCAACCAAGCCCGCAGATCGTCGACAAAATGCCCAATGCCAAAACATAGCGCATAAATCGCCACCAGCGCGCCCAGCAGCGCCGCACCGGCCGCCACCGTGCGCCCCTTTTTCGGGCTTTGCTTCCATACCCAGGGCGCAATCAAGACGAAGGTTGGCTTGAACAAGACGGCCAGACAAAGGGCGAGCCCCGCCCCGATCGCCTTGCGACGAAATCCGGCCCAAATCAAAAAAGCGAAGAGCAAGACGTTGTATTGTCCCAGTCGCAATTCCCCGTTGTACGGGTTTAAGAGCAAAGCCCAGACGATGAGCACCCAAGCCGTGCTAGACCGACGGGAATCGAAACGAGCCTGACGCACCAACTCCCAAAGCAGATAGGCAAACGCGAGAAGGCTCGCCAGATCCCAGAGTCGAAAGAGTACGGTTTGCGGGACCCACGCCACCGGGGAAATCATGAGCGTCGTCAGGGGTGGTTTAGTGTGTTCGTTGGGATCTTCCAAACGGTACACGGCCTGGTCAGCCCAAAGCCGCTGTGCCGCCAGCGTTAAAATGGCCAGATCGGAGCGTCCGGTGCGCTGGAAAAGCGTGGGCGCCAGAATCAAAAAAATAAAAAGACCCAGCGCGATCGGCCACCGGCGTTTCATCGAAAAAAAGCCCCCCCCGTGAATGCGCCGAGATCCTGCAAACGCACACGGTGCGATGCTAAGAGCGGCTCCGGCACCTCGCCTAACGCACACCACCGCCAATCGTCCACTTCGCGATTGGGCTGAACTTCGCCGGTGTAGTCGCGAAAGAGGAAGACGACACTGACAAACTGACCAAACCCGCCCGGCGCTTTGGGATGGGGCACCACGTTCACCGCCGGATCGGAATACACGCCCAAAACCTGACCGCCGGTGACCTCGAGCCCGGTCTCTTCCCGTACCTCCCGAATGCAGGCGGCCCACCACGTTTCCCCCGGATCGACATGGCCGCCCGGCAGACACCATTTTCCGGGCTCGCGTACCGATGCGGAACGACGGGTCAGCAGCAAACGGCCCTGGGCATCAAAAATGGCAGCGTTGACGGCGGGAAAAAGAGTGATTTGGGCCGGAGAAGGCAGTCGCACGTTGCTCTTCGTACCATCCTCCTTTAGAGCTGTCATGGCGTCATGGAGTGCTTTGAAACCCTGAATACTAGCGGCTTTGCCCGGCGAGGCCGATTGACCCTTGCCCACGGGACGGTCGAAACCCCGACTTTCATGCCGGTGGGCACGGTCGGCGCGGTGAAAACCGTGGCGCCTTGGGAGCTAGAGGAAATGGGCGCCCAAATCCTGTTGGGCAACACCTACCATCTCTACCTCCGGCCGGGCCTCGAAGTCCTTCGGCATTTCGACGGACTGCACTCGTTTATGCACTGGAAAAAACCCATCCTCACCGACAGCGGTGGATTCCAGGTCTTCAGCCTCGATACGCGCCGTAAGGTGACCGACGAAGGGGTGGTCTTCAAATCGCATTTGAATGGCGACACCATCCACCTCACTCCGGAACTTTCCGCGGAGATCCAAAAAGCGATCGGCTCCGATATCGCGATGGTTTTTGACGAATGCGTCGCCCTTCCCGCCCCACGCGAAGCGCTCGACCGAGCGGTGGAACGCAGCACCGCCTGGGCAAAACGTTTTCTGGAAGTTCCACGCTTGGACGGACAAAAAGTGTTCGGCATCGTGCAAGGCGGAACCGATTTGGAATTGCGCGCCAAGAGCTTGGAACTAACCCTCGCCCTGCCCTTGGACGGGTTGGCCCTGGGCGGCTTAAGCGTCGGCGAACCGCATTCGGAAATGGTCAGCGTGTTGGATCGCTTGGCCCCGTCATTGCCCGCACACCTCCCGCACTACCTGATGGGCGTGGGCACCCCTCGCGATCTATTGGAAGCGGTTCGGTGCGGGATCGATATGTTCGATTGCGTTTTACCGACGAGAAATGGACGCAACGGCGGTTTCTTCACCACGGATGGGCTAATCAATATTCGCAATCAGGCCCACCAAATGGACACCAACCCGATCGACGCGGATTGCCCGTGTCCCTGCTGCTCACGCTTCACGCGCGGCTACCTACGCCATCTTTTTATGACGAAAGAAATCCTGGGATGCCGCCTTGCCACGCTACATAATCTCCACTACTATCACCGCTTTATGTCGGACATCCGACGGTCCCTCGAGAACGGCAGCTTCGAAGATTTGTACTCGAAGCTAGCGCCCCGATTGCGTCAGGCGTACCCGGATCGGGGGAGTCTTCTGGAGGTAAGCGCATGATCCATTGGCCCATTGCAGTTTTAGCGGCCGGTTTTTTCTTGGCGGATCAGGCGTGGGCGGAAGCGGCAGCTCCGCAGCAAGGGTTCGCGCCGTTCATTCCCCTCATCCTGATTTTTGGGATTTTTTACTTTTTGATCATTCGCCCGCAGCAAAAGAAACAGAAACTGCACGCGCAGTTTCTGACGGAGCTGAAACGCGGCGATATGGTGGTCACCAATTCGGGGATCATCGGAACGATCAAGATCTTAAGCGATCGCTTCGTCACTTTGGAAATTGACGAAGGGGTTTGTATGAAGATTCTGCGCAATCACGTCTCTGAAAGCGCGAATAATTTGAAAGAAGAGACCAAGCCCAAGGCTTGATGCACCCAAGGAAATAGCGCGCATGAAGGGCCTCAACTGGAGAATTTTTACCGTCCTCGCCACGATCGTATTTGCGGTCTACCTCTTAACCCCAACCGCCCTTAGGTTTGGGTTTGGCAAGACGGTACCGAAAGTGCCAAAACCCGGCGACCCCTGGTACTACCACATCCTGCCGTCCGAAACGTTGAAGCTGGGCCTCGATCTTCAAGGCGGTTTGCACCTCGTTTTGGGAATTGATTTCGACGAAGTGAACCGCAACGCCGCCCAAAAACTCGCCATCCAGGTGAAGGAACTCGCGGAACAAGAAAAGATCACCGGCATCACGGCCGAGGCGTTGAAGAATAACCAAGTGGAAGTGCACTTTGAGGCCGAAGCGGAGTGGAAGAAACTCGATTCCGTGATTGGCAAAAACATCGGTGAGTCGGTTGATTTTGTGTCCCAGAGCACAAACTCCGCGCTCTTGAAAATGAGCGACCAATTCGCGCAACACGTGCGTACCCAAGCGATTGAGCAATCGCTGGAAACTCTGCGCAATCGTATCGACGAATTCGGGATCGCCGAACCGATCATCCAGCGGCAGGGGGAAGACAAGATCTTGGTCCAATTCCCGGGTGTGCAGGAAACTGGGCGCCTTAAGGATATTATCGCCCGCACCGCCAAACTCTCGTTTCAAATTGTGAAAACGGGCCCCGAACAACCGGGCGGCGAGCCGAACGAAACGCAGCTGCGCGCCTACGTAGCGGAGTTTGAAAAAACCACCGGTATGAAGCCGGATCCGCTCCAGCCCATTTCGGGGTACTTGCGCAAGCTAAACGAACACCTGGACAAGAAACTGCCTAAGGGCACGGAAATCCTTTTCCAGAAAAAGACCAATATCAACACCAAGGAAGTCGACTACGTTCCGTACCTCTTGGAGAGCGTTGCTTTGGTAAATGGCGAGGACCTCCAGGACGCCTACTATAGTTACGATCCCAAAACGAACGATCCGATCGTGAACTTCCAACTGACGCCCGTCGGCGCCACGAAGTTTGAAAAGGCGACCGGAGAAAACGTCGGCCGCTACATGGCCATCGTGCTGGACAACAACGTTCACTCCGCACCGCGCATCAAATCGAAAATCGGCGGCGGAAGAGCCATGATCGAAATGGGCCGCTTGGGTCGCAATACGCAGGAACTCTTAGAAGAAGCTAAGGACACTTCGCTGGTTTTGCGTTCGGGTGCCCTGCCCGCGCGCTTGATGTTCCTCGAAGAACGCGTCATCGGCCCGTCGCTCGGAGCGGATGCGATTCGCGCCGGGGTACGCGCCTTCAGCGGGGGCTTGGCCCTGGTCTTCGTCTTGCTACTTCTCTACTACCGTGCCTCGGGTGCGGTTGCCACCGGAGCCCTGGCCCTCAACGCGCTCTTCGTGCTGGCTATGATGGCTGCGTTCGAAGGCACCTTGACCTTGCCCGGTCTGGCCGGATTGACGTTAAGCCTCGGGATGTCGGTGGATGCGAACGTGCTGATTTTCGAGCATATCCGCGAAGAACTGAAGATTGGAAAGTCGGTCTCGTCCGCCGTGGGAGAGGGTTTCGCCCGCGCGTGGTCGGCCATCTTTGACGGCAACGTCACCGGCATTATTGCGGCCTTGGTTCTTTTGAGTTTTGGTTACGGTCCCATCCGCGGTTTCGCGGTGACGACTTTGATGGGCCTCACGTGCTCGATGTACACCGCGGTGTTTTGCGCCCGCGTGGTCTTCGACTACTTTGTCGTGGCCCGCAACCGGAAAACGCTTAGCATCTAAAGGGGCCACCGTGAAATTTTTCGAACTGATTCCCAATAACCTCAATATCGACTTCATCGGGAAATTTAAGCTCTTCTTGGTGATTTCACTGATTTCGGTCGGTGCCTCGATCACGGGGATGTTCACGAAGGGCTTCAACTTCGGGATCGACTTCACCGGTGGCACCGTCGTTCAGGTGCGCTTCACCGAAGCCACCCAAATCGAGCAAGTGCGCAAGCTGCTCGATGAGTTAGGGGAGAAGGAAGCGTCGGTGGTGTCGATGGATACGAACCACCACGAGTACCTGATTACCGGCAATATGCCGGTGGATTCGAAAGCCGCGACCTTGCCGACCAAGATCGTGGAAAAAGGCGGCGGCCCCAGCAAAGTGTCTATCCTGCAGGCCGATGTCGTCGGCCCGAAGGTGGGTGCGGAGTTGAAGCTGTCGGCGATTCGCTCGCTCGTTTACGCGATCATTTTGATCATGGTCTATATTTGGTTTCGCTTTGACTTTAAGTTCGCCCCCGGCGCAACCGTCGCCCTCGTGCACGACGTCATCGTGGCATCGGGTTACTACATCGTGACCCAGCAAGAGTTCGACATCACCGCGGTGGCGGCCCTTTTGACCATCGCCGGTTACGGTGTGAATGACACCATCGTCATCTATGACCGAGTGCGCGAAATGATGAAAGTTGGCGGCGACGGCATGAATCTGCCGCAGACGATCAACAAGGCCATCAATATGACCCTGTCCCGTACGGTACTAACCTCGGGATTGGTTTTCTTAAGCGTCTTGCCGGTCGCGGTGTTTTGCACGGGCCCGATCCAAGACTTTGCGGAAACGATGCTTATCGGGATCTTTATCGGGACCTATTCGACCTACTACATCGCCGCCCCGATGACGATTTACGTCGACCGCTGGATGAAAAAGCGCAATCCCGTGCGGGGCCGCGTCGCTTCGGTCTAAACCATGGCGCTTTTTTCCCGCATTTCGGAACTGTCCAAACACATCGGCGAATCGGTCACGCTGCGCGGTTGGGTGTATAGCAAGCGCAGTTCGGGCAAGATCAAGTTTCTCAACGTGCGCGATGGCAGTGGCATTGTGCAAGTGGTCTTTGTCAAAGCGCAGACTTCCGACGCCGTTTGGGAGAACCTCGACAAACTGACCCAAGAGACCTCCCTTACGGTGACCGGGAAGGTACGCCAGGAAGCGCGGGCGAAGGGCGGGTATGAGCTCGACGGTGAGGCGCTCGAGATCCTGCAGATCGCGGTGGATTTTCCCATCGGGCCCAAGGAACACGGTCCCGACTTCTTGCTTTCGAACCGGCACCTTTGGCTGCGGAGTCTGCGCCCCCACGCGGTTCTGAAAATCCGCGATCGCTTCGTGAAAGCGGTTCGGGATTTTTTTGATCAGGATGGCTTTGTCCTAGTGGACACGCCGATCTTCACGCCCTCGGCCTGCGAAGGAACGACGACCCTTTTTGAGACCGAGTACTTCGGCGATAAAGCCTATCTCTCGCAGAGCGGACAGCTCTACGGGGAAGCCGCGGCAATGGCGTTCGGCAAAGTCTACTGCTTTGGGCCCACGTTCCGCGCCGAAAAGAGTAAAACCCGGCGCCACCTCACTGAGTTTTGGATGATCGAGCCCGAAGTCGCGTTCAATGATCTGGACGCCAATATGGTGCTCGCGGAACGCTTCCTGGAGTACACCGTCCAATACGTGCTGCAGAACTGCAAAGACGAACTGGCGACGCTCGGACGGGACACGACCCGCTTACAGAATGTGAAAGCGCCCTTCCCGCGCATCAGCTACACCGAAGCGGTGGAAATCTTGAAACGCAAAGGCGTCGCGTTCGAGTGGGGCGGGGATTTCGGCGCGCCCGAAGAAACCGCAATCAGCGAAGAGTTCGACAAGCCGGTCTTCATCCACCGTTTCCCGACTAAGATTAAAGCGTTTTATATGAAGCCGGATCCCACCAATCCGGAAGTCGCCTTGGGCGTCGATTGCATCGCCCCCGAAGGGTACGGCGAAATCATCGGCGGCGGACAACGCGAAGACGATTTAGAAGCCTTGCGATCTCGCATTGGACATCACGGTTTGCGGGAAGAAGATTTTGATTGGTTCTTGGATCTGCGCAAGTACGGCAGCGTACCCCACGCCGGGTTCGGCCTTGGACTCGAACGCACCATCTCTTGGATCTGCGGCCTGGAACACCTACGCGAAGCCGCGGCATTCCCGCGTATGATGTACCGTATCAAGCCCTAAGGCTGAACGATCGCGCCCACCGGCATCCCCGTGAGCAAGCTGGACTCTTCCGGCTTTTTTTCCGCGGCTGACACCGGAGAGGGAAGGGTGGTGGCCGGCGGAAGCGTTGCCGCGGGAGTCGAAATGGTCGAGGGAGCCGATGCGGCGTCCATGTTCGCCTTTACGTCCTTTTTCTTTCTCTCTTCCTCGTCGCGATTCTTTTGGTCTTCGAGATCCTTTGCGATCGCCTCTAGCGTGTGATCCACCATCGGGCGAATGATAATCGGCTCCACCTTATCGAGGCGCGCGTTATCGATGATACTCGGATAAAGCTTTAAGAGCAGATCGCGATAAATGAACGTGAGATCGCTACGCAGAAGACCTTCGTCGCTATCCGGATCTTTTCCGTAAATCTTTGCATATACCTTCTCAAACGATTTAACGTTCAACTTGGTAAAGAACTCCTGAGAGGCGCGCTCGACCGCAGTTTCGGTACTGATGCGCGTAGCCACCGGTCCAAGTTTTTCGACCTTAGCCTGCCGCTCCGCCAAATAAGCGGGCTTACCTGCGTTTCTGTCGCGTAAATCAAACGATTCCACCAGGATTTTTTCCAAATGATCCTGCTGCGCGAGAAATGCGGAGGCCGTTCCTTCTCGGTACGATTTCAAACGATCGGGTCCCTCACGATCCTTCTTGAACTGGGCCTCCAAAGTGATTTCGGTTTCGTCCTGAATGCGATTCTGAGCCTTGGCTTCTTTTTGAACTTCTTCAAGGGGCTTTCCGCTGAAATAGCGATAGCCGGCGTAGGTCAGACCCGTCGCACCGATGCCGCCGCCCAGGGCCGCGGTCGTTAAAGCTTGTTTGGCATAGACGTTTCGCTTGCGCGATTGGATCGTCAGCTGGTCCACGTTTTTTACCAGCAGCGCGACCTTCGCGTCGCAGTTTTTCTGCAACCGCTCGGGAATCGATCCGGCATCGATGGTGGTGGTGTGGTGGCGCGGGTTTTCCGGCTCCAGGTTAAACTCCCGGATACTGGGTCCGTACTTCGATGTGATCAACTCCATTCGCGGCAGTGCCTCTTCCGCGCTCGCCCCCTGGTTGTAGTCGTCAACTACGCGGTTCCAAATTTTGGGGACTCGGGCCACTCTCTGATTGCGGTGCTTCCGGGCAATCTCGTACGCGTCGGTCCAAGCCTTGCCCACACCGTCCGCAAATGCTCGCCCCGCCGGAGTTTCCAACCACTGTGAGATATAGCGCGGGTGATGCGATCGCGCCCATCCGGCAACGGCCGTCTCGACATCCTTCATCGGCGACGTGATATCCCCGGTTGACTCCTTCGCGGAACGCCCATTCTTTCTCGCACTACGCCCACGGCCGTTGCGCCGGTGGCCCGAATGACTCCCATTTCCGTTTATCGCATTCACGGCTGCATGCTGCCCATTGCGGGTTGCACGACTCACGGCCAGGGGCAGCTCCCGAACTTGCTCATCAAGCTGCGCGTCGGCCTCAAACATTTTCTCCAGGACGCGGGCCATCGCGAACGCCGGGTTCTTTCGGCCTTTGGCATTAATCGATGCCTGGTTTCGGTCAATTTGCTGCCAGAGCAAATCGACTTGCTGAACGTTTCGCGCCCGCTCCGCCCGTTCTAGCTGTTCGCGTAGCTGCTCATTCTTCGATTCGAGCGACTCAATCTGTTTCGAATAATCGATGTAGTTTACGCGGAACTTTTCGTGCTCACCTTTTGCTGCTTCCAATTTTTCCAATAGGTCGCGACGCAGTTTTACGGCCTCGGGGGTGTCCCAAAGCGTGGCGAACGTTTTTCCACCCTGCATTGTGGTGAGCACGCCAATGACAAAGAGGAGGCCTTCGGCACCGCCCCCTTTCGCGGCCGTCCCAAACGACTGGATAATCGTTTGAAAAAAGGCCGGCGCATCTCCCGCCGGAGCGCGATCCGGAGCGACCGGGGTCGCGGTCGTGAGCTGAACCGCAATCACTCCAATCAAAACTATTTTTTTCCACCTAGCCAAAGGCATCTCACGTTCTCTACTCCCGCCCGTCAGGCACAAATAGCAACGCGCATACCATCAGAGCGCACGGCCGTATGCGCAGCGCTTTACGTCTCGGAGGTCGCGGTGACGTAACTTGTCACCGGATCCGTCGAGCGACTCGACGGTTTTTCCCTCCCGAAAGCGAGCTAAGCAATTGACACTATGCGTTAGTTCCCGTATAGTGCGACTTCACCAAATAAATCAGTCAGGGGTTGGAAATGCGTAGAGCTTGGGTTGGCGTTTGGTTTCTGGTGTCGATGCCCGCGTGGGGACAGATTATGGAATGCGGGGCGATCGGCGCGGATTTGGACATCGCGCTCAATGGACCCATCACCGCCTATCTTTCTTTAAAAAACTTCCGAACGGTCGTTTCGAACACCTCCAGTCAGACCTTGAAGTTCAAGGTGAATCACTCGAGCGTTGGTTCCGTGGAATGGAAACAAGGGGAAACTTGGTTCGAGGTTTTGCCGGCCGCGGTGGCGGATTCGTCGTGCGATGTGGAAGTCACTCGACTACCGGGCAATGATGGGAACAATATCTCGCTCTCGATGAAATGCCGCGACTTGGTGCCCAAGTCGAATCGACTTAGCTTGCTGAAGAAGGAGAGTCAGCGGCTGCCGTCGATCGAGTCGAGCGAAAAGCTTGCGTGTGCGATCCAACCTTCCAAGCGCTAGCCCGTCGACGAAACTCGTTGAGCGTTAGAACCATTCCCAACTCCAGGCCTAAGATGCGCACCTGATTCCAAGGGCCCGCATCCGGATGAAAGAGCGCATACCCGAACTGCCCTAGACACGAGAGGGCCTGCAGTGCAAAGAGCGCGGTAACGGCTCGACCAGCCGTGCCACGCGATACCAAATAGAACAAAGCCGCGTAGGCCAACCAATTCCAATCCGGCCGAAAGAGCGTCGGCGCCAGAAGAATTTTATCGGTACTCGCTTCGCCCGCGACCACCACCAGACTCATGGCCGCGAGCAGGATCAGACCCAATTGCAGGGCTTCCGATCGCCCGCGGGCGCGCCCCACCCGAGGGACCGGCCCCCAGGTCGCCAGCGCCAGGGCGGCGCCTAAGCAGAGCGTGCGCAGCGAATACAGACCGGGCCCCATCGAGGCGTAGTACCAAAGCGGAGAGAACGGCCCCAGGATGTCTTCCACGACAAAAATGGTGAGAAAGGTGATGGTGGCGACTCCTACCGATAGCGCGAAGCGATTCGCCGTGCGCCAATAGATAGTGAGCGGAATCCCGAGCGCGGCCACCAAGAACACGCCGACGTCATAAGCGTGCAACGAGTTGCGGAAATCCCCCTGCCAATAGGCAAAGGAAAGTAGCGGAATGGCCCAGAGAGTTGATGCGAGCAGCAACCGTGCCGGCGCCTCCTGCGACTTTAAAAATCCCCCATGGAGAAACGGAGCGATGAGCAAACCATGTACCGCCAAAACAAAAACCGGTAGCCCCACCACCAAGGTGAGCCAGGGACCGTCGGAATGCATTCGCGGGCCGGGATAAAGACGCCCGAGATCGGACAACACACCGAGGGGAACGAAAGAAAAAAGCACCGCGGTCGCCGCCCCCCCCAATAGCCAAGCCCTTTGGACCCGATTGCGTTCCAGAGTCTCCCAATCCATAGTGGCATTATATGCTCATCTCCACGCCTGCTCCCAACGAAGTTTTCTTTCGCGGACGCCCGGGAGACCTCCGTTTGGGTGAGTGGGTGATCCCGGCCGCCGGCATGACCGAAACACGGGACAAGAAGCGCGAGGCGGTGCTCATTGGCTATCCGGACGACCAAGGCGTAAAGCGAAATCGCGGCCGCGCGGGGGCCGCCCAAGGCCCCGATGCCGTTCGGGGTCAGCTATACCGCATGACCGTTCCGGCGGATCGACCTTGGGAAAAAACTTTTCAGCTTTACGACCTGGGCAATGCCCCGATTTCCACGCGGCTCAGCGAAACCCACGCGTCCGCGCAACGACTGGCCGCCGAAGCCGCCAAAGCGGAGCGGACCGGAATTGCGATCGGCGGGGGCCATGACTTTGCCGCGCCCACGTTCCTTGGTTTTCAAAGTGTCGCCCCCAAGGCACGCTGGGGTCTCATTAATATCGATCCTCACCTCGACACCCGCGAGATGGAGGGCAGCGAGTCCCACAGCGGCAATCCCTTCCGCGTCCTTTTGGAAAGCGGCGCGCTGAAAGGGGCCGACTTCACGGAGTTTGGCGCGCGCATTCAGCGCAATACCCGTTCGAGCTGGGATTTCTGTAAGGCGAAGAAGGTGGCGTTGCTCACGCTGGAAACCATTCGCACCAAGAAGACAGGGCCCGCCGCACTGTTTCAAAGCGAACTCAATCGCCTGGGTAAAAACTGTCGCCATCTGGGCGTCACCATTGATATGGACGCCTGCTCGGAGACGGAAGGGACCAGCGCGGCCCCGGTTCTGGGTTTCAGCGCCTGGGAGCTTTGTTGCTTCGCGTCGCTCGCCGGAAAAAATCCGAAAGTGCGTTACCTTGAGATCGCCGAAGTCGCCCCCGGACTCGAACCCTCCGGAAGGGCCGCCCGCATTGCGTCCGAAATCATTTACGCCTTCCTCGACGCCCGTTCAAAAATCTAAAAGCGTCTAAAAAAACGGGATAAATGGAATAAGCGCGAAAAACAGTTTCATCCACACCCTGTGGATAACTTGCACAAGCTATTAGGATAACTCAGTTTCTTTCTCTCTTTGGTAAGACGTGCTTCACTATGGCGTTTCGACGCAACACGATCCGTCATCCTCAACATTTTCATGCGCTTATCGTTGTGGATAAAGAATGGGTTAGGATTGCAGATCCCGGAAACCAGCCGACTTTGCCCAATACGAGATATCGTCGATATAAGTGCTGTTTGCGTATTGGGTATCATGCAGCTTGATTGGAACGCCGCAATAAACTCCATCCGAGAGTCCTTGCCGCAGACCCAGTTTAAAAACTGGTTCTCGCCGGTGGAGTTCATTCGGAGTAATGACACGAGCATCGTCCTCGGTGTGCCCAGTCGTTTCCACGAGGACTGGCTGCGCAGCCACTACGGCGAGCAGATTCAACGTGCGATCCAAACCCAATGCGGCTCGGCCCTGCAACTTGAATTTGAAATCCTCGTGCGCGAGGAAAACGAACAAGCCGCTCAGGCGCACCCTCCGAAACCCGCTACCGTCGCGCCGATGCGTCCCAATCTGCGCATCGTCGAACCGGGCGAGCAAACCGAAATCAACGAACCCGAGGCCCCGCCCGAAGCCCCCCAGCTGCCCCCGTTCCATCACCCGCTTTTTGAGTTCGGATTCAATCGCTTTGCCTATCAATGCGTTGGTATGTTCGTGGACAATGCGGATCGGCATTTGAACCCGCTGGTGGTTCTGGGCGGGATCGGCATGGGCAAATCGCACCTGCTCTCCGAAATCGGCACACGACTGCACCAGAAAAACCCGCAGATGCGCATCCGCTACACCAACGCGGAGTCGTTCACCTACGAATACGTGCGCTATATCCGCTCGAAGGATCTGATGACCTTCAAGCGGCGCTACACCGAAGAAACGGACTGCCTGCTCTTCGACGATGTCCAAGGCCTCGCCGGTAAGCAGAGCACTCAGGAAGTCTTGCTCCACATCTTCAATGACATCATTGCCCGCGGCGGCAAGATCGCCTTCACCACCACGACGGCTCCCAATCGCCTCGAGGGGTTAATCGATCCGTTGAAGTCGCGCTTAAGCTCCGGGGTGACGGCGGAAATCAAACCGCTCACCTTCGAGGAAAAAGCCGAAATCCTGGGACGGGTTGCCGCCCACAACCAAATTGCAATCGATGGCACGGTTTTGCGTTCGCTGGCCGACAAGGGCCAAAAGGACATCCGCGAATTGATCGGCACCTTGCTGCGGATCCATTTGCAATCCAAGCTCGAGAATCGTCCCCTCACCGGCGATTTTCTGGCCGAAGAAACGATCGGGGTCGAAGCCCCCCGCGAAGCCATTACGATGGGCGAGATTGTTTCGCTGGTGGAGCACCACCTCGGCGTGCCCCGCTCCGAACTGGTTTCCAAATCACGCAAAGGCACTACGAATTGGGCCCGCCAGGTCGCAATGTACCTCGCGCGGATGGGAACGTTGCTTTCGCTGGAGGAAATCGGCAAGACGTTCGACCGCGATCACGCTACCGTTATCCACGCCTTCGAGAAGGTCAAAGACACCATCGCCACGCAACCCACCCGACGCTACGAAGTGGAGTACCTGAAACGCAAACTCCAAGCCCGCGCCCCGCGCCCGATGGACGATGGCCCGGAACTTCCGTTGGCTTGAAATGCCGAGCACTGCTTACTTAATCCTGAAGAGCCTTCACATCATCTCGATCGTCGCTTGGATGGCGGGGATCCTCTATCTCTACCGGCTCTTCGTTTACCACTCGATGGAAACCGAAGCGGTGGTCAAGGCGCGCTTCAAAGTGATGGAGTCGCGTCTGTATCGTTACATCACAATGCCCGCCATGATGGCGGCGGTGACCTTCGGCATTGGGATGATCGCGCTCGACCCGAAACTCTTAGCCATGCCCTGGCTCCACGCGAAACTCCTTTTCGTCGCGGGGTTGGTTTGGATGACTTGGTTTGCGAGCCAACAGATCGAGGCGCTCGCCGACGGGACGTCTAAAATTACGACGCGCACGTTTCGCCTGCTCAATGAGGTGCCGACGCTCCTGCTTGCGCTGGTGGTCTTCTTGGTGGTCCTCAAGCCCTTCGCGAAGTCTTAGACGAAATCGCGATCCATCACGGTCTTGCGGCCTTCGCCGCGGGCGTGTTCGATGGCCGCGTCGCAGAGGTTTTTGAGCTTTTCGGTAAGCACGTCGTAGACGCCCGCGCTCGTGTTCATCTCCGCGCGGTCGTGAATGTATTTTCGGACTTTGGTCACCACTACCAAAACGTCTTCTTCCGCCGCGGCACCTTTGGCGGTCGCCGTCGGGGTCCGAGCCACCACCACTTTGCGAGGCGCGGCTTGGGCTTCCGCCCGAGAGGGCGCCTTGCGTTCGATGGCGCCCGCGCTACCGGAGCGATGGCGTTCAATGGGAAGGTGTGCGTCCCAACAATTCACACTGCAAAAAGCATAGTTGGTGATTTTGGATTGGCAGGTGGTTACCGAGCAAACGTAGTACGGACGTTCAAACCCCAGGTCTTTCTTACAACTGCTGCACTTACGCCAGGAATCCACCGACGCCTATGATAAACGCGCGGGGTGAGTTTCGACAACCGTGAGTTACTGTCCGTAACAACGAACCTGAAGAATGCGATCCCGCATTTTCGATTCCTTAGATCGGCCCTCGGCCGACTTGGGCGGACACGGCTTCTCCGCTCCTTTTTGCAGGGTGCGGGAATAGGTGGTTCCACCCAAATTAGAAGGCCGCGCTTTAGCGCGACCGTTCGGCAGCGCCGCGGGTTCTTTTCCGCACGCCGAAAGAAAAAGTCCTAAAACCAAGGTTCCAACTAGCGATTTCATTGCCCCTCCGAGGGGCAGGCAAATAGCATAACCCCGCAGTTTTCGCTAGCATAACGATGCAACTAATTGATTTATTGGGGGATTAACTCACGAAAAGGCAATGACGGTTGTGATCAGGATCACGATTGCGATCAGAGCCTTCATGCCCGACTTATCGGACGCGAAGCGTCAACGCATGAGGATTAGGGGCCCCGACGTTGGGCCACGCTGGCCGCCAGGAGTACCGTCTGGCACTCCACAAAACGCGCTCGGCACCGATGGTGAAACCGCCGACAGAGATCCTCAACCGCGTAATCCAACCCCTCCCCATTCGTACGGCTTAAATAGTGAATGAGTTCGGCCATGGCGCTTTCGGCAGCGACCTTCTGTCCCACTGGCACCGTTTCGAGGTAGGCATTAGCCGCCTTCCAGAGAGCGCGCACGTCGAAATATCCGGGCCGCTCGGAGTCGGGGAATTTAGAAAGCAGAAGGGTATGCATTTCCGCCATTGCTTCCCGAATAAACCGGCGATCGGAATTGACAACGTTTTTCAAAGCTAACCGCGCCGCCTCCTCTTCTTTGATGTGGAGCGGGTCGACTGGTTTCCCATCGTCACCTTTTTTCCGGGTGGAAATATCCACCACTTCAAACCGCTTCCCGCGCGGATTGAAGCCCCGCCGCCCTAGAACCTGAATGCTATAGTCAAGATGGGTTAGACCCGCCGGAAACGCTCCCGATCGGTTTGTGAGGCGAGTCACATATCCCGAAGTGCAACGAAACCCGCCCGCGCCCCGCACTTGTTTTTCGACTTCCGAGGCCCTAATCCCCAATTGCTCCGCCGCGGTTTCGACCATTCCACGGTGAGTCGCAAGAAAATGGCTCGGTACTTTCTCGATTTGTCTCGTCCGCTCCAAAATCTCGGCGGGAACGCGTGGGCTGTAGAAGATAGTCTCATCTCCGGGTTTTCCACTCGGATTCAATATCAAGTAGATGTATTCATCGTCCCCCAAAGGCGGGAACGTTTCTCCCGGGCGGAGCATCTTTCCGGCCCGCGGCAGCTCCACCGGATTGAACGGCGCACGCGACCGCGCAATCGCCGCGGGGACCGGCAAGGGTTTCACGAGCCGGCCGGGATTGCAGGCGTAAACCGTTGGCGGGGCAGCAGGGTGCGCGGACGAACAAAGGAAAAGTATCGCTAGAACTGTGTTGCGCATGCGAGCCCCCGCCGAGCGATCTTACCATGCGCCCGACGAAGGCCCGAATACCCGAACTATTTCTTCAATTCAGCATCGACGAGGCGTTTGGCGACGTTGAAATCGTGGGTACCAAGGCCCGCCAGATTGCCGTCCTTACCGACGACAAACAGGGTCGGAATCCCACTCACGCCCCAATCTTGCGCCGATACCTTCGAGCGATCCGTTGCCTTATCCAAGTAGATCTGGGTCCACGGAATGGCGTGCTGGGCGATATAGTTTTCCAAAGACTTGCGATCGCGATCCAAGCTGAAGCCGACGATTTCGACACCCTTCGCGTTCAAATCCTTGTGTAGCTGCAGCATCTTCGGCGTCATCGCTCGGCAGGGCGGGCACCAAGTCGCCCAGAAATCGATCACCACCACCTTGCCCCGGTCGTTGGCGATGTCGTAGTTGCCGCCATCGAGCGACGGGAAGGCAAAGGATACCGGCTGGCCGACTCTGACCATCATGGAACGCAATCCGAGCAAACCGGGATCCGCCGGCATCAGCTTGAGCGCCTCCGTGAGGAAGGCATCGGCGGCCACCAGATCGCTTTGCGCCAACCGCTCGGCGTACAAGCGGGCGATCGGCGAGGCATACTGGGTGCTGGGGAAATCATTCAAATGTTGTTTGATGCGATCTAACGCCGCCTTCGCGGTCATCGCCGGAACATCCATTTGCATCAGGACCGAATCGCCATCACAGGCCGCCTTCGACTTTGGCAATTTGGCGATGCACTGACCGATCACGCCGCGCAGTCTGGGTTCGAAGCGATCATCGGCGGTGTAAGCCAAGGCGTAGGCCGACATGCAACGGTCAAATGCCGATTCATGCGTCGCCTCCGGCAGCGAAGCGTCACTCAGCAACCGGGTGGCTTCGTCATCCACCGCCAGCGCTAGGGATTCCAGCTTCGCAATGTCGGGGCTCGCGCCCGCATTGAATAGGTAATCGGTAAAAGCTTTGTAACTTTTCTCGAGCGACTCGGTCGCCGTCGGCGAATCCGCCAGCGCCGGAAACACCACCAGGCAAAGTGCTAGTGAAAGCGTTTTCATCATATCCCCTCCCCAATACTCCAGGGGTAGCATGCCCGGGATCGCGACACAAGCTTGCCACCGTCCCCGGCGGGCGATACGCAAGGATCCAGTGGATCTTCTCGACTTCAATGACACGGCAACCCAACCCTCCCTGCTCGAACCAACTCAGGACTGGCGCGCCAAGGTACCGACGGTATCCCAGCTGACGCGCCGCCTCCGCGGGCACCTTGAAAACACCTTTTTCGATGTGTGGGTCCGGGGTGAGATCAGCAGTTATCGGAAACCCGCGTCGGGCCACGCCTATTTGCTCTTGAAGGATGGGGGAGCTCAGCTGCGGGTTTGCCTTTTCCGTCCCGTGATGTCGCGCCTGAAGTTCGCGCTCGAAGACGGAATGGAAGTCCTCATCCACGGGCGGGTGACGATTTACGAAGCACGCGGCGAATACCAGATCGTCGGCGACACGGTCGAACCGGTCGGTACCGGCGCCTTGCAACTGGCCTTCGAACAGATGAAAGAGCGCCTCGCCCAAGAGGGGCTTTTCTCCGCGGACCACAAGCAACCCCTGCCCGTGCTACCCCAGCGCATTGGCGTCATCACTTCAACGACGGGCGCGGCGATCCGCGACATCCTGAAAGTGTTGAGCCGCCGATTCCACGACCGCGAAATCCTGATTTTCCACGCCAGTGTGCAGGGCGATCGCGCGGCCGGAGAAATTGTCTCCGCCCTTAAGCTCGTCGAGCGATGGAATGCCGAACGCCCCGAACGCGCAGTGGAAGTGTTAATCGTGGGGCGGGGCGGGGGATCGCTTGAAGATCTTTGGCCCTTCAATGAAGAAAGCGTCGCGCGTGCTCTGCACGCTTGCCCGATTCCGATCTTGTCGGCGGTGGGACACGAAACGGACTTTACGATCGCGGATTTTGTCGCCGACGTGCGCGCACCGACCCCGTCGGCCGCGGCCGAGCTCGTTCTACCCCGCAAAGAGGAATTGGTTTTTCAGTTGCGAACGCTCGAACGCCGCCTAACCAGTCCGTTTCTGGCCCAAATCGAGCAAAAAAAGCTCCATCTCACCCATTTGGGTCGGCGCCTGGTTGGCCCGCAACAGCGCTTGGCTGCCCACCGTACGGAGTTTCAGCGCGCGCATCAGCGCCTAGAACAGTTGATGGCGCATCGCGCGCGCCTCTGGCACGCCAAACTCGACACGTTGGCCGGTAAGCTGGATTCCCTTTCGCCACTGCGGGTCTTGGGGCGGGGCTATACGCTGACGCAAAAACCGGACGGCCATTTGCTGCGCAGCGCCACCGAAGCCGCTCCCGGTGAAGTGATTCAGACCCGTTTCCACGACGGGCTCCTCGCGTCCAAGGTCCTTCCGAGTTAAAATAAAGATCGCTTCCCATGAAAACAAAATCGCACGTTGAAATCGTGCTGCCCATTTTTAATGAGGTAGCCAATATTGTTCCGTTGTTGCGCGAGCTCGATCGCGTGGCTGCGAAACTAAAAGAAGAGGCGGAAATCCGCTACCTCTTCGTCAACGATGGCTCCACCGACGGTTCGGCGGCATTGCTGGCGCGTTTGGCGACCGAGCGCGAAAACGTGCGCTGTGTCGATCTGATCCACAACTTTGGCCACGCCGCCGCTCTCGCCGCCGGAATCGATACCTTTCAAGGCGACGCGCTGGTTATCATGGACGCCGATCTACAAGACTCTCCCGATGCCCTCATCGGCCTTTTTGAGGCCTGGAAAAAAGGCGCGAAGACGGTGGTGGTCGAGCGCGGAGAGCGGAAAGAACGTAGCGCCTTTGCGTTCAAGGCCTTCTACTACTTGCTGCACAAGGTGGCGCGCAAGCTCCCGCCCTTGAATTTCGGCACGCATTGCTTGCTCGACGTTTCGGTCGTTCGCCGCTTGCGCGCGCTGCCCGAAAGAAATCGTTACCTACCCGGCCTCGTTGCTTATAGCTCTGGCCCCATCGCCAGCATCCGCATTGATCGCGGTGCCCGACTCCACGGTGAATCGCGCGTGGGAAGTCTCGGCCTCATTCAGCTCGCGATGACCGCACTACTGAGTTTTTCGAATGTGCCGATTCGGCTGGTCTCTTTTTTTGGACTCATCGGAGCGTTGAGCTCCCTCACGGCCGGCATTGTCTTTATCGGCATCAAGATCTTCACGCCGCTCGCCATCCCCGGTTGGGCATCGATGATGACCGCTGTCGCTTTCGCCAGCGGAATCCAACTCCTCTGCCTGGGACTCATGGGCGAATACGTCGCCCGCATTTACGACGAAGTGAAACAACGCCCGCTCTATATGATCAACACCATCCACGGACAGCCCCCGGTCGTTGCGAGACCCGAAAGGGTCGAAGCCACCCCGCATCGTTTTAGCGATGCGATCTCCCTTTCGTAGCGGCGGCAAAAAGGCACGGAAGCATCTAGACAACCCCGTCCCCAGCCATTACCTTGTTCGGGTTCTACCATTATGCCGACGTAGCTCAGTCGGTAGAGCAGCTCATTCGTAATGAGCAGGTCGCTGGTTCGAGTCCAGTCGTCGGCTGTCTTATCTGCTATTTGCGCTTTATCTCTCTCACCGTATAGATGCCGACCGTTTGTGGTTCGCCAAAAAAATGGCACTTGCCGTGCGACGTTTCCGAAGACAGTGAAACCCAGTACATCGGTTGGGAAATCGGGGGAAGCGTTTTGCAATCCTCCGAGGCTCCAATCACGGTCTGATAGAGATGCCATCGCCGCTCGCAAGAATTTCCTCGCAGCCCGTGCGGGCATTCGTGAAAAACGAAAAGACTCTTTCTTCCCGTCCGGCTCTCCAAGCTGTCCAGAAGGCGATGCTCGCCGACAAAAAAGGCATCCCTCGACGTATTCCGACGCACCCACTCCATCAGAGCGGCCGACTCCGAATGCCGAGGCGCGTGGTAGACGGCAGAATACCGGCGGATATGATCCCGCGTGAAGCGCATTCCCGCGACGGTGTCGTAGGCGGCCCAAAGGCCCAAGAGAATCAGCGCCGCGGTCGATACCCACTTACCACCCCTTCCCAAGCGATCCGAGATCTCCGCCAGAGAAAAGCACCAAAGCATCCAGGTCGCCAACGCAAAGACTTCGGCGGCCCGAGCCCCATCGCCATAGAGCAGTTGCGCCGAAAGCATCGCCAAGCGATGGGGAACGAACGAAAAAAGAAGAAGGGACAGCAGACACGCCCAAAGAAAGTGGGGGAACCACCGTTGCCTCGGCGAGAGCGATTTCAAACAAAACAACGGGAGGCAAAACCCGATATGAAAGAGCACTTCGCGCACCGTGAGCGAAGAAATCTCACCGGGATCGCCGGCCGCCGCCTTGAAAAAATCCTCGATATTGCGCCGGACGGGGTCCCATTCCATCGCTCGTACGGGAGTGAATGCCGCCATATGGTCGTCCGAACCCGTTGCCCGCATCAACCAGTAAAGGACGGCCATTCCCAGGCAAAGGCCTAGGGATCGAAAAACCCATTCGCGGGCTTGGCGTTCCGGCAGCGCAATCCAGACGAGAACCGCCATCGCCAAAACAAACGCGCTGGGATGTAACAGGAACGCCACCGGCGGAATGAGAAAGTACCAGCGGCCCTTGACCGGGCCGCGCGCCAGAACGCTAAACGCCGCCGCAAACGCAATCCAAAGCGCCAGCTGCCTTGAAAACCCACCGGAGTCGACCGCCCAGATCGGGTAGCGGTAATAAGTCATCGCCAAGAGCGCCGCCATCAAAGCAATCAGCGGTTTGCGTGGGTAGAGCCGGGATCCGACCGCATACGCGAGCAAGACGACTCCCGCGGAGACGGCTATTTCCCAAGCTTTGATGAGCGCCGCCGCGTAAATCCACCCGAACTTTAAGAAGGGCCACTCGAATGCGACCACGAGTGCGTGGCTGCCGGTGGGATAAAACCGAAACTGATCGTCTCCAAACCACTCGGATAGCGAAACCGGATTGTGGGCTAAGAGGGCGTGTCCCCCTTGAGCCAGACGCATCAAAAAGAGGGAATGCGCGATACCGTCCTGACTGGAGTTGAGTCCATCCAGATCCGCCAGCGCCCAAGTCCAAAATCCGAGCGCCACGAGAAAGATCCCCGCGACCGCCAGGGTCGGAAGCGAAGGCGCGCGGTGCTTGATCCGCGCGGCCACTTCCCGAATCCCGACGATTTCAACCGCCGCGAATACAACGAAGAACAGGGGGAGTGTGGAAAACGGCAAGTAAGAGGCGGCAAACAAGGCGGCTAAAATTCCCGCCGTGACCGCCACGGGATCGCCCAAGCGTCGCGCCCCGAGAACAAATAAGAAAACGCGGGCCGCGACGAAGGCACTGAGCCAAAAAACCATGGGAGCACAGTACCGCTGCCCGTGTTTATCGCGCAATCTCCAAGGCTTACGAAACCAGTCTCAACTATGGTATAAGCCCCGCCCCGATGATGACACGCGCCCTCATTTTAGGTGCCCTGCTCGCTACGCCCGCACAAGGGATGCTGGGGGGAGCACTATTCGGCTGTGGTCGGATCATTTTACTGGAAGCGGAACGGCACCCCTTCGAGGTCGTTTTCCGCGCTGTCGCACGTGATGTGGGCGAGGCGCTCACCGAGTACGAGAACACCTTGCTCACACTCGACTGCGCCACCCACGAATGCGGAAACCACCTCCAAGCCGCGTTCCCGATGCAGGACCTGTTTCAAGACATTCGCCTAAACCTTCACGGCCTGGCCATCACGCTAGCGCGCTTTCAACGCATCGATCGCACGCAAGGGCGGGAGATTGCGATGAGCGCCGTCGATCTAAAAAGCGCGCAAGCGGCCATGACCTATTTCTTGCGCCAACTGGCGCTCGCCAAGGACTTGCCAACCGGAGATGACGAATGGAATCGGGACCGCGAGTCCTTTCTGGGGCGCCGGTCGCGCTTGCGTTCCACCCTGATTCGATTCCGCCACCTACTGGCCTTTTTCGCGCAAACCGAAAAAACCCGCTTCTTGATTGTCGTCGGAGAAAAAATCGAGGGCTACCCGCTCATTGCGGCTCGGTATTCGGATTGGCAAGCCCGTTTTCTCCACGGAAAGGGAGTCCTCGATGAAAGCGAAAAACAGTTCGACGACAATGAACGGAGTCTGGCGAACTATCTGAGGGAAGAGTCGCGATCGGTCCGCGCTTTAGCGGAAGATCCGATGGGCCGCAATGCGGATGCTTTGATTTCGCAGGAACCCGATAAGTCGGAGTTCAAAACGTTTGACCCGGGGGCGGACAGCACGCGCGTCCGCAATCGTGTCCTCGACAGTCTCAAAAAGGGAGGGCAGGGCCGTCAAATCGTCATTGACGCCCGCCGCTCGGGTCTCACCTACGAGGAAGCGGTTCGCTCCGGCTTCCGCGTCGCCGGTTTGCTCAAAACGCACGATGGCTTTTTGGAGCGACTCGACGAATTGCGTATCGTGGGCGCGGGCTACGATCTCATTATCAACTATCTCTCCTCCGAAGCATTCGAGCGGCAAAAGGCCCGCAATGCCTTGGCTCGGGAGTTTCAAGCCACCATGGACGAACGGTTGAATGACGCCAAAACGCGAATGGACACCCAGTTTATCTCCGAGTTCCTCCGTTCGCACCGCTAGCCCCTGCCTAAACCGCTTGATTCCCAGTCGATAGGTGTATGCAGGACGTGGACACTAAAACACGCCATACTTTCAATGACTTAGACTGTATTCTCAAAGACTGAATCGGGTGTATACAGCCGCCGACTTGATTCAGTTCACCCCCCACCAGGGCCGCGCCGCCGCTAACCCCGCGGGAGCAGACCGCTTTCCGCGTTCCCCTGCCCTGACCCCGAACAGTGGCACTGGCCCTGCAATTTCACTCTAGTAAGGATGCGACTTATGGTTTGGAAACAGACTTTGAAACTGAGTTTGGGATTGGCCCTCTTGCTCTCCGGCTGCGCAGAACGCAACGGCGATGCGGGTTGCTTGGGGGGCGCGAATACCTGCGGCTCCATCACCATCCCCACCGAATCGCAATCTTCCTCGGTTTACTCCGAGACTTCGACTTTCTCTTGCTCCGCGACGGCGTATCCCACCCAAGTGGGTGTGGGCGAACAAGTGCGCGTGCAGATCGATACCTTCGGCGGCACGGGCAATAAGTCCGTCCCCGGCTACATCACGAGCTTCGCCGATAGCACCTCGATTTTGGGACAATACAACGCCGATAAAGCGGGCACGATCGTCACTCGCACGATCACGGTAAAGGACTCGGCCGGTAAATCGGCGGCTTGCGAATTCGCGGTTGAAGTTTTGGATGGCACGAGCTCGGATGGCTTTGCGTGCAAAATCGAAGTCGCCCCGGACCTCATCAATCCCGGCGCGGCGGCACAATTCACTTTCACCGCGATCAACGCGCCCGGCGCCGTTACCTTCGCCAACTTCCAGGCGAACGCGAACTGGAAAGTTCCGGCCGCCAATCTCGTGCCGCAATCGAGCACGGTGACGAAGGCCCAAGTCCAATACGATTATGTCGGCACCAAGATCGCCAGCATCGAAGCTTCGGCCGCCGGCCGCAAAGTCCTCTGCCGCAAAGCTTTTCAAGTGGGAACTTCCAACGCGTCGACCGCCGTGGCGGCGCTCACCGGTTGCAACGTCGAAACCGCACCGCTCGGCTACGGTGCCGACGGCAGCGCGGCTTCGTTAGCCGGCACCCTGACTCGGGTGCGGGCGATTCCTAAGGGCGGCAGCGCTCCTTTTACTTTAACCCACAAGGGCAATAGCAATAGCGGCTCCAACGTGGATAAGCTTTACACCGCCGCCACGGTCGGTCCGACCGCCGTGCCGCAACTCGTGATGCGCTTTCAGCGCCCCGGCGCTCCACTGATCAAAGTGGAAATCAAAGATGCCTTGGGCAAAACGGCGCAGTGCCAGTCGTACCATATCTCCCAACCGAACGACGCATACGCGGTCGCGGCCGACGCGGCGGATACGGGAACGCTGGGTGCGAAAGTGAAGGTCTATAAGGGCCTCACGCCCATCACGCTCGACGAATTCCAAGCTTTTGAATCGACTTATCGGGGCAACGTCCGCATCGCCACCGCCGACTTCGACGGTGATGGTATTGCCGATACCCTCGCGGCGACCAACGCCGCGGGGGGCGGCCGTCTCAAAGTTTTTAAGGGAAGCAACACGGCGTCTTACGTGAGCAAACCCGCTCCGGCGGCCATTTTGGAAACCGTCGCGGGTTTTAACGAAGCGCTGGTGGACTTTGCCATCGGCGCCGGGGACATCAACCGCGATGGTCGGGCCGATATCGTGCTGGCGAGTGGTTGCGGTACCGCCGCTCCACGCCTACGCATTCTGGATGGCTCGGATAGCACCAAAATCCTCGCGAACTTTCCCGTTCCGGCTTTCAATGGTCTGGCCACCGGCATCGCGGGACTCGCGTTGGCCGATATCGACAATGATGGCTACGCCGACGTGATCGCCAGCAGCTGCTCGACCGGCTACGTCCGAGTCTTTAGCGGCAAGAATATTCAAGACAATTTCACCGCGAACCCGACGAACAATCTGGTTCCGACGATCGTCGGTACGCTGGCGGCGTACCCCGGTTATGCAGGCCCCATCTCAGTGGCGGCGGGTGATGTGAATAACGACGGCAACGCGGACCTCTTACTCGGTGGCGGTGACCGCTCGCTCTATGCCGCCTATGCCCCGCAACCCAAGGTTTACTACGGCGCGAACTACAGCCAAACGCTGCAAATCAACGCGCTGCCGAATCACAACGGATTGTTGCAAGTGGGCGCGGCCGACTTGAACGGCGATGGCTACTCCGAAATCCTTTTCGCGGGTGGGACGCCGGGTGCGACCAAGGAAGCTTCGCTGGAAATCCACGATGGAAACGGCGCGGTGAACTACGGACCGGGCCTCTACAAAAAGTCCTTCAACCCGTTTGCGGGTTTCCTGGGCTCTCTGTTTCTGGGTGCCGGGGGCATCTAAGCGCGCTAGACTTTCCCTGAAGAGGGGAAAATGGCGCTTATCCCGCTAAAAGAAATCGAAGAAGCCCGCACGCGGATCGCTCCTTACATTCGCAAAACTCCACTTATCCCGATGGACACTCTGACCAAGGATGGCCGGAAGGTTCTGATGAAGTGCGAGCTCTTTCAGCGCACCGGTTCCTTCAAGATGCGCGGCGCGACCAATTGCATCCTTCAAAATCTGGAAATGGCCAAACGCAATGGCGTCATCGCGGCGAGCGCGGGCAACCATGCGCAGGGCGTGGCGGCAATCTGCAAAGAGCTTGGCGTGCGCGCCACGATCGTGATGCCTACCATCACCCCGCCGGTGAAGGTGAAGAACACGCAAGACTGGGGCGCTCAAGTCGAACTGCACGGCTTGGTTTACGACGAAGCTTTCCAACGGGCGCAGGCGCTGGCGAAGGAACGGGGCTACATTTTTATCCACCCCTTTCGGGACCCGATGGTCATGGCGGGTCAGGGCACTATTGCTTTGGAGATGATGGAAGAGCCCTCGTTTCAAGACATCGAAGCCGTGGCGGTGGCCATCGGTGGCGGCGGGTTAATCACTGGAATTGCGAGCGTACTTAAAGCCCTGCGCCCGGAAATCAAGATCTACGGCATCACTGCCCAAAACGCGCCGAGTGCGGCGGTCTCGTTCAAACGCAAAACAGTCGTCGAAGAGCCGACGCTCTATACGCTCGCCGATACGATCGCCATTAAGCGCGTCGACAACACCATGCTCCAACACCTTCTGGCCGGCGTCGACGATGTGTTCAGCATTTCCGAAGAATCCATCGCTCACGCCATCGCCCTGCTCGCGGAAAAATCCAAGATGGTCGTCGAAGGCTCGGGGGCCATCGGCATCTCGGCCGTACTGGAAAAGAAGATTCCCGAGAAGAAGGTCGCGGTGATCCTCTGCGGCGGCAATATCGATCTTCCGTCCTTTGGCCAGGTTTTGAATCGCGGCCTGGTCGAGCAAGGGCGCCTAGTGCGCTTGATCATCACGATCAGCGACCGTCCCGGAGGCCTCAACGCGGTCACCCAGGTCTTCGCCGATCAGGGCGGCAATATCTTACAGGTCTACCACCAACGTGCCAGCCTCGACGCCGGGTTAGGCCGCGCGCAAATTGAGGTGGAAATCGAGACCCGCGGCAGCGAACACACCCAGGAAATCCTGCACGCCCTCTCCCAAAAAGGCTTCCACGTCCGCCACGCAACTTGACGTCATTGCGAAGCCCAAAGGGCTGAAGCAATCCCGCGCGACGCATCAGTGCGGCTTACTGCTCTAGATCTTTGGTCTCTTCGTAGATGACGGCGCCGGCTTGGAGGGTGCCATCACTCAGGGGCTGGACTTCGGTGATGCGATCGAAATCGGGTGCCCCGCGGATGATATGAGCGGAGTACATATCGCCCGGCGTCCCGAAGGTGAAAAACAACGCTTTGTCGGCCGTCTCACCGGCAACAAATTTGCGAAAATGGATCACTTGTTCGATCGCCACGTTCGCCTGTCGAATCACGCGTTTTCCACCGCGTTCAAAGTGCCCCTGGTAAATATCGGCGCGAAATGGCCTGGGGTCATTGATCCTCGCCGGCAAAACAAAGGACTCCGGATCGATCGTCCAAACTTTCTCGGTCCGCGCCGCATCCTTAGCCCTTTTCAAGTCACGCTGAGCATTCGCATCCAAGTTCACCCGCAAAATCACTTGATAGTCGTGCGGCGAATGGAACATCGGCAAGTGCGATACGTACGTTGCTTCTTTGCCGAATAACAACATCCCGTGTCCCGCCGCCGGATCCGCCGCGTACGCCCCGAAACTCACCCACAAAACCAAAAGCATTTTTTTCATGATTTGACGCTGCCATAGATTCGCTTCGGCCATCAATCTCTCGCGCAAGAGGTGCACGGAGAGTCGACACAAATGCTAACGGTCAGGCCAGCGCGGCGAGACAGATATTCTTAAGTCGTTCCACATCGCGGTCTTCGATCTTCTTGTCTACGAAGACTTTCCGACGGCGCGAATCAAAAAACTTCAACGGAATGGAGAAGAGCGTGAAGAACACGGTTTCGGCATCATTGGACTTGGCGATTTCCCCCGTCTCGTGCCCCAGCTTACAAATCCGGGGGCAGATCTCCCGAATGACCTCAAGGCGCTTGCGGGGAAATTGAAAACTGTGATCGTGGAGCATTAAGAACATAAAGTCGAAAAACTCCGGCTTTTCCTTTACGAGGCCGTAGAGAAAATCCACCAAACCGGAAACAATCTGCCTTACCAATTTGCCCTTTTCCAACTCCAACAGGATGGCGTCGTGGAATCGCTTCATCAGGTCTTCGTAGATCTGCTGCACGAGGGCCAACTTGGACGGGTGATGGCGGTATAGGTACCCGGTCGCCACTCCGGCTTTTCTCGCGACGGCCTCGATCGAGGCCGCGCTATAGCCCTTCGCTGTGATCAGCCTCACCGCCTGATCCTTCACCCGCTGCATCTTTTCCAAGTCGATCGGTCTCGCCATAGTCCTCTCCGCCCAGCCGGCGATAAAACTCCTCTAATGATTCAATGTCCAGCGGCGGTTCTTCGCGCCGGGGCGGCTCGCTGCCCGCCAGCCCCCGGGGGTAACCCCATTCATTGCGGGAAAGCTGCCAAAGCTCCTCCGCGCATTTCCGACGGACTTCCTCCGGTCCCTCGGCCGCTATCGCCAGCCCCACACCGATCATCGCCAATAAAAGCTTCATAACACAACTCCTCGGATAAGTGAACGACCATTCACTAACTAATCGAATAAGTGAATGTCAATTCATTTATTTCGATTTGCCGGCGATGCGGGCAGCGCCTAGAGTCGAGGGCAATGAGCTCGGAAGCGAAATTTATCGCCCAGGAATACCTAGCCCTTTGGAAGGCCCACGGGGTGGATGGCCTGCCTACGAATTGGGACGGCATTGACCTTGGGGCCGCTCCGGCGCCGGAGTGGGAGGCTCCGCCGGAAACGGCTTATCCGCTGATGTTCGTCGGCGATAACCGCGAAGGCCTGACCGATGGCCCCACCGGCCAGTTATTGGCTAAGATCCTGGAAGCCATGGGCCAGAATCGGGAGAAGGTGGCGTTAGCCGGGTGCGGGGCCTCGCTGGCGGATGAAATCGCCGCCGCAAGGCCACGCATCATCGTCGCGCTCGGTGAATTGGCCACCCAAACCTTACTGGGCTCCCACGTCTCTTTGTCCTCTCACCGGGGATGCTTTGAGCCCTTGAGCGGGGATGCTAGTATCTCGGTTTTACCGACGTACCACCCGGCGCATCTGCTGCGTGCCCCCGAAGCGAAAAAACTCGTTTGGGAGGACATGAAAAAGGTGATGCACCAGCTCTCGGAGGCCTAATGAAGGCAGCACTCTTATTCGCGGCCCTTTTTCTCGGCCCGGTTTCTCAAGCGGCCGGCGTTCCGATTTTGCGGGTGGCCGATAGCATCAATCCGGGCACGGCCGATTACCTTATCGCCGGGATCGAAAGCGCCGAGAAAGATCACGCGCCCTACTTAGTTGTCGTCCTCGACACACCCGGTGGCTTACTCACTTCTACGCGGCTTATCGTACAGAAGATTCTCAACAGCGATGTGCCGATCGTCGTCTTTGTCGGGCCACGCGGAGCACACGCCGGGTCGGCCGGAGCTCTGATCACCTTTGCCGCCGATGTCGCCGCGATGGCGCCCGCCACCAATATCGGCGCCGCGCACCCGGTAACGCCGGGCGGGGACGGCGGCGACAAAACCATGGCGGCGAAGATGGCCAACGACGTTGCGGCGTTCGCCGAGAGCGTGGCGAAGACCCGAGGCCGCAACACCGAATGGGCGGTCAAGGCCGTGAAAGACAGCGCCTCAATCTCGTCCGACGAAGCGCTCAAGCGCGGGGTGATTGATCTCATCGCCGAGGATGTCGCCGATCTTCAGGCCAAGCTGCCGGGCTTTCGCCTGAAAGCCGCTAAGGGCATGCAACAGACTTTACCGACGGAAAAACATGAATTTGCCGAGCACCCGATGGGCCTAAAACACCGGCTAGTGAGCTTTTTCGCCGACCCCAACCTGGCCTATATGATCATGAGCCTGGGCGCGCTTTGCATATGGATTGAACTTTCCCACCCCGGCCTAATTCTCCCCGGCGTCTTAGGCGTCTTGTGCGTGCTACTTAGTCTGATTTCATTTCAGCTACTGCCGATCAGCTACGGCGCCCTAGCGCTTATCTTCGTGGGCTTAGCTTTCATCGTGGCGGAAGTGTTTCTGCCGACCTACGGCATCTTAGGGGTAGCTGGCATTGCGGCCTTTGTCTTTGGTAGCCTATTTCTAATGGATACCGCGGCGCCCGAGTACCAGATCTCCTTGAAACTCATCCTACCCACCGCCGCGATCCTAGCCGGCAGCGCGGCCTTTATTGGGTATACCGTGCTGAAGTCACAACGCCGCAAACACCTCTCCGGTCTGGAATCCCTGGTGGGGGAGTACGGCGAAGTGCGGGAAGTCACGTCCCCGACCGGCGGTAAAGTCTTCTTGCAAGGGGAGCTCTGGAGTGCGATTTCCCGGACCGGCGCGGAAATACCCAAAGGCGCGGTGGTTGTGGTAAACGAAGTCCGCCGAATGCAATTGGTGGTTTCGGAAAAAACGTCCACGTAAGGAGCTTTCAGTGGAAAACCTCTTCTCGTTAATCGTCCCGGCCTTCGCCCTGGGTGGCTTGCTGCTCTCCTGCATGAAGGTGCTGCAAGAGTACGAACGCGGCGTTCTGTTTCGCCTCGGTCGTCTGGTCGGCGCCCGCGGTCCGGGAATCGTTTTCGTCATCCCCGGCATCGACCGAATGGTGAAGGTGTCTTTGCGGATCATCACCACCGATGTGCCGCCCCAGGACGTCATCACGCGCGACAACGTTTCCATCGCGGTGAATGCCGTGATTTTGTTCCGCGTCGTAGACCCGATCAAAGCCATCAACAATGTCGAAAGCTATTTGGAAAGCACCTACCAGTACGCGCAGACGACGCTGCGTTCGGTCTTGGGATCAGTTGAACTCGACGAAGTCCTCGCCGAGCGGGAAAGCCTGAACAAACGCATCCAGGAAATCTTAGATCTGCACACCGAGCCGTGGGGCATCAAAGTCTCCGCGGTGGAAATCAAGCAGGTCGACTTGCCGAAGGAAATGCAGCGCGCCCTCGCCCAGCAAGCGGAGGCGGAACGCACCCGTCGCGCCAAGGTGATCGCGGCCCAAGGGGAATTCCAGGCCGCGGAAAAGCTGGTCGAAGCCGCTTCAATGATGGAAAAGCACCCAGCCTCGCTCCAGCTGCGCTACTTGCAGACCTTGAGCGAAATCGCTTCCGAGAATAATACGACCACGGTCTTCCCGGTCCCGATCGACCTCTTCAAGCCGTTTCTCGAAATGGGTAAGGCGGCGACCAAGAGCCTACCGCGGGAAACACCTTAGTTCCCAGTGCGACTCCGGCGCCGGAGTTGGGACCCCAAGAGCACTCGACCCTCTCGGCCTGAGCCAGGGTTCTCCGCTAACTTTTGTGGTCACGGCGCGCTATTCAGACTTAGACATAGGTT
>CAZFMF010000027.1:0-50308 GCA_964519985.1 uncultured Pseudobdellovibrionaceae bacterium | reverse complement strand
TGGCTCCGTTGAACTACCTCCCCGACAGCTTGCGCCAGATCGTGTTTTTCCTCACGGGGAATGGGGGGGTGGGTAAGAGCACGCTCGCGTGGGCTACGGCCCTGGCCTGCAAAGGCCGCGGAAAACGGACCGCGGTGGTGGGCTGGAAACCCCTGGGTAAAGAAGTGCCGGTCGAAGATCGCGGCAGTTTCGGCATTCCCTGGATCGGCCTCGACACCCTCACGGCGTTTCGCGAATACGCGCTGCAGATCATCCGCTTTGAGAAACTCTACGACACCGTTCTCGACAATAAAGTGCTTCGCACCTTTGTCTTGGCCGCTCCGGGACTCGCCGATGCGGTGATGGCCGGTAAAATCTGGGACCTGTACCAACGGGGAGAGTACGACACGATTGTCGTCGATATGCCGAGCAGCGGACATGCGAAGTCGTTTTTCAAATCGCCCCTCGGCCTCCAGAAAATTTTCAAAGTGGGTTTCATCGCCCGCGACACCGAACGCGTGCTCAGTCTCTTTCGTGCGCCCGATGTGCGCCTCGACCTGGTCGCCCTCCCTGAAGAATTGCCCTTAGTCGAATGCCGAGAATTGAAACAAAGCCTCGAAACCTTGCACCCCTTCTCCTGGGGATTCCTACACGTAAACCAGTGCCTTCCCAACTGGGTCCGTTCGCCCGGCGCGGAAACGCTGCCGGTGGATGACGCAACCAAAGCGGCTTTGAGCGATTTGAACGCCCGCTGGGCCGATCAGCAAGATACCTTGTCGCTGGCGGAAATGGGGTTACCCCGTTTGCTGATCCCGCGTTTTGCCACCGAAGCATGGAAGCAAAGTGTGGAAGACGTGGCGAAACATTTGGAGGGCGAATGAACCCGCTCTTCAAGGACAAGCGTATTTTTTTGGTGGGGGGACCGGGTGGCGTGGGCAAGACGACCCTCGCCGCCTCTTTGGCGGTGACCTTCGCGGAAGCCGGTTTCCGCACCGTCGTGCTCACGGTCGACCCTGCGCGCCGACTCGCGCAGGCGCTGGGATTCGAACGCTTTCAGTCGGAACTCCAAGAAATCAAAGTGGCCGGCGGTGGGGCCCTCTTCGCATCGATGTTGGACACCGATCGCTACTTCGACCGGGTCATCGAAAAATTCGCCACGAGTCCCGCGCAGCGCGAGAAGATCCTGAACAATCCGCTCTACCGCACCATGGTGGAAAACCTCGGCGGCTCCCACGAATACGCTGCCATGGAACGCCTTTTAGAATTCGCCCGCGATGCTTCATTTGAAAAAGTAATCGTCGACACGCCCCCGTCCGATAACGCCCGCGAGCTCTTCGATGCTCCCCAACGCATGGCCGATTTCATGGATGGCTCGGTGCTGCGTTGGTTTCAAGGCGGCGGACGGATTTATACCCAGTTTTTCAAGACCGGCACGCGACTGGCGATGGGCGCACTGAAGATGGTTTTCGGCGGTGAGTTTCTCGACGCCCTCGGCGGCTTTCTCAGCGACCTGGAAGGAATGCAGGCCGGATTCCGCGGGCGCAATCTGGAAGTGCTGGAAATTCTGCGCAGCGAGGGCGCCGGATTTTTATTGGTGAGCGTTCCCAGTGAAGCGCGCGCCGCCGATTGTCGGAGTTTCTGCGCCACTTTGAAAGAGAAAGAGATTCCCCTCACCCGCCTGATCCTCAACCGACTGGAAGCACCGGCGCCCACCGGCACCTTAGATGCCTTGGACCTCGTCCAGCGCGAATCAGTCTCCCGCGTTTTGGAATACCAAGGGGCCCTGCACGACCAGCAAGCAGAGTGGGCGGATACGATGGCGCAACTCGTGGATTGCCCGGTGGTACGCCTTCCCCGGGTCGGCGGCGCACTGCATGATCTATCCGCCCTTTCCCGATTGGGACGCCAAATCGTCGAATAGCCGCGGGTGTTTTTCTGCGTTATCCTTAAACGCATGAAACTCCAATTTCCGGCCCAACGGCGCTACCGGGGTCTTCCGATCCAATTGAAGTACGCGATGGTTTTGACGCTGGTGTCAGCCTTTTCGGCCCTGGTCATGATCTTCGTCATGGCCTGGTTCATTCAGCGCAATTACAGCCTTTTTATGGGCGATGAATTGGGAATCTCCGCACAGGTGATTGAGGTCGTGCGACACGAGCAAAGGCTGCTCGAAATTTCTCTCTTCGTGCTTTTTATTTTTTCAATCACCGTTACGTTCGCCGCCGCCTTCCACGTGACCCGCCGACTCACCGGACCGATTGTGGCCCTCCAACGTCAGCTGATTCTATACGCGCAAGGTGACTGGAGCCGCGACTTCCGTTTGCGCCGGGGTGACGAGTTCAAAGAATTTGAAGCGCTGCTCGCCCGCCTGCGCCAGAGCCACCTTTCGGGAGGAAAGGAAGCTCCGGCCAGTGAAACCAAGAGCTAGGAAATGAAGCGATTCGCCCTTTGGGCTCTCCTCTTTTTTCTCCCCGTATTCGCCGGGGAGCCTCCGACTTCCCATTGGGGTCACGGCCCTCGTTACGCACCTCGAAAAGCTACGGAACCCGCCGGTAGCAGTCCAAACGAAATCCGCGAGGTTTCACCCGCCGCGGGAAAGGAGCCGCTAGCGAACACCTCACGCGACAACCAACTCGCCGATGGCCGTTGGTATTGCGAGGACGGCAAGATCCACGAACCGCGCAAGACCGTACCGCCGCAGAAAAGCGACGCCGTAAAAGCCAAGGATCAGCTCAACCGACTCATTAAGAGCGGCCTCTATAAAGATCTGGAAGGGATTGCGCTCGTCCGCATCATCGATTCGGGTTTTCGCGCCTATGAAGATTCCCCCCGCGCCGTCCGACACGGAATCTACGCGTTGAAGCAGTTGCATTCATTGCCTCCCACCGTTCGCGCTTATTTCGCGGACCGAATCGTCCACCTCGATAGCCGCGAGGGACTTGCGCCCGACGAGAGACTCAACGCCGAAATGCATTGCACCCTCAGTCTTGTATATGCGGAGGCCGCTCGCACCGTGGACGCGAAAACACAAAGGCAAGCGTGCGATGCCGAAGATCAAAAGGCCACGATCGATGAAGCTCTGAAACAGAACCGGGCGTCCGTACCCCCCTGGTCCGATCTTCTCAGTCTCGCCTTTGATCCGAGTGTCGATCAGCCCACCGAGACGACCCCTTACCGTCCCGAACTCTACCTACGCATCATCCTTGGCATGTCGGCCGAGCAAAGAGAACGATTGCGCCAGACCTGGGAGAAAGAACTCCGCGGTAAGTTCACCGAATGTGATCTCATGCGTCCACTGAAAATCCTCGAGAGCCCATCCTCGGTGGCCAAACTCGCCGCGGATAGCCGAGTCGGCCATCTAATGATCGACATGCATCCCGCGACGGTGGCTAAAGCGGTGGTCGGGAATCCCGAATTGGAATCTGCCCTCATTCGGCATCTCGTCGGCAACCCCAGTTCGGGTGCGGATGGGGTACGGCGTGCGCTGACGGAAGAAGGGAAGCGGCGAGCGGAAGGATTCGAAAAGGCGCTCGAATCCATTCCCGAACCTCCGCCTGGAACCCTGATAGCCGCCGAGCCAAGTCTCACCGCGCCTTACGCCCGGAAAAAGGACCCGACGGATCTTTGTGCGCAGTATCGCACCCGGGAATTCCACTGCATCAGCGATGGTAAGGGGCTGCAAATGCCGGCCCGATTTGCCGATGAGGCGCTCGAGACTCAGCCGGAACTTAGAAAGGATTGGGAATCCTTTGAGCCTCGCTGCGTAGAAGAGATCAAAATGGATATTGCGCAGCGGGTGCAAGCTTGGAAACAAGGATGGCTTTCGACCGCCGAGACTCAGCGTGAGCTGAACCGAATTCTGGCCTTTGCCCCCCAATCCAAGCGCGGCTCCCAGCTCGCGGAGACGGTCGAGTCCATTCAAAAGGGAATGGGTCTGCCTCCTTCTCCGGGATTTACCCGATTCATTTCCAACGAAGAAATGGAACAATGTGCTTGCCTTTCCAAAGTGTCGCCCGAACTTTTGCCGCGCGATCGCACGCGGGCCGATCGGATAGGGAAGTCTCTCGAATGCCGAGCGGTTATTGACGCCGCCCGCTATTTCCGAAGACAGCCCAATGCGCTCGAAAACAATTCAGTCGCCGAGCTGGATGCTTTGGTTCCGGAAGGGATTATCGGGGGACATGTATCCCCTTTAATGTTCCAAGCCATTCGCAAGAACAACCTGCCGCTGATGCGCCATCTACAGGAGCTGGGGGCCGATTTGCATTACAACGACGGGGCGTATCTTGAGCACGCCGCCGTTCACGGACAGATTGAGGCGGCCCGATACTTCTTACAAAATGGCGTCAGCCAAAAGCAACCGATCAACATGGCTCTCCATGCTGCCGCCCTGGCCGGCCACCTAGCAATCGTCAAGCTTCTCCACGACAATGGTGGCGATATTCACTCGGATAATTCGTACGCCCTGAGGACCGCGGCTCTCAACGGCCACATTGAAGTCGTTCGGTACCTCATTAGCAATGGGGCAAAACTCCTGCCCTCCGATTTCACAACGCTTTCCAACGTGGCACGGCGCGGGTATCCCGAGGTAGTAAAAATCCTCATCAACTCCGGTGCTAATTTCCACTACCGAGAAGAAGAGCTCCTGAATCAGTACGCCTACCAAGGGGATTTTGAGATGGTTCATTTTCTCGCCGATCGGGGAGCGGATATCCGCGCCCGCCGCGACGGCCCCCTCCTCAATGCAATCATGTCCGGCTCGCTCCCGACGGTACAATTCTTCGAAGAAAAGGGCGCCGACATTCATGGCTGGAATGGAAGTGAAGAGCCCATCCGTGTTGCCGCGATCAACAACAAGGTGGAGATTGCCCAGTATATTTTGACGAAAAAGCCGAAGCTTACCGACGAAATCTACGCGCTGGTGGGACGGGTCGGCCACTTGGAAGTTGCGAAACTCGTCTTCAACAAGGAATCTGATCCTCGCATTGTACTGATCGCGCTCAAGGCCGCTGCTGGAAACCGGCAGATCAATGTCCTCGAATACCTAGTCTCGATCGGCGCGGACCCGGACGTGGCCTTAGCTCAAGCCCCCAGTGATTTAGCGCGAGAGCAATATCGCGAGGCCCTTAAAAAATACTTGGAGAACCCCCCTCCGCCGAAAGGCGACTAGCGGCGCTTTCCGACTACTTGATCTTTCCCGAGCAACTGAGGGTCAGATTCCGAAAATCCGAGAAACGGTCTGCCTTCTTGCAGAAGACCACCCTCTGCTTCTAATTATCGTCCGGATCTTTCTCATTGAGAATATTGTCGGGATCGAGTTCTGGCTCAGCGTCGTCGTAGCCCACAAATTCGCGATCGTAGCTAAGCACTTCGAAGTCACCGAGGAGCAACCGCCCAACCTCGGAAAAACGATCTTCCACTTGGCCCACGCTGCTACCGGCAAACGCAAAACCGATGCTGCCCACTTTCGGGCTGTCTTGGGACGCGGCTTCCGTGACGCTGCAACCGAGGTTGCGCATGCGTTGGATCAAACTCTGCATCACTTTGCGCTTGTCTTTCAACGACTGCGCATGACGCAAGCGCAAATGGATTCGGCCCACGCCGACATGAAGTTCCAACATGGCTTGCCGGATATCTCACCGCGGGCTTAGTTTGTCACCGGATGGGTGGCAGCGTGATTGTCTTCGAAGATTCTGGGATGCGCGATCACTGCGCCGAGCTCTACCCTCATCTCACCGGCGATTTTCTGACCTGGGACGAATGGCTGACCCGAAATGGCGAACCCCCGCCCGAAGACTATGAGGGGGCCCGGGCCGGATTTCGCCAGGCCCTGTCCACCACGCCCGCTGCCACCGGCGACTGGCTTTCGACCGTAGAGCTTTTGCGCGAGTCCCCTCTAAGAACGGTCGAGGATATCGAGTTCGCGTTTTCCTTTCTACCCGACAATGAAAAGAACCGCTTCCTACGCCAATTGATGGATCTCTATTTCGATTCCCCGTTGGTGCAAGGCGATCGGGTGGCGCGCACACTGCGTTGGATGCAAGACGCCGGACGGGGCGAAGTCCCCACCGGTTCCCCGACGATTTTTTTGCGTGCGCGTTCGCCTAGCCCACTCTTCCAAGAATTGGCCGAAGCGATCGGGGCCCCGTACCTAGAGAGCTGGCAGTGGCGGCCGCCCGGGGGTGAAGGACAAACCCATTTTGCGCGAGTGGCCGTACAATCCGGCCGCCGCACCCCCCTTCTCGATCGCTTCTGCGCTAAAGTGGCACACGAGTTTCGGCGGCGCCCGCAAGGTTTGCAGATCCTTTTCAACGGCAGTGAAGCCAGTCGATCCTATATTGGCGCACGCCTGGCCTTTGAGGGTTTGCACGTGGTCCCCGATGATGTCGTTGCGAGAACCGAAGGTTCGAAGCAACCTCGCACGAAGTTTTTTGAGACTTTGCGGGCGGCCCCTCTCCCGTTGCAAGAACGCCTAAAACTTTCCGCACTCTGGATGATCGAACCCGCACCCGAGCTTGAAGCGTGGATGGAAAAACTCGCTCTGGCTCCCGATCGGCGCGAGCTGTTGCGGGAGTGGAATCGGCCGCCAGCGCCCGCGGAGGGACAGATCCGTCTGCTCCCCTTTCACCCGTTGCCCTTGGAAAGCGGCGCGGTCGCAGTGGCATACGTCGAACGCATTCCGGAGCCACCGATTGCGCTTGCGCTCGATGCCACCGAACGGCGGAAGCTGCGTGCCGGCGGGTTTCTCGTGCCGGAGTCCGAACCGCATTTGGAACGCAACGCCCAGCGCCTAGCCGGAACCGCCGAACGCGGCCCCGGGCATTTTTTTCTTTTCCTTGATGAAGAAACCCCGCGGGAGGGTTGGCGCACCCGCCCTCTGCGCATTCCCGAAATCACCCTCGGCACTCCCATTCCCCCGACAGTACCGACATTAGAACCCACGGTGCTTTCGGCGACGGCACTCGACACCTACGCCGAGTGCCCGGCGAAGTACCTCTACCAGCAGGGATTGCGCCTGCAACCACGCCAGTCTCCGGAAGAGCAATTCGCGCTTTGGTTTGGCAAGCTCACGCACTCCACTCTGGAAGCCGTTTTGCGGGAAAACCAGCGGGCGGCTTTAAGCGAAGCTTTGCTGACGCGGAAGTTTGATTCCCTGATCGAAGAAAACGCCGAAGCACTGGGTGATTCGGTGTGGCTCAAAGCCGCGCTACGCCGGCGCTTCCAACCGATGGCGCGTAACATCCCGGAAATGGAAAAAACCTTAGACGCAATCACGGGAGCGATTCCCGAACGGTTCGAGGAAGACTTCGAGGTCACGCTAGAGGGCACCCGCTTCCGGGGTCGTATGGATCGCATCGACCGCCTGCCCAACGGCGAGCGCATCGTGCTGGATTACAAAACCGGCACCGTGGATTTTTCGCCGGAACAGATTCGCAAAGGCAAAGACTTTCAGGCGCTGCTTTATTGGCTCGCCGCGCGGGAAAAACTTGGACCCACCGCCGGAGTGCTTTTCTACGATCTGAAACGCGGGGAAATCCGTCGTGGACTCGTCCGAAGCGAGGCGCTGCCCAACGCCAAGGGCGCCCTCACGCGCGGCCATGCGTTGGAAGCCGCAAAGTTTGATGCGGTCTTGGAGGAGGGCCGGGGGCACCTCACGCAAATCGTCTCGCGCATCCAGCGGCAAGACTTCGCCGCCACCCCCTCGGCGCAAGCGTGCGAATACTGCGAGTACGGTGGCCATTGTCGGGTCCGTTTCGGCTGGGCGGGAGGGGGCGGATGAGTGAACTGACCCTTGAGCAACGCCTGGCGGTCGAGGCGAATGGCGCGGTTTGTTTAACCGCCTCGGCCGGCAGTGGCAAAACCCGTGTCCTCGTGGAACGCTACGTGCGCCTGCTCGAAGAAGGCCACCGTCCGGATCAAATCTTGATGGTGACGTTCACGCGCAAAGCCGGACAGCAGTTGAAAGATCGCATCAGCGAACGCCTGAGTGAAGCGCCCCCCGCTTTGCGCGAGAGCATCGCTCAATCTCCTTGGATTGGAACCCTACATGCCTTCTGCCTCCAGGTCGTGCGTCAGTGGGGCTTCTTGCTCCAGCGCGAAGCGATGGCCCGGCTCCTCGATACGATGGAATGGACGGACTTTACGTTTCAAGTGCGCAAACAGTGGCTGAAAGGATTGACCGTCGATTCCAGCGAAGCACTTTTCGAGTATTGGACCCCGCACGATTTGGAGGCCATGGCGCAAGAGGTGCTGGCGCGTCCGACCGCGTTTGCCGCCGCCACCGATCGGTTCACCGGTGAGGATCGCCCCACCCGCGTGGCCGCAGAAACGTTTCGCCCCCTTTGCGCGCTACTGGCCGAACACCTCGAGTCCCGGGGAGTGAGCACCTTCGATGCCCTGGAAAATGATGCGCTTCGCTTGCTGCGCGATTTCCCCGCCGCCCGCACGCACTATCAGCACGCCTTCCGCGCCATCCTGGTCGATGAATTTCAAGACACGAGCCCTACCCAATGGGCATTGCTCGAAAACCTCATCGGAGAGCAAACGCACAAGCTCTTCGTGGTCGGAGATCCGAAACAATCCATTTACCGCTTTCGGCATGCGGACGTGCGCTTGTTCCACCATTGGAACACGCACCTACAGGAAACCGGTGGGCATACGCTCGATTTGCGCACCTGCTTTCGTTCCTCGCCCGAGTTGGTGGGGCGGATCAATGGTTTCTCCGAGGCCCTATTCGCCGGCTCGCCGCTGGCCGATCAATCGATGGAGGCCGGTCGTCTCCAGACCGATCGCCCGCCGATCCAAACGCACCGCTTTTCTGGCGACGACGCCAAATCGGCGAGTGAAAACGAACGGCGGCTGGCGGCGCGGACCGTGCGGGCCCTGCTCGATTCCGGCGTGCCGGCCGAAGAAACCGCCTTACTCTTTCGCAATGGGGATCGCCTGGACGCCTTCGCGCAGGAACTCTCCGCGCTCGGCATTCCGGTCGCGTGCGAACCCGTGACCGCACTTTTTGATCAATATGTCGCCCGGGACCTGGCCGCTTATCTCCGAGCCGTTTTTAAACCTTTAGACGGCTTTCTGCTCTCAGCATTCCTGCGGACACCCTACGGCGGCTTTTCCCCCGCCGATCTGGCTGCCCTCCAATCCCGGATCGGGGACAGTCTCTTCGAGAAACTCCTTCTCGCGGGCCAGCTTTCCTGGTTTGTCGCGTTGGTGGAAAAAGGCGAATGCCGCACGCAAAAAATACTGGAAGCGCTTTTTGAAGGCGGGCGCCGTTGGCCGGCGAAAGGCACGTTGCTTTGGCAGATGTTAGGCGGACTCGCGCGTACGCCTTTTCTCGGCGATGCCGTCGCGCGGCTCGACGCGTGGGAATCGGAAGGCGTGCAGGTGCAAACGCCCCTCGACGGTCATGATACCCGCGGTGTGCGCCTAATGACGGTACATGGTTCCAAAGGTTTGGAGTTTCAGGAAGTGCTCTTGGTAGACTTGCTCCGGCGCCCACCGTCGCGGCAGCCGTGGTTCGTGACCCGACCCGACGCTCCCTTGGGCGTGCGCTCACGGCAAGGGGGTGAGATTATCGCCAGTCCCGAATTTGAAATGACTTGGGAAAAGGAAAAATCCGAAGAAGCGGCCGAGGCCCGGCGCATTCTCTACGTGGCCCTGACGCGCGCGAAGGATCGCGTCCATTTCTTTTTGCCGGAGAATGCGAAACTGATTCCGAAGAATGCCTGGGCCGAGCTTCTAGAAAGCTGGTCGAAAAACTGAAGGGGAAACCCGGGTCCCCATTGCTCGGCGCAAGAACCAACGTACCGCGCACCGAGACATCCACCGCCCGGGTTTCCCCTCCCTTCTGGGAGAAGACAATTGTCATTGCGAGGAGCGCAGCGACGAAGCAATCTCGCACCGCTTCGCGGTGCGGGGTTATTTCGGCCTACGGCCTCGTAACGACTAAAGCTTAAAACTTACCGTACCCATGATGCGGTACAAGCTCGTATTCAAGATCGCGGCTTCTTCGTAGCCGGGCGCCGAGGTCAGGCCATTGTCGACCGTCATCGGGCGATTCAAGACCGGCAGCAACCAGGAGGCACGGCCCCCGATCGCCACGGAATCCGAAACCGCGTATTCCAAACCCGCCATCAAATTGGCCGAACCCATCACCGGATTGTAGGGAACGCGTCCACCCCGGCCATCCGCTCGCGACATATTGTCGAAGATCAGTGCCGTCAAACCGGCGCCTACGAACGGACGCAGTTTGGTATCGAGTAAATAGACCTTTCCGTTCGCGCCGAGCAGGTACTGATTGAACGCGTAACCGACCGCCGGACCGATGTTCGGGGTATACGCCACCCGATGGTTCGAGTAGCCACCTTCCGCTTCGATTGCGAAGTAGCGGCTCAGCGGAAACTCGAGTGCGAGTCCGAAGCTGTACTGATTGCGGATATTGTCCCCCCAGGAATGCGTACGCGATAGCGCGCCGTGATAGAGCGTTGCTCCTACCATCGGCGTGATGCGCACAGCCTTTTCCGAAGGAGGCGTTTGCACGGCCTCGGCTTCCAAAATCATGTCGCCTTGATTGGACGCGTACGCGACTGGGTGGCCAGCCGGAACGGCCGGGCTCGAGTTGGCGGGAATCACGACCGGTTTGGCCGTAGTGACATTCAGGTTCGCGGCCTGCTGGTTCTGCGCTTCAACGACAAGAGCTTGTTCGGCATCGATCGCCTCAACACTCTTGTACTCCTCTTCCACCGCCGCTTTCAGCGAGGCCGGGCAGGCCAAGCCGAGCAGGATCGCGAACACAAAGAAACTGTGCTTGTTCATTAGGACCCTTAATTTTGGTTTTCTCTCTCGTGGGCTTGATTAGGCGGATTCGCTTTCTGCAGTGTTTGTGCCACGTTACACGTTTTGCGTTAACGCGTTGTTTTCGCGGGCGATTCTACTTTTGAGGGTGTCAACGGATCGAACAGCGAACTGTCTAGCTTTTAGTCAGCGACAAAGCGCGGCGCGGGAAGCGCTTGAATTCAGTGGAGTAAAAAGCGCTGTCTAAGTTTTGGTCACCGTGTCTAGTTCTTAGACAGCTACTTCAATTCAATCGGCGAACGCGTGTGGATCTGAAGGTCCTTCACCACGGATTTTCCGATCCAGAGATTGGAAACTTTGAATTCGAGCTTGCCGCGATAGAGCACGCGCTTTTCGGAAGTGGCGGTCCCCTTCGCATCCATCGTCCATTTGGCCATCGTGTCGCCGGAATCGGAAACCGGCTGCACCGTGGCCACTAAGCGGTTGGCTTGCCGGGCCTTCAGAGCGGCGGCGTCCACCGAAACGACTACCGTCTGCACCTGGTAAGGCTTCAGCGTCAGCCGAATTTCGTCATCCTGGTTGAGCGCGCATTGCCCTTCGACAATTCCCGAAAATCCTTGCGGCACAATCAGCCCCGGATGATCCTTTGGCGTCTGCCCGGCGGGCACCGGAGTTTTATCCATCACCAGCCACTGGAACGTACAGCTTTCCACCGGCTCGTCCAAGTTGAGGGTCTTGGCCGTGATGCCCGCCTTGAAGTCTTTGAGATCGAAGAGCCAGCCCCCGACAATGGCTCCGCTTTTGAGCCGTACCCCCAGATTGATCGAAGCCGTGTGGTCCTGGACCACTTCTTTGGGGACATCTAGAATAACTTCTACCGGCCGGGCGAATACCGAGCTGGCAAACAGACACGAGACAATCAGGGTGTATTTCATGGTGCAGGCTCCTCAATCGAAAAGCCTAAACCGCTCCAAACCAGAGTCACGACCCGCAAAGTCAAACCGGCGATTCACCGATCGCTTTTAGCCAAGCCGGTGAGCACGGGATCAGCTTGCGGGCCTTGAGGTCGAAAAAGCCCATGGTGAAGTGCGCGATCGCGGACGTTTCGCCGGCGGAATTGAAAAGCGTTTGCTCCATTGTCCAGGTACGGCCCTTCATCTCGAGGATCTGGGTTTCAATGCGGATGGTCTCGCGCAGCTTCAGCTCTTTACGGAACTTTACATTCACTTCCAAAACGACCGGACCCTCCCCGCGTTTTTGCACTTCGGCCAGACCGTATCCCCCGGGAGTGATAATGTCCCAGCGGGCCTCTTCGAAGAGCTTCATATAGACGGCATTGTTCACATGCCCGAAGGTATCGAGATCGGATTCCCGAATCAGCGTTTCGTAACGAAACGTTTTTCTCATTGGCCACACTCCACGCAGGACGGATCATCCTTGTCCCGGACTGACCCCATTGGCTGACTGAGCTTACTGCCCGATCGGTAGACGGAAACCGCTTTGAGGCCTTGTTTCCAAGCGTTCCGGTAGACGCTTTCGATGTCGGTGACGCTCGCGTCTTGGGGCAGCGAGATGGTCTTGCTCACGCCCCCGCTGACAAAGACTTGGGCGGCGGCGACCACCGCTAGATGCGCCTCCGCGCTGAGACTGCGCTTGCCGATCGAGCCGCCCGTTTGCGCACAATCAAAAACGGCCAGATGTTCCGCCTTCAGTTCAAGCGCCCCTTCGAGCGTCCCCTCTTTTTCCGCGTACGCCTTCAGGGTCGCAATGTCTTTCGGGGAATAACCAAGCCGCTCGAGCGCGGCGGAGATGCTGCGGTTGGCCAGTTTTAGCATCCCACCGCCGGCGAGCTTTTTGTACTTCACCAGCGAAAATTCCGGCTCGATGCCCATGGTGTCGCAATCCATCACGAGCCCAATGGTTCCGGTGGGCGCGATGGCGGTGACCTGGGCGTTGCGCAGGCCGTGCGTTTGGGCGGCGCGCAGCGCTTCGGTCCAAGCTTGGCGGGCGGCTTGGAAAACCGCGGGGTAACCACTGTCTTGCATTGGCACCGGCGCTACCGATAGGCCTTCGAAAGTGCGCTTCCCGCTCACCGCGGTTTCGTGATTGCGCAGCACGCGCAGTGCGGCTTCGCGATTGTCCTTCCACTTTTCAAAGGGGCCGATCGCCGCCGCCATCTCCGCACTGACTCGGTATGCTTCGCCGGTCATCAATGCCGTCAGCACTCCCGTCACGCCGGCCGCGCGCGCACTCGCGTACGGAATGCCCATTCCCATCAGCAGTGCCCCGAGATTGGCGTACCCCAAACCCAGCGTGCGGTAGGCGTGACTTCGGCGGGCAATCGCCTCGCTCGGGTACCCGGCCATCGCCACCGTGGTTTCCAACGTGACAATCCATAAGCGCACACTGTGCCGGAACGACTCGGTATCGAATGCATCATTCTTAGGATCGTAGAATTTCAAAAGGTTCAACGACGCGAGATTGCATCCCGTATCGTCCAGAAAGAGGTATTCCGAGCACGGGTTCGAGGCCCGGATCGGACCTTCGTGTGGGCAAGTGTGCCATTCGTCGATCGCCGTCGAAAACTGGACGCCGGGATCGGCGCACTCCCATGCCGCCCGGGCGATCTGCCGCCAAAGGCGACGGGCCGGGACTTTCTTGGCCGGCTGGTGATCGCTTCGACGCGTCAGCGTCCACTCCTCGCCCTTTTCCACCGCCGCCAAAAAGGCTTGCGAAACGCGAACGGAGTTATTCGAGTTTTGGCCGGAAACGCTTTGGTACGCTTCGTTGCGCCAATCGGAATCAAGCAAAAGAAATTCCGGCGCGGGCTGCCCCGCCTTTGCGCAGAGCAACGTGTCCGCGAGGTACGTTTCAGGAATCGCGTCGCGTCGCGCGGCGGCCAATGCGGATTCCAAGGTCGTCGCGTCTTTAAAAGAGGCTTCCCACACGGCCTGCAAATGGCGGCGGTGCTGGGCCGCCCCGGCCAAGAGCGAAGACACTTTGCGTTCTTCGCGGGCCTTCCAATCAATAAATGCTTCGACATCGGGGTGATCGATATCCACCACCACCATCTTGGCCGCCCGCCGCGTGGTTCCCCCACTGCGAATCGCTCCGGCCGCCGCGTCCCCCACACGCAAAAAAGAAAGCAGTCCGCTGGAGGCGCCACCCCCGCCCAGCGACTCCCCCGTGGCGCGCAGAGACGAAAAATTGGTCCCGGATCCCGAGCCGAACTTGAAGAGCCGGGCTTCGCGCACCCAAAGATCCATGATGCCACCCGCGTTCACCAGATCATCGCCGACGCTTTGGATGAAACAGGCGTGGGCCTGTGGGTGTTCGTAACTGTTTTCGGCACGCCGGGCTTCACCGCCCTCGACGTACCAGTGCCCCTGCACGGGTCCGGCGGTACCGTACGCATCAAAAATCCCCGTATTGAACCATTGCGGACTATTCGGCGAACCCATTTGGTGGGCGAGTAGGTACCGCATCTCATCGGCGTAAGCTTGCGCATCTGGTTTCGAATCAAAAAGCCCTTGCTCCTCGGCCCCGCGCGTCCACGCTTTCACCAGGCGATCAAAGACTTGGCGGGCATCACTTTCCGGCGGCTTTCCGCCCCCTCCGCGCCAGAAATATTTCGAGGCGAGAAGTTCGGCCGCCGTTTGCGACCAAAAACTGGGAACCGTCGCCGTCCCACGAAAAACAGCACTTCCATCGGATTCCAGGATGGTGAGTTCCCGCTTTTCCCATTGGATGCCATGGTACGGATCGGGGTGCTGAGCGGTGTAGCGGCGCGCGAACTTCATTTGGCCTGCTGCCAGTTCGCGCCCCAACCGATGTCCACTTTGAGCGGGACTTTTAACGCCAGCGCGCCTTCCATTTCTTCACGCACGAGCTTTTCCATCATCGCGCGTTCCCCGTCGACCACTTCGAAGACAAGTTCGTCGTGCACTTGCAGGATCATCCGGCTCTGCGCCTTTTCCCTTTGGAGACGACGGTGAATCGCCACCATCGCTTTTTTAATCAAGTCGGCCGCCGTGCCCTGCAATGGCGTATTGATCGCCGTGCGTTCGGCCATTTCTCGACGCATGCGATTTTGCGAATCGATTTCCGGAATGGGGCGCCGACGGCCGAGCCGGGTCACCGCGTAGCCAGACTTTCGGGCCGACTCCGCGAGCCCCCGCAGACACGCCTGCACCCCCGAGTAGCGCTCGAAGTACCGATCGATGAATTCCTTCGCCTTCCCCGGCGGAATCTTCAACGTCTGCGAGAGGCCATACGGCGTCTGCCCGTACACGACGCCAAAATTGATCGTCTTGGCGACCCGCCGTTGCTCGGGCGTGACCTCCTGAACTCCAAAAATCAATCGCCCGGTAAACTCGTGCACGTCTTCGTCGTTTTGAAACGCGCGCAGTAGCTCCGGATCCGCACTCATGTCGGCGAGCAAACGTAACTCCACTTGAGAATAATCCGCGGAGAGCAATTGCGTTCCCGGCGGCGCGATGAAAACCGAACGGATGTCGTAGCGCGGATCCCCACCGATCGGGATATTCTGTAGGTTCGGGTTGGTGCTGGAGAGCCGACCGGTGGCGGCCACGGTCTGATTGTAGTTCGTGTGCACGCGGCGCGTGGCCGGCTGCATCTGCGAGAGCAACCCTTCCACGTACGTCGAACGCAGTTTTCCCAGCTCTCGCACTTTCAAAATCGCGTCACAAATTGGGTGAGCATCGCGCAGGGCCGCTAAGACACTTTCATCGGTGGAGATGCCGGTTTTCGTCTTTTTGATGATCGGCAGTCCCAATTTCTCAAACAGGATTTTGGAAAGCTGTTTCGGCGATTGGATGTTGAAGGTTTCCCCGCCCAGTTCATAAACCTTGGCTTCCGCCGCCCTCATTTCCTTTTCGAGCTCGACACTCATCGTCCGCAAGCGCGCTTCGTCGACCAGCACCCCGTGGTATTCCATGTCCGACAACACTTCGATGAGCGGGACTTCGACTTCCTTGTAGAGCGGTTCGACCCCCGATGATTTCACTTGGGGGGCGAGGACGTCGTGCAAGCGCAGCGTCACGTCGACATCTTCGCCGGAATACTGGGCGGCCTTTTCGATCGTGACTTCCGAAAACGGCACCTGCGTTTTTCCCGTGCCCGCCACTTCTTCGTACGTGATGTTCTTATGATTGAGGTACTTGAGCGCGAGAGCATCGAGGTTGTGCGGTTGGTCCGGATCGATCAAATAGCTCTCGAGCAAAGTGTCGGCGGCGACGCCCTTTAACTGAATGCCCCAACGTTTCAAAATCTGGATATCGTATTTCAGGTTCTGCCCGACCTTGAGGACGGTGGGGTCTTCTAAAAGTTCCTTCAGAATCGGACGCGCCTCGCCGACTTCGAGTTGCCCATCAAGCCTCTGCGCGGGATCGCCGGCGATGCAGTGCCCCAGTGGCAGGTAGTACGCTTTACCGGGTTTTCCGCAGAGCGAAATTCCCACGCAGTCGGCATTGTGGATGATGAGCGAGGTGGTTTCCGTATCCACCGCCAGCATCGGTGAGCGTTTCAACTCGGCGACCACTTGTTTTAGCTGTTCGATGGACTTTACGACGACATAGTCGGCGCCTTCGAACGCGGCTTTAGTTTCCTCCATGCCGAAGCGCTTCATCAATCCGTGGAAATCCATGCGTTCAAAAAACGCCTGCAATTTCTCGCGGTGCGGCCCGCTGTAGTTCATTTGCTCCCAAGAGAACTCGAGCGGGACATCACGGCGCACCGTCGCGAGATCGTAGCTTAAGAAAGCATTCTCCTTTTGGGAGATCAGCGTTTGGCGCCGTTTCTCCTGCTTGATAGCCTCGATATTGTCGTAAATCCCTCGCAGCGACCCGTACGCGTTAATCAAGTCCGCGGCGGTCTTAGGGCCGATGCCCTCCACGCCGGGGATATTGTCCGAAGCGTCCCCCATCAGCGCCAAGACATCCACTACCCGTTCGGGATCGACCTGGAATTTCTCCTTCACCTCGACGGCCCCGATTCGCTTCCCCTTCATGGTGTCGTAGAGCGTGGTGTTTTCGTTCACCAGCTGCATCAGATCCTTATCGCCGGTGATGATTTCGACTCGGTAGCCTTCTTTCTCAGCCCGGTCGGTCACAGTGGCGATCACGTCGTCGGCTTCAAACCCTTCTTTCAGTAAGCGCGGGATGCCGAAGCAATCGGTGACTTCCTGAATGAGGGCAATCTGAGGGATGAGATCTTCCGGCGCTTTCGCTCGGTTGGCTTTGTACTCTTTATAGACTTCCTTCCGAAAGGAAGGTTTCGGCGGATCGAAACAGATAGCAAGCTTGGTCGGCTTCTCGTCCTCCAACACCTTTAGGAGCATGTTGACGAATCCGAAGACGGCATTCGTTGGCATCCCTTTGGAATTGGAAAGCCTTTGAATGGCAAAGTAGGCCCGGAAAATATAGCCACTGCCATCGATGAGAATGATTCGCTCTTTGGACATCGCTGGCGGAGGTTAGCGAAGTCCGGCAAGGTTTTCAATGCACGTGCGAACCAGCGCCGTTTCGTGGGCGCGAGCGCAGAAACTCGATCGCCGCCGGCAATACCGAGACAAAAACGATTCCCAGGACGACGAGCGTGAAGTTCTTTTTCACGACTTCGAGATTGCCGAAGAAATAGCCCGCCAAGGTGCAGGTAGTGATCCACAGGACCGCGCCGACGATATTGTAGCTGGCGAACTTCACGTAGCTCATCCGGCCCACGCCGGCCAGAAAGGGCGCGAAGGTGCGTACGATGGGGACAAAACGGGCCAAAATGATGGTTTTTCCCCCGTAACGTTCATAGAAACGGTGGGTTTTTTCGAGGTATTCGCGCTTCAAAACGCGGGAATTGCCGGTCAAAACCTTGGGGCCCATGAAGTGGCCGATGGAATAGTTGATGGCGTCCCCCGCCACCGCCGCAACGGTCAGCAGAATGAGTAGCGTGACGAGGTCAAAGGATCCGCGCGCGGCAAATGTACCCGCGGCGAAGAGCAACGAATCACCGGGTAAGATCGGCGTGATCACCAACCCGGTCTCCAGCAAAATAATCAGAAAAAGAATTCCGTAGGTCCAAACCCCGTAGTCTTGAATGACCAAATCGAGATGCTTATCCAGATGTAGAAACAAATCGATGAACGAGCTGAGCATCGCCAAAATCTACCCGATCTAGTGGCCACCCGCTACCTTTTCGGCCGAGAAGCCGATGGACACCTTCTATTAATTCTTTGCCTTGTCTTAAAAAGTGCGCGGCACTTTTTAAGACAAGGTTGGTATGCAAAGTGCCCATTAAGATTGTCGGGCGAAGTCGGCCCGTAGGAGGAGTTCGGCGGTGTCAAGACTTTGCGCAAGCGTTGGGTAACTCCCGGCGGGTTTGCCGCGCAGCGAGCGCACGACTTCGGTCAGGATCGAAACGTAGCCTTCCAGCCAACCCAACGCGTGGTGCGCCGGCAGTTTGGAAGCCACCGGTTCGTCATTGCTGCGCGAAAGCTCGGTGCGCGCTTTGCCCCGACCGATTTCGATCGCATCCGGACGCTCAAACGCCCAACGCCATGTCGCCTTCTCTCCGATGGCCACCACTTCCAATTCATTTCCGGCGCCATGCACCGTCTTCGAAACCGAGCCCCAGGTCCGCAAATCGCCCGGAAAGTCGATCTCGAGTTGCACGTGGGTATCGCGGTGGGGACTTTCCGCATTCACATAACTCAGACGCCCACGCGCGATGCGGGGTTTTTCGCCGACCAGGAACGTCACGAGGTCGGCCCAGTGCGTCCCCAAATCCAAAAGCACATCGTGGGGACCGCTCAATGCGGAATCGTTTTTCCATCCCGTCGTCGGAGCTGGTGCCAACGCCCGCGCGGCGGCGGACGCTTGCCAATAGCGGCCTTCGATCGCAATCAAACGTCCCAACTCACCTCGCGCGATCGCCTCGCGCATCTTGCGCGGGCCCCAATTTTGTCGGTAGCCATGGCAGACCGCGACTTCGGCCCGCGTCTCGCGCAAGCCGGTCATCTGATCCAGTCGAACCACCGCCGGTTTCTCGGTCACGATGTGAGTGAAGCCCTGAGCGTCGGCCTCGCGGATCAAGTCGGCATGGAGGGCGTGGCAGTTCGCGATGAAAAGCAGCGACGCCCCCGACATCGCCGGCAACGCCTCTCCCCGCGCGAGCTTCCGAAGCGGCGAAAACGGCTCCCCTGCTCCTTCTTTTTGGAGGACCAGAGCCAAGGCGCTCGCCAACGCATGAGCCGCATTCCCGCTGCCAATCGAATAAACCGGAATCATGCCCGGAAGGTACCTGCTACCTTTTGGGAGCGAAAGCCCAAAAGGAAGTGGGTACCTTTTGCGAGGTTTGAACTTGGAGGAACGGCACGGTACAACATTAACGAAAATGGAGACTTACTCGCCCAAGCATAAGATTCGGCTCGTCACCGCCACGTCGCTTTTCGATGGACACGACGCGGCGATCAATGTCATGCGTCGCATCCTGCAGGCGTCCGGTGCCGAGGTCATTCACCTGGGGCATAACCGCGCGGCCGAGGAAGTAGTGGATTGCGCGATTCAGGAAGACGCCCAAGCGATCGCCATGACGTCGTATCAAGGCGGTCATATGGAGTACTTCAAGTACCAGCATGACCTGCTGAAAAAAAAGGGCTTCGACCATATCAAACTTTTTGGCGGCGGCGGGGGCGTGATTTTACCGCAAGAAATGGCGGAGTTGCACCAGTACGGCATTGCCCGCATCTATTCGCCCGATGATGGCCGCGCCATGGGCCTGCAGGGAATGATCAATGACCTGCTGGCAAAGAGCGACTTTGCCACTGTCACCCAGCTCCCGGATCTGGAATCACTCTCACATTCCAATCCGGGGACGCTCGCGCGCTTTATCACTGCCGCCGAGAATGGGCTATTAGACGATACCACCCGTGGGAAACTCATCCGGGCGGCCGCCGCGAAATCTTGTCCCGTCTTAGGCATCACCGGGACCGGTGGCGCGGGCAAATCCTCGCTCGTCGACGAATTCATCCGCCGCTTTCTACGCGACTTCGAAGACAAACGCGTGGCGGTTGTCGCCGTCGACCCGTCGAAGCGCAAAACCGGCGGGGCCTTGCTGGGCGATCGCATTCGCATGAATTCGGTCTACCACCCGCGCGCGTATATGCGCTCGCTCGCCACGCGCCAAAGCCACCTCTCCCTCTCGACCCACGTGAAAGACGCCGTGAATTGCTTGAAGGCGGCCGGTTTTGATCTCGTGATTTTGGAAACCTCCGGAATCGGCCAATCCGACACCGAAATTGTCGACCACTCCGACTACTCCCTTTACGTCATGACGCCCGAGTACGGCGCGGCGACCCAGCTCGAAAAAATCGACATGATCGATTTCGCCGATAGCATCGCCCTCAACAAGTTCGATCGGCGCGGCGCAATGGATGCTTTGCGCGATGTCCGCAAACAGTTCAAACGCAGTCGGAAACTTTTCGATGCCGCCGACGAATCGCTGCCCGTCGTCGGAACGATCGCCTCGCAGTTCAACGATCCGGGAATGAATCGTCTGTATATGAAGGTGGTGGACGGAATCGCCGACAAAACCGGCGCACGCTTCGCCCGCCGCGAAGGAATGACAAGCGGCGAATCGGAAAAAGTTTTCATCCTCCCGCCGGATCGCACCCGCTACCTATCCGAGATCTCCCAAACGGTGCGCGACTACGGCAAGTGGGTCGACGAACAGGTCAAGCTAGCCAATAGCATCTACGGCTTGAGCGTGGCCCTGCAGCACGTGCCAGCCGAAGACCGACCGGCCGTCCAACACGCATACGAGCGGACCCTCGAAAAAATGCATCCCGATTGCCGCAAGGCGCTCGAAGGATGGCCAGAAACGAAAAAGAAATTCGAGGCTGACGAGTTCACTTTCAAAGTGCGCGACAAAGAAACGCGCTTGCCAAGCTTCACCGAATCGTTAAGCCACACCCGCGTGCCCAAAGTCGCCTTACCCTCCTTCGAGGCCTGGGGCGAAATCTTGCGCTGGGTGCTGCAGGAAAATGTCCCCGGGCATTTTCCGTATACCGCCGGTGTTTTTCCGCTGAAACGCGAAAACGAAGATCCGACCCGCATGTTCGCCGGTGAAGGCGGCCCGGAACGCACCAACAAACGCTTTCACTACGTTTCCATGGGCATGCCGGCCCGGCGCCTTTCGACCGCCTTTGATTCCGTCACGCTCTATGGAGAAGATCCGGATCTGCGCCCGGATATTTTCGGTAAAATTGGTAACGCGGGCGTTTCGGTTTGCTGCCTCGATGACGCCAAGAAACTCTACTCGGGTTTCGATCTCTGTGAGCCCTCGACCTCCGTATCGATGACCATCAATGGTCCGGCGCCGATGGTTTTGGCGTTCTTCCTCAACGCGGCCATCGATCAGCAGTGCGAAAAGTACATTCGGGAAAAAGGCCTGACCGCGGAAGTGGAAAGGAAAAAGGCCGCTTTCTTTAAAGAGCGCGGCGCAAAACCTCCTATGTACGCTGGCGAATTGCCGGAAGGCAACGATGGGCTGGGCCTAATGTTGCTGGGGATTACCGGCGATCAAGTTCTGCCGACCGAGGTTTATACCCAGATCAAGGCCGACACCTTGAATCGCGTGCGCGGCACCGTGCAGGCCGACATTCTGAAGGAAGATCAGGCGCAAAACACCTGCATCTTCTCGACGGAATTCGCACTGCGCATGATGGGCGATATTCAGAAGTATTTTGTGGACCACCGGGTGCAAAACTTCTACTCGGTTTCCATCTCCGGCTACCATATTGCCGAAGCGGGCGCGAACCCAATCACTCAGCTGGCGTTCACGCTCGCCAACGGATTTACGTTCGTGGAGTACTACCGGGCGCGCGGCATGCAGATCGACGACTTCGCCCCCAATCTTTCGTTCTTCTTTTCCAATGGAGTGGATCCGGAATATGCGGTGATTGGCCGCGTCGCCCGACGCATCTGGTCCAAGGCGATGAAGTTGAAATATGGCGCTAGCTCGCGCAGCCAGAAGTTGAAGTACCATATTCAAACCTCGGGGCGTTCGCTGCACGCACAGGAAATCGATTTCAACGACATACGTACGACCCTGCAGGCGCTCTACGCGATTTTCGATAATTGCAATTCGCTCCACACCAACGCCTACGACGAAGCGATCACCACCCCAACGGAGGAATCGGTCCGGCGCGCGATGGCCATCCAACTCATCATCAATCACGAGCTAGGGCTGGCGAAGAACCAGAATCCTTTTCAAGGCTCGTTTGTGATTGAAAAGCTCACCGACCTGGTGGAAGAGGCCGTGCTGAAAGAATTCGATCGGCTCACCGAACGCGGGGGTGTTCTCGGGGCAATGGAGACGATGTACCAGCGCGGCAAGATCCAGGAAGAGTCGCTTTACTACGAAACGCTGAAGCATGACGGAAAGTATCCGATCATCGGCGTCAACACCTTCTTATCGTCTAAGGGCTCACCTTCAATTCTTCCGCGAGAGGTCATCCGGTCCACTGACGAGGAGAAGAAAGGCCAAATTCAGACCGTGAAGGATGTGCAAAGCCGTGGCCGGGCCGCCCGGGAAAAGGCGACTAAGGCCCTTCAGACGACCGCGATCGAAAATCGCAATCTCTTCGACGCCATCATGGAAGCCGCCAAGGTCTGTACTTTGGGAGAAATGACCCACGCGCTCTATTCCGTCGGCGGCGAATACCGGCGCAATATGTAAGCGTTAAAGACGGCGCAGAAGCAGGGCCACGCCCTGTCCCCCGCTCACGCAAAGACTGGCCAGACCTATTGCCCCCGGCTTTCCGGAGAGGCGATTGAGCAAGGTCACCAAGACACGGGCGCCGCTGGCGCCGATCGGATGGCCGATGGAAATGCCGCCGCCCCAGGCGTTCAGCTTTTCGGTGGGGATTTCTAAATCGCGCTGGCACGCCAGGACTTGAGCGGCGAACGCCTCGTTGATTTCGATCGCTTCCAGATCTTGAATCTTCAGCTGGTGCCGAGCGAGCAGATTCCGGATCGCCAGCACGGGTGCGACGCCCATCCGTTTCGGGTCGATGGCGACGGTCTCCATCCCGAGAATCTCCCCTTGCGAAAAATCCTCCTTCCCCGCCGTGAGGCAAAGGAAAGCGGAACCGTCGGTGATGCCACTCGAGTTCCCAGCGGTGATCGTGCCGCTTTTTGGATCAAAGACGGGGGGAAGTTTAGCCAGACTTTCCAATGTCGTCGATCCCCGCCGGTGTTCGTCTTCCGCCAACCCCGGATTTTTCCCCTCCGCTGGGATTTCAAAGATTTCGCGTCGAAACGCACCGCTCTGCCACGCACTTTCCGCGCGCTGTTGCGAAAGCAATGCGTAAGCGTCCTGTTCGGCGCGAGTGATCTGGCGCTCCGCGGCGATGAAGCGATCGACGGTTTCGCCCATCACCATTCCGGCCATTGGGCAGTGAAAGCCATCTTGGTACATCCCGTCGACAACCTTGCCGTGTCCGAGACGCTGACCCCAACGCGCATCCATTAGAAGGTACGGTGTGTTCGACATGCTCTCGACGCCGCCCGAGAAAATGCGTTTCGCGCGACCCAACGCGATTTTCTCCACGGCCGCGAATACCGCGGTGAGCCCGGATGCGCACGCCTGATTGACCGTGATAGCGGGAGTCGTATCCGCAAACCCTGCGCCGATCGTCGCCTGACGCGCAGGATTGGGTCCGGCCCCCGCTTGGCGCGCGTGGCCCAAGACGATCCCATCGGCGCGCGCTTCGCCCCCCGCCCGTCGAATGCATTCCTTCAGAGCCAAAGTCGCCAGGGCGGGAGCCGTGAAGCGTTTTAAACTACCGCCAAATTTTCCGATCGGCGAACGCACGCTAGCACCAACGTAGACGGGAATGGAGAACTCTCGAAATTCTTTCATCTTAACGCTTCTAACATCTTCGGTTATCCTCCGCCAATGCCGACGACGGTGACTTACCCCCAGGGCCATGTCCTCCTACGCAACCTGACGAAAACCTTTCCGGTGGTTTCCCACGGGGAAGGCGTTTACCTCTTCGATCGCGCCGGAAAAAAATACTTTGACGCGGCGGGCGGGGCACTGGTCGCGAGTATCGGACACGGGGTAAAAGAGGTCGCCGATGCAGTCGCGGCCCAACTCGCCAAAGTCGGTTACGTCAACGGGACGCAGTTCACCTCACCGGTCATGGAAGAATTTGCCGACAAGCTGGCCGAAAAAGCGCGCGCTATTGGGCTCGATCGGGTGGCGATTTTAAGTTCCGGCTCGGAAGCGGTCGAAGCCGCGATCAAGTTCGCCCGGCAGCTGTGGGTCGAGCGCGGCGAAATGGAACGCGGCACCTTTATCGCCCGCGTGCCGGGCTATCACGGCAACACCTTCTACGCGCTTTCCGCTTCGGGACGGCCGCACTATAAAAAACTCTTCGGCCCCTTGCTCTCGCGCGTTGTCACGGTGAGCGCGCCTTACGGCTACCGCTGCCCGGTGGATTATGAAACTCAAGGCGCGGCCCACTACGCCAAGCAACTCGAGACCCTGATTGCGCAAGAAGGCCCCAAGACGATCGCGGGATTTTTGGTTGAAACGGTAAGCGGATCGAGCACGGGGGGATGGACACCGCCGCCCGGATACTTCGACCAGATCGCCGCGGTTTGCCGCAAGCACGGTATTTTGATGATTGCCGACGAAGTGCTCTGCGGCGCCGGGCGCACCGGCAAGTTTTTTGCGGCGGAACACTACGGCTTCAAGCCCGATATCGCGGTGCTCGGCAAGGGGATCAACGGCGGATATATGCCGGTGAGCGCGCTACTCGTGCGCCAATCCGATGTCGATCTCATGAAAAAGGGCACCGGCTACTTCCTCCACGCGCAAACCTATCTGCAGTCCCCTAGCATGGCCGCGACGGGCCTCGCCGTACTGAACTACTTTGATAAGCACCAGCTGGTGAAAAATGCCGCTGAAGTTGGCAAGTACTGGCACGGTCTGCTCAAAGACCGCATCTTGCCGTTGCCCGGGGTGGGTGCCGTGGCGGGCCTCGGATTGCTGGGAGGTGTGGAATTCGTGCAAGATAAAGCGACCAAACATCCGTTTGACCGCGCCAAGAAGATCGTGGAAGGTTTCGTGTCCGCGGCTTTCGAACGGGGTTTGACGGTCTGGCCCAATATCGGTCAGGCCGACGGAGTGAACGGTGATCTCATCGTGATGGGGCCGCCCCTGGTCATGACCCGAGCGCAAGCCGATGAATTAGTGGAAAAGCTCGAGGCGAGCATTGTCGCGGTCTTCTCCAAAGGAGGATGAAAATGGCCTTCAAGATTACCTACTCCATGCTGAATGCGGACATGACCGAGGTGCACCGCGAATTTGATACGGCGCTGGAAAAGGTGCGCAAGGGACTCGGCGCCGAATACCCCTCCTGGATTGGGAATCAAGCTTTCCGGAGCGGGAACTTTCTCGACGACAAGAACCCGGCCAATACGCGCGAAACGTTGGCCCGTTTCCACAAGATTTCAAAGAAAGAACTCGACTCCGTTTTTCTAAATGCTCGCCGTGCGCAACGGGCCTGGGGCGACCTGCCGTGGCAAGATCGCGTGCGCCGACTCAATAAGGCTGCCGATCTGATTTCCGAACGGCGGATGGAAATCAGTGCCATCATGTCGCTTGAGGTAGGCAAGAACCGGCTCGAAGCGATGGGCGACGTAGAAGAGTCGGCCGATCTGCTGCGCTACTACGGTAAGAGCTGGGAAGAGTCGGATGGCTTTAGCCGTCCCCTCGGCAAGCTTTCCCCCAACGAAAACACCCGCAGTGTCTTGCGTCCTTTCGGCGTATTTGTCGTGATTTCACCTTTCAACTTTCCATTGGCGCTCGCTGCCGGCATGAGTTCGGCCGCGCTGCTCGGCGGAAACTCCGTGATCCTCAAACCGAGCCAGGACGCACCCTGGTGCGCCCAAAAGCTTTTTGAATGTTACCGTGATGCCGGCATTCCCGAAGGCGTCTTCCAATTGGTTTACGGTACCGGCGGGGAAATTGGGGATGCCCTGGTTTTGCATCCCGAATGCGATGGCATCGCTTTTACCGGCAGCAAAGACGTCGGTATGCGGATCTTCCACGAATTCAGCAAAGCCTTCCCCAAGCCTTGCCTAATGGAGCTCGGCGGGAAAAATCCGGCCTTTGTTTGCGAGTCGGCGGATCTGGATAAAGCCACCGACGGTTGTATGAAGTCGGCGTTCGGCATGTCGGGCCAAAAATGCAGCGCGCTCTCGCGCGTTTGGGTGCATGAATCGAAAAAGGACGCTTTCTTAGCCGGTCTCGTCGAAAAAACCAAGAAACTGGTGATCGGTGACCCCACCCGTCAGGAAACGTATATCGGCCCGGTGATCAACGCCAAGGCCGTCGACAAATTTCTCGGTGCCGTGAAGACGGCAAAGAAAGATGGCAAGATACTCTGCGGTGGCGAAGACTTGCGCACGCAATCCGGCTTAGAACACGGGCACTTTGTTGCGCCTACGGTGGCGGTTGCCCCGTCCAGCAGCGCCCTCTTTCAAGAAGAATATTTTGCGCCCTTCGTGGTGGTCGACACCTTCAAAAACCTGGAAGAGGCAATCCGCACCGCGAACCAAGCGCCCTACGGCCTGACCGCCGGCATCTTCACGGAGAAGAAAGAAGAAATCGATTTGTTTATGAACCGCATCGAAACCGGCGTGCTCTACGCCAACCGCAAGACGGGGGCGACGACCGGTGCCTGGCCCGGCGTCCAAGCCTTCTGTGGGTGGAAGGGCTCCGGATCCACCGGAAAAGGTGGTTGCGGTCCTTATTACGCGTCGCAGTTCGCTCGCGAACAGTCGCGCACGATCATGGAGTAACGGTGAAAAATCTGCGTCCCGAAATCAAAGTGGCCCCGCCGGGGCCGAAAGCGAAAAGCCTTATCGATCGCGATAAGCGGGTTACGTCGCCTTCCTATATCAAGGAGTATCCGCTCGCGGTGGCATCGGGTGAAGGCCCGTGGGTGATCGATACCGACGGCAATCGGTACCTGGATTTCATGGCCGGGATCGCCGTGGCTTCCACGGGACACGCCCACCCGAAGGTCGTGAAAGCGATTCAAGATGCGGCCGCCAAATTCCTGCATATTTGCGGCACCGATTTCTATTACGAATCCATGGTCCAGCTTTGCGAAAAGCTGGCGGGATATGTACCGGACATGGGCGCCAAGAAAGTCTTTTTGACTAACTCGGGCACCGAAGCGGTGGAAGGTGCGATTAAGCTCGCGCGGTACCACACGAAACGCGAGAAGATCGTCGCTTTCAAGGGCGCGTTCCACGGGCGAACGATGGGAGCCATTTCGCTAAATGCTTCCAAAGTCGGCCAAAGGGCCTTCTTTGGCCCGCTCGTTCCGGGCGTGATTCACATCCCGTATTCCAATCCCTACCGTTGCGCACACAAGAATGCGAAAGCGTTTTGTGAAAAAAGCTGTGAATGCGCCGTGCATTTAGAAACCGACTGGTTTCCCTCGCACACCGATCCAAAGGAAATTGCCGCCATTTTCGTGGAGCCGATTCTGGGCGAAGGGGGCTACGTGATTCCGGCCCCTAAATTTCTTAAGGACCTCCGACGTATTTGCGATCAGCACGGCATCTTGCTGGTGTTTGATGAGGTGCAATCGGGTGTAGGCCGCACCGGGGATATGTTCGCGGCGGAAACTTTGAAAGTTGCGCCCGATATTTACACCACCGCGAAAGGCCTCGGCTCCGGCATGCCGATTGGCGCGATCGTCGCCCGTGAAAAAGTTATGAGCTGGCCGCGCGGCAGCCACGGTAGCACGTACGGCGGCAACCCGGTCTGTTGCGCCGCCGCCGTGGCCACTCTCGAAGTGATCGAGCCGCTGCTCCCGCATATCCGTAACGTCGGCGAGGAAATGAAAGAGGGCTTGGTGGCGCTGCAGAAGAAACACGCCTGCATTGGAGATGTGCGGGGCGTGGGACTGATGATCGGCGCTGAATTCGTCGAACCCGGCACGACGAAGCCGGCTTCCACGCTCGTGGGTGAATTGGAACAAATGGCGTTCCGCGAAGGCTTGCTACTGCTCTCCTGCGGCGCTTCGACCATTCGTTTCGCTCCACCGCTAGTCATTTCTTCGGAGGAAGTAAAAGTCGGCTTGGAGATCTTAGACCACTGCCTGACGAAACTGTCCAAATGACGGCTCGCGCACCCAAGCTCAGTCCCAATAAGCTGCGTTCCATGAAGGAAGCGGTGGCGGATTCCGTTCGCCCCGGCGACACCCTCTACATCGAGGGCTTCACACACTTGATTTGCTTTGCGGCCGGCCACGAGATTATTCGCCAGGGCATCGGAAATCTGACCGCTGCACGCCTCACCCCGGATTTGGTCTACGACCAGTTGATGGAAGCGGGCCTCGTAAAAAAACTGGTTTTTAGCTGGGCCGGAAATCCCGGGGTGGGCTCGTTGCATGCGCTGCGGCGGCGCAGCCAGGGAGAAGCGGCCGGCGGCGTAGAGCTGGAGGAGTATTCTCACTTCGGGATGGTGGCGCGCTTACTCGCCGGATCGGCGGGCCTCCCCTTCTGGCCGCTCGTAAACTACGATGCCTCGGATATCCCGGGCGCGAACGAGAAGATCGCCCGCATCACTTGTCCGTACACCGACCGCAAATTTGCGACGGTGCCGGCTTTAAACCCGGACGTCACCATCATCCATTGCCAACGCAGCGACAAGGAAGGCAACGCACAAGTTTGGGGCTTGCTCGGCACGCAGAAGGAAGCGGTCTTTGCCGCCAAGCGGGTGATCGTCGTCGCCGAGGAAATCGTAGAAACTTCGGTCATTCGCCGGGACCCCAATCGCACCATTGTCCCCGGCATTCTGGTGGATCACGTCGTCCTCGAGCCGTGGGGCTGCCATCCGAGCTATGTTCAGGGGCACTACGATCGCGACAACGATTTCTATGTGAAGTGGGAAGATATCTCGCGCGAGACCAAAACGTATCAAGACTACCTGAATGAGTTTGTTTTCGGAGTGAAAGATCGCTCGGGTTACATGAAGAAAGTCGGCCAGGGATTGATCGACCGACTCAAGGCCAAACCCCGCCGGTGTGAGGGGGTCGATTATGGCTACTGAAATCAGACCCTCGGAACGGATGGCGGTCCGCGCCGCGCAGGAGCTCAAAGATCGCGAAGTCGTCTTCGTGGGCATTGGGCTGCCCAATCTGGCGTGCAATTTGGCGCGCGCAACTCACGCGCCCCAGCTTTTCATGATTTACGAATCGGGAGCCGTGGGAACGCTACCCGATCGCTTACCGGTGTCCATTGGCGATCCCACCCTCGTCACCGATTCACTTGCCATTGTTTCTCAGGCCGATATTTTTCAGCTCTTTTTGCAGGGCGGTTTGATCGAAGTGGGATTTCTTGGAGGGGCTCAAGTCGATCGTTACGGCAATTTGAATACTACCGTGATCGGGCCGTACGACAAACCGAAAGTGCGTTTGCCCGGCAGCGGCGGTGCCTGCGAAATTGCCGTGCACTCTCAGCGCCTGCTCATCATGATGCGCATGAGCCCCCGCACTTTCGTCGCCACTTGCGATTTCGTGACCAGCCCCGGGCGGCGCTTCCACAGCAAACGCAAATCGCCCTGGGAAGGTAAGGAACGTCGCGAGTTTGATTTGCCCGGTGGAGGCCCGCTCACCGTGATTACCGACTTGGGCGTATGCCAGTTTCAAGGCGACGAAATGGTGCTGACTGAAATCTATGACGGCGTGACGGTCGAACAAGTCAAAGCGGCCTGTGGCTGGGATCTCAAGTTTGCGCCCAAGTTAATTCATGCCCCTTCCCCCGATGCCATACAGCTCGGGCTACTGCGCGAAAAACTGGATCCGCAGAATCTTTACCTCTAGTGGCCGTTCTGCGCCGGATCCCCCAAGAGCGAACTGAGCGGAGAGCGCAGGGCGACATCCACCACGAGTTCCGCGCAATGGACTCGTGACAGTTCATCTCCCGATGCTAGTAAAACCCGCAGTCGTTCGAGCACTCCCGCCGCGTCGGCGATACATTGGTCCTTGTTTAAAGTAGATTCCTTTAGGCAAGTCACTCTTTCTCGAGCTTCTTGGACGGCGGCCAGCTGCGCTTCCGCCTTCCGCCGGTGTCCCTGCTGAAGACTGACGGTCGCACGCCGACCAAAAGCGGCTTCCGATGCCGCCAACGCATCCTCAATCCGGCACCAAGAATGGTTTTGGGATAACCACGTTCGGGTCGCGAAATTCCGCGTTGCGCGCTCAATCAAGATCTGAGCGGCTTCAAACCGCAGATTCTGCTGCGACTCGTTTTGCAAGAAACTCACCAGACCTTGATGGATCTCGGCCGGCCAGAAATCCAAATCATCCCGCAAGAACTCCAATAGCCCGCGCCGGGTCCGAACCTTGAAATTGACCAACTCGACCGTTGAGGCCAAGCGGGCCTGGATGGCATCGACATTACGTTGGTCAATGGCCCCCCAACGATTCAGGATCCGCCAGTAGGCAACCTGAATGTCACCCCACCAATCCGGGTCGGGTTTCGGCGGGGCGCAACGATCCGAGTAAGCTCTCATCAAATCTTTCGCCCGATAGACATCAGGCGGCGACAATTCGGACAGCCCCACATCGAAAAGGGCTTTCGTGGCTTCCAAATGCTCGTAGTTCTTGCCCGCGGTCGCCAAAAACCGCGACAGAATGTCCTGGTCACTGGCTTGCAAGGGGACTGCGAGCCAAATGGAGAAAAACAGAGCTAGCGCCTTCATTTGGAGGGCAGTTACCACAACTTTTTCTCAAAAGGTACCCACTTCCTTTCCGGTGTTCCCGAATGGAAGTGGGGTACCTTTTAAGACACCGTGCGGCACCCTTTTGTCGACGGTTCCGGTACGATAGCTGGATGCGCGGCGGATTCACACGGCGAGAGTTTTTGGGTTGCGCTACCACCGCGTCGGCCGCTTGGTATTTGAGTCGCTTCGACGCTATCGACGCTTGGGCGGCTCCCCCTTCCGGGTTTTTCGAGGCGCACGGGCCCATCGATCGGAGTTTGGAGGACACTGCTCCGGCGCGATTCTTTGGCGACGAGTTCGAGCGGGCCCACCAGATCCTCTGGGATCTTCCCACTTTTCTCAAAACCCAAGCCGCTCCAACCCGCTGGGAGGAAACGCCGCTGGCAATTGTCGGTGGCGGTTTGAGTGGGCTTTTCACCGCTTACGCCTTCCGCGATTACCGACCGATCGTCTTGGAGCAAGCGCCCCGTTTCGGGGGCAACGCGAAGGGCCAGTCATGGCGGGGCACCGATTTTGGTCTCGGGTCTGCCTATTTTCCCCTGCCCGAAAAAGGCACGCCGTTGCACCGGTTCTATACCGAACTCAAACTCGATAAGCTGGTACAGGTTGCGCCCGATAATTTTCCGGTGGGTGCGGGTGGAAAATTCATTTCAAAATTTTGGGATGGAGCCGCCGAACCCCAGCACCGAGCGACCTACGTAAAGCTCGAAGCATTTTTGAAAGACGTGAACGCATCCAAAGCCTTTCCCTTTCCCGAAATTCCCACGGCGGATGGCAAACGCTGGAATTCGGTGCAAAATCTGGACGCCAAAAACTTTCGCCGAACGATGGAGGAAGCGGTCGGACCTTTGTCGCCACTGCTTTCCCAAGCCCTCGAAGCCTATTCGTGGTCGGCGTTCGGAGCCGCGGCCGATGAAGTCAGTGCCGCGGCGGGCCTTTGTTTTTTCGCGAGCGATAGTCGCCCCATCTGCGTGGCCCCGGGCGGAAACGCGGGAATCGCCGAACACCTCTTGAAAGCCGGCTTAAGCGCCGGTATCCCCAAAAACCACTTTCGCCCCAGCGCCCTCGTCGTCAAAGTGCAAGCGGACGCCGACGGCGTGCGCATCTCCTACGCCGATGCCGACGGAAAGCTCCGCGGGGTCAAAGCGCGAGCCGCCGTCCTGGCCTGTCCGAAGTTTGCGGTGGCCAAAGTCTTGGAAGGAATTGAACCCGAACGGCGACAGGCATTTAGCGAAATCGAATACCGTTCGTATCTCACCGCCGGCGTTTTGATCCAAAAGCCTTTGCGCTCCCGTTTCTACGATCTCTTTTTGTTGAATGCGAAACAAGGCGAAGCCCCCCGCCGAGCGACGGATGCAGTGGTGGGAAGCCTGGGGCAGCTACGAGGCCGACACAGTGTACTGACTCTGTACCGCCCGGTGCCGGCTAAAAGCCGCACGGCTCTCCTCGACAAAAATGCCTACGCGACCGTCCGCGCGGAATTTCGGGCCCAGATCGAAGACGAACTCCTGCCCCTACTTGGCTTTCAGAAAGCCGACCTGGCGGATCTGCGGATCGCCCGCTGGGGACACGCTCTGCCCGTTCCCAAACCGGGTGTGTACGCCCGAAACCTGCCCCAAGCACTACGCAAACCATTTGGCGGCCGGATTTTCTTCGTAGAGCAGGACAACTGGTTGGCTCCCGCGATCGAAACCTGCGCCGGCGATCTTGCACTTCAAGAGTCGCTAATTCGATCCGTCTTGGATGCGCCGGGCTTGGCGCGCCGCTCCCGCTAAGCGTCTCCGACCCGCCATTGGGTTTTGCCTTCTCCTATGAGAGACTCTAACTCGTAAAATCGGGAGGATGCATGACGACGAATAAGAGTGAAAGCTTCATGGGGGCGCTCTGCCTCGGCGAAATTAACGAAGACATGATCTTCCCGTTTCCGCAAATTAAGAAGGAGGAGCAGGAGACCTTGAAGGCCTGCTTCGATAGTTTCGGTTCCTGGTTAAAGGGGAAAGAGGCGGAGTTTCGCCAGTGGGACAAAGAAGGCCACCTGCCCCCCGAATTCCTTCAGCAGATGCGCGAGTTTGGACTCTTTAGTTTCATCATCCCGGAGGAGTACGGTGGCTTGGGATTTTCCAGCTCCGCCTATTCCCGCGCCGTGCAGGAACTCGCCAAGTACGAATCTTCCGTGGCCATTACCGCGGGTGCCCACAGTTCGATCGGCATGCGCGGCCTTTTGCTCTTCGGCAATGACGAACAGAAAAAGCGCTTCATGCCAAAGCTGGCCACCGGCGAAATGATCGCCGCCTTCTGCTTGACTGAACCGGGCGCCGGATCGGATGCCGCCTCGATCAAAACCACCGCCACCCGCCAGGGAGATTCGTGGGTGCTGAACGGCGAAAAACTTTGGATCACGAACGGTGGGATTGCCGACTTCTTCACGGTTTTCGCCAAGACCGATACGAAGGACGGTAAGATCACGGCTTTCATCGTCACCAAAGACATGCCGGGGGTTTCGACCGGTCCCCACGAAGACAAGATGGGAATACGGGCCAGCTCCACGACGACCGTGCTCATGGAAAACGTGAAGGTTTCCGACGCCAATGTTTTGGGCGAGGTCGGCAAAGGTTTCAAAATCGCAATGCGCATCCTCAATTCGGGGCGCACCGGTCTGGGCGGCGGTTCGGTCGGCGCAATGAAACGCCTGATCGAGCTCTCCAGCCTGCAGGCCAAACAGCGCGTGCAATTCGGCAAGCCCATCTCGGACTACGGTCTAATCAAGCAGAAGATTGGTCACATGGTCGTGGAGACCTTCGCGAGTGAGTCAACCGTTTCGATGGTCGCGGGGCTCGTCGATCAGGGCTACGAAGACTATGCGGTGGAAGCGGCGATCAGCAAAGTTTTCGCGACCGAGTGCCTTTGGCGTACGGTGGACGAGGCCCTTCAGATTGCCGGCGGAAATGGTTTCATGCGGGAGTTCCCGTACGAACGCATGATGCGCGACTGCCGCATCAACCGCATCTTCGAAGGCACGAACGAAATCTTGCGTCTGTTCATTGCGCTGACCGCGATGAACGACGTAGGACAGAACCTCAAAGACATCAGTTCCTCGCTGGGCAATGCCTTCACCGATCCGATCAAGGGCTTCGGGGTGCTTTCCGATTACGCACGTCGGCGGATGACCTTCGCCACCGGTGTGGGTAAATCGGAAATGACCAAGGCGCACCCCGACCTGAAGGCGGCGGCGACCATCTTTGAAGAAGGCACACGACAGCTGGCAACCTTCGTCGATCGCCTCCTGCGCAAGCACGGTAAAAAGATCGTCGACAAACAGTTTGCGACGCGCCGCCTAGCCGACATCATGATCGATCTCTTCGCCCTGGCCGCGACCGTCAGCCGGGTCACGTCGCTCATCGAAGCGAAAGGCTCCGATGCCTGCCCCAAAGAGAAGGAAATTCTGACCATTTTTTCTGGCCAGTGCCGACGGCGAATTGCCTCCAACTGCGGCAAGATCGATGACAACGACGATGAGCTCATCAAGTCCCTGGCCGATGATGCCGTGGCCGCTGAGGGCTATCGTTGGGATACCGTGTAAAAACTCCCCCCTGCCATTCGGCCGTCGTTATGATATTCAGACGGAATCTGAATGCAGAACCAGCCTTCCAATTTACTGGCGGGGCGGCCGCCGGGCACCGAATGTACCCTTAAAGGCATTGAAGGGCCCCCCGTCTTAGTCGAAAGGCTCTACGAAATCGGCTTTCTTCCGGGTGAAACCATCTGCCTGCGGGGAAAAGTCCCCTTTGGCGGCCCTTGGCTGGTGGAAGTGCGGGGCACGACCGTTGCCCTGAGAGAGAACGAAGCCGGATGTCTGCGCATTTGAAATCCAGCACCGTCGCACTGGTCGGACCGCCGAACGCCGGCAAGACCACGCTTTTCAATGCCCTGACCGGTGCCGGCAGCCACGCCGTAAATTATCCCGGCGCCACCGTCGACTACCTAGCTGGCAATGCCCGTCGCAGTTTTGGCGTAGAACTGCGAGTCGTCGACACCCCGGGAACCTATAGTCTCACCCCGAAATCGCCGGAAGAAAGAGTGACGCGGGAACTTCTTTTTGGCGAAGGCCCCGAAAAACCGGGGGCCGTGATTGTGGTCGCCGATGGCACTCAGCTTTCGCGCCATCTACCGATGGTGCGTCAGGTGATCGAATCAGGTTATGCCGTTCTGGTCGCGGTGACCATGCGCGACCTCCTAGAACGCGACGGCATTGGCCTGGATCTCGATGCCCTCGCCCGAAAACTCGGCGTCCCGGTTTTCGCCGTCAACGGGCTCGATCTCCAGGACGTCGAAGCGTTGGCGACGGCCGCGGCCAGAGTTGCCGCCAGCCCCGCGAAGATCACCGCGCCGAAACCTTGGTCCGGCCCGCGCCAAGAAATGGAATTGAAATGGGCGGGGCAAATCGCGACGCAGGTGCTGAACCACGCCGCCGCCCGGACGCGGGGAACCACGCTCGCGGAACGCACGCGCGCGCTGGATCGGGCGCTCATGCATCCGGTTTGGGGATTGGTTTTTTTCGCATTGATCATGAGCGGGCTATTTACGTCGATATTCTGGGTCGCCGCACCAGCGATGGATCTGATTTCAGAAACCTTTGAGAGGGGCGCCGCCTGGGTTTTGGGTCGAGCGCCCGGCAGCCTTTGGTCGGATTTTTTGGGCGGCGGCATTTTGCTGAGCATCGGCGCCATCATGACCTTCGTTCCCCAGATCGCCATGTTGTTTTTAGGCATCACCCTGCTCGAAGATTCCGGATACCTCGCTCGGGCCGCAACGTTGATCGATCGACCGCTCACGCGATTGGGGCTCAACGGGCGTTCTTTCGTGCCCTTGCTTTCCGGCTACGCCTGCGCGATTCCGGCGATGCTCGCCGCTCGCACCATCCCCAATCGTAAAGAGCGGTGGCTGACGCTTTTTATTATCCCGTTGATGAGTTGCAGCGCACGCCTTCCGGTCTACGCGCTACTGCTCGCTTTTTTATTCTGGGGCCAATCGGCGTGGAAACCGGGCGTGGCGCTGGCCGGACTTTATCTGCTGAGCCTTTTCATTGGCGCCATCGCGGCCGCGGTGGCTAGCCGCATGCTCAAGATCGAAGAAACTTCTTTTTTCATGCTCGAGTTGCCGCTGTACCGACGCCCTTCCTTTCGGGCGGTTTGGAAAACCGTTTACCTGCGCACCGACAACTACATTCGCAAGGCCGGCCCGGCGATATTCGTTTTTGCCATCGCCCTTTGGGCGGCAACAACCTTCCCGCACTACGACGCCCCCACGCCATCGGAAAAACTCAATCAGAGCTATGCAGCGGGCGCCGGCAAGTTCATCGATCCGCTCATGCAACCGATGGGCGGCGATTGGCGCACCGGGGTGGCTTTGATCTCGGCTTTTGCCGCCCGCGAAGTCTTTGTGGCGTCGCTCGGCCTCGTTCTTCAGGTCTCGGAATCCGACGAAGCGGGTCGCGAGATTTCGCTGCTCGACGCCATGCGAACGGCCAGACGCGAAGATGGTCATTCCCTCTTCACTCCCGCTTCGGCCGTAGGGCTAATCCTCTTTTTTATGATTGCCTTGCAATGCATGTCCACCGTCGCGGTGGCCCGTCGGGAATTTGGCAACTGGACTTGGCCGTTGGTACAACTGGTCGTATTTAACGTCGCCGCTTACGCCATTGCCGTGGTCGCGGTGCAAAGTCTGCACGCGGCGGGGATCCCATAAAAAAAGGCGGCTCCCCGAAGGAAGCCGCCAATGTCATTGCGAGCATCAGCTCACGTCATTGCGAGAGCGCAGCTCGAAGCAATCTCGTTTACAAGCCGATCACGATACTGCCGCCCGCTCCGACGGTACCGCCGGATAAGGCCATATCGAAACTCGACGCACCCGCCGTGTATAGCTTGAACGCAAACGAACCATCCAAGGTCACGAGCACGTTATCGACAATTTCGAAATGCAAACCAATCGTCGGAATGATGTTGATGAAGAACGAACGCGCCAGCGCGGTACCGGTCGCCCCCAGCCCCAAACCGCCACCGACATGGAGGCCTTTGTAGGCATCCCCGCTGACCGTGTACTGAAACTTCGCACCGCCACCCACCAAGAACGGATTTACCGTCGGAATGCCGACGTAGAATTGCAGGCCCGCCCGATCATTCATCAGCCAAATGGCCGTGATCGACGAACCGGTCGGATTGTAGTTAGCATCGGCCGCGCCGCCCAACCAAAAACTGGGTTTGCCGGAGGGAGTGGGGCTCGACTTAGGAGCCGCCACCGCACTTTGCGCCATCACCGCCGCGAATACCAAAACTACTGCTCGAGTTGTCCAATTTTTCATGTTTTCATTTCCTCCAAAGGTGCCAACACTACCCGAGCCCCGCGTGGAATCGAAAGCAAAAAATCTAACGAAAACACGCTTCAGCCTTGCCGCGGAGTGTCCAACCAAACTCTTCTACGTCGACAAAACGCAATTCGAAAACCGAAAAGCGGAAGACCCTTTCCTGAAGAGCTTGGCCAAGGGCGGCTTCCAAGTCGGCGCCCTGGCCCGGTGCTACTACCCAAATGGGATTGAAATCGGCGCGCGCGAACGGGAACAAGCGATCGCCCACACCGACCAAATTCTCGGCCAACCGACGGTAACCGTGTTTGAGGCGGCGTTTTGCTATGAAACTCTTTTTGCCCGCGCGGATATTCTCGATATCGACGGCGATCGCTGGCGCTTGCTGGAAGTAAAAGCCAAGAGCTATGCTCCCACCGACGATTTCTTCTCAAAAAAAGGCGGTGGCATTGCCGCCAAATGGTTCCCTTACCTGCTCGACGTTGCCTTTCAAACTTACCTCCTGCGAGAGAAGTATCCGAAAAAAACGATTACTCCCTACCTCGTTCTGGCCGACAAAACGAAGTCCGCGACCATTGACGGCCTGAATCAAAAATTTGCCCTCCTACCCGACGGTAGAACCGTGAAAAACCAGGGTGATACCTCTCCGGCAGCTTTGGGCGAGAAGATCCTAACCGAGGTGGAAGTCTCGGAGGCGGTCGAGTACCTCCTCAACGGTCGCCGTTATGGCATTGGCCCGGGGTTCGAGGGCGAAACCCACACCTTCGGCCAACTCGTCCGCACGCTCGCCGACGCTTTCACACGCGATGTGCGGTTGACGACGCGCTTGGGTAGCCATTGCGGCAGCTGCGAATTTCGCGTGGTGGGCACACCGCATGACTACGGTCCCTGCTGGGAACCGATCCTGGTCGCGCGGCCAAGCTGCGTGCCGGTCTTGGAGGTTTGGGATGCGAAGAAAAAAGACGAATGGATTCAGGACGGAAAACTTTGCGTCCAGGACTTGGCCATTGAGCATCTGGGCCGCGACGGGGGAGCCAAAGAAACCGGGCTGTCCCGCGTGCAACGGCAATGGAAGCAGATCGAAATGGCGATGACCCCGGCCGCCCCGGCTTTCCTTGACCGCGACAGCTTGGCGGCGGAGTTTCGGAAGTGGAAATTCCCGCTGCACTTCATTGACTTCGAGACCATCGCGCTCGCGCTGCCTTTCCACCGGGGGCGGCGCCCCTACGAAACCCATGCTTTCCAGTTTTCTCACCACCAGGTAGCGGCCGACGGCAAAATCACTCACGCCGGAGAATTCCTCCACCGCGAACGCGGCGTCTTCCCCAACTACGCGTTCCTACGCGCTTTGAAAGCGGACTTGGAAACGGACGGCGGAACCATCTTTCGGTACGCCGCCCACGAAAATACAACGCTGAACGCGATTGCGCGCCAACTCAGTGCCGATGATAGCGTTGCGGATCGGGCGTCGCTCATTGCCTTCATCCATTCGATCACGCATTCGGGGGAAGGCGAGGCGCGAGCGACCGGTCCCCGCGACATGGTTGACTTGCTCGCGATGGTGAAACGCTTTTACCTACTTCCCGAGATGGGTGGTTCCAACTCGCTAAAGGTGGTTCTACCCACCACCCTGGCCGCGTCCCATTTCCTGCGCACAAAATACTCGCAACCGATCTACGGCACGGCCGAGATGCCGAGCCGCAATTTTCGGAACCAGACATGGCTCATGCGCAACGCCGCCGGAAACTGGCAAAACCCCTACGACCGCCTCCCCCAGATTTTCGAAGGGGTGACCGAGGCTCAACTCGCGTCCCTCGAGGATGATTTCGACGTAAAGGAAGGCGCCGGCGCCATGATGGCCTACGCCCAGATGCAACTCACGCAAACGCCGGCGGCCCAAATGGAAACCTTGGCGAAAAAGCTCCTGATGTACTGCGAACTCGACACGTTGGCCATGGTCATGCTCTGGGAAGCTTGGCAGCATTGGCTCAACGAACCCTAACGCAGCGCAGTCAGGATTTACGAAACGACACATCGCATTATCAACGCCTTGAGAATTTTTACCGATACTTATAGCGAAGGAGCGCCTGAAGTGTCGGATCACGACTCCAAAAAGAAGGGAAGCAAAGGCTCCCCTAAAGACTCCCTGGTCTCGGACGGCTCCCGGTCGTACCGGCAGGAGCCCGACATTGCTCCCATCTTCCCCACCATTGAGGTGCCGGAGAACACCGATGTCGAGCGCCTCGAGCCCGTATTCACGCTCGAACTCGAGCCCAGCGAGAGTTCGTTCAGCCATTCGCACATCGAAGTTTCGAAAATCCAAAAGGAACTGAGCCTGATCCAACCCCAGGTCGATGATTTCAACAAACTACCGACGGGAGAAGACGTCACCTCCGATCAGGCAGAAGTGTTACGCAAGTACATCGCACTCAAGGAGTCCGAGTCGCGCGATCTCAAGGAACAGCAAAAGCAGTATCAGAACTACGTCCGCAAAATGACAGCGCAAATGCGTTCGCTAACCAATAAGTCGCACGACTTGGTTTCCGAACTCGAAACACTAAAACGCCGCGACGAGTCGTCTCGCTTGGAGGCGCGCGAGATCGAAAAACGCTACCGCGAAGAAATTGTGCGGATGAAAAACGAATTTGAAGAGGCGCAGCGCCGCACCGGCAATGTCAGCGCGGAATATCAGGAGCTGCAACGCCGCCGTGAAGAATGGAAAGACAAGGTTCGCGAAGACCTCAAGCGGATCAAGCTCAAAGAGCGCGAACTCGAAAACAAATACGAACTGCTCAAACGCGATACGCAGGCCCTGCTCGACTCTAAAGACAAGCACGTCATCGAGTTGAAACGAAAGAATGATGCACTAGAACTCGAAATGGAATCGCTCGAAGAGCGTCTGCGCAACGCCACACTATCCGTCTCCGCCGTCCAGGCCAAAAAGCGCCGCCTCATCGAAACCCTCCGCCTCGCCATCTCGCTCCTCGAGCAGATGGATCAAGTCGAACTCCCCGACGACGAAAAAAAAGCCGGCTAAATTCTTACCTTTGTCTTAAAAAGTACGTGGCACCTTTTAAGACAATTTAGGGGGGGAGCTCCCCGTGGCTGCCGTCGCAGAACGGCGGGCGATGCGTGTACTTGCAGCCGCACCATGCGACTTTGCGCTTCTCCTTGATTTCCACCGCCACGGGTTGGAAGCCGGTGCCTTGGTGAGAACCATCGCAATACGGCTGGTTTTTCGATTTGCCGCAGGCGCACCACAGCTTCTTGCCGGGTTCTTCCTCGCGAAGGTAAGGAAATTTCTGTGGGCACTCGGGGGGTACTTTCATGGTTTGCTAAAGGTACCTTATGGATGACCTTCCCACCACTTCGAGCTATAAGGGGCCGCGAGGGAAAGCTGCTTGGATTTACTCGGGATCATCGCCCTGTTCGTCTCCACTATCTGGACGTTTGCTGCTTCGACGGCCATCTGTATCGTATCGCCCTTCAATGTGAACTGGGGCCATTCCATTCAGCGCTTCTGGGGTTGGACGATTTGCCGACTCTACGCCATTCGCCTCGAAATCTTCTACGCTCCCCAGATTCCGGCCGGCGGGGTCATTTTGGCGCCAAACCACCAAAGCATGTTTGACGGCCCCACTACGGTGCAGTTGCCGGTGAATTTCAAATGGGTCGCCAAACGGGACGTGCTCAAAATCCCCCTTTTCGGCTGGGCGATGTGGGCCATCGGCGGCTATTTTCTCCGCCGCGACCACACCCAAGGCGACATCAACATCATGAAGGAGGTCGAAGACGGTTTACGGCGCGGGGACCGCATCATGATTTTCCCCGAAGGCACCCGCACCCGCGATGGTGCCCTTCAGCCCCTAAAGAAGGGAATATTTCGTAGCGCCCAAAACGCGGGCGTGCCGATTTGCCCAATCGCCATTCACGGCAGTTTCGAGGTGGCCCCTCCCCGGCACATCCCCATCCGGCGCGGATTCTACGTCACGCTCCGGGTAGGCAAACCGCTTTATCCAGTACCCGGGGAGGACGCGACGGTCTATATGGAAAGGTATCGAAAAGAATTGGTCCGACTTCTGGAGGAAAACTCCGCGTCATAGTATGGTAGGCACACGATGATTCAGTCGCTCGCACGCAAGATTTTTGGAAGCGCAAACGAACGCGAGATCAAACGGCTCCAACCGCTTGTCGAACGTATCAACTCTTTGGAAAGCACGCTGACGCCGCTGTCGCAGGAACAGCTCGCGGCGAAAACCGTGGAATTTCGCGAACGCATCGCCAGGGGCGAAACGTTAGACGACCTGCTACCGGAGGCATTTGCTGTCTGCCGGGAAATGTCGAAACGCGTTTTGAAAATGCGCCATTTCGATACCCAGCTCATTGGCGGCATGGTCCTGCACAACGGGAAAGTGGCGGAAATGAAGACGGGGGAAGGAAAAACCCTGGTCGCCACCCTGCCCGTTTACCTAAATGCCTTAAGCGGCAAAGGCGTGCATGTCGTGACCGTCAACGATTACCTCGCCCGCCGCGACGCCGAGTGGATGGGCCAGGTGTATCAAGCCTTGGGATTGAAAGTCGGCATCATTGTGCACGGACTCAATGATGCCCAACGCCGGGAAAGCTACGCCGCCGACGTGACTTACGGCACGAACAATGAATTTGGATTTGATTACCTGCGCGACAATATGAAGTTTCGCCTGGAAGATTTTGCCCAGCGCGAACTGAACTTCGCCATCGTCGACGAAGTCGACTCCATCTTGATCGACGAAGCGCGCACCCCGCTTATCATCAGTGGCCCAACCGAAGACTCGACGGATAAGTATTACACCATCAATTCCGTAATCCCCTTGCTCAAGAAGGAAGAGGACTACACGATTGAAGAAAAGTCGCGCACCGCCTCGCTGACCGACGCGGGGATCGCGAAGCTCGAAAAAGCGCTGACGGTAAACAATCTCTACGCGCCCGAGCACATGGACATCGTCCACCACGTCCATCAAGCACTTAAGGCCCATGCCATCTTCCAGATCGACGTCGACTACGTGGTCAAGGATGGCCAGGTCATCATCGTGGACGAATTCACCGGTCGCCTCATGCCGGGGCGCCGGTACAGCGACGGTTTGCACCAAGCCTTGGAAGCCAAGGAAGGGGTGACGATCGAGAGCGAGAACCAGACGCTCGCCACTATCACCTTCCAGAACTTTTTCCGCATGTACAAGAAATTGGGCGGAATGACCGGAACGGCCGACACCGAAGCGGCCGAGTTCCAAAAGATCTATAGCCTCGACGTCATGGTTGTTCCGACCAACCGACCCATGGTCCGTAAGGACATGGCGGATGTGGTCTACAAGAGCATGGCCGGAAAATTTGAAGCCGTCTGCAACGAGATTGCCGAACTCAATGCCAAGAAGGTGCCGGTCTTGGTCGGAACGGCATCGATTGAAAAATCGGAATTGCTCAGTGGCCTATTGAAACGCAAAGGGGTGATCCACAATGTTTTGAATGCGAAGCACCACGAGCGCGAAGCCGAAATCGTCGCCAATGCCGGCCAGCCCGGATCGGTGACGATTGCTACCAACATGGCGGGTCGCGGAACGGATATCGTTTTGGGACCGGGCGTGGCGGCGATGGGCGGGTTGCACATCATCGGCACCGAGCGCCATGAGTCTCGCCGCATCGACAATCAGTTGCGTGGCCGCGCCGGCCGCCAAGGGGATCCCGGTTACAGTCGCTTTTACCTTTCTTTGGACGACGATCTCATTCGCATTTTTAACGGCGAGCGGATCAAGGCGTACATGGATCGCTTCAATATGGAAGAAGATGTTCCGATTGAATCGAAGCTCATTTCGCGGGCCATTGAAAATGCGCAGAAAAAAGTCGAAGCCCATAACTTTGATATCCGTAAACACCTGCTCGAATACGATGACGTCCTGAATAAGCAACGCGAGGTCGTCTACGAACTGCGTAAATTGATTTTGGCGGGCGGCGACGGCACCAAGGCGCTTATCTTGGATATCGTGAAGGAGCAGATTGGCGGAATCGTCGACACCTTCGCGTCCACCAAGAACACCACCGAGTGGGAACGCGCACCGATTTACGAGTCCATCCTCTCTCTTTTTGACAATAATCTGGGGATTGACGAAGCATTCTGGGCCCGCACGGGCAGTTCCTCCGAACTGGAAAAAGCACTCATCGATCGCGCCACGGAAATCTACGACGCCCGCGAAGCCAAGACCGGCGCGCCCATCGTGCGCCAGCTCGAGCAAATGATCTACTTGGGTTCCATTGATCAATTGTGGAAAGACCACCTCTTGAATATGGACCATCTCAAAGAGGGGGTTGGCCTGCGGGGATATGGCCAGAAGGATCCCCTCGTCGAGTACAAGAAAGAGGGCTTCACGCTTTTTAAGATGATGGATGAGCAAGTCAAAACCGACGTCATCTCCAAGCTGTACCGAGTCCAAGTGACGGCCGCTAGCCAAGTGGAGGAGATTGCCCCGAAACGCCCCCAGCAAATGGTGTTTCAGCACGGCGCTTCCGACGAAGCGGCGACGCCCCCTCCGGCCAAGCGCGATGACGACAAGGTCGGGAGAAACGACCCCTGCCCCTGCGGCAGCGGAAAAAAATACAAAAAGTGCCACGGAGCCTAAACCGAAATGGTTACCGCCTGTCCCAAATGCCATAAGCCCAACGAACATGAAGACTTCATGTTTGAGGTCCTGTGCGAGTGCGGCTCGCGATTCAACCCGTTCATGAGTGTGCACGAGGAACCCGCGAACGACACGCCGAGTGCCGCGCTGGAAGCGTCCGCCGCCCCGGCCTGGCAGGAGCTCGGACAAGAAAGCGGTTTCTCCGAAAGCCAAGCCGTGTTGGAGGAAATTCGGGAGTTCGCCGAAACGGGCAATGACCGCGCGACCCTCAGCGTGAACACTCCCGTGTCGGCCCCCACGCCGTCGGCGGCGCCGGCGCGATCGACGCCGCGTCCGGCGGTTTCGGCCGCCGAAGGCGTGATCATGACTTCCGGGGATGGCCTTCCCGGCTACCGAATCGAATCCTATTTGAGTCCCGTTTCGGCCGCGGCCGAATTAGAGGCCGCGGATCCGAATCCCATGCGCCGCGGCTTCGACGCACTCTGGGATCAGGCCCGACAAGCCGGTGGGAACGGCGTCGTCGGCGTACGCTGGGTTCTTTCTCCCGATGGCAGCCGCGTGATTCTGAGCGGTACGCCCGTTCACTGCCTCAAAGAAGGCACTTGAAAAAAAAGCCGGCGAATCCCTCGCTCCGCCCCGTGGGCGCCCGCGCGTTGAAGAGCGCAAGCGACACCCTGCGCCCCTACTTGGAGGGCGCTTCAGTCTTAGATCTCTACGCGGGCAATGGGCGTTTCGGGGCAATGGCCCTTGAAGAAGGCGCCGTCAAAGTCATCTTGGTGGAAAAAGATCGGGCGACCGCACAAATGATTCGCAAGGCGTTGGACCGGGACAGCGATCGTGCGCGCGTTATCACCGGAGATAGCTTCGACTACTTGGGCGATTCCCCCGGACGATTCGACATCGTTTTTGCCGATCCTCCGTTTGCGGATTGGGACGAACGGTTTTTCCCTCGCCTAGCAAAAGCCGTATCTCGCGCGCTAGCCGAGGATTCTATTTTTCTTGTGAAAAACCCGAGCCGGGTGGTACTTTCGGCACCGCCTTCGGGTTTTACCGCGTGGAAGCAAACCCGGTTTGGCGAATCGACACTTACCTATTACCGCTACGGGGCAGTAGGAAATGAATAACAAAACCAGTCGGGCCATCTACCCGGGCACGTTTGACCCGATCACCAATGGGCACGTGGACTTGATCCAACGCTGCTTGACGGTTTTCAGCGACGTGACGGTGGTGGTGGCCCATTCCCGCAAGAAGGCCCCCCTTTTTGATGCGGCCACCCGCAAGAGCTTGATTGAACAATGCTTCCCGGGCGACCAACGCGTTAAAGTCGACGTCTACGAAGGTCTCTTGGTGGACTATGCCAAAAAGCATCACATCAATGCCGTCCTACGCGGCCTGCGGGCGGTCTCGGATTTTGAGTACGAATTTCAAATGGCGACGATGAATCGGAGAATGTTTCCCGAATTACAGACATTCTTTTTGATGGCTTCGGAAAAGTACTTCTTCGTCAATTCCACGTTAATCAAAGAAGTCATGTCCCACCACGGCGACGTATCGGAATTGGTACCGCCCCACGTACAGAAACAATTACAGGATAAACTATGGTGACCCTCTCTTCGCGTGTCGCGAAACTTAAATCCTCTTCGATTATGGAGATTGCCGCGCGGGCGCAGGCGATGAAAGCCCAAGGCGTGGATGTGGTATCACTAGCCGCGGGCGAACCCGACTTCAACACCCCCGACCCGATCCAAAAAGCCGCAACCCAAGCCATGGCCGATGGCATTACTAAGTACACTCCGGCGGCCGGGTTTCTTTCCTTGCGCGAAGTCTTGGCCGAAAAAATAGCCCGGGAAAACAAGTTCCCGGTGGCTCCCGACGAAATCGTCATCACCTCGGGGGCGAAACACGCCATCTATCTCGCGCTGCAATGCTTGGCCGATGAGGGCGATACCGTTTTGGTGCCGACACCGGCGTGGGTGAGTTACCGCCCGATGATCGAACTTACCGGGGCGAACATGGTGCCCCTCCCGCTCTTCGAGGAAGATGGATTCCGTTTGAATGTCGACCGTTGGAAAGGTCTCGCCATTCCGGCCAGCGCCAAGGGGATCTTGATCAATAGCCCCAACAATCCGACCGGAGTGGTTTTTGCCGGTGAGGAGCTTAAGAAGTTTGTTGGCTGGGCGCTTCAGCGCAATCTGTGGATCATGTCGGACGAGATCTACGAAAAGATTCTGTACGATGGCGCCGAACACGTCAGCGTCGCTTCGCTCGGACCCGAGGTGCGCAATCACACGATCACCATTAGCGGGTTTTCGAAGAGCCACTGCATGACCGGCTGGCGCCTGGGCTGGGCGGTCGGGCACCGCGAATTGATCCAGAAGATGGCCGCCCTCCAGAGCCAGAGTGTGAGTCACGTGACCAGCTTCGTGCAGTGGGCCGGATTGGCCGCGGCCAAGTTACCCAAGGCCGTGATTGATGAGATGGTCGGGGAGTTCGACAAGCGACGGAATTACTGCATGGGACGCTTGGACGCTCTGTCCAACTACTGCACCTACGTGAAACCAAACGGCGCCTTCTACTTCTATGTGAACTTTTCGAAGTACCTCAAGGAACGTAGCAAAAACGACGTCGAGTTCTGCAAAGAGCTTTTGGCGAATAGCCACGTGGCCGCCGTCCCCGGCGCGGCGTTTGGCAAAGAAAACTTCGTACGCCTAAGCTACGCCAACTCACCAGCCAACCTAGAGAAAGCCTTCGATCGCCTAGAAAAATTCCTCAAATCCTGATCTTTGTCTTAAAAGGTGCCACGCACTTTTTAAGACAACGTCCTCACCCAGTAGCGTTCATTGTGATCGGTGGTGAGTTTGAATTTTGATTTTTTTAGAGCGCGCTTTATCAGCGAGGCTTGAGCCGGTAGGAACGGCTCGTTCAGCCATCGCAGTCTAGCATCGAGCTTCGATGGAATGGCGCTGAAGCAACGGGGATGAGGGTCTGCCAATTCAAAGGGAACTCTCGCTTTGTCGAGTAACGAATGAATGGTTGAGAACTGATAATCCTCCACTCTCTGAACAATACTTGCTCGAACCGGATTCTGGTAAATGTAGCGATACACGTTTGAGAATTGCCGATCGTCTTCTATTAGCGTCGCACGGTACCTTGATCCGTAAACATGGTTTTCGCGGCCGGATTTCCTACCCACGATCCGACTTACGTTCCCTTGGATTCGATGCATCGCTACATCGAGGTTTTGATGCGGGGTCCATATTAGCAAGTGGTAGTGGTTGGACATTAGGACGAACGAGGTTATTCGCACGCCCAGATCCTCCACTACTTTGGCGAATTCTCTCAGAAATATGGCCCACAGTTCTTCAGGCGGAATATAGAACCAGTCGCGGTTATTGACTCGAGCCGTGACGTGATACGGAAACAAACCCGAACGAACTAGACGAGGTCTTGGCATACCCCCCACAAAGCAAATACCTTGCCAGTGCTGTCTTAAAAAGTGCGTGGCACCTTTTAAGACGCTAGAAGGAATTGCCGATGTTGGCGACGATGCGGATGCCGCTGGGGGTGAAGGCGGTGTCGAAGCGGACGACTAGGCGGCTATTCCAGATGAAGCGTACGCCCCAGCCACCCGATGCGTGCCAAGAGTCGAATGACTCGGGAACGCTTTTCCAAACCCGCCCGATATCGAAGAACGGTACGAAACCGACGGTGAGGTCCTGACCAAGAAAACTGGTGAAGAGCGGATCCCAGCGCAACTCGAATCCGAGAATCAAACGCAGCTTGTCGATGAAGCGATTGACATCGTACCCGCGAAAGAAAACATCCGCCCCAATCGCCGATTGGGCGAACGTTCCCCCGACCGCCCCCATTTCGTAAAACGGCACATCGCCGCTCAACCACTCTGCCAAAGTCCGGTGAGCAAAAATCAATCGCCGGTGCAAAGAGATAAAACGACGAAACGTATAGGTGAGACGCGTAAAATCATAATCACTGAACGTGACGTTCTTGTCGTACAGATAGAAAAAAAGCTCGTGGTAACTTCCACGCGAAGGATACGGCTCGAAGTCGAGCGTATCGTAGATCAGCGCAAGCCCCAACGAATGGGTCCGCCCCCCCTTGATGCCCGGCGGTTGTTCGCGATCGATCAAACTGCCCGCCGGGTAGTCGATCTTCGTCCACTTCAAATTGATAAAGGGGCCCCCGCGCCAGTAGCGGCTGAAATAGCGAAAGAACTGCAAGTTCAACGACGGCCCCTGTCGCGTATTGCGATATTCGATCGAATTCGGATCATTCAGGATCGTAGCATCGTAGGGCAAGTCATTGCCGATACCGAAATAGTGAAAAGAGATATCCCGATCGTAAGCCAGGCGCACGGTGATACGGTAACGGTTGTAGAGCGCCCAAGGAAAATCGACCTGGAGCTGGTGTTTCTGCCGGCCGCGATCCGACGCCAAAACCTGAGCGATGATTTCCGCCTCGTGCGGATCCTGGCGACGGATATTTTGTAGCTGAAGGCGCAACCCCAAATTGAAACCGGTCGCCGAACTCGGAAAGATAATGGGGATTCCCTGCATCGTCCACGGGTCGCCGTCAAATTCGAACGTCTTTTTCTTGACGATGCGATCGATGCGCTGCGCTACCTCTTCGCCGAATTTGCGAATATCGCGACCCATTCCGCCGCTTTCCGCCTCGGGCGTCTTTTCCCCTTTTTCGTCCGGGTTCGGTTTTTGGGGTGGGTCGAAATCGTCGATCGACTTGGTATCGGACACGTCCCCAATCGCCCAGGCGCGGGCCGAACCCAGTCCCCAAAGGAGCAGGCCGAAAACCACCAAGATGCGAAATGCCGGACGCGGAGCCACTGCCGGTATTCTACCTTAGAGCGTGAAAGTAAAACCCCCAGAAAGGACAAGTCCGGTGAGATTCATATTCCCATTGTGGATAGAACCGGACGGCCCGACCAAATTCCCCAAGGGCAAGATCCGATACCCTCCGCCCAATGTGAGAGCGACTTTGGGGCTAATCCGAATGCCCACCAGCAGTCGGGCCCGGTAGGAAAACGGGTTCCAGGTCGCCTGGCTCGCGTAGACTTCACCGGTGGTCGAGGTCACATCCAGCATCAGGGGATAGAAAATCCCGGCGGCAATGAGGAAAAAGTAGCGGGGGAAGGACCTCACGATCCCGGCCTCTACTCCCGCGGTGAGCAGATTTAACGACTCGGTTCCCGTCGGCACCACGCGAGAACCCAACCAGTAGTCCCCCGCCACGCCCATGTAGACGGATGAAAACGATCCACCCATTCCCATCTCCAGCGCGACCGGGTTCAAAAAAGCATTGCTGACCGACTGGAAATTTCCCGTGAAGGTCCACAGAAAACTCGGGGGCCCAAAACCCGCCGCGCCCAGCGACGGCGCCGGGAGAAGTAAGATCCCGAAAAATGCGACCCTAAGGCAAAGCGTCCACGGGCGTCGATTCCATCGGCGCCTCTTTCCAAATTTCATGGCGATAGGTCCCCTTCCCTTTTGATTTGAATCCTTCCGCCCGCAGCGCGGCCAGGAGCTGTCGCTTCGCGTCTTTGGCTTCCTTGGCGGGTTTCGACAGTACCAATTTCACCGCCGCCCCTTTTCCAAAAACTGCGTCCGACGGCACGTAGCACTTTTCCACCCGCAGACCGAGTTGCAAAACCTGCAAGCGCTGCTGCACCCGGCTCAGCGCCCGATTCACTTCCGGACGCAGGAAGCACCGTTCGCTCGGCCGTTCCCTTCCGCCCTTATGGCCCGACAGGATCGAGAAATCGAGTTTACGCAGCTCTTCGAGCGAGGGCGCCGCCAATGCCGTGGCAAAAACTGAAAACAAAACTCCCGCAATCACGGCATCACTTCCTTTTCGTGGTTTCGGTAAAACAAGTCGTCATCGGTCCCCATTTGCCGATCCGGCCCGGCCGAATGGATCTCCAACACCCCTTCGCCCCATCCCAAGGCGTACTCCGAGCCCCACGGATCCCGTCTTCCCCCGCCCGAGTGCAAACAAGCGGCAGCTTTTTGCGGAGTGCGATCCGCGCCCACACATTGCCGAAAGCCGATGCGAATCGCTTGAACGTCTTCGTTTGCGGTCATTTGCTTGGCCAACGGGAAAAACGTGTTCCCCAGGTAAGTGAACCATGCCAGAAAGCCGATGCTGGCAACGATGGAATAGGAGATTTTGAGCCGGCGATCACCGGGCATCTGTGCGCCGGGAAATCGGAAGGTTTCAATCCCGCTCAGCAACGCAATAAACGGGGTCAACCACCAAACTTGGGAAAGAAGGGTCGAACTGATGAAGGTAAGAAAAAAGGCGATCGCGTAAGCGAACCGCCTTTGGGAAAGCTGGCCCAGGCCCGGAAGAAAAAAACTCAAATAGGCCGCTAGATTCTTAGGCGACGCGTGCATTTCCCCATTATGGGATGGAACGCGTCCGGAAGCTAGTTCGAGACTAATTCTGCGAGAGAAGCTGAATCAGCATCGGATCGATCGCCGGTCCTTGGCCGCCGCAGCTTTCCGCGCCTTGGAAACCTTGAGCCAAAGCGCTCGCAAAACCCGACCCACCGGCTTCGGCATCTTCCGCGAGCAAGGGCAACGCGAGAATCAACATACCCTGCTGGATGCACCGATTCAGGCGGCAGATACCGTAGGTGTATTTCGATTTCGCCACCGTGAACGGA
>CAZFMF010000026.1:0-50878 GCA_964519985.1 uncultured Pseudobdellovibrionaceae bacterium | reverse complement strand
GTGGCTGGCCCACCCACTCCATCGCCATCCTACTGGTTTCGGGCGGATAGCTTTTTTTCAAAGGGTGACAATTACTCGATTGTCGGTGGGGATGGCTGGGCAAACATCGTATCGGGCTTCACCCTTACGCCCGGGACGCCTAGCATCACTTTCTTCCAAGCCGCGGGGCCTTTCGGACATCCGGTGCTCACCTTTTCCGGTTCCAGCTCATTCACGGGGGCGCCTTCCCAAAGTAACTTCACCACCGTCACCGCCTTCATCGTCGCACACGCGAATGGAACGGCCGGCGGGCTTTTTTGCACGGCGGTTTCGAGCTGCAATAGTACCGGTGGCTCGCTTTCTATTGTGCACGATGGAACCGGCCTTTACGCGGAAGCGAAGAATGCCTCCAATACGGATACGACTACCGTGGCTCCCGACCCCGGCACCGCGTTTTTGGCGATTCTCAGTTGGTCGCCCGCGAGCTCGCTGCAACTCACGATCGATGCCCCCGGTACGGCTTCAGACCAGATCGTTTCCGCGACCACGCCTTTGGCGGCGACCTTCAATCCCACTTACTTTGATATCGGAAAAGCGGGCACCGCCTTCCCGGGAAGTATCGCGGAAGTGATCGTTTACGACCGAGCCTTTTCGGCGGTCGATATGGCGGCGGCCAAGAGTTACTTGCTGAACAAGTATGATCTCAACTAAGCGGAAACTTCGGGAAAACCCCGGGGTTTTTTTCTGGTTTCGCCGCCCGTCCTTTTGGTAGTGTCGGCGCGGTGCTGGAACCTATTCGTACATTCGAAGACCGCTTCGGTCCTTTGCGCTACCTCATGGCGCCGATGGCCGGGATCAGCGATATCGTTTTTCGCACGCTGATCCGTGAATTGGGCGCGCAAGCCGTGGTTTCCGAACTCATTTCCGCCGAAGGCCTGATCCGGAGGGGAGAAAAAACCCTCGATTTGATGCGTTTTCACGACGCCGAGCGACCGGTCGGCGTCCAGATTTTTGGCTCCAACATCGCCTCGATGACCGAGGCCGCCCGGATCGTCCAATCCGAAGGCGCGGACTTCGTGGACATCAATTTCGGATGCCCGGTAAAGAAAGTCGTTTGCGACGGAGCGGGCGCCGCTTGGCTCAGAGAACCCCAAAAACTGGGCGAGCTACTCTCGGCCATGAAGGCCCCGCTGCGCATTCCGCTAACGATCAAAGTGCGCACGGGCTGGGACGAGCAAAGCATCAACGTGGCCGAGGTCGTAAAAGTAGCCGCGGATTGTGGGGTCGCTTGGGTGGCGATTCACGGCCGGACGCGTGCGCAAGGCTACTCGGGACTTTCGGACTGGGAATTGATTCGCAAGGTGGCGATTGCGAGCCCCATTCCGATCATCGGCAATGGCGATTTAGTGACGGCCGCCCAAGCCGTGAGTCGGGTGGAGAACGGATATTCCCACGCCGTCATGATTGGGCGCGGGGCGCTAAAGAATCCGTGGATCTTCCAGCAGATCTTGGGACAAGACCCCGACTTCGATTTTGTGCGGCTGATCGAACGCCATTTTGAACTAGCGATCCAGCACCGTGGCCAGTTCCGCGCGTTTCTCACGCTGAAAAAATTTTTGGCCTGGTACGCGGCGGGCTGCCCCGGCGCTTCCCTTTTTCGCTCCGAACTTTTCCAAGTGAAAGACATCGATGCCCTAAAGCGCACGGCGCTGGACTATTTCGGTGGAGTGAATCATCGTCCCAAGATGGACGACGGACAACCCTTCTTGATGGGCGGGCACGGGTAATGGCGCTGATTCAGGAAACCGCGATTGTCGGTCCCCTGCAGTGCAATTGCATACTCCTAGCGTGTGATCAGACGATGGAGGGGATTCTCATCGATCCGGGCGATGAGCCGGGGAAAATCGTCGCGATGGTCGAAGCCAAAGGGGTAAAAGTCAAATACCTGCTTCACACCCACGCTCACTTTGATCATATCGGCGCGACCGGCGCAGTGAAGGAAAAGCTCGGGGCACTGCCGTGCCTGCACGCGGAGGACGATACTCTTTATCGCAATCTGATTCTGCAGGGAAAGCTCTTCGGGATGCAATTCAGCGCGGCGCCCGCGATTGAAAAGTATTTTGTCGACGGAGAAGAGCTGGCTTTCGGAGAGCAAAAGCTTCAGGTCATCCACACTCCCGGACACAGCCCCGGGAGCGTTTGTTTTCAAGTGAAGGGCGGGGATGAACGGGTCTTCTCGGGCGATACGCTCTTTCGGCAGAGTGTCGGCCGCTCGGATCTTTGGGGGGGTGATGGGCAACTCTTGGTTCGCTCCATCCGCGAGCGAATCTTCACCCTATCCGACGATACCGAGGTCTTCCCGGGGCACGGGCCCCAGACGAGCGTTGGCTTTGAACGCCGCCACAATCCGTTTCTCAGTTAGTCGTTGAAGGTTTTTAGGTCGACGTCCGCGCCGAGGCTCGCCGTCTTGATTAGCTTGTCCGCGAGCAGCTGACGTTGCGAGAGGCGCTTCGGATAGAGCATCCGGGCGGCTTTGACCGCATTCGGAAGTTTCTTGTCGGAAGCCACTTCGCGCGTTTCGGGGGCCGCCACCGGGTTGGCCGCCTTTTTCAGATTCGCGGGCTGCTGATCGCTGGCCGCCATCATGACCGCATCACTATAAACCGTGGGCGCCAGCTTGCGCAGGCTGCTCAGGTTGCGAGTGACCTTCAAAAAGTACTTAAAGCGATTCTTAAACTCACGCGAGTTATAAAACGACCAAAACGGCAGTGGCCCGCTCAAGGCCGAGTCCTTCAAATCCGCCAAGATCCAGGCCGCGACCTTAAAGCTCGTCGCCGGCTTTTTCAGATCGGCGATGGTCATGCGGCCGAAGTGCTTCACGAACTTCGGGTTGTTCAACCAGCTCTTCAAAATCTGGCAGATGCCGATTTCGCCGGCGGGGCCTTCCGGCAAGTTCGCTCGGAACCCACTTTCTTGCTGGGTAATCGAAATCAAGACCGAGGGGTGAATGCCGTAACGTTTGGCGGCGCGGTGGATCCCAATCGCCAAGGACACGTATTCGGCGTCCGAAAGGTTCGGCTGCACGACGCTGATGCCGTGCGCGACCTTCAAGACCTCTTGCATCGTGTCTTCCTTAGCGGGCGTGGCCATAGCCAAGCCCGAAGTCAGCACGCACAAACCTATGTAAACTCGTTTCAGCATTTTCCTCAAACCCCCTACCTTTTTGGAAGGGCGGACTTATAACCGATTTCCCCATTGAATTGCAACACCAAGTCCTACCACTTAAACCATTAGAATTATTTCGGAAAATACCGGACCGCAGTGCCAAAAACTGTCACTTTTTTGGTCGGTTTGCGCTGGCTAGGGGGTGTTTAGCTATGATTGAAGCGAGTTACCGCCCGGGAGGCTAGTCGGGTGCCTCCCCGCGCCAAGGCAAAACGTATGTAAGGCGTCGAAACGAAAAGGAATCCCGGCCGGGTCCCCCCTGTATTCTGCTTAGGTTCTTGACGCTTTTTCGCGGTGGTCTAGAACGCCCCGGATTTCAGGGTTTCTGCTAGTTTTTCCAGGTACTTAGCGGTCGTTTTCGGCTTTAGTCCAAAGACTTTTTGAAAGTGCGCCCCCTCTAATGAGGTGTCGCGGCCTCGCTCTTCGGCGGTTTCGGTCCCGGCGAAGCTAGCCCCCGAAACGGGTACGAGATGGGCGGGGGAAAGGCCGAGCGCCTTGGCCAAAGCGCTCCCAAAGGAAAAGTAAGACTCTTTGGGTGGACTAGGCACGTGGTACAGGCCGGCCTCCGAAGGGCCAGCTTCCAAGAGGCGTTCTCCTACGTCCGCGATCCACTCCATCGCCTGGAAGCTGCGGTACTCATCCTCAATCAGGGGGGTGCGGTTGCCTAGGCGGACATCCCCGAGGAGGCGGTTGAAAATGGAACGCTCGGGTACGGGACCCAGTCCATAGAGTGTTCCGAGGCGTAGAATGAACGTATTGGCAAAGCCGCTTAAGAGATCCTCACCCCGGGACTTGCTCCGACCGTAGTGGCTCAGGCCATCCACCGGATCGGTTTCGACGTAGTCCCCTTTTTCGCCGGAAAAAACTTTTGAGGTGGAGAAGTAGACGAGGCGAATGCCGGTGTTCTCTAAATTGCGGGCCAGAGCTTGCGGGATCTCGGCGTTAAGCTCGAGCGCATGTAGCGGCTGTTCCTGACAGGCCTTCTCATCTCGTTCGGCGGCGCAGTAGAAAACCGTGTCGGGATCCAGCCGCTCGATCAAATCCGCCCACGGGGTATCGAGTCGGAGGGGAAAACGCAAAAACGGCACGCCGTCGATCGGGGGGCGATGTTGGTGATACGTCCCGACCACATTGAATCGCTCGCGAAACCGCAACGCGAGATGGGTTCCGACGAGGCTTGACGCTCCGATGATGAGAACCTTGCGCATGCCTTCAGCTTAATGGATTAAGCGGGTAGCCGAAAGAGATGCTTTGCATTGCGGGTGGTGGCTTCCGCCACGGCTTCTAGGGTTTTAGCTTGGGCGGTGGCGAGCACGACGGCGGTGTGGGGCAGAAACGACGGCTCGTTCGGTTTTCCGCGAAAGGGAATCGGCGCGAGAAAAGGGCAATCCGTTTCTAAAACCAGCTCGGACAAAGGTAAGGCTTTCGCCGCGTCACGCAATCCGTCGGCATTTTTGAAAGTGAGGATGCCGGAAAAGGAAATCTTCAAACCGAGGTCAATTGCCGCTTTGGCGTCGGGAGCCGCGCCGGTAAAGCAATGCATGACGCCACCGCCCGTGCCCAAACCGATCTTCTTGATGCTCGCAAAAAGATCGGTGAAGGCCTCGCGACAGTGCAAGACGATCGGCAAATCGTACTTTTTGGCGAAGGCGAGCTGCGCTTCCAAGGCGTGGATCTGTTGATCGCGCGGAGCGTAGTTATAGTGAAAATCCAAGCCCGTCTCCCCAATGCCAACGCACTTCGCGGGAACGCCGCCGGCGAAACGCTGGGCCAGGTCCGCTTCGCATTCCGCCCATTGATCCGCCTGATGGGGATGAAGCCCCACGGTATAAAAGACATTCGCGTTTTCCTCGGCGTGCCTTCGACTGCTCTCCCAGTTGGAAAGCTCGGTAGCTACCGTCACCAGAGTATCGATTCCGGCGGAGCTCGCGCGCCGGAGAACCTCCGGGATCGGGGAGTGTTCGAGCATCGGTAGATGGGCGTGGGTATCGACGAATCTCATTCCGTCGGCTCTTTCCACTCCAGACGGGGAAAAAGCGGAGCCGGTTTGACGAGTTTCACGCTAGCGGGACCCCGCCCCCAATCCACGCTCTCAAAGTCTTTCACTGGCGGCACGCCCAAAACGCCCAGCGCCTTGCCGGCTAAATCGGGAATGAACGGGGTCGCCAAGACGGATACAATCCGCAGTGTCTCGTGGCACTGCAATAAGATGTGTCGGAGGTTTTTCTGATCGGCAGGTTCGGTACTCTTCGCCAGTTTGAACGGAGCGGTATCTTCAATATACGAATTGACGGCGCCAACCAAACTCCAGGCCGCGGTCAACGCCTTTTCGAAATGAAAATCCTTCATCGCGTCGTGATAGGCGGCGACGGCCGGAGCGGTCGCCAAAAAAGGGTCTTTCATTTCCGCGCGAACATCCAGACTGTCTTCACCGAAGTACTTCACGAGCATATTGACAACGCGGCTGACGCAATTGCCGTAGTCATTGGCGAGATCGGCATTGATGCGCTGATACATGATCTGCTTCGTATATTCGCCGTCTTGGCCGAAAACAAATTCACGAAAGAGAAAATACCGCATCCCGTCGACACCGACTTCGTCGGCCAGGGTCAACGGATCGATGGCATTGCCCAAGGACTTGCTGATCTTTCGATTGGAATCCGTCAGCCAACCGTGCGCCACGATGCGCTTGGGCAACGGTAGGCCGAGGGCCATGAGAAACGCGGGCCAGTAAACCGCGTGAAAGCGCAAGATATCCTTGCCCACCAAGTGCACGGCTTCCGTCCAATATTTTTTATAAGCGTCGTGATTCGGCGGTTCGAGCGCGGATAGATAGTTCGTCAGCGCATCGAACCAGACATAGACGGTATGGTTCTTGGTGGCCTTCGCATCAGCCGGAAATGGAATTCCCCACCGAATCGTCGTCCGGCTCGCACTGATATCTCGGACCTCTTGTTTCAGAAAACCTAGGACCTCGTTGCGTCGCGATTCCGGCTGAATGAAATCGGGATTTTTTTGGATGTGGTCGACTAGTTTGGCAACGTAGGCGGAGAGTTTGAAAAAGTAGCTTTCTTCCTGCAGGCGATCGACGGGGCGGCCGCAATCGGGGCATTTGCCATCGACGAGTTGCGATTCCGACCAGTAGGCTTCATCGGGTACGCAGTACCAACCTTCGTAGGTACCGAGGTAGATATCGCCCGTCTTCATCAATTGGGCAACGTAGCCTTGTACAACGCGCTTATGGCGATCTTGGGTAGTGCGGATGAAATCATTGTATTCCACGCCGTAGCGCTTCCAGGCCTCCTCGTAGCGAAGCACCACCCGATCGGCCAGGGCTTGGGGCGTTTCTCCCATCTCCTTCGCCTTTTTCTCAATTTTCTGTCCGTGCTCGTCGGTGCCGGTGAGGAACCAAACGTCCTCGCCCAACATGCGGTGGTAGCGCGCCATCACATCGGCGGCGAGGGTCGTGTAAAGGTGGCCGATGTGGGGCTTGTCCGTGACGTAGTAGATGGGAGTCGTGATGTAGAAGCGGCCGCTCATGTTTTATCTAGGCTGTCGGGGCAGTGTTTCGCGCAAATGTGATTCGAGCAGTAAACCCGGATTGGCGTTAGATCGCAAGCGACCCTCGAGTTGGACCGCATCATCAAACATCATCAGCGCATCCCACATCGAAGCGGATTGAAAAACCCCGGAAGGGTTTTCTCCTAGGTAAGGATGGAGCGCGGCGAGGCGCCATTGCACCTGCAAGTATTGAACGAGCTCAATGCACTTGTCTTTTTCCTTGAGCTGATGGACCAGCGCTTGAAAATCGCCACTGTGGGCTAAGTCGTTCAGGGTTTTTTCCCACTCCGAGTTTTGCGAACGCGGGGCCGGGGACGGTGGAAAATGGAAAACCAAGCAGCGCGACAAGATCGTAGGAAGGAGTGATCCCACCTGATCGGTGAGCAACCAAAAGTGACGGCGCGGGCCCGGCTCTTCCAACGTTTTCAAAAAAGCATTCGAACTCGCCGTATTCAGGCGCTGGCATTCCTCCACCACCGCGATTTTGCAGTCTCCCTCCACCGGAGTGAGTTCCATCTGGTGGCAGAGCTCGCGAATGCGATCGATCTTTAGAGTGTCTTCTTCGGGATCCGAAACCCAGAGGACATCCGGGTGAGCGCCCGCGTCAATTCGGCGGCAAGCGGAACAGGCGCCGCAGAACGGTGGCTTTTTGGCCCGTTGGACGCAGAGGAGTGATTTGGCCATCCGGCGGACCGTCTTCGCCTTGGTTTCAGGATCCGGACCGGAAAGCAGGAGAGCGGGGTGCACCCGGTCGCCAGCCAAATAGGCCAGGAGTTTCTTCTCCACGTCTTCAATTTTCAGGACTTCCAAATCCCTCTCCGTTTCAGCTTCCCTAATGCCATTTCCCGAACGGCTTTTTCCAGCACGTCTTCGGCTTTGCGTGCGTCGAAGATGACATACCGCGAAGGCGACTGGCGCGCGAGCTTCAAGAATCCGGAACGCACTTTTTTATGGAAGGCGAGTTTTTCGCTCTCCATCCGGTCGAGCCCTCCGGCCCGGCTCTGGACCCGCGCCATCCCGGACTCGGCCGGAATATCCATCACCACGACCGTGTCGGGCACGAGGCCCTCGGTAGCAAAACGGTTTAGACCCTGGGTTTGTGCCACGCCTAGCCCCCGGCAGAAGCCTTGATAAACGGTGGAGGAGTCGGCAAAGCGATCACAAATGACGACCTGTCCCGAGCGCAGCGCGGGCAAGATCTTCTGATTCACATGCTGGGCTCGGTCCGCTTCGTAAAGTAAGAGTTCCGCCCGTTGCGCCAGCGGCCCGTGGTTTTGGTCCAGCAGCAGTTCCCGAATCCGGGCACCGACCGACGTTCCGCCCGGCTCCCGGGTGAGCAGGCAAGCAATCCCCTGGGATTCCAGCCAGGCGTGAAGACGTTTGGCCTGAGTCGATTTACCGGAACCTTCGCCGCCTTCGAAGGTGAAAAAGTATCCGGGGAGGCGGGTTTGTCGCGTCATGCAGCCGATAGGATAGACAACTCACCGTCGACCAGTTAAGTAAAAAAGCCTGGTTCGCTCGGATGGTGGAATTGGTAGACACGCAGGTCTCAGAAGCCTGTGGGTAAAACCGTGAGAGTTCGAGTCTCTCTCCGAGCACCACCATTTTCGCCGATTTTGGCCTCACTCTTCGTCGCCACTTCGTCGGCGTCGCTCCCGCGTACAGGAAGTACGCGTCCGCTCCTTCTCCTTGCGCTCCTCGATTGAGACCAAAATCGGCGAAAATGGTTCGTTAGTTGCTCGATTTCCGGTGAAGGGGAGCCTACGCAGCAAGTGTTCCGCGAGAGCGGAACTGAGCGTAGTGAGAGTCGTTCTGAATATAAAATTTTATTAAATCAATAACTTAACAAATGCGCAATATAGAAGAGTGGCGTCGCCCATGGCGTTTGTATGTACAAAAGGCATTACATTTGCTAGAATGAGTTTGTGAAAGTAGATGGCTTCGATTGGGATTCCGGCAACCTTTTGAAGAACGAAGCCAAGCACGGGCTAACTAGGGAAGTCATAGAAGCGGTCTTTCATGGAAATGTTCGAGTGGGGCCCGATCCGAAACACTCGAATTTTGGAAGAACGCTTTTTAGCATTGGGCGAAGATCCTTCTGGAAGATTCGTGATTGTTGCTTTCACGTTTAGGACAAGAGCGGGAGCGAGACTGATTCGGCCCATCAGTGCACGCTACATGCACGCAAAGGAAGTGAGGAAATATGAGCAAGCGTTTACCGAAAATAAAGAGTGACCAGGCGGCGAAGAATCTGCTGAAGAAAGATCTTTCCGATTATCTTTCGCCGGAAAACTTTGCTCTAACTTCTTTCGAGTTCGCTCCCAAAGACAAGAGCATTACACTTCGAGTATCCAATGAGTTATTGGACGCAGTGCAGTCCGCAGCCAAACAACGCGGAATTAACTACCAGAAACTGATTCGAGAAGCGATTGAGCAATTCTTGAAGAGAGCATCCTGACGGAAGTTGAGGCCGTAATAATGAATAATCGAGTTCACCTGCTAATCTTCCTTTTTTTCCAAGTTTTGAATAGCGCCGTTGGCGAATTTGTTCCCTATTCATCTAATGAAATAATTGAACCCACTGTAATGAACCCCATTTTCGATTCCGGTCGGGACTACTTCTTGGCCCCGAATGAACGACGCCCGCAAGAAGCTGCAGAGATATTGGCGCATGCACCCAGCGGAATGCTCATTGCGGTAGGGTTTAGTTTCTCGGTGCTGCCGTTGGTTTGTGGGTGTTTTACCTTGGTGCGGGAATGTTCGATGTCGTTTAGATGTAAATACAGCTCGTACTGGTGAGCGTCGTTGACACCGCAGTACTCGGTTCCGCGGTCCGTCAGGACCCTCAGTAGACGAAGGCCGTGTTCCTCGAAAAACGGCAGAACCCTATCGTTTAGCAGGTCCGCCGCCGGCAACGGCGTCTTGTGGGTGTACACTTTTGCGAAGCCGATGTTCGAGTACGTGTCGATGGCCGTCTGCTGGTAGATCTTCCCCACGCCCTTGATGTAGCCGACGTAGAGCGTGTCCTGGCCAAGCAGGAAGCCAGGGTGGAAGGTCTCGATTTCCCCGCAGAGCTCTTTTTCTTGCTTCGCCTCCTCGAGGGCTGTGACCTGGCTCTCGGTCAGAAGGGAGCCGGTGTCGGCCGATCACTTCTCGAGCCGGCGCAGTCGGTCCTTCGTACTGAGCATACCGTTTCGGCCCCAAACGCTTCTGACTCCGAACGGCGAGATTGAGATTCCCTCTTTCAAAAGCTCGTTCGAAACTCTCGTTTGTCCGTGCGTCGGATACACCAACCCGTATTGCAAGATTCGATCTTCTGTTTCTCTCGATACCCGGTTGCGAATCCTAGGAACTCGGCGGGACTTCTCCAGCAGTCCTTCAACTCCGTCTTCCTTCAGAGCCGTCTTGATGTCGTAGTAGTGCTGACGACTCACACCTAGCCTTCGACATGACTCGGAGATGTTCCCGAGGGTCTTGGCTACAGAATTGGTTACTTAGGGACCTCGCAGAGTTTCCAATTCGACTCCTTTAGCCATTGGTTTCCAGGGATGCCGTCGGTGCAAGTTTCACCAATGCAGAATTTAGGAGGTTTTGCTGGGTTCTTTACTTGCGCATTTGCCGGTTTGCGTGAGGGATTCCAGCGCCATATAGAAGCGACCTTCTTGCGAGATCGATCATACTCGATAGAGATCCCTAGTTCGGAATCTTGAAAATAGCACTCGTCTGGAAGTGCGTGAGGATTAACCCAGTCCACCGTTTTAATCTGCCACTTTGCTTTCGGATATAGTTTCAGAGCAGTCTGGAGCTGACGTTCCGGGTCAGTATCTGATACCTGCCAATTAACCGTATCAACTTTTTCGGTGTTCTTTGGGAAATAGAAACTCGCGCGAAAAAATGCCCCCTCTCCGCCATAGTACCAAAGCTCTCCCTCTTCTTGCTGAGCAGCGGTGGTAAAACTGGGGCGCCCGAAAACACGTTCTATTTCTGTCTTTGTAGTAACAGCAGGCTTCACTTGTTGAAGGTCAGAAAACTCTATTTTAGGCGTTGCCGCACTTGGGGAAAATGCACACGCTGAAGTCAGCAGAGCGGCAATACAGAATGGCGAGATTTCAAATCTCATTTAGGCAACCTCTTTTTCAACTTATCACCCAGTTGTTTTTCAATCCAAGAATGTATTTGGGGTGCCACATTCTTTAGTTTCGCGGGTTTAAAGAGGAAATATTCGATATTGGTGGCAAAATCTTCATCAGGGGATTCTTTTGCGTGGTCCGTCATGAACTGATTGGGCGGCCTGCGATTTATCCACATGGTGCTATTTCCAATCTTTTCTTCCAACCATTTCGATATCGTTAAATAGCTTTTCCGTTCCTCCTCAGGCAGCTTTTTATAGAGCAAGTGACTGAACTCATGAGCCAGTACTTGAGCTAGGTTGCTACTTGTTTGAAAAGCTAAATCATAAAGAACGGTTTCGCTTAACCCAGTGTTCGTTGTCGCTGGATTCGCCGGAGTTCTTGATTTTCGCATTCGATAGATTCCCGCGGGCTCTTGTTCAAATAACAAATCCGGCAGTTCTGAAATTGCTTCCAACGTGCGTTCTACATTGGACTCGGTCCAATCAACGGATTGCTCTTTTTTGTATCCCCATACCCGGGGCCTTCCGGTCTTAAGTTTTGAGTGCCATTTTTCGTACCCTCGGGGGTTAGTTCTGCAGTGAGCATTCACCGTATGTGCTCTCACGAAAGTACCATCGGCTTTGTAATAGTCGCCCTGTGTGTAGGATGATACCGAATGTTTTCCTTGAGGGCACTCTTTCGAACTTTCCGCCGCCAAGGCGCCGTGGAGCGAAATCAGAAGTAGAGCGAGAACAGTTCGCATTGAGCAATGTAAACACGTTCCTATGTGCCTGGCAAAATCGGTAGGAAGCGTGAATCGGCAACAATGGACGCCCCGCGTTCCGAGGTCGCGTAGTAATATATATCTTAGTGTATCTTCAGGAACTCGATCATCTGAACCTCATCAGGCTCGAATTTGAAAGAACGTTTTTTAGCGGTGGGCAAAGACCTTTTGATCACGGCCTGCTTGTCGCTGCCGTGAAATGAGCGGGCACTTTGGAGTGCCCGCCCGATCCCTCTAGAAAATCGCTTGGTGGACTTCCATTTTTCCACCCTTTCGCTCGAGCGAAAAGCGCTGCTTTCCGATGAAGAACTCCCATTTGGCGTCGGTGTCCAACGTAGCGTCGATCTCGTGCTCCACATCCCGCGAGATAGCGGAATCCGCGCAGATATCGGTCATTCGTTTCGAATAAACGGCTTCGAATCGATTGGCTTGTTGGTAAAAGCCAACGTAGTTTTCCTGACACGTGTCGATGGGTTTGATTTTAAACCCCAGCCGGACGTGATAGAGCTTTGGCGTCGGTCCCGCCTTAAAGCTCACGACTTTAACCGACTTTTTGTCGACGTTAACGGGTTGAATTAGGGTCTCCGCGGCTTCTTTATCGTCCGCAAACGCAAAACCCCCAACCAGAATCAGTGCAAGTAGTAGTTTCATGTTTCCTCCTGCGCCGGATCTATTTCATGGGGTGCTAGGCGAAACCAGGAAATTGACGGGTGACCGAGACATTTCACTCACAAAAACCGTGAGCTTTTGTGATTATTTTATTTGTATCTTGTGATCGGCTGCGCTACGCCATGTTTTATGGGGCCACGTGTCATTCAATCGCAAGACGTGCTTGGGCAGAGCGACTACCGTTCGATCTTGCGGCTGCATTACCGTGCACGCAAGGCCCGGAAAAAGGGATTCAGTTACTCCGTATGGGCCCGGGAACTGGGTATCAGCAGCCCGTCGACCTTGATCATGGTGTTGAACGGTCAGCGGCACCCGGGCCGAGGGCTGGTGCAAAAGCTCTCCCGCAATCTTGGTCTATCCGGAGTCGAGGACGGATTTTTTCGCGATCTCATCACTCTACAAAAGATTCAAACCAAGAATGTCGGTGCGGCGGTGCTGCTGCTGGAGAAGCTGCGTAAAAAGCGCGGCGACGCATCTTTCGAGTTTGTCGATTATGGGACGTTTGAATCTATCGCGAACTGGCACTACGCCGCGATTCGCGAAATGGTGCACTTGCAAGATTTTCGTGAGGATGAACTCTGGATTTGCAACAAGCTTGCTTTCAAGATCACGCCCAAACAAGTGCGGGAAGCGATTCAAACCCTATTGCGCTTACGCTTACTGAAACGCGGAAGAGATCGCCGGCTGGCTCCTTCGATTGCGCATACCGGTACGGGGCAAGACGTTCGCAACTTGGCGATCCAGCAGTTCCACGAGCAAAGCCTCGCCAACGCTTCGGCGGCGCTCAAAAAGTTTCCACCCGAGGATCGAGAATTTCATAGTACGACTTTTGCTATGCCGGCGGCATCGCTCGCGGAAGCCAAGCAATGGATCCGAAAAATGCACGACGAGTTCTGTGATCGTTTCGAAAAGACACCCGCCGACCGGCTGGTTCAGTTTCAAATCTGTCTATACCCGCTCACGAGAGGGAAAGTATGAAGTCGATACTACTATTATTAGTCGCAATCTTACTCGGTGGCTGTGCCATGAAAGCCGAGCCGGCGGGACAAGGACCGGAAAGGCGCACGAGCGTGGGGAACGGTGGCGACGATAATCCGTTCAGTGGCAACGCTCTGTTCTTAGGCAAGAAGCCCGTCCGAGTTTGTATGCACGATTCGTCGGCGGTGGCGGCAAAGGAATTGAAAACGTATGTTCAGGATGCGTTCGCGATTTGGCAGAAGTACTTGAACGAAAAAAAGGTTAACGACGCATCTCTTCATCCCGAAAGAGCGGGATTACCCGAAGATTTCCAGTTGCATCTTGGCTGGCAGTTTGTCGAATGCCAAGACAATCCGGAGTTGGAGATAGTCATCGGTCCTACGCCGATCGATGAAATCAATTTTCTAAGAGAGCGAAGGTATCCCGGAAAGGTGGCTTTCCTTCACCCGTACCGTCATTTTGATGCGAAGCAAGGTCGCGCGCGCGCGTATTTGTGGATCGCGTCGCCCGTGCGCTTGGACACGAGGTACCAGACGTCGTTGGGCCGGCGCATCTGGATCACGGGCCACCTACTACATGAATTGGGGCATGCGTTGGGGTGCGGCCATGTTTCGGGTACGTTCATGTCGGCGGACTACTACGTCTACCTCGAGAGCACTCAGCGAGCGCTGTCCGACAAGGAACCGACCGCGGAGACCCTTAAGCAGCTGGAGTTTGAACTTTGGCCCGACCAGTATAACGAGCTTTTGATGTGCCGAGAGTGTTCGTTTGTCACCGAACGAGGCTGGTTGTCCGCGTCGACCCAGATCGGCGAGATTGTCCAATACCTGCGCCCCGGCCCGGACACCGTCGAGGATCGTTACGAGATCGACGTCATGCGCTCCAGGGCCCACGGTCCGATGCAGCTGCTTGCCACGGCGTGGGAAAGTGACGCCAAAACGGTTCTAGATATCGATTCACTAGTGGAAGTCAGTCGGAAAGTTTTTGACGTACCGGTTTTCAAGGTGAGCTGGGAAAAAGACGGCCGGACGTCGACGATTCAATCTTTTAAGCAAGCGATATCCTACGAAGCCAGCATTACCCCGGCGGACAAGTTGAAAGCGCCGGTGAAATTCTTCGTTCGGCGAAATACGGAAATTGGCGTGATTGAATTAGCGAGTGATGATTTTCCGCCGCTGTGGGCGTTACCGACTCGTATCCGCCCGTTTACTCCGCAGCGGCTGCAGTAATTAGCGTTTTTGCAATTTTGCGAAATCACACAGGACAATGCGACAATCGGACCATCTGCCGGAGTATTTGATCTCAGGAGTTCCATGACGACTACTTGGGAACTTCGCAGAGCTTCCAATCTGACTTCTTGAACTCTTCTCGCGACATAAAATTAACACAATGATCAGCAATACATGCCTTAGGGGGGGGCTCATGATGGTTTTTGCTCGTAACGACTCGTGCCGGGTTCCATCTTCGGATGGATTGTACTTTCTGAAAAGCGCGATCGTAAGCCACGGAAACTCCAATGGCATTATCCTCGAAGAAACACTCATTTGGAATACTATGAGGGTTGATCCATTCGGGCGGTTCTATGTTCCACTTTGCACTCGGATATAAACTTAACGCTGTTTTTAGGTCGCTTTCTTTGTCTTTGTCATCTGGAAAAAAGGCGAAAGAATGGATTACATCTGACTGCGAGGCAATAAAAACCGATAGCCTAGGGAAACGAACATCCCCATATTGCCAACTTTCCCCTTCATCGTCTTCATCTCGCAGCTTCGCCAGCGGCGCTCCAAATTGAGAGAGCAGTGTGTTCTTTGTGGTTACCCCGGCGCGAAGTTCAGACACGTTCCGAAAGTCGATAGGTTTCGACGGCTTGGTGCAGGCCGCGATGCAGAATCCAAAAAGGAGAATTCGGAACCAGTAAATCTTCATTTTTTCTTTTCCACTTTCAACCTATCACCTAGACGACGTTCGATCCAGGTATGGACTTTTGGGATGGTCTTCTTGAGCTTGTTTGGGTCAAACAAGAAGAATTCAATAGAGGTTGCAAAATCCTCGTGGGGTGACGAACGGGAATGAAGCGTCAGCGATTGGTTGGGTGGACGTTGAAGAATAATTTGAGTTTGATTCTTTTTGTCTTTTGAAATCCAGTCGGCAGCTTCTAGAAACGACCAACGCAAATCCTTATCTATGCTAACAAACATTAGATGAGCCAGTTCATGCGCAAGAGTTCGAGCTAAGACAATCTCCGGTTGAAAGGCAGCATCGTACAAAACAGTTTCTCTCTTGGGGTCGTTCGTCGTTGCAGTATTCGCTCTTGTTTGGGATTTTCGCATTCGATAGATACCGTTTGATTCCTGTTGCACCAATCCATCTGGCAGGTCTGAGATTGCTTCTAAAACTCGTTCAATTTCCGAGGTGCTCCAGTTCGTTGTCGTTTCTTCTTTGTATCCCCAGATATGGGGTCGTCCAGTTTTGAGTTTCGAGTGCCACTTGTCGTACCCCTTAGGATTCGTTCTACAATGGGCGCTTACTGTGTGTGCTCTCACAAAGGTACCGTCGGCTTTGTGGTAATCGCCTTGCATATAGGATGACACCCAATGCTTTCCCGGAGGACACTTCAAACTTTCCGCCGCCATGGCGCTATGGATCGAAATTAGAATCAGAGCGAGAACAGTTCGCATTCAACGATGTAAACACGTTCCTATGTGGCTGGCAAAATCAGTAGGGAGCGTGAATGAGGGCCGACATCGTATTCGGGAGAGCGATCGTGTTTTTTGGGCCGTGTTGCCACCGCCGCCCCTAACTCAAAACCCCCGGAACAATCGATACTTCCGGCGCGATCGCCGACATCGTACTCGGTGCGCCGAAAAGCTGTCCGACCGTTTTGATGATGTTCTCGGGGAAAATGAATCCCGCGCCTTTCGTCGTTTGGGCGAGTTTTCCGGTTTGGTAGTCAAACGGCCAAGCGATGTGTTCGGGCATCCCGTGCACTGTCTTGCTGCGCGGGATGAGGCGACTGGCGCCCACGACCGATCCTTTGCGCAGGCCACGTCCCGCGAGTAGCACTGAGTTAGTAAAGGGATTGTGATCTTTGCCCTTAGCCGCATTGAGCGCCGGTGTGCGGGCCCATTCCGAAATCACCATGAAGGTCGTCGCATCAAAAAGACTGCCCGATTTGTAGGGGATCGATTTGAAGAGCGCGAAAATATCCGCTACGCCTTGCCAGATCTTTTTCTGCTCCGTCAGGTGGTTGCCCTCATGATTGATGTGCGTGTCGAGGTTCCCACTCGGGTAAGAAATCTGGGCCTGGTACGCGCCTCCCGAAGCAAAAGAGGCCGCAATCACATGCGGGGCCGCCACGGGGCCTTTTTTCGCGAGTTCATTCAACATCGCGTAAAGCTTTTGGGACTCGACCCGGCCCGCAATCAAATCTTGTTGGGCTCTTTCGAAGGGGGATCCTTTAGTGGGCGGGAAAACTTTGAGCCGCTCCTCCAATTGGTTTAAGAGCCCATCGCGGTTGGTGTCGTTCAAGATGTCGTAGGTCGATGAGAGGCTCGCCGCTTTGCCCGCGAGATAAGTATTGTTGCTAATGACGATACCGAAGGGTCCCGTTCCGGTCGCGAGCGCCAACTCCACCGGCAGCGAAGCTGCCTTACCATCCCCGCGCCCGGTTGCCATATACGCCAGGATCACATCGTGGCCAGCATCCCGACGCATCATCACGCCATTGACGACGACGCAGTCACCCGCGTGCGGCGCGAGGGGCACAGCCGCGGGCCCGAGTTTCAAGCCCGATGCTTCCTTGATGTCTTCCGGGCGGTATTCCAAAAAAAGATCTTTTTCGTCCGCTCCCGCCGGCAGTACCCACGGGTCGAGCCCCAGGGTGACATCCATGCCTCCGAACGTCTCAATCATCAGAAAAAATCCATCGGGTTTGGAAGCACCAAAGCTTGGCCGCCCGATCCCGGGAATGAGTGGGCCTAAGTAGCTCGCTAGGGCGAGGTCACGGGTCCTTTGCAAAAGCTGCCGTCGGGTAATTTCCATTTTCGCCTCAGTAGGTAAAGAACTCTTCTTGCATTGCGATGAGATAAATCATCTTTTCCAATGCCGCGAGGTAGCCCAAATCGGGCGCCGAAAGCGCCGCGTGGATTTTTTGAATGAGGGCGGCTTCGTCCTTCAAGATCCCGGGCCCCACCAGCGAGCGGATTTGGTGCTGAATGATCTGGGTCCGTTGACCTTCGGTGAGCGCGGACCAAACCACCGTCGGATCTTCGATGGTGACCGGACCCGAAAACCGCTTCAGTCCATCGGGAAGTTTTGCCGCTTGTCGGAGGTCGGCTCCGATTAGGGTGCTCAGGCACTGTGTGTACCAGCTGACAAAAGCGGCCGACGTCGTGCGGTAGGTCATTTCCCCATTGGAGGGACTGGTGTCGCCCAGAGCGGCGCGGTGCTTGTCGGTATAGATAAAGCAGCTATTAAATTCCGGGTTCACGTTGGGGAACTTTTGGGCGAAGAGCCGAAAGAGGTCGTGCCCGAGGAGATACCGCACCCGACCGTCGCGGAACGACGGGGGGCGGGCGGCGAAGGAACTGATTGCCACTACCATCGCGAGGCAAGTCGCTAGACGCTTCATGGTTTCACCCACTTCTGTGCTTCGACCGGATCGACCGTGGCTTTTCCCGACTCATCTTTCACGCCTTCGGCGATCCAGTTCTTGATCCGCGCGATGTCTTCGGCCGAGGGTTGCCAGGCTGAGCTCTTAGGCGGCATCGTTTTCTTGGCCCCGTCATGCGCGAGGTCCAGCCGTTTAATGATGCGCTTCACCCACTTTTCGTGGTCCGCGCCACCCATGGGAATCTGGGTAAAGGGAGGGACATCGTTGCCCTCTAAACCCAGGTGGCACTGGGTGCAGCGATCGAGAAGGGGCCGAACGGACGCAAAGGTTGCACCGGTTTCCTCCGCTTCCATTTCCGTGAATTCCGGTTGGGCGAGCAGGTAGGCGATAAAGTCATTCGGTCGGCGATCGAGTCGTTCGAACTCTTTCACGAGTGCCTCCATCCGAGCGGGGGCGGGGAGGTCGCTATCGACGAACCACTTCCAAAAGTGACTGACCTGGCAGCGACTGTATTCGGGCTGCAGGGCAATGGCGGCCGCGATTTCGCCGATGCCTTGGGCGGGAACTTTCACGAGAGTCCCATCCAGGCGTTTAAATACGAGCGCGCCCGGAGACGCTTTGTCGCCGATTAGGCCTCCCGTCGTTAGGAATGTCTTTCCCAAGGGGTCGAGTTTGTAGTGGCAGGCCACACAGGCGGCATCCCGCGTATGACGGTCGTCTTCGATCGACAGGGGCCGGAAGGTTTCGGCGACGCCGGTAGGAAACGCGCGTTTCAGTAGCTCGTCATCTTCGCCCGGTTTCGGCTCAACAACCGCCCGCATATCGTCGCAGAGAAAAATACGAAAGAGCGCGGCCGCCCGGCCCCGGCTGCGGTTGAGATTGGTCGTGCTGTAGCGGTTCAGAAATCGGGGTGTCGTGATGGCGCCAGCAATGCGGGAATCGGAAGCGTCGAACTGCACGGGAAAGGCATCGGGCCCCTTAGGCATGTCGGCGTCCGGCACCAATAGCTGAAAGGAACGGCGGTCACCCGCGTAAACACTGTACTGCTTTCCCGTCAGCAAATGATCCCAGCTCTGATTCTGGTCGATGATGTCCCAGAACAAATGATCCATTGCATTGGCGCGTCCACTGATGGCTCCCGGAGTGGGGGTAACCTCCGGAGGAAGGCCGGAAGACCGGACGCGAAAAAGGGTATCGAGTCGCGCCACCATCTTGCCGCGGTGATTGGGAGAAGCGAGGTATTCCTTTTTCTTGGCCTCAAAAAATGCGGGCCGTTCCGATTCGGTAACCTTGGATAGGGCCTCAAACTCTTCCACGGTGGGAGTGATGCCGCGCAAGTGGAAGCTGATCTTGCGCAGCAAGACCTCGGGGCTCAAAGTGGGGCGCGGCTCCGATTTTCCGGGAGGGTCCTGGTGGGGCTCCCTGGCGATTTTTCGCGTACAGGCGGTTGCCATTCCCAGAGCGACGGAAAAAATCAAAAGCCATCTATAGGATTTCATATTGTTCCGGGTTGTTGAGGAAAATGCCCAGGAAGAACCCCACATTGAAATTGAGTACGGTGGAATATTCATCCGAACCCCAGATATAAGGAGTGGCGGGGCCCGCGGGTGTTCCTAGACCCGCCAACGAATCGATGAACTTTGAATTGTCAGCTTTCAGGGTCGCGTGGCAATAGTCGCCATCGGGGTGCGGGAGAACCAACGCCCAGTTGTCGCCAAAGAAAAGCTCGAAAAGCTGCCCGACAAAAACTCCCTTGCTTTGGATCTCCAACTCCCCTTCGCTATTTGCCTTCAATTCCAGATTCGACCCCAGGGCGAGGGTTCGGTTTTCCATCAGTTCGGTTTCCGGATTGCGGAACATCATCTCCACATCCCACCGGGTGAGCTTGACTTGAGCGGGTGCGGATTTGGGTTCTCCGGGCAACCACGAATAATCGGTGCAGACGATTTTGGAGTTTGGCACCGAGCTCGCGAGGATCGGGTACTTGGCTTTCTCGGGAAGGGAGTACAGGAAGCTCGCATCGAGGGGGGTCTCGGGCGGCGCCGCGGGAAACGGCGATTTCACAAAGACGCGTTTGCCGATCCGGGTGGCGTCCGGATGTTTGGTCCAGACGAGCGAAAAAGTGTCGACCGCGACTCCGCCGTGGATTTGGCACAGCGCGCCCACCCGAGTTGAGCAGCTACTGTCGGTGACTTGGAAAGGCACTTTCGCGATGACCGGTTTGTGCTTCGTCAACTGAACGATGGCGACTTTGTCGTCGGCGAATGTCACCACGATTTCTTCGCCGTTTTTTCTCTGGATATCGACTTTGGCGGTAGCCGCCGCACTCAGTATCAGCAACACCGCAACGCATTGGAGAAACCGCATGCTAACGACTCCTGACGAAGGTGCCCCAAATCTAGCACGGTTGTGTTTGCCCCAAAAACGCTCCGAGTCGTGGCCGCGGTTTATGGGAGCTTCCACATCAGCGCGCAATTCACTCTCGTGAGGTCACCGGTTACGGGATTGGTGAAACCAATCGCTTCGCCCCCCGCCGGCTTGGACAGATTCAGTAGCTTCGCGGTGTTAAAGCGAAAATAGGCGATTTTGTCTCGGGAGGGAGCGTCGATCTCGAATTGAAAGAAAATATCTTCGTTTTCGTCGAAACTCGCGAAGATCAGCATGCCGCCAAACGTCTTGAAACGAAAAATCTCTCCCGTGCGCGGTTTGTGGATGCTTTCTCGGTAAAGGAATTCGCTAGTTGAATTATCGGCGATAGTGCAAATGAACTCCGAGGGAACCATCTGCGCCATGGCGGATGACGCGGAAAGGGCCGCCCACAAGACAAACAAGTGTTTCATCTATTCTCCTGTCGATAGAAAGTGATCGATGGGAGTGCAGCATCGGGCCACGATTTCGGCAAGTAGCTCCGTGTCAAAGATCGGAAAAGAAATCGATCGGAAGGTCAATGGACTTTGTCGAGTACTCGTTGGAGTGGGACTTTCAGCGTGTGCAGAAAAAAGGCGAGATCCCGTTCGCTTCCACGCGAATGGTAAAAACTGACGATCACGCCGATTAAAAGCTTGTGGATGAAAACTGCCATCGATCGCACGCTCCCCTCGAAGGCAAATTCCTTTTCTGCCACGCCGGCCGCGAGGTAACCGTAGATGCGATCTTCTCCGGTTTGAAGCAGGCGATTCACGCGTTCGCGCATGGTCTTGCTCCGCTGGGTTTTGGCGATGCTAACGAGTAATACGGCGACGTGATCGGGGTGCTTGGCCGCCCACTTCAAATTGCCTTCCAGATGCAAAAAAAGGCGGTCCAGGACCCTGACGGGCTGCTTCGATTCGAGTAGGTCTGAAACCAGTTGGTGGTTCACTTCGGCGATGTAAGCAACCAGGGAATCGAAAAGATCTTCTTGTTTCGGGAAATAGTAAAAAATGCCGGATTGGGAAATTCCAAGCTCCTCGGCAATCGTTTGGGCGTTGGCGCGTTCCACACCGTATTTGCCGATGCTTTTCGTCGCGGCCTTAAAGATTTCGATTTCCTTGTCCCTACGGTTCATCGTGCAATCCCGGGCGAATGCCTTCTAGTCTCCGACTTTGGGCATCGGTGAGAAACTCTCGGTGGCGAAGCCCATAGTCAATGAGTCGCAACATCACGCGATCGCGTGGCCCCCCCATCAAGTCGCAGCCATTGGGAAGGCCCATTACGTGTTCGAGTGTATGGTGAACGGTAAATCCCAATCCTTCGTACATGTGACGCAAGGGGAGCGCCACCGTCGATTGGTACGGCGTCGTAGCATCCAGTTCCGCCGCGGCCTCCTCCGCGGCCTTACGGAGCCATTCGAAACCCGGTAGCGAAAACAACACATCCATCTGCGGCACCGAACTGGGGGGGCGGTTCGGGTCGGAGGGTCGCGGGGCCATGAGATAGAGTTTTTTGATCGGTCTTTGGTGCAGTAGGACCACCAATCCGTAATAGAGCTGGGCCTTAGTCGCCGGCGGGCTACCTTCCGGAATGTTGAAACGGCCCAATTCGCCGATCTCTAGTGCTTCAGGCGGGAAATGACGCGCGCGAAAATCCAAAAGCTGCTGGAGACGTGTGGTGACATCACGTTTTTGAAATCCCTCGATGACGAATTCCATGCCGAGCATGTGATCAAAGAAAAAGCGGTCGGTGAAAAGCTTAGCGAACTCGGGACCATATCGCCCCGGTTGGTGCTCGGGCACTAGCAGTTTGGTGTGATCTTCGAGGGGCAAGAGTCCCCAGTGTTCGAGCGAAGTCCGTACGGAGTACAGACCCGCGAGGGCCTCGTCGGCGAGGTCGCTGGGAATTCCCTCCGGCCGCCGGTAAGTCGAAAACATTTCGCCGTAGGGAAAGGTCTCGATGGAATAGCGCGGCCAAGGACCATCGGGCGTCATTTCCCGATCGAAGTAAGTGATCTTGACCGTGGCGCGATCCATCTGCGACCCGCGTCGCGATTCAGCCACTACCCACGCCGAATCGGCGACACTGGTGTGGTCGCTCCGAGACAACTGCTGCACCAGGAGCGGGTGCAACTCGAGCTTTCGGCCCATTCGATCAATAAGGGTGGGGATGTTCTGATGGACGGCGCGCCACAGGGGGAACGTCGGTACGAAGAGAAAATCCTGCCCCCAACCGCCGGAGATCCAAAGTTCGGTGTCCGACTTCCCGGACGGGACCAATAACCCCTTCATCAGTTCCGTGAGTTCGGGGTGGGCATTTATCGCCGCGTACCGCTCGGTTACGAGCTTCGGATTGAGTCCGTGAAGCCGGGGAAGCTGGTTCGCCCAGCGGCGAAATGCGCTGGGATCTTGGAAATGGTTCTTCAGGCCCCCATCAAAGAGCGCGTTAAGCACCTTCCGTGGGCAGGCCTCGCCCCAGCCAAATATCGCTTCGGCGGGAGCGGCGACGAGACCGCACCAAATGAGTCCTATCCATCCGAGTTTTCGCACGGTGAGCGGTATAGCACGATCGGGGGATCGGTGCCTAATCCTGAGCTATCAATCAAAAAACCTGAGTATTTACTCAAATTTTATTGACGGGCGACCGGGTCGCGAATACCGGCTTTAGCCATAGGGAGAAAGAATGAAAAAACTGGTTTTCGCGCTAGTGATGGTGGTTGCTGTTTCCCCGTCGCACGCCGGCTGTCTGGATTGGTTGCTCGGCGCCAACCGGGGGCAGTCGCAGCTCGCCGCGGACCTCAAGGTTTGGCGGGACGTGCGTGCCCTGGATCCGCAAGCCCGGAAAGAGACCATCCGGCAGTATGCCGCTCCCAACGCGCGAACGTGGTTTGACCGTTTTTTTGTGGTGGCGAATTGGGCGATGGCCACCGGACTCGGGTTGCGCATCATCGCTCAAATCGTCGATGACCCGACGTCGGCCGTCATCCCGACACTGGCGGTGATACCGACGCTCTACTTGGCGGATTTGAGCGGGCAGATTTTCCACAAGTGGTTGGATAGCTATGCCCGCGAAAGCGGGAAGTTCTGGGGGCCGACGGCGCGAGCCTTTCGGCAGCACCACGAAGTGCCTTCCAATCTGAATGATGTGGGCTTTGTCGACAATATCGCGCCCGAGGCGACGGCGCTTTTTCCGGCGTTTGTCGCATCCCTAGTGATTGATGCGGGACCGGCGGCAAGCACGGCCGCCTGGATTTACCTCATGTCGTTGATGCATACGACCGAGTTTCACAAGCAAGCCCACCTTATGAGACCGAATCGCCTATTCTGGGTTTTGCAAAAACTCGGCGTGGCTTTGGACCACGGAGAACACATGGATCACCACCGCCCGCCCTACGGGGAGAACTTCGCGGTATTCAATGGATGGTCGAACCCTTTGGCGGAGCGTTGGGATCTTTGGAATCGAATGGATCAGCTTTACTGGAAATACCGGCGCAAGATGCCGCACAACTGGTTGCAGGCGCCGGATTCGATACCCCCCTCGGTGATCGAGGAATTGAAGGCCGATCTGCGTTTGATTCCGGAAGAGCTTTGGCATTATTTCGCCACTTATCCGTACCGGTTCCCGGAAGAGCTTAAGGCCTTGCTTCTCAACCATCCACGACCGGACCCACCGAGTAGTAGTGCCGCCGCGGACAGCGAATCCGATTAGAAGCTACCGTCGACCGCCTCGACCTCGTTCTTCACCTGAGAGCTGTTGGTGATTCCCTCCAGCGCGGTGAGAATGGTGCTGAGCGCAATGGCGAGCGATTCCGAAGTCTCGGCATGGTCGAAGGTGCCTCGGAACTTTAGGGTGACCGGGTTATCGGTACTAAATGTCCCGTGGGAATTGGTGACTTGGATCGATTTGCCCGATGCGCAATGATTTTCTAGGTCAAATTCGAGGGTACGGTAGGATCCGGGCGCAAGCTGGACCTCACCGAGACTGGTACCCCCACTCGAGAGATTCACCTCGCCTAATGCAAAATCAATATTGTTTGAATCCGTCTCGGTATTCGCGGTCGCTTGCTGATCCACCTTGAAACGCAGGCGTTTGAAACAGAATTTGAGGGACGTGACGCTCGAAGCCCGGGCCACGAAGTCGCCCCGGGGATCGCCGAACAACCGCACCGCGGAAGAAAATGGCTGGAAGCTGAGGCTGACGGCGTAGGTGCCGACCGAGGTGCCACAGCCGCTCAGGGCCAATGCGAGGATTGCCAGAATGAACTTATTCATCGTCGTCTCCCGCCACGCGGGTGATCGGCGTGGCCATTAAAGTCACATGATAAACGCAATTCGGCTTGGGGGCACCGTCGGAGAGGGCTTCCAGTTTCTTAGAGGTCTCGACCAGAATCTTTTTGACCCGATCGAAGTTTTCGGAAGAGTAAGCAAAGGTCCGTCCCAAAATGGCGCGGTTCGCCCGGGGGGTGGTGTCCATCGATCGGATGCAAACCGCATTCATCGCGTGGTGAAACTCACGTAGGGCAAGCTGGAGCACCTCGCCTTCGAGCGCGATTTCCTTTTGTCGCGGTACGATTTTTCCCTGGCCATTCTTTTCCAGAAAACCACTTTCGAGCAAGAAGGTTAGGGCGCTCTGGATTTCGCTGAGCGGTACGGACTCGGAAAGTCTTTGTCCAATCCACTTCGGATCGCCCTGAAAGTCCGGCCAATGCGCCATCTCTTGGATCGCGACGTGGTGCCAGCGTGAGAGATAGCGCGAGGCGCTGCTGGCTTGCGGGTTGGCTTCGCGGTAGAGACGAGATTGGAGCATGCGTTCTAACGCGCGTTTGCGCACCGTCGGGCTTTTCGCCTCGGCGGCGCGACGCATGTGCAATAGAAAACTTTGTTCCGAGGTGGTTAACTTGAGATGGGGGGCCAGGCGCAGGAGCGAGGCCTCGGTGAGAGGGCGCTTTCCGGCGAGAACCAAGGGAAGGTAGGCGGCGGAAAAACGCGTTTCGCGCGCCAGCGCCCGTAGGGAGAAGTACGGCACCGTGGCCTTGAGGTAATCGACCCAGGCGTTGAGGAAGATTCGGTAATGCGCAAACTCATAGATGTTCGGGCGAGCCGTCGGTCCGGTGTTTGCTTTCATTTCCGAATCTCCTCGTAGCCTAATGGTTAGAACTTGCCTTCGACGTCTTCGATGGCGTCCTTCAGCTGGCCGGTGCCACTGTAGGTTTCGAGCGCCGACTGAATGGCATCAAGCTGCAGCACCAGCGATTGTTCTCCACCCGTGGAGGTGAAGTCGCCGTCGAATTTCAAGTTGATCGCGGAATGGGTGTCGTAGGTGCCGTGATCATTTGTCACTTGCAAGCTGTGACCGGTGTCGCAGCCGTCTTCGAGATCAAATTCCACGCGCTTGTACGCCGCGGCCGGCACGGTCACGGTGGCCAACGTCGTTCCGCCACTGGCGAGGGTTACCTCGCCAATCGCGAAGTCGATATTGTCACTGCTATTGACCTTGTCGATCGTTTCCTGCTGATCGATCTTGAAGCGCAGGCGCTTGAAGCACATTTTGATTTCTCCCACCGACGCGTAGGCCGACGGAATGAAGAAATCCATGATGAAGTTTTTCGCGACCGTGCTTCCGAAGCTTAGGGTCACGCCATTGTTCTCGCCGCAGCCGACGCAGGTGAGCAGCGCGGTGGCAAGAATCATTTTCGGGATGGGGTTTCGGATCGTCATAACAACCTCCTTCAAGGTTCGCTAACGTTCACAAGTCGATTGTGCGCCTGTCTCCCGCTCATGACCATAGTATCGATATCGGTGAATATTAATTTTGAATGATTATATGAAATATAAGTGTATTATTTCAATATTTTAACTTAGTTAAATGATAACAAAAAATAGTGATATAGTGAAATTTTGTTATCATTCCGTTGGCTGTTAACGAACGTTATGAATTGTTACCAGCAAACCGAACTTGATTTGACGCTCTGCTTATCCGCGCCCAGCATGCGGCCAAACTGAACGAGACGATCTCGTTTTTTGGAGGTTGCATTGCTAAATGTGAAGCTGGCCGCGATTGGCGCTCCCGGGGCACAACAGCCTGCGGTCCGTGGCCGCGCAGCTTACGCGGAGGCCGCGGATTTCTCCGCGCCGGGTGGCTCAGGTTCCACCTTCACCTTCGGCAGCTTGAGCGAGGGCGTCACCCGCTCCTTCACGTTTGAATACGACGGTGGCGCCGAGGAGTGCAAGCTTCCCGCCGCTCCGGCCAAACCCTAGGTCTTCCATCCCACCAAGAACCCTCTCCCTTACGGGAGGGGGTTTTTTCTTTCTAAGGTTTGGCGCAGGTTCCAGGCGGCGAGTGCGGTGCCGGTCAAACTTAACAGGCATAGGGTCCAAAGTGCCGGGCCCTGAACGGTGTAATCGGGCGGTGGCACCGAAAACCAACGGGTTAGGCGGTCGCCAAGAAGGGAAAACGCACTCAGTCCCGGGGGCGAAACACCGACGAGAAGCATCGGAGAAAAAAGCGTTTTGGCCCAAGCAAATCCCGTGGTCGTCGTAAGGGCTTCAAACAGGTTCTGGAATCGGGACGCGTGGATCCAGGTGACCATCGAAAGGTAGATCGCTTCAAAAATCAGCAGGCCCTGAAACAGCCGTTGCGTGCGCGATGTCAGCTGCGGCCAACGTTCCATCAAAATCACGATGGCCACCGGGTAGGTGCCAATCAAGTAGCGGTAAAAAAGATTTCCGCCGGATGTCGTCCACCCGATGCAGACCAGGAGCAATAAAAACATCCAGGCTACGGCCACGCGACTCATCCAGCCGAGACGGCGCAGAGAGCAGATCCCAAGTCCCAAGCAGGCAAGCCACCACGGAGCCGACCAAAGCAGTCCGTCACGTTTTTCTAAGAAGGTACGGGAGATTTCGGCGAGGGTGATCTCGGCCAGAATCTTGTGGAGGTAATCCGCACCGCCGTAGCCCTTCACGAAGGCCAGCCAAAGCAGCGGAAGTGCGAGTAGCGCCGCCATTCCGGCCAACCACTTTCGAAAAGCGCCGTTAGGGTGCAAATCCCAACCGCGTGCGAGCACGACGAAAATCATCGGGGCGTCATTGACGCGCACGAGGGTCAACCAGAGTGAGAGGAACAGCGGCAACCAAAACCGATTGCGGAGGAGCAAGGACACGGTGGCAGCAGCGAGAAAGATTTCCGGCGCGTGGGCCATGCAAGACCGGGCGGTGCAGTAATACAGAACGGGGATCGCGGCGAGCGTGGTCAATGAAAGCCAGGGGGGCGTTTGGGGACGGAAGTGACGCAGAATGCGGTCGATGAAATATAGTGACGCTGCCCAGCACGCGAATGCGGTGATGCCGATAAAAATCGGAATCCAGGCATCCACCGAAGTTCCGGTTAGGCGGGCAACCACCAGGGCGAGCAGACCACCGGGAAACCAAAACAGGGCCGGGCCAGGAAGGTAGAAGTCGGCGTAGCAGCTCTGAGAAAAAGGCACCCCAAGCAACCGATAGAGCCACTGCACGTAGCACACGTCGTCATACTGCCCCGAGATGGTGAAGGCCGATCGTGCCCGGAAGAAAAGCAGAAAGACCCCTGACACGGCCAGCCAATAGGCGTTCCTACGTTTCATCGACTCATTGTACTGCTATAATCGGTCCCATGGGAGCGCTAGCCGTCCAACCTAAGGCTTCCCGATCCATTCCGCTACTCGACTTAAAAAAGCTTTTTGAATGGAATCGGGAGGAGTACGTCGCCGCGATGACGGAAGTCGCCGCGCAAGGGGCCTTCATCGGAGGCGTCGCCGTCGAGCGTTTCGAAAAAGATTTTGCCGCTTGGGTCGGCACGGGCAATCACGCCGCCGGTTGCGGTAACGGCACCGATGCGATTTTTCTGTCCGCCAAAGCGCTGCGCCTTCCGGCCGGGTCCGAGGCCATCGTCCCGGCGATGACTTTTATCGCGACGGTGGAAGCGCTTCTGCACGCCGGTTTGACGGTCAAAGTCGTGGATGTCCGGGCGGGCGATTGGTTGATGGATCCCGATCATCTGGAAGGGGCGATCTCGGAAAAGACGAAGCTGATTGTCCCGGTGCATCTCTACGGGCAGATGGCCCAAATGGATCGCATCCGCAAGATTGCTGACCAGCACCGTTGCTACGTGATCGAAGATGCGGCGCAGGCGCACGGGGCGAAGTGGAAGGGCAAGCCGGTGGGGAACTGGGGACACGCCGCCACGTTCAGTTTTTTTCCCGGCAAGAATTTAGGCGCTTTTGGTGATGCCGGACTGGTCTTGAGTCAAAACCATCCGTTCGTGGATCAGGTTTCGGCATTAGGAAAGCACGGGGGCTTAAGAAAGTACGAGCACCTGCAGGTAGGGCACAACTCTCGACTCGACGCCATGCACGCCGCGATCTTGAAGTTGCGCCTAAAGTACATCGATCGGTGGACCGAGCTGCGACGGGCGGTCGCCCAGCGTTACCGGGAGCACCTCACGGGGTTCAATGGGATTGAACTCCCGTTTGAGCACCCGGACGCCAAGCACGTCTATCATCTTTTCGTCGTGATGTGCCCGAAGCGCGATGCCCTCCAGAACCATTTGGCCGCTTTGGGCATTCAAACCGGTGTCCACTACCCCCGCGCCATTCACCAGCAACCCGCGTTACAGAATCAGGCTTTTGCGAAACAGGCCTTTCCCCAAGCGGAGAAGATGGCCGCGCAAGGACTGTCCTTACCGATGTGCCCGACCCTGTCGCTGGAGGATGTCGACTACGTCTGTGACGCCATCCAGAAATTCCGATGAACCTACTGATTGAAATCGGGCACCCTGCCCACGTGCATTTCTTTCGCGCGGCGATCGCCGAACTCCCTCGCCTCGGGCATCGCGTCTCGGTCGTCTCGCGCAACAAAGACATCACCAATCGGCTGCTTGAACGCGAGGGCATCGCCTTTGATTGCTTTTCCTCCCCCGCGCATTCCCTGCCGGGCTTGATGCGCGAACTGAGTGGGCGCTGGTGGAAGACGAGTCGACTGATCCGCCGCCAATCGGTTGATTTGGCGGTCAGCATTTCGGGCATCACAACCAGTCTTCCGGCTCGGCTTCAATCCACTCGCAATCTGGTTTTTACTGATACGGAAGATGCCACCCTTTCTAACCGCATTGCCTTTCCTTTCGCGGATGCGATTTGGACGCCGGAATTTTTTTTGAAACCCTTGGGTCGAAAGCATCACCGTTACACTGGTCTTCACGAGTTGGCCTACCTGCAGGACTTTGATTTTGCAGCGGCGGCGCGAACTCGCGCCGAGATGGGGCTGCCCGCCGAGTATTTTTTCCTACGCATCGTGGCCAACGATGCGCTCCACGATCGGTCTATTCAGGGGCTCCGGGTGGAAGACTTGCGGGCGCTGATCGCTTCCTTGCGAGCGTGTGGTGATGTCTTCCTTTCGAGCGAGTCGCCGCTTCCGGCCGATCTCGAGCCCTATCGTACGCGTTTCCCGATCGAAAAAGTGCACGCCGTCATGGCCGGGGCATTGGCGTTTATCGGTGAGAGTCCGACGATGGCGGTGGAATCGAGTCTCCTCGGCACGCCCGCGGCGCTCATCAGTCAGCGTTGCCCACGTTTGGGCAATATGGTGGGCCTGGAAAACGAATTCGGACTGCTCCGTTGCTTCTCGGCATGGGAAAGTTTTTCGGTGGAGAAATTTCTAAGCCGCAATTCCAAAGCCGAATGGGCGCTTCGGGCCGCATCCTATCGGCGGGAAACGCCGTCGATGCGGCGGTTCATCTTGAACACCCTGCTGGAGAACCTCGGCTAATGTGTGGAATCGCGGGCCTTTGGAATTTCGATCGAGATTCGTTGGAAACCACGGCGCTGCGTATGGTCCGCGCCATGCGCCACCGCGGCCCCGAGGGTGACGGCATCGCTTCGGGCGATCATTGGGTGCTGGGCCACGCGCGTCTGGCGATCATCGATGTCGCAGGCGGCGCGCAGCCGCTTTGGAACGAAGACGGGACGCTTGCCATTGTTGGCAATAACGAGATTTACAATGCGGATCCCATCCGCGCCGAACTTTCGAGCCTCGGTCACACCTTTCGCACGCGATCGGACACCGAAGTCGTGCTTCATGCGTATGAGCAATGGGGAACGGCGGCATTTCGGCGGCTCAATGGGATGTTCGCCGTCGCAATCCTCGATACCCGTTTGGGACGTGGTATCTTGGCACGGGATCCGTTGGGCATCAAACCCCTGCACTATTGGACGGATGGGACGCGGGTCGCCTTCGCGAGCGAGATAAAGGCTTTGCGGGAGGTCCCCGGCGTTGGCCGTCGCCCGAACTGGGACGCCGTTCATCTGTTTATGAATTTGCGCTACGTTCCCGACGATCGCACCCTCTTCGAGGGCGTGGAGCGACTTCCGCCAGGTAGTTTTGCCGAATTGGGCCCGCGAGGATTGCACATTCGTCCGTATTATCGCTGGGAAGCCCTCCAGCCTCCGTCTGGGATTCGGCCGCAGCTGGCCGCGGAAGGGGTTCGCGAGCTTCTGCCGAAAGCCGTTGAGCGCCACCTCATCTCCGATGTCGAAGTCGGTTCCTACCTCTCAGGTGGCATCGATTCGTCGCTCGTTTCCCTGCTCGCCTCCCAGCGGGTGAAAGGGCTCCGCACTTACTGTCTGGGGTTCGGCGATAAGACCGACGAAAACGATGCCGCGGGATCCTTCGCAAGGATTATCGGTGCGCGCCACCGCGACTTCCTACTTCCCGACGATGCGTTGAATCGATTCGAAGAAGTCCTTTGGCACGTCGAAGAGCCCAAAGTGAACTGCTTGCAGGGGTTTGCGCTCGCCGAGAAAGTCTCGAAGGAAGTGAAGGTCGTCCTTTCTGGACTGGGGGGTGACGAGCTCTTTGCCGGTTACGTGAACCACGATCTGCTCACGCCCACAGTTTGGAGCGGTAAGCTGCGCAATACCCAATCGCCGAAATCGCTCGCGTTCCTTCAGCGGCTCTGGCCGCGTCCGCGCGCGGATCACCCTATGCGGGCGATGGAACTCGGTCTCAACGTCTTCGATCCTCTTTCCTACTATTTGATTCTGCGCAACGGATTCGATCACAATGCGCACCTGATGAAATCTCTGTACGCGAAGCCTCCGGCCCATTGGACGGGAATGACGTACGAGAGCCTGCGCCCTTATTACCGTCGTGAGAATCCGGACATTCTCAATGAGCTTCTGTTGTTGGAAATGCGCACAAAGCTCATCAACGATTTTCTTCTCACTGAGGATCGTGTTTCCATGGCGCATTCTCTCGAAGTGCGGGTTCCTTTTCTCGATCGGGAGCTCTTAGAGTGGGTGGTTCCCTTGCCGTCGGGTTTCAAATACCGACTCGGCCAGAAGAAGCACATGCTCAAACGCGTGGCGCGTGATTGGTTGCCCGCGCAAACTTTGCAGGCACCGAAGTGGGGTTTCTCCGTGACCCCGCACAGTTTTTATCGTCGGGGATTGAAACCTTTTCTAGAAAAAACGCTCACCCCCGAATCCGTCGGCCGGCTCGGATTGTTTTCCTGGAAGTGGATCGATCAGGTGATGCACACGCCCCCTTCACCCCGTCTGCGCTGGCACCATTTCAATCTTTGGGTCATGGCCGGCATGACCCTTTGGCACCAGCGTTTCTTTGAGGAGTCGCATGCACCCGCTTGATCTCGCCTGGCAGCATTGGTTAGGCGACGCTAATGCGACCGTCGATACATCGGATCGGGACGCGCTGGCCCGTCGGCTCTTCGATCCGCCTTCGGAGAACTTCCACGGGAACCCCAGGGCCTTCCGGACCGCGGACGTCGATCGCACTTTTGCCGAGTACGCCCGTCGGCAGGGGCGTTCCGCCAAGCCGTTTTGGCCGGACGGTCAACCGTATGCCGTTTGCCTCACCCACGACATTGATCGGATTTTGTCGACGATTCACGGTATCAAGCAGATCCGCAGCCAAGGTTGGAAGGCGATTGCGCGAATGGGGCGCGATTTGACCACGGCGGCCATTGCCTCCGAACACCATCGCAATCCGTTTTTCAATTTCAATGAACTCCAAGCTTGGGAGGCCGAGCAGGGCATTCGATCGGCCGCCTACGTTCTTTTCGAGAAGCGGCGTTGGGGAAGGGCGCTTTTCAGTGGCGAGTGGCAGCACGCGATCGGCGTGTATCACCCCAAAACGATTCTAAAAGAGTTGGTCGCCTACGAAGCCCGTGGCAATGAAGTCGGAGTTCACGGTTCTTTTGATTCCTGGGGAAGTGCGCATGCGTTAAAGCAAGAAGCGGGTGAGCTGCGCCAAGCGGGGATTACGAATATCGTCGGGGCGCGCAATCACTACCTGCAATTCGACGCCGAACGCACTTTCGAGGCACAGGCGGGAGCAGGGATTGGGTACGACTCGACAATGGGTTTCAATTACCGCAGCGGCTTTCGCTGTGGCACCTGTTTTCCTTACCGGTGGCGCGGTCAGTGGGAACTGCCGTTTCAGTTGATGGACTCCGCATTGCGTTACCAACATGCGGATCCTTCCGCGCGCCTCGCCGAAGCCGACGCCGTCCTGCGCGAGGTGGCGGCGATGGGGGGTGTGCTTGTCATCAATTGGCACCTGCACGTCATGAATCCAGAGTCGTTTCCGCTGGAAATGGATCTCCTGGAGAAGATCATCGCTCGCGCCCGCCACGATGGAGCTTGGTTCGCCCTACCGCGTGAAGTCATTTCCTGGTGGGAGCGGCGTATTGAGGGGGGATGAACGATAGGCTATTCTTATCGCTAAGCCGTTCTAATTTCTTTCGTTTTTCACAACAAGGACTCTAATGTACCGAGGCAAGCAGATTGCGTTGGTGATACCCGCCTATCGCGAGCAACGTTTGATTGGTGCGACCCTCGCCGGGGTTCCCGCGCTTTTCGATCGGATTTACGTCGTGGACGACGCGAGTCCGGATGGGCAGCAAGATGCTATTCTCCGCTGCGGTGGAAAAGACCCGCGGATTCACCTCATTCGCCACACCATCAACCAGGGCCCCGGGGGGGCGATCATCACCGGTTACCGACAAGCCGCCCGCGATGGGATGGACATTACCGTTGTCGTCGGTGGGGACAATCAAATGAATCTGGGAGAAGTGCAGAATTTCCTGGATCCGATTGTCGACGGCCGCGCTGACTACACGAAGGGCAATCGCTTTCTCATCGAAAAACTCGAGGACACCATCAAGCGGATGCCGCGGTTGCGGTTCTTTGCCAATTGGTTGATTACCGCGGTCACAAAAGTCGCTTCCGGTTACTTTCGGATCATGGATGTGGTGGATGGCTACACCGCGATCTCGCGCGAGGCGATTGAGCGCATTGATTGGAACCAGGCCTGGAAGGGCTACGGGTACCCGATGGATTTTCTGATCCGCCTCAACGCCTACGAATTTCGCGTCTTGGATGTTCCGCGGTCGGCCATCTATCTGCCCGGTGAACGCCAGTCGCAGATCAAGGGCGCGCAGTACGCTCTACGCGTTTCCCCCATGCTCTTGCGCGGCTTCTTGTGGCGTATTCGGTTTAAGTACATCTATCTCAACTTTCACCCACTGGTTTTTTTCTACTACCTCGCCTTCCTGCTCTTACCGGCGGGGCTGATACTCGGTGGTTTTTTGGTTTTCGATAAACTTTTCCTGGAGGGTTACAGCGTGACCGCACCGCGTGCGGTGTTGGTGGCGTTGCTGTTGACCACCGGGGCGCAGTTTCTGCTTTTCGCCATGCTCTTCGATCGGGAGGAATCAAAATGGGATTCGAGGCCGAACTCACGAAGCTGGAGCAGTACGTCGCTTCCAAGGACTACGCCGGCTTCTGCAAGTTTGACGCTCTGAATTCGCCGATCCTGGAGACGGTCTTCGGTTTTTCGTCGTTATCCCGTCTTCTCGTCAGCCAAGCCGTCAATCGTCTGCCTTTGCCGTTGCGGTCCCTTTTTGGGGTCCGCAAAGTGCGCAACCCGAAAGGGATTGCGTGCTTTATCAAGGGTTACTGCCGAATGGCCGAGCTCACCGGGTCGGCCGAAGCGCGGAGCAAAGCCGTGGAGCTGGGCGAGTGGCTTTTGCAAAATGACTCCGCCACGCTGAGCGCTTTTCGGGGCCACGGTCTGGCCTGGGGGTATCCGTTCCCATGGCAGAGTCCCGGATTCTTCGCACCCCGCCATTCCCCCAACTGTATTGTTTCGGTTTTTGTCGGCGAAGCGATGCTCGGGCTCTATCGTTTAACCCACGACGTGAAGTACCTCGAGGCGGCGAAGGGAGTCGGGCGATTTGTGCTCGAAGACCTCCCGATTTTGGAAGAGACTCCGTACACGAAATGCATCGGCTACGTGCCTTCCGGACTGCGTTGGTGCGTGGTGAATATCAACGCGGTTTCAGCGGGCTTTCTGAGCAATCTCTATCGCGAAACCGGCGACAAGGCATTGCTGGATTCGGCGCGGAAAATGGTGCAATGGGTTTTATCGGTCAAATCGCCCGACCACTCCTGGAATTATACTCACCCGAAATCCCAATCCGGCATCGGTCCCGATAATTATCATACGGGCGGGATTCTCGACGGTATTTGGGATTTCATCCAAGTGAGCTGCGAAGATCGATGGAAGCGTGACTACTTTCAGGCGCTCGATTTTTACCGTATCCATTTTTTCCGTAACGACGGTGCGCCCAAATGGCGGGCGAATCGAAACTATCCCTTCGACGTCCACGGTTCGGCGCAAGGTGCCATCACCTTTGCCAAAGCCGCTCGGTGGGATTCAAAATATGCGCCCTTCTCCGAACAGATCGTGAAATGGGCGTTGGACAATCTTTGGGACGGGCGGACTGGCCGCTTCTTCTATCAGAAGCGGCGTTTCTTCACTTGGAAACTGGATCTGATGCGTTGGAACAATAGTTGGATGTTCTGGGCGATGTCGGAAGTCGAATCCCGTCGAAACGGTTCCAAAGCGGAGGCCGCGTAATGTTGCCGCGGTTTCGTCCCCAGGTTTCGCTGCGCGACGTCGGGGCAGCGCTGGGCCGGCGGGCCCCGGATCCCCGTCGCTTGGAAAAGGAATTCGCGGCGGCAATGGGATTCGAGCACGCGGTTTATTTTCCCCAGGGCCGCACCGGGGTAGCGGCCTTCCTCGATACTTTGCCGAGTAAGGGTCAAGTCGTCTTATCTCCCTTCAATTGTACCGCCTTGGGGGCGGCGATCGGCGCTTCCGGCAATCAACCCTATTACGTCGACACCGAAGCCGATGGATTTGCCGAGGATCCGGTGGCGTTTCGATCCGCCCTGCAGACTTCGCGGGTGATCGCCGGCATCGCGGTGGCCGCCTGGGGCAGTCGCGCCCACGAGTACACGATCGAAACTCCGATTCTTTACGACTATGCGCTGGGCGGTTTGGAATCGTACCGGCCGCCGCTGCGTCCGGGCCAGGCGGTGCTTTACAGCACGGGTTGGGGAAAACCCCTCTCGGCGTACCGAGGAGGCTTTCTCTGTTCGGACGACGGCGCTGCTGCGGATCGATGGCGCGCGTGGCGGGGCGCCTACTGCCGTTTTCGACCGAGCGCCAAGGATGGGGTGAAACTAGGCGCCCTCCGGGTCGGGTCACACCCGTTGGTTTTTGATTGGGCCCGGGAATGGGCCGCCAAAATGCCGTGGGCGCAGGGCCTACTCGGAAAAGACGGTACCCAACTAGGGGACGAAGCGTATCGCATCCCAACCGCCGGGGTCTTAGAGTCGATCCGGCGGCGGCTACGGATCCGGCACGCTTTACGCACCGAGCGTATGACGCAGATGCGTCGGTACTCGGGACTGCTGCGGCCCTTGCAACCGGAGGGCGTCTTGCTGCCCGTCGCCCACGCTCCGCTTTCGCACTATCCTTTGCGCCTCAACGACCCAAAGTCATTGCAGCACTGGCTCCTGGGGCGCGGGATCTTCAGCAGTACCGATCTTTTCGGCCGCCTGCTTTGCGACTTCGAGGCGTATCAGGGCGAGTGCTTTATCGAGCCCGTACGCGCGCGAGCCCTTTGTTCGCGGACCCTGCATTTGCCACTGTATTTCGGATTGAGCGAGGACCAGCAAGAACGTGTCGCACGCGCCATTGTGCAATGGGGACGGCAGGCCTTCGACCTAGATCTTAAATGGATAGAAAGGATGACCCATGCAGCTCATCGCGCATAGAGGACGGGAGTTCCTCTGCGATCCCCGCTTGAACGCGCTTCACCGACTCTATATTCGCCTCTTCGGGATTCCGATTAGTGGGTTGCGCATCCGATTGCGTCGAGTGCTACCGGCAATTGAAGGCGACTTCCGGGAGATTCTAGACGCCGGTTGTGGAAAGGGAATTTTTTCCTTTGAATTGGCCAAGCGCTACCCGAAAGCGCGTGTGACCGGAGTGGATACGGAATCTGAGCAGGTGCAGATCAATAATGCGATTGCGGAACGCACCGGCTTGGTGAATGCCCGTTTCGTCACGCAGGACATTCTCAAACTCCAATGGGAGGACTGCTTTGACCTCGTGATTTGCGTCGATAACTTGGAGCACATCGAGGAAGACCGCTCGGCGTTGCACCGACTTTACGCGGCATTAAGACCCGGCGGCACATTAGTTTGCCATGTGCCGGCGTACGAGCGGACTTGGGTGCTTTTCGGACGCTCGATCAACTTTGATGTACCGGGTCACGTCCGACCCGGTTACAAATTCGAAGAACTTCGGGAAAAGGTGACGGCGGCCGGTTTCGTCGACGCCTCGGTGCGGGGAACATTTGGTTACCTGGAGACGGTCGCCAACAATCTGAGCTACCTCATCACCGGCGCGTCTCAAAAAAACGCTGCGCTCTATGCGTTGGCGTTCCCGTTTCTCAATTTCCTCGCTTGGCTAGGGAAGGGGCAAACGCCCGGCGGACAAGGCGCCGGGGTCTTGGTCGTCGCCCGCAAACCCGCCTAGGGTCTGGCTACCGCTCGGAAGGTCTGGAAAGCGCACCGATTCCGAATGCGTGCCGGCGCCGTTTTGTGGCCCAGCTTCTGCAATTCCCCCGAGTATGGAACTCAATGGCAGTGCGCAGGCGGCGAAACTCTTCCGAGCGATCGGCGAAGAAGACCAAGAGGTTGTTCATGCCGCTTACCTAAAGACCAACCACGAGGTGATTGCGGTACGAGAAATTTTTCGGGGGACGATATTGGAATCTCCCGCCCAACCTCGGGAGATTCTGCGGGAGGCGCTAAAGTGCAATGCCGCGCGGTATGTGCTGGCGCACAATCACCCATCCGGAGAAGCGTGGCCGAGCGATAAGGACCTCCGCTTGACGGTGCGATTGGAGTGGGCCTCGGACGTCGTGGGCATTACGCTCTTGGACCATCTCATCATCGGGCGCGGTGAAGGATACTTCAGCTTTGCCGAAGCTAGGCTGTTAGGGAGATCTTTTGCGCGCCCTTGGCGTAAACGTTCCGCCCGATCACTAAGAAATCGAGATCCGTATTTCGGAAACAGCGGATCGCATCTTCCGGTGAGCAGACGATAGGTTCGCTGTCGTTAAAGGAAGTGTTCAAAAGCATCGGCACGCCCGTTTTTTTCCGGAAGGCTTCGATCAGCTCCCAGTAAAAAGACTGAGTTTCTTTTCGCACCGTCTGGATGCGGCAGGTGTTGTCGGCGTGGACGACCGCCGGGATGCGATCGCGAATCAGGTCTTCGGCTTCAAACACCGCCTCCATCGATGGGCACTCGAAGGTATCCTTGAACCAGAGTGATTGGTGTTCCACCAGGACCGAAGCCGCAAAAGGACGGAAGGGTTCGCGGTGTTTCACCCGATCGTTGAGGCGCTGTTTCATGATCGCCCTCCGCGGATCGGCGAGGATGCTCCGGCTTCCTAACGCGCGAGGCCCAAATTCGAGCCGCCCATCCATCAGTCCGATGATCTTTTCCTGCGTCAGCTGTTCGACCATCCAACGGATCAGGGAAGCCTCGTCCGAAAAGGTTTCCCGGTGGATGTCGTCGGGCAGACCGACCTCCTGATTCATTTCCTCGAGTCCAGGTCCCAGCAGGGCCCAGTGGCCCGATTCCACCATCACTTCGGATTGCGCGGCGGCAATCGCGGCGCCGACGGCGAGCCCGGCATCGTGTGAGGCGGGGGCGATGTGCACGCTTTGGAACGGGGTGCGTCGGGGGATTTTGCCCGCCCAAACGCTATTGTGGGCGCAGCCACCGGCCAGGGCGACCGAAGTCGAGCCCACCCGCTCGTGCAATTGTCCCAGGAGGCGATTGGCGATTTCTTCGAAGCGCACTTGCACCGACTTGGCTAAGTTGCGGTGGGCGTCGGTCAAAGGATCGATGGGTTTGCGAGGTGCCAGCCCGATCACCTGAGTGAGAAAAGGCGTATTGAAGAAGGGTTTGAACTTCGGCTGATTGTTTTCGATGCTGAACTGAATCGGTTTTTTTAGGATCGGAAACGCTTCTAAGTTCAATTCAAAACCCAAACCCGTTTTCTCGCGGATGAGTTCGCGCATCGCGTGGGCATACTCATTCTTGCCGTAGCTAGACAGTCCCATCACCTTGAATTCGTCGCCATAGTGCGGAAAGCCCAGGTATTGGGTGAGCGCACTATAGAAAAAGCCCAGGGAGTGCGGGAAGAAAATCCGGTCGGTAATCTCGACCCCACGGCCGACGCATTTGCCCATCGCCACGGAAACGAAGTCGCCCAGCCCGTCGATTGATATCAGCGCGGGCGTTTCGTCCTTAGCCAAGGGGCGCGCACTGAGGAGGTGCGCCAGGTGGTGTTCCAATCGAAAGTGGCGAGCGCGGGTAACCCCTAACGCGCGCAGCTCTTTTTTCAGATGAATCACCGGGGCGCCGGAGGGAGTGCGCTCCAACAGATGGGGGTGCGTCAAAAGCAGGCGTGCCTTGCGAAAAAAATGCTTCCGTGGGTTGCGGGCGATCGCCACGACGGAAACGTCCCGGCCGGACAGGCCGGCGTGACGTAGACAGTACGCGACGGCGCGCCGCGGAAAGCCGGCGTCATGTTTGACGCGCGTAAAGCGTTCTTCCTCAGCGGCCGCCACCAAACAACCATCCACGATAAGGGCGGCGGACGAATCTCCATGGCCGTAGCTCAGCCCGAGACAAATGGTGTGTTTTTTTGCCAAGTGAAGGTGCCTCCCGGAACGGATGTGCTGGATTGAGCCCACTCATTGTACCAACTGGCGACGCCATTTTGTATTTCCGAAAAGGCCGGCGCTAAGCGATAATTGAAAAGTCCCTTTTCCTAGGGATTTTCCGTCGCAAACCGAATGCAAATGACCAATCACAGCCTCGACGCCCTTATCTACGTCTGCATGGGCTTCGGGGCGGTTATTCCATTGCTTTATTTTAACGTTCGGTATTCGCGCGCCCTCGGCCTGATTGATTGGCCCAAGGCGCGCGGGATGGCGGAAGACTATGTTCCGATCGTCGGCCCCAGCCTGATTTTGATCGCCCTCGTGACGCTCAGCGTTTTGATGGCGTATTTCAATATCAGCCCTTGGGTGGTTACCTCCGCGGGAATTATTGCGGTCATGGGATACTTCGACGATCGCCGACCCCTTCCGGTACTCGACAAACTGTTTTTTCAAACCGTCTGTGCCTTTGCGGTGGTCTACCTCGATCCGCAAATTTCATCCTCGCTGGGAGCCCAGTACGGGACCGCCGGCCTCGTTTACGGCGCGATCTTCGTGATCGCGATCATGAACGCCGTGAATTTTGTCGACGGAATTGATGGCTTGGCGGGAACGGTGTTGTTGACCTCTTTCGCCGTCATTCCAGTCGTCGGTGCCGGCTTTTCTTCCGCGTATCCGTACGGAGTTTTGTCCTGCATCATCATGGGCGCGCTCGTTCCCTTCCTTTACTTGAATGTGAAGCTACGTAAGGGATTTCTCGGCAATATCGGTAGTTACTTCTTCGCCTTTGTTGCCGCCGTCGCCCACCTCTCTATTCCTTATGAGGCGGGCGGTCCGATTTCTCGGCTTTCGCTCTCCGCGCTTTGCTTTCTCGTCCCCCTGGCCGATGCGGTGACGGTAGTGGTTGTGCGCCTGCTGAGCGGCCGTTCTCCTTTCAAACCGGACAAAGGACATCTGCACCACCGGATGGTCCAGACCAATATTCCGCTGCGTTACATCCTCTCGGTTTTGGCGATGATCCAAGTTCTGGGCGCGGGTTCCAGTCTCTTTCTCGCCCAGTCCAATGTGATCAAACAGGCTTTTCTGCCGACACTCGTCTTTGGGTGCTACGCGCTGATTACGTCGACTTTGATTTTGTTACTCGAAAAGGCATCGCGCATCCGCGTGCAGGCCTACTTCCAACGCCTGGATTCAGGCGATCCGATTTACTATCTGAAGTACCGCGTCGATCGCACCGACAAAGTGCCGGTCAAGATGAGCGAACTGGAACGGCTGGAAGCCAAGTTCGCGGCCGAGATTCGCGTGACCGACATCTGCGTCGCCCAGGAAGGCAATTGTCTGTTCATCGTCCTGCGGACGATGGCCGAGCCGTTGAAGGGCATCTCGGCCCGTCTCGAGGCGGTCATCCATTCCGAACGCGCCTACGAATTCCACCTCATCGAACGGGGCGATTTTACCAAGCGTCTCAATAGCCAAAATACCCGCCAAAACACTCGCACGTCCGCCTAGTCGTTGCCCCCGGCATGCGCTATGCTCCGGGGCCATGGACAGTCTCCAAACCACGCGCGGTCCGGTCCTACTCCGACTGCTGCGCGAATTTCGCAAATACCGCGCCGCGATCGTCGGGGTGCTGGTCTTGGGATTGGTGATCTCGGCCGTTCAACCCATCAGCGTCAAGCTTACCCAGCTGATCATCGATTCGCTCCAGGCCCCCGGAAAACAGTTTCCGAGCTGGTTGCCGCTCGCGTTGGTGGGTCTCTTTGTGATCAACGGCGGCGCCAAGTACTTCTACAACGTCATCCGCCGCTCGCTTTGCGAGAAAGTCCTCGTCAAGTTTCGGGAAGCGCTTTTCGACAAATACCTCCACCTGCCTAACGCCCAGCTGGATCGGATGAAAACCGGCGACATGCTCTCGAACATCCAGAATGATTTGCAGCAAATCAGCGCCGGATTCGATACCGCCTGGGATGTTTTGAAGGAACCGTTTACGTTCCTGGGCCTCATCGGTGCGGCGTTTTATTTTGATTGGCGTTTGACCCTGATCACGCTGCTCGTCATCCCGTTGGTGGTCTGGCTCTTTTCATGGTCGGGAGCGGCGGTGAAGCGCTACACGTCGCGGAACCTCGCGCAGTATTCGGAACTCGTTTCGCTCTGCCAAGAAGTTTTGGTGGGCTCTCGGGTGGTGAAAGTCTTCGGCCTCGAATCCGTACTTACCGAGAAATTCCGCTCCATTCAAAGGCACTATTTCGAGACCGCGATCAAATCAATCCGGGTGCAGGAGATTTCGACGCCGATGGTGGAATTTATCGGCGCGGCTCTGATGGCCGGCGTCATCTCCTACGGCGCTCACCGCGTGAATCTGGGCGTTTTATCCGCCGGCGACTTGGTCGGCTTCGTGATCGCCCTAGGCCTTTCGCAAATGCCGATTAAGAAATTGAATAATGCTCATTTGAAAATGCGCGCGGCGGAAGCCGCCGCGGATCGGATTTACGGCCTTCTCGACGTCCACGCGCTCCGCCCGTCCCCCCGAACGCCGCCGCTGTTTCGGGATCGGATTGTCTATGAAGGAGTGGGGTTGCGGTACGGCAGTCACGAAGCCCTCGACGGGGTTTCCTTTGAGCTGCCGGTCGGCAAACGCCTCGCGCTCGTCGGGCCCAGTGGGGGCGGGAAGACGAGCTTGGTGAACTTGTTGCCCCGGCTTTACGAAGCGTCGTCCGGTCGTATTCTTATCGACGGTAGGGATACCGCAAAAATGGAACTGGCCGAGTTGCGAGGCTTGCTCTCCTACGTCACCCAGGACGTTTTTCTCTTCCACGATACGATTTACGAGAATATCCGCTTTGGGCGCCCCGAAGCCACTCCGGCCGAAATCGAACAAGCCGCCGATCAGGCCCACTGTCTCGATTTTATCCGCCGCTTAGCCGACGGGGGGAATACGGTGATTGGGGATCGCGGGATGCGCCTGTCCGGTGGCGAGCGTCAACGCATCGCCATTGCGCGGGCTTTCCTCAAGGCCGCGCCGATCTTGATATTGGATGAAGCGACGTCGAGTCTGGATAGCAACTCGGAGGCAATTGTACAGCAAGCGCTCGAAGAGCTGATGTTGGGCAAGACGGTTTTGATCGTGGCCCACCGTTTCTCGACGATTCGTAACGCGGACCAGATCTTGGTTATCGAAGGTGGGCGCATTCGGGAACGTGGCACCCACGATTCACTCGTTACGGGCGCTGGTATTTATCAGGGCCTCTTTCACCAACAAGGCTGGCAGTCGTCGCCCCTCGAGGGCAGTGTCTAGTCCGCCAACGCTAGGCCTTATCGGGGGTTGGCGCTTTCGGCGTGGGCATGGTGAGCGGAGTGGGTTCCACCACGCGGCCATCGCGGTAGTTATGCACTAAACCCGCACTATGTTCTTTCAGAGTGAAACAGCCGTACATGCGCTTCACCAACATTTCATGGGCCTCGGTGGCCAGATCTTCCAAAACGGTTTGGCGCGCCTCGAAAGGCATGTGCGCCGGGCTCGAATCGAGATACGCCATATAATTCTCGGCGAGCTGTTTAGTGAATTGATTCGCGCTATCGTAGGAGCGATTCAACAAAAAGTGCTCGAAGAGCTGATAAAGCGGGTCATTCGCCTTCCGGGATTGATTCGGTGCCTTCTTCGGGGTCTTGGACATGGAAACGCCTCCATATCCCTTCCGTGGGCAAATCAGGCACCTTCTTGGCGCGCTCCCTCCTGAACGGCGTTCCGCACGCTTCTCTTTAGCAAAGCATCGTGGAGTGTTTTACATTTTTACAATGTAATGCGTTGGAATTATTGAAAAACCCTATGATCTCGATGCCGCGTAGCGCCGGAATACACAAGGATCCGGCTTCCGCAGGCGGTTAACTCATTAGTTTTTAAAGGGAAAGTGGCCGTATTCCTGGCCGGTCTCTTGCAGAATACAGGGTTAGGATGAAGAAGCGCCCGCAATACAGCCTGGCTATTGCGTTACTGGGAGTGACACTCCTGACGTCCGCCTGCGGAAAACGCTGCCAGGCGCCCGAAGCCGCGACTTTCAAATCCGTGGTGGAAACGCCTTGGCGCTTGGTGGAGTCCAACGATCCCCAGGTCACTAAGGAACTCGATAACTTCAATTTCTTGATCCTCCAGTTCAACCGGAACAACACGGGTGACGTGAAGCGTGTCGTCGACAACGACCAGTATGATTCCCCGGTGATGACCTTGGTTTGGGTACCCGATGGTACGGCTAAGGTGATGCGTATTCAATACAGCTCGGTCTCGGGCGAAGCGTTCAACAACTTGGACCAGGTCGGCGCCGCCGGCGAAGGCGATCAAGGGACCTACGACTACAATTACAAACTTGGTCGTCAGCTTGAGATGACGGAAAAGAACCGCGGCTATTACTATCGCTACGTTCCCTTCAAAGGCATCGTCGACCCCGACAACGTCTGTACTTTTTAGAGTGCTCGCCCGTCTTAGAGAGCTCGCCCCGTCATTGCGAGGCGTAGCCGAAGCAATCTCTTTACTTTTTTTGCGGCGTACCTAAACTAGGGCCGCGGTCCGGCGGATCGCTTAAGGAGTGACTGAAAATGGTTCCAGAAAAGGTGAAGTCGGAATTAAAGCGGTTCTTGAACAATCGCCAGGTGGAGGAGCTTTCCAAGCAACTCGATTCTTACGAGAAGCGGGTCCGGGAAGCGGTGAAACACTTTGACGTGAAAGGCCGTGAAGCGAAGGCCCTTGGCCAAGAGCGGTTGGATAAGTTCGCCGCCCAAGTGAAGCGCACCAGCCAGGAACTGGAAAAGCAGTTGAAGTCCTTCGTGAACCAAGAAGGAAAGGTCTTGAACAAGGGGCTGAATGAGTTGTTCATTTACTTCCGCAGCCTGACCCAAAAGTCGGCACCGGTCGCCCGCAAAGGTTCCCCGGCAAAAGCTAAGGCGAAGACCAAGACCAGCACGCGCAAGCCCAAATCGGCCGCGCGCGCGACCGCCAGCACGACCCACTAGTCCTTCGGTGCCCGCAATGATCGTTGCCCGATCGGTGGAGGACCTCGCCGGCCTGACCGGAGGGGGATTTGCGCGCGCGGCGGTGGCGGTCGGAAATCTTGATGGTTTTCACCGGGGGCACCAAGCCCTGATTGCTTCGGCTCAAGCGGCCGGAGGGACCCCCGCCGTTCTAACGTTTTCTCCTCACCCCCAAGAAGTCCTGCTGCCTTCGCGCGAGGGCCATCGTTTGACGACGGACGCCGAAAAATTTGAGCTTCTGGAAAAAGCCGGCGTCATTTGCGTTTTGGCGCTGCGCTTCGATCTGGTTTTGGCGGCCCAAGCTCCGGAAGCGTTTTTCCGAAACTTTCTGAAAGAAGGTTTACGGGCATCTAGCGTCCACGTTGGAGATGACTTTCGGTTTGGCAGTCGGCGTTCGGGGGATACGCGAGTACTTGCGGCCCTGGGTCGAGACGCCGGCATTTCGGTTCACGTCATTTCCCCGGTCGAGTGGGACGGGAAGCGGATCAGCAGTTCTCGGATTCGCGAGGAATTGAAGCAAGGCAACGTGGCGGAAGCGGCGGAGCTATTAGGTCGCCCCTACTTTTTAGTCGGTCGCGTGGAGAAGGGGGCGGGTCGCGGGCGACAGCTCGGAATTCCCACCGCGAACGTTGCCTACGCGCCGGAAAAGTTTCCGCCCAAACTCGGGGTTTACGCCACCCGGGTCCATTGGAACGGCGCCCGCTTTGCGTCCGTTTCCAACTATGGCACGCGGCCGACGTTCGCCGGTTCGGGAGCGGCGGTGCCGGTGCTCGAAACCCACCTCTTGGATTTCCAACGTGACCTCTACGGGGAAACGGTGAAGGTCGAGTTTCTGCGCCGGGTTCGGGATGAAAGGCGCTTCGACGGAGTAGACGCCCTGCGCGCGCAAGTCGCCGACGATATCGATACGGTCCGGAAGATGGTATAACCCCTTTTCATGAGCACCGACCTGCACATCGCGATTCTCGCCGCCGGACAGGGAAAGCGCATGCACTCGCGACTTCCCAAAGTTTTGCACCCGGTTTTGTTTCGGCCGATGATCCACCACGTGCTCGATTTGGCGGTGTCGCTCTCGCCGCGTACCCTGACCTTGATTGTGGGTCATGGGGAAGAAGAAGTGAAAGCGCAGACGGCCCATTACGACGGTATTCGATTCGCCCGTCAGGCGGAACAACGGGGCACGGGCCATGCACTCCAACAAGCCGCGCCGCAATTGGAAAAGGAAAGTGGCCGGCTCTTGGTGTTGAGTGGCGATGTCATTCTCCTCACTCGCGACACTTTACTGCCGCTGCTGGCCACCAAGGCTTCGGCCGCCGTTCTCACCGCGGTCGTCCCCAATCCTACCGGCTATGGCCGTATTTTACGGGGCGCCGATGGCCGCGTCCGGGCCATCCGCGAAGAGGTCGATTGCTCGGTGGAGGAGCGCGAGGTCCGGGAAGTGAATTCGGGGGTGTATGTTTTTGAGATGGCGTCGCTGCTGCCGGCCCTCCGGGGTCTGCAGAACCGAAACCAGCAGGGCGAGTTCTACCTGACTGATGTCATCGAAAACCTCGTGAAGGAAGGTAAGGCGGTGGATGCTGCCACGATGGGGGATTGCCGGGAAATGACCGGTATCAATGATCGCGGGGCATTGGCTGAAGTCGAAGGGCTCTTACGCGACCGTACGAACTCTTTGCTGATGCGATCCGGGGTTAGCCTTCAGTCTCCGTCGACAACCTGGATCGACCCCCGTTGCCGGATTGCGGCGGATGTCCGAATCGAAGGCGGCTGCGCCATCGTTGGTTCCGAGATCGCCCGCGAGGTTCTCATTGAATCCGGTTGCCGCGTGGTCGCCAGTCGCATTGGGGAAGGCACCCACCTCAAGCAGGGTTCCTATTTAGAGTCTAGCGACGTGGGTCGCGGTTGTGCCATCGGGCCCTACGCTCATCTCCGACCCGGGTCGAAGCTCGAAGCGGAAGTGAAAATCGGGAACTTTGTGGAAGTGAAGAAAAGCACCCTCGGAAAAGGCGCAAAAGCTTCACATTTGGCCTATATCGGTGACGCCGAAATCGGATCCGAAGTGAATCTAGGCTGCGGTTTTATTACCTGCAATTTCGACGGGGGCGCGCAGAAGCACCGTACGATTATCGAAGATGGGGTATTCGTGGGTAGCGATTCCCAAACCGTCGCGCCGGTGCGGATCGGTAGGGGAAGTTACGTGGCGTCGGGCTCGACCGTCACGGAGGACGTTCCGGCTGATTCTCTGGTTTTGACGCGCGGCCGACAGATTACCAAACCGGGCTACGCCAAAAAATACCGTCGTAAAACTGACTAGTTTTGACACACCCCAAGAAACGTGCCGAGTCAAAGTCGGAATTCCGGAGGCACGACGCGCACTTGGGCGAGGCATTTTTTTTGTCATTTCGCAATCAATCCGCGCTATAATATTCGAAAGCCACCTAAGTTTTTTCAAACCTAAATTTTTCGCGACGCAGAGCCGATAAGCAATTGTTTTGGGCCGGGTGCGTCCGTGCTTTCAAAAATCACTTGGAGGAGAAACTCATGTCACTTCACTTATTCCGGAAGTCGGGAAAGCGTGGATTCACGCTGGTCGAACTTCTTATCGTTGTTGCCATTATCGGTGTTCTTTCGACGATCGGCGTGCCGACGTTCCGTCGCATGATCCAAAAGTCGAAAAAGTCGGAAGCGAAAGTCACGTTGGGCGGTCTTTATACGACGGAAGCCGCGTTCAACGCTGAATACAACGCTTTCGGCAATAACTTGCCGTTGATGGGTTATGAAATCGAAGGGCAGTCGAACCCCGCTTCGTTGACCTACTCGGTCGGCTTTTATGGCGCGAACTGCGCGGCCTTGCCGGCAGCGATTCGTCCGGCGATAGGTGGTGCAATTGGAACGCAGTTGAACACTGCATTCCCGGCGTACTACGTCGGTACGGTGAACAGCCGTTTGGGTAACAACCAGACGACCTGCTTCGTGACGGCGTTGACGAACCCGTCGGACGTGGATGCCAACGGAACGTTGTTCCGCGCGAATGCGTCGGGCTTGATTTCGCCGAGCGCTACGGCGGCGGCGGGTCCTTACGACGTTTGGCAGATCGACAACGCGCGTAACTTGTCAAACGTGCAAGACGGTATCAAGTAAGCATTCGTTCTTAGAAAGTTAAAAAGGCGGGTTCCGCGAAAGCGGACCCGCCTTTTGCATTTTCGATTCGAGAAGGTACCCGCTACCTTTACAGTCAAATTTTGACTGTAAAGGTAGCGGGTACCTTTTCATTTCTAGGCATTACCGGCGTCGGCGAGGTTATCATCGTCGTCGTCGATGCTCAGCGCGCTCAGGCCGTATTTGTCGACCCGGTAGCGCATGCTGCGGAAGCTGATGCCGAGCAGCTTGGCCGCCCGCTTCTTGATTCCGCCCGCCTGCTGGAGCGCCTTGGTTAAGAGCGTGCGTTCGAAATCCGCCGTCAGCTTTTCCAAGTCGATTCCCTGATCGTCGTGGATTTCAATCTTGTTGGCATCCAAGGGGCCCGCCGAAGGCTGTTGCGCGTCCAAAAGGTGGCGCGGCAGGCTCTCGGGAAGAATGATATTGCCTGGCTCGAGGGCTACGGTGCGCTCGATGATGTTTTCGAGTTCACGCACGTTGCCCGGATAGTGGTAACGCTTCAGCACGTCCATGGCTTCGTTGCCAATCCGCTTCACTTCGACGCCCAAGCCCTTAGCGAACTTTTCCAGGAAGTGGTTCGCGAGCATCGCGATATCTTCCCGGCGTTCCCGCATCGGGGGGCAATGAATCTGAATCACGTTCATGCGATAGAACAAGTCTTCGCGGAACCGACCCGCGCGAACTTCGACGTCGAGCGTTTTATTCGTCGCGGAGATGATGCGCACATCGACGGTAATGTCTTCCGTGCCACCGACACGTTTGAACGTGCCCTCCTGGATGACGCGGAGGAGTTTTACCTGCATCGGCAGCGGCAGCTCGCCCAGCTCATCGAGGAAAATCGTTCCACCGTTCGCCACTTCGAAGAGACCTTTTTTGTCGGCGATAGCGCCGGTGAAGGAACCCTTTTTGTGGCCGAACATTTCACTTTCCATCAGGTTTTCCGGGATCGCACCGCAGTTCACGGTGACAAACGGCCGGTCTTTGAGGGGGCCGTTGAAGTGGATTGCGCGCGCAATCAACTCTTTCCCCGTTCCGCTCTCACCGGTGATGAGCACGGAGCTCTTCGTATTGGCCACACGTTTGACCATCTCGTAAATGCGCAGCATAGGCGGGGCGCTGCCGATGATGTTGTCGAACGCATATTTGGTTCCGAGCTCACGTTTGAGCAGGGCGTTCTCCATCCGCAACGAACGCTTTTCGAGCGCCTGGCGGATGATGATTTTCACTTCGTCAATTTTGAAAGGCTTTTGCACGTAGTCGTACGCGCCCAGCTTCATCGCTTCAACCGCGGTTTCCGTGCTGCCGAAGGCGGTGATCATAATCACGACCAGCTCCGGATCGAGTTCCTTGGCCGCTTGCAAAAGCTCCATGCCCGACATTTCCGGCATCTGTAGATCGGAGATCACGAGATCGAAACGCTCTTTTTTCAAGCGATCGACGGCTTCCACTCCGTTGGTCGCCGTGAGGACTTCAAAGCCCTCCCGCTTCAACATGATTTCAAAAAACTCCCGGATGCTTTCTTCGTCATCCACAACGAGAACTCTGCCCAGCGCCATACTCACCTCAACAACCACTTGGTCAAAAATCTTATCGGGGCAAAATAGAGCAATCGCCGTACCAAGTGCGGCGCAAATCGGCCACGATTGTACGAAGAGTGTACGTCACCGTATTCTGTCGGAGTCGTGACTAGGCTGTACAATAGACGGTGACAATTTGCGGCGGCGCGAGGTTTTCACGGTGGAGTGGGGTCAGCGTTAGAACGCCGGGATGGGGCGAGGATGCGGTGGTTGCTAAGTATATGTATTCTGATGTCTTTTTTGTGTTTCCCGGCCTTTGCGGAGGCTCCGTACGCAGCTAAGGCGGGGAAGGCGACCAAGGGTTCGCGCAAGTACATCGGAATTGAAGTGGCGATGGGAACGCCTCAAGTCGTGAGCGCGCAGCTGACTTTTCTCGCTTTGGGTTCTTTGATTTTCGGAGTGGGTTTTGGTTACGCGCCGATCAATTCTTTTTTGCAAAGCCGATTGCGTTCTTATCCGATGCCGGTGGATTTGGGCACGCCGGATCCCTACGTGATCATTCCCTCCGCCACGTTCTCCTTCTCGGTGATGTCCGCCTTTATTCGTTACCAGCCGAGTGGCGGTGGGCGATCGGGGTTTTTTGTCGAACTAAACTACGCCCAGTGGAATTTTGGAGCCAATCTGGGCGGCGATCTACGTAATGAAAACACTCACGTCATCACCCCGCGCGCGCTTTACGGAACTTTGGATTTGCGGCAGCCGATTCTAACGGGGGCCATTGGTTATCGATTCGGGCTAGCCGCCGGATTCGGCATTCAGTTTCAGCTCGGAGCGAGCTATCTGTTTCGGCCGGTTTACGCCAGTGATATTCAGGGCGACATCCCGGCCGTCTTGCCGTCGGCCCCCTTTGGCGACGCGGCCTTGGCCGAAGCGAAGGGCAATTTGGACCGCTCGGTCGGGCAGGCAATCGACAATGCGCAGCGGACGACGAAGTTCCTGCCGTCCCTTTCTGTTACGATGGGATACGCATTCTAGGGGGGAGATATGAATCGGGTTCTGGGACTATGTCTCTTGGCGGCATTCGCGGGTAGGTCGGCGGGCGCCGTCGATAAACTCATCGGCATGGAAGTTTCCGCCGGCCTGCCCCAAGTGATCAGCCTACAGCTGACCTATCTCGGGCTGGGCCCGATTATCGTCGGCGTGGGATTCGGTTCGGCCCCCGTAAACAGTTTTCTGCAACGTCAGATTCCCACCACCGGCATTCCCCTGAATTTGGGCTTACCGGATCCTTATTCGCTGGTGCCTTCGGCTTCCTTTTCCTTCACCACGACCTCTCTCTTCGTCCGGTACCAACCAAGTCGCGGCGGCGGCAGCGGTTTTCTGGCCGAAATAAACTTCGCCCGCTGGAAGTTCAATGCGAACTTGGTGGGCGATCTACGGAATGAAACCACTCAAGCCGTAAGTCCGGGAGCCGCGACCGGCACGTTTAATTACGGGCAGCCGGCTGTTTCCGGAATGATCGGGTACCGGTTTGGGATGGGCGACGGATTTGGCGTCCAACTCCAGACGGGGGTGATCTGCCTTTTCGGGGGCTCTTCCACGACGGTGATGGGCGGCGACCTGACCGCGGTCTTACCCTTTGCGGGGCCCACCGCCGAAGCCGATTTTGAGCGCGCGAAACTCGAGGTGTATACGCTGGTGACGCGC
>CAZFMF010000025.1:7147-51965 GCA_964519985.1 uncultured Pseudobdellovibrionaceae bacterium | reverse complement strand
AGGCGGCACCCGGATTTGAACCGGGGGTGGGGGTTTTGCAGACCCCTGCCTTACCACTTGGCTATGCCGCCCCTTGGGATCAAGCGTCGAAAAAAATCATCGAGTTATAACTATCCTTATGAATCCGCGGTGCCAATCCGTGGCGGGCCTTGTGATTCAAGAGGTCCTCGAAGACTTTCGGTTCTTTCGCGGCCGAAGCCGTGAAGTACGGCCGTGACGTCGCCGAGAGGTAGTCCAAGACCACCGTCCCTTCGGCGCTAAAGCCATCCGCTTGGTCCGTAAAAAAAATATCGTGCACGCTGACCGGAGTATTGGGTTTCAAGCGCGTGAAAAGCGTATCGAGGTACCAGCGTGCAAAGCTCTCCGAGTGATCGCTATCGATGAAGAGGTAGTCGATTTCACTCGGGATGCGATCGGTCTCTTGCGTGACATCGCACTGGTTGAAAAACCAGCGGCCCTGCGCCAAATCGATCGGCACATTTTTTTTAGAGAGATCGACGAGATCGAAAGAATGCAGAACGCCGTGCCGATTGTCGCGGAGTGCGCTTAGAATCCAAGTCGTGGACCATCCGCCGCAAGGAGAAATCTCAACCACCGTTTCCGGTTTGCGATCGCGCAGGCGCAGGTACGTCAATTCGGCTTCGATGTCGTCAAGCTGGGGTTTGAGCAAGGCGCCTCGTTGCAAATAGCTGCCGGCCCGACGGAGTCCCATTGAAAGGCGCCGCGGAAACGAGGGGGCCTTCTCCGCCCAGTAGCCAGACTTTTGGTAATACTCTTGCTGAGCGGCCCGAACCCGGCGCAGGTCATCCGCGTAGGTATCGTAGAGAGCTTGAAAGTAGGCTAGGTCTAGCGCCATTGCGCCCGCAGAATGCAGCCTTTTCCCCCCAAACGCAAGTTTGCGAACACCGTCAGTCGAGCTACAACCGAAGGGAATGCCTTCTGGAATCAGCCTCCTCGCCTTGTTGTTTCACCTCGCGATGGCGACCGCCGGCCTGTTCTTTCTGGGTTTCCTCGTCAGCTTTCGGGCAAAGGAGGTTGTCTGGCCCTGGCGCGTCTTGCTCGGGTTGTTGGTCGGGTTTTATTGGGTGGGTATCGCCTCCCTTTTGGGGTGGCGGGCGGAATGGGGCCTGTGGGCAATGGTGATCGCGGGAGTCGGGCTCGGAGCAAGGGTTTTGCGTCGTGATGGTCGCCTGCCCCCGCGCCGCCTTTGGGTGTTCCCCATCTTGCCGATCCTCTTGCTCGCCTGCATTGCGGTTCGGGCGTACTGGCCGGTTGTCGTTCCCCTCTCCACGGATCCGGCCCAGCACTACTGGTTCATTCACCAGATCCTGCGTTTCGGAGGCGTGCCGAGCGATCCGCTGAATTACCCCGCCGGCACTGGGATCGTCGGGTTCTTGGTCGCGACTTTGGCGGGCGGGCTTTCGGTCGTGGATTTTGGCGCGATCCTCCCCTTGCTCTTCGTTCTGCTCCTGGCCGCGACGCTGGCTTGTTCGGCGCGATCGCCCATTCAAGCTCTCTGGCGTTTTTTGGCCTGTCTTTCCGTCGGCTGGGCGGTGAAACATCCGGGCTCCTACCAAGAAGGATACGGACGGATGATCTTGTTGCCGATCCTATTCTTGGTGCTCTTCCAGCCGTTCGAAAAGTACCGTGCTCCGCCTTCGGGGTTTCTTTGGGCGGTGTTAGCGTTGGGTGTCCCGCTACTCATTTCGCTGAATCCCGCGGTCGCTCCGGTTTCGCTTTTCGGGTGCGGGGCCGTCGCGGCTTGGCTAGTCGGGCGTGAACCCCGCGGTTTGCGTTGGGCCGGGCCGTTGTTACTCGCGGCTTGCTGGGTGACGCTGGCTTCCGATCCGTATTTTAACGCGTGGTTGCGGGGTGAGACGGCGGTCAATCCCACTTTCACCGCGGCCGCCCTACCTTGGAGCTGGCAACCGATTCACGGGTTGCGGAGTTTTTTCGCCGCTTACGGCTTTGGGATTTTCGGCAGTGCCTTTGCTTCCGGATTCTTGCTTCTCCCCCTTTTGCTGGCCGCATTCTCTTTTCACGGGAGTCGGCGCGCCGGTGGCGTCTGGATTATAGGTTACGGCGTGATTTGGGTGACGCTGACGGCGCTCGTTACCGGCGGGGCCGGATCGTTAAGCCTCATCCGGCAGTATGGCCTTCAGCTCTTACCGTTTCTGGCCGCCTTTTTGGCGATGGTTTTGTGGGCGGATGTTTTTGCCCTTGCTTTTCCCTCCCGCCAAGCGCGCGCGCGGTTTGCGCTCTTCTTAGTTCTTTTCCTGTGCTGGGCGGATCGCCCGCTGCGGGAAGTGCGAGCCTTATGGAGACGCGGGGCTTTCACGCGCCCCGAGCTCCCCATCTCACTGGTCGAAATGCTCGGGCAAGCACAAACCATTTGGGCCGCCGATCCCCGTGCGCGGATCCTTTTGGAAAATTGGAATCCACAAATCCACGGCGAGGACTGGATCTTTGTTCCGCTAGAACTGGCTTGCTTGGCCTACTTGCCGAACGCTAATCCCGCTTTCTTCTTTTTCCGGGGCGATGCCCGTTACACCGCCCGCAATTACGCGGAACGCGTTTGCCCCCACCGCGATAAGAAGTGGTTGGCGGAGTTAGGGGGGACCCACGTGGCGTTAACGCCCGGTGAAAGCCCGTGTTTTGTCGGCGCAAAGGATCCGCAGCGCTTTAGGCTGCTTTCGTTAGATGCGCTTTGAATCCCGGCGACTGACCGAGGCCGAGGAAAAAGACGACCGCCATCAGAGTTTGGGAATGGAAGAAATGGGAATCGAAACCCGTCCCGACGATAAAGCACACGAAGGCGCCCATCCCGGCCAGTAAGATGGCCTGGTCGCGTGTTTCCCGTTTGCGGCGCCAGAGACTGAGATACGATTTCAGCGTCGAAAAAATAAAAAAGAGGAACGCACCGAAACCTACGAGGCCAGTAGTCGCCAGTAGGTCGAAGTACAAGCTGTGTGGATCGGTCGGGAAATGCGGGTTCAGTTTTTCTTCCGCGGTCATGTAGCGTTCCCGATTGAGTTCGAATCCGTAGTGGTAGCCATGACCGAAGACTGGTTTTTCGCGGAAGAGATCCCAAGAAATTTCCCAGAGCCGAAACCGCTCGTTGTTTTGACTCGGCCGAATGGACCCGAAGCGTTCGGCGAGCGGCGCCGCCAGCACCGCCGCGCAGACGATGCCGACCGCCGCGATCGGGGCAAAGGCTTTCCAGAAGCGTTTGCCCAGCAGTACGGCGTAGAAAATCAAACTCACCGCCAACGAAACCCACGCGCCGCGCGAACCGCTCATGCCGATCGAAGCGATCAGGCACATCGCCGCGGCCAGATATTTGGTTCGATCCGCCTTCGACGCGGTGGTGAGGATTTGCCCAAAGAGCAGGCAAAAGAGCATGAGTGACGTGAACGCGAAAGGATTGTGATGGTAGGTGAACCCGCGGGCGTGGAAAAACCGACCCCCCGTGCCAATGATCGGCGCCAGTTCCAGCGGCATTAACCCCGCCCAGTGCATCAGATCGGCAATGCCGGTAAACTGGAGCACGCAGACAATCAGGGTGGCGAACGAAAAGTAGACCGCAAAACGTGCCATGCGCTCGGGGGTAAACGCGTGGCGGGCAAAGTAGATACCAATGAAAAAGTAAAAGAGCAGGTAACGCAGCTTGCCGAAGGATTTGCGAAATCCTTCGCCCTCCGCCAAAAGGATAGAAACGCCCAACGCGGCGACGAGAAGGACGAGCGGCCAAAACAAGGGGAGGCGCCGCAAGTTCAAAAAATCGCGGCGAAACAAGGCGACCACGGAGACCACGAGTAGCGCGGTGCCGATGGAGATCCCGGAGGCCGAACAGAAAAGCGACAAAAAGATCAGCCAGATAGAAAATCCAGCCGCCTTTTCCCAAAAGCGGTTTCGATCCATCCCACGGGTTTAACCCGCCGCCCCTCCCCTTTCAACGGCCTTCCCGACTGATGCCGCGTTCCATAAAAAGCCCTGTGCGCGCGCGTGGGTTGTGCTAAAATTGAAATTGGGAGCAGTGACTTTTTTTCGGTCCGATTCCGTCTCCCAAATCATCCAATAACTTAAGCGGTAGCCTCGAGAGAAACCTCACCGGTTTCCGGCGGCCGTTACCTACGAGTCCTCCACCATGTCCAATAAAATGGTACGCCTGCACCGAGTTGGGAAAAAGTACGAGCCGGGCCGTGTTGCCCTACACGACATCAGCTTCGATCTCCAGCGCGGCGAATTCGCCTACATCACCGGCGGCAACGGCGCGGGGAAGACCACTCTGCTGAAACTCCTCTTCGCTTCCGAAAAGTGCAGCGCCGGTTCCATTGTGGTGAATAACCGGGACCTGTCGGAACTTGGAAACAGCAAGGTTTACCTTTATCGACGGGAAGTCGGCTTCGTTTTCCAGGACTTCAAACTCCTGCCCGACTTAACCGTTTACGAAAACATCTGCCTGCCACTCGAGATTCGCAGGATGACACCCCGGGAAATCGACTTCCGCGTGCGCGGCGTGCTCTCGCTCGTTGGTCTTGGCGATCGCGGGGAAGACTATCCGCAGATGCTTTCCGGCGGCGAGCAACAGCGCGTCGCCATCGCGCGCTCGATGGTAGGCAAACCCACCTTGCTTTTGGCCGACGAGCCGACCGGCAATCTCGATTCAAAAACGGCCCGCGACATCCTAGTGCTCTTCAATGAAATCCGAGAAATGGGAACAACGGTATTGGTCGCGACGCACGACGAGAGTTTGATGGATGAGTTTCCGGCCCGAACGATCGAATTGTTTCAGGGTCGAGTGGCTTCCGATACGCGAGGATCCGAATGAAATCCCGTGGCCTGCGACGCGTCTGGAGCGATTTTCGGCGGCATCCGTGGCTGCATTTTATCAGCGTGACCACGATTACGGTCGCGTTGGTTCTGGTCGGGGCGTTTCTGGTCTTCTTTCGTAACGTGGAACGCATTGCCGAAAAAACCAATCCGCGGGTGACGGGCACGATCTACCTCAAAGAGGGACTCAACGAAGATCAGGTTCGGGAATTGCGCGACAAAGTCTTTGCCCTCGAGGCGGTGCGCCAAGTGGTCTTCAAGGATCGGGATTCGGTCGTCGGTGAAATCCAAGCATTTTTAGGCGAAGCCGCGCACAAGCGCATGCCCGGCAGTGAAATATTCCCAGATGTGCTCGAGATTGAACTGGATGCCGGGGCGCAGAGTGACGGCATCGCCACCGTCCAAAAATCGCTCCTGGCCATGGCCGGCGTCCACGAGGTCGATTTCTCGGATGGCTGGCTCGCCCAATACCGGAAGATCCGTGGGCTGGGAAAGTTTCTGGGAGTTCTGCTCCTAGCCGCGCTCGTGATTGGGTGTGGGTTTATCATCGCCAATTTTATGGGACTGCGCCATCGCGCGCGCCGCGATGAGATCCAAGTGGCCCGTATGATGGGCGCCCACCGCGGGTTCATCCTGGCCCCTTTTGTTTGGGAAGGTGTGATTGAAGGCGTTCTCGGCGCGACGATCGCGCTGTTGAGTTTGTACATCGGCACATTGGTTTTTTCGCAGGTGATTGCATTGGAGTGGGGCGGGGTGCTGGGACTCAAGCGCCTGGCCTTCCTTTCCTTGGGACAGTTTTTTTGCGTTATCGCGGTCGGCGTCCTGATGGCGCTCATCGGCAGCATCATGGTCTTTTTCCGTTTCCAGGAATCGAATTGAGAATGAGGCTCTTCCTTCTATTTTTGCTTCCCGCCATTGCGTTGGCCGCAACGCCCGAGGAACGCGCCCAGGAATTGAAGGAGTTTCTCTCCAAGGAAAAGCCTCAGTACGAACGCCGGGAGGCCGAGCGGCAGGGTGTACTCGAAGAACTCGACCAGCTCAATCTCAACCAAAACCAAGTCCGTAACCGCATCAGTGAAATTTTGGCCAATCGCCAAGAAGTGCAAATGGCGTTGGAAAATCTCTCGATGGAAGTTGAAAAGCACCGTGCGATTGAACGCGATCAAGAGCAACGCCTTTTTCGCCTCATGAAACTGGTGAACAAGATCCGGCGCGATGGCGCCATCCGTTTTGCCCTGAGCGGCAGCGATTTAGGCGAGATTGCCGGACGGGTACGCGTGCTGTTCCGGACGCTGCGCATGCACGCGCTGATTTCCGATCAGGTCCAGGAACGGGCGCAGCGTTTGGCGGATAGCGAGAAGCGTCTTTCGGAAGCGCGTGAAAGCGTGCATTTCCTGCTCACAGAAATGCAGGAGCAAGAGTCGCTCTTGCGCGGCTTTCTTGATCGTAAAAAAGAAGTTTTGGTGCAGTTGAACCGCAAGCAGGAAAAGTACAAGACCGCGGTCGTGCAGTGGAACCGCGTCTCCAAAGAATTGAATCAGCTTTTCGAAAGCCTAGAAGCCGAGCGGGACTCGGATGTGGCGGGTTTGCCAAAGGCGCGCTCACTTTCGCTTCCGTTGGAAAGCGGACGATTGGTGCGTGCTTTCGGCAAGTACGTCCATCCGAAGTTTGGTACGGTCACGTTCCACAAGGGCATTGAAATCGAGGCCGAACAAAGTAGTCCGGTCCGGGCGATCATGGACGGGAATGTGGAATTCGAAGGCTGGGTCCGGGGCCTCGGCAATGTGTTGATCTTGCACCACGGCGGCGGCTTCTACTCGCTCCACGCGCATCTCTTCAAAACTCTGCAAGCGCAAGGCGCCAACGTAAAGAAGGGCGATACGATTGGACTAGTGGGGGATACCGGCAATAGCGATAAGCCCAGCCTCTACTTCGAACTACGTGAAAATGGGAAAGCGGTGGATCCGTCTCGCTACTTCTCGCTCATGGCGATAAAGGGTTTGCGCGGCGCCTAGCTACTGCAAACTGTAACTGCCCCGCGCCGGGTAGGCGTTCTCCCCACTGCTTCCCTTCGCACGAACCGCCTCTAAAACCTGGGACGAGATTTCGAATACCTCTTCCGCCGATTCCTTCAGGGCCGCTTCCGACGCTTCAAAGATTGCTTCCGCGTCGATTCCGTGCAGATGGTAGATATCCCACGTCGTTCCCGACTTCGACGTTTTGCGGACGGCCAGGGCATGGTGTTTCACGCCGACAATCGAGCCAATATTGTCGAGAAGTCCTGGTTCGCCGTCGTGCACCGAGACCACCGGCACCCGGCTGCCTTGCAGCGCGTACCAATCGCCCGCCGAAGCGATCTTGCCCCCCCGTCCCGGCACAAAGTGCACATTCCCATTCACGCCCAAGACTTCTTTGAGGTGCTTGAAGCTGTCGTGATAGGCGTAGTTGCCGAGCAAAAGATCCGGGCTCGTCACCACGTAAACGTTGGCATAAATGCCCTTTTCTTCGTGCAATCGATCCGAGGCCTTAATTGCTTCGGGAACCAACGCGCCCATGGCGAAAAGGTGAACGACGTTATCGCCCGGAACGTAGTCAGTGTAACCGCGATAGTCGATCAGCGCATAGCCGCCTTCGAGTGCTTCCTTGCGGACGGTTTCCAGGATTTCTTCGTCGGCCCGCGCGGCCACCCCCGCTTCGGTTTCTAACGTCAATCCCGTCGCATCGGTTTTAAATCGCGCCTGTTTCTTCAGGCGACCCAACAACTCCTTCTGCGCCACGCCCTTGGTGACGCAACGGATAAGTGCTGCTTCGCGGTCGGTGTTTTCGCCGGTAAAGTGCCGCCGCAAGGTTTCGGCTAGAATCCACTCCAGCTCCTTGGCGAAGCAGGGTTCCCACGTAATCTCGTTCGGCATCTGGATGTCGGACTTCCACGAGTGCTGCGCACCTTCGGCGGCCAACGTCACGCCACTGGGCGTTCCGATCGTCGCAAATCCCGAACGCCAGTAAACGTTGTAGTAAAGCTGATCGAGCGCGCGCTTGATGAAGAAGTCATAAATCGTCATCGACGGGAAAAACGGGATCCCCACGAAGTGACCGAACTTTCCGAAGGAACCGGCCGCCGACATGCAATTGCCTTCGGCGATCTCAAAGCGTAGGTGACCCGACCGCTCGGAAAGGTGCGGCATGACATCGGGCGCTTTCTTATCCTTCGTGTTGTAAATCTGTTCGAAGTCTTCCTGCTCGATATCGCCGAAGAGCTTCCCGTTCATATTGGGACTTGTGTTCGTCGAGCTCCCGACGTCCGGCGCCATGGTGAGAAAGAGCTTCGAGAAGGTGTCGAGGGCCGTGCCCGTGCTCTTCACACTCTTATCGGAGGCGGGGCCTTCGCCCCGCGCGAGGCGATCGAGCTTCGCCGCGATCTGTCCCCACATCCACTGGGTGTGCGCGAGCGGGGCGAACTTCAAGGCCGAAATATCGAAGTCGACCGGCCAATCTAGACCGCGGGCCTTCTCAAAGTAGCTCTCGCGCCGCTTGGCCACGGTGGCCATTAAGGCATCGATTCCGGGCACCAGCTCCTTGCGGCGCGCTTCCAAAAACTTTTCCTCGGCCGAACCCTTCGCGAATTCGGCGAAAGGCTTGTCTTTCGAGGCACCGGCGGTCGGCGCAAAACGATCGAGTTCCTCCCGCTCCGGCATCGCCGAGTGGTTACCCGACATGGCCTGGCACTCTAAACCGTGGCCTTTGATGGTGTAGGCCGCAATGAGCGTCGGCTTATCACTCTGTTTGGCTTCCGTGAACGCCTCAACTAGCGATTGCAGATCGTGGCCGGCCAAGTTGAAAAAAGCTTCCTTCACTTCTTCCGGGGAGCGTTTTTCCAGCCAGGGCTTTAGCTTGGCGGACTTCTGGCCCAGGCGTTTGACGATGATGTCGGCGCTGTTCGTACCGAGTAACGCTTGGAACTCGAAATCCGATAATTCCTCATCCAGCACGCGTTTGAATTCGTCGCCACCTGGAGTCGCAAAGAGTTTTTCCCGCAGCTTGCCGTGCTTGAGCTTTACGCCGCGCCAACCGTTGGCTTCGGCCAAGCGCACAATCCGATCCGCGTCGCTGCCCCCCAACGCTTTTTCATTGCTGATGCGCGTTCCGTCCAGGTTTTGCCGGTTATAGTCGACAATCCAAACCAAGCGTTTGAGTTCGCGTTCGCCCGCATCTGGCATGGCTTCGTGCAACGACCCTTCGCGAAACTCGGAGTCGCCCATCAAACACCAGAAAGTCGGATCCTCGTCGATTTCAAATTTGTGGTACCAGGCGTAATCGTAGGCCAGCGCCAAATAGAGGGCGTTAACGGGGGGGATGCCGACCGATCCGGAAGGAAAAAAACGGTGGGAATCGGGATCGGCTTCGGCGTGGTACGATTGGAAAACGGGTTCCCCTTCCGGGGAATAGTGACGCAGATGCCGCATCGCGATTTCGCGACGCTCGGCCGGCATGGCGCTTCCGTCCTTTTCACGGAAGTTATGTAAAAGGTAGTTCAGCGCGTGATCCATTGGCGAAACGTGGGGCTTGTTGGCGAAATAGTCCTCGGGCTTGCGCATGACGAGATGGATGGCAGCCAAAATATGTTGTGATGAAGCACAGGCGGAAGGGTGGCCACCGACCTTCGGCTCGCTCTTCTCGTTTTCCACCTCGGGCCGGTGGTTGGCGGCGTAGATCATTTCGAGCGCCATGTAGAAGGCCCGGCGCGTGATCCGGTTGAGCAGGGCGTAATCGAGTGAGGGAGCGGTTTCCGGGCGAACAACCTTCTTCACGTTTTTCATAGGCCGGGAGTCTAGCCCGGTTGTTCGCGAAACCGCAAGGGCGTATAAAGAGGGAACGTGACTCAATCCCGCTGCATTATCGCGGTCTTATTCCTCCACGCGATCCTCGCGCCCGCACGTGCGATTTCCCCCGGGGAAAAGGTCGATTTGCTGGATCGGGGCTTGCGAACGATCGAGGAGGACGCCCGCCAAGAACGCCATGTTTTGGGATCCGGCTTGCTGATGTTGGGGGCCGCCGGTGGGGTGTCGGCCGTGTTCGCAAGCCAGAGCCAGAACGCCAAACTGAAAGCCAGCGGGCCCCCGATCCTGGGAGTCTTGGGCGGCATCTTCGCCCTGGGGGGATTTCTGACGCTCGCGATTCAGCGCGACTACGAGAAACTGCCCGAAAATTTTCGCAAGATGCCGGAACGCACCCCGGCCGAAGTCGCGGCAAAAGCGAGCGAGGGCGAGAAGTCGATTCGCACCCTGGGGGATCGCGCGCGCCGAGAGCGGTATTGGGCGGGCGGAGTCGCGGGTTTCGGCGGCTTGGTCTTTCTGACCTGGTACGCCGCCAACTCGGGCTACCTCGGCGGGGCAACCTTGTACTTTAGCGGCTTTTGCTTCTTCGTCGGTCTGACCAGCGTCTTGGTGGAAAGCACCTCCGAACTCGAACTGTTCAAGTATCGGGAGGCAAAAGAGGACACGCTAACCTTAGGGTTGGCTCCACTGCCCGGCGGAGCAATGGCCCAGATGACCTGGCGCTTCTAAGAAGGCAAAAGGTGCCCATCTACTTTTGGTCCCAAAAGGTAGTGGGTGTTCTATTCGGCGTCGCCGGTTTCGCCCGAGTATTCGTAGAACCGGCCGTATTCTTTGATGAACGCAAACTGGGTCATGTCTTTGATTCTATCGACGTAAAGCTTGCCCATCAGGTGATCGCACTCGTGTTGGATTACGGTTGCGGCAAAACCGTCGGCGATGAAGTCTTGCTTCTTACCGTCTTGATCGTAGCTCTTGACCGAAATCTTGTTCGGCCGATCCACAAAGCCCCGAAGACCGGGGACGCTCAAACAACCTTCCCAGTAGCCGGCGGTTTCTTCCGTCGCGGCTTGGATCTCCGGATTGATAAGGACCTTAAGAAACGGCTTCACGTCCTTGTCGAAGTCCCAGATCATCACGACGAGTTGCACGCTCTCGTGCACTTGCGGTGCGGCCAATCCTCGCCCGTCGTACTCAAACATGGTCTCGACCATATCTTGAATGAGGGTTTGGATTTTCTCGGACTTGATATCCTTCACCGGAATGGCTTCTGCGACCTTGCGCAAGACCGGGTGACCCATAACCGCTACTTTTCTCAGGGACATGTTTTCCTCACACGTAGGCGTTGTTGATGACCTCGCCGAGGCCACCCCCGCCGGGAACAATATACTGCTTTTCGTTCAACCCACGCTCTTGATCTCGCTCCGCTCCGGGCATTTCGGTCAGCGCTTTCTTATCGCTGAGTCCCCGGTCGAGACGGATCGCGTAAATTTTTAGATCGGGGAACTGTTTAGTAATCGTTTTCAAGTACTCGGGTGTGACAATCAGATGCATTGCCACGTAACGCTTCGCCTGGCCGCGCTGCGCATAAAGCTGCATGGCGGTTTGAATCGTTGAGCCAGTCGCGCCCATCGGATCGGGGATGACCACGAAACGGCCTTCGACATCACCGCCGATTTTCAAACCCCCGAGATTCGTGCCGATGACGGTTTCATTTTCGTCGATACGGCGATTAATGGAAATATGATCCTGCCGGACGCCCTGCGGCTCGAGCAGATAGTTGAACGCATCGTAGCAAATCTGGGACGGCACGGTGCCGGCCCGCGCCAAATTGACGCAGACGACCTGTGTCTTGGGATCCAGGATCCTGCCTTTGAAAACCCCTTCCGGATGCATGGCGGCCATGCGGCTGGTGAGCGTGGCCTCGATCTGCGGGAACTCGACGCTGGCGACGATGCGCACGAGTTCTCCGTAGATTGTATTGAGAAACTGACTGACCAGGGGTTGGTGCACATCGGGGGAACAAAGGCGCGCCAAGATCGTGAACAGGAAGGGATTGCTAAGGATGTGGACGTTCTTCCCGTAGTGGTGCGGAATTTCGGAGAGCCGGTACTGCTGGTTCGTGTATTGCGGATCGTTGAGCACGTTTAGCCTTTAGGTCCTTCGGGACGAGAAAGCAATCATTACGAGCCTCGTGTAAACGGGTCGAGTCGGCTCAGCCGGGGGCGATTCCTCACTGCGCGAAATAGCTGCTTTTATAAGGCTTGGTGCCCCGGGTGGCAACCTCGCCCGCCGCTCCCCGTTTTTGCTTGACCACCTCACGCCGCTTTCCTACCCATTAGGGACAGCTTGGTAAGGCAGCGGGGTAGTAATGCAGCTCAGTCTATCTTTGGATGAGTATGTCGTTTTCGATTTGGAGACGACCGGTCTTTCTCCTTGGGCGGGAGACGAAATCATTGAAATCGGGGCGATGAAGGTCTTCGGCGACCAGGTCGACGAGGAAAATGTTTTTCATTCGCTCGTCAATCCTAAACGGTTGATTTCTCCCGAGGCCAGTCGGATCAATGGCATCACCAATGAAATGGTCGCGGGGGCTCCGACGTTCGATGAGGTTTTCCCAAAATTCCTCGATTTTGTGGGCGGCGCTCACTTGGTCGCCCAGAACGCGAAGTTCGATATGTCCTTCTTGATGAAGTACATGGTGCAGAACAAGATCAGCCGCCTTTTTGAGGTGTACGATACGGTGCACTTCAGCCGCCGTTGTTTTCCCGACGAATCCCGCCACAACCTGGACCTGATCTGCAAACGCCTAGGACTGGAAATGGCCACCGGCGACGAGCGCCATCGTTCGATCGGGGACGTGCGTCTGACCGCCAAGGCCTTTGTGCTCTTGCGCGACAAGCTCGGCGACAAACTGCCGCCGCGCGAGAAGTGGACCATCTAAACTAATAAGCTTTCGCGAATACCGCGCGCTGGGTGCTCGGCTTCCCGGAGAACGGGCACTTTCCGTTTTCTTTGGGCCCGTCTAACGGAATGCAACGGATCGTGACTTTGAGTTCCGCGCATTTTGCCTGTAGCCGCGGATCGTCCGACCAGTGCATCAACGCGAGGCCACCGTGGATTTCCGGCTTGTCGGCGTTCTTCGGGGTGAAAAACTCCTCGAAGGTTTTAGTGTCGTTGATTTCCACCGTCGCGGCTTCGCGCGTGGCAAGCGCCCGGTCGTAGAGTCCTTTTTGGATCTCCGCCAGCATCCCCGCCGCCTTCTGTACAAACTCCGCTTTGGGCAAGCTGGTCTTATCGCGCGGGGCCTTGTCGCGACGGCCGACGAAAACCGAGCCGCTCGCCATATCGCGCGGGCCCACCTCTACACGAATCGGCACACCCTTCTTGATGTGTTGCCAGGTCTTGTCGCCCCCGCGCATATCGCGCTTGTCGACTTCCGCCCGGATCGGGTTATCCCCGTAGCGTTGCTGAGAAAGTTCTTTCACCAGCGCATCACAGTAGTCCAACACCGCCACCCGTTCGCTCTCTTCGCGGAAAATCGGAATGAAAATGATCTGCTTGGGCGCGATCATCGGTGGGAGCACCAGGCCATCATCGTCGCTATGGGCCATGATCACCCCGCCGATAAGACGCGTAGAAACGCCCCACGACGTTGTCCAGGCGTGCGCCATCTTGCCTTCTTTATCTTGAAACTTGATGTCCGAGGCTTTGGCGAAATTCTGTCCAAGAAAGTGTGAAGTGCCCATCTGCAGCGCCTTACGATCCTGCATCATCCCTTCAATGGTGTAGGTCGAGACCGCACCGGGGAAACGTTCACCGGCAGTTTTCTCGCCGGGAATCACCGGTACCGCCAAGTAATTGCGCGCGAAGTCGGTATACACGCCGAGCATCTTCATCGTCTCTTCTACCGCTTCTTCCGAGGTCGCGTGGACGGTATGGCCTTCCTGCCACAGAAACTCGGCGGTGCGCAGAAAAATGCGCGGGCGCATTTCCCAACGCACGACGTTAGCCCATTGGTTGATCAAGATCGGAAGGTCACGGTACGATTGCACCCATTTCGCGTAGGTTTCCCCAATGATCGTTTCGCTGGTTGGGCGCACAATCAGGGGTTCATCTAGCTCCGCCGAGGGAGCCGGACGCAGTTTCCCATCGGGACCTGCTTCCAAGCGGTGGTGCGTCACCACCGCACATTCCTTGGCAAAGCCTTCGATGTGCTGCGCTTCCTTTTGCAGAAAGCTCATCGGAATGAAGAGGGGGAAATAGGCGTTCTGATGGCCCGTTTCCTTGAACTTGCGATCCAAGATCGCCTGGATGTTTTCCCAAATCCCCCATCCCCAGGGCCGGATCACCATGCAACCGCGCACCGGCGAGATCTCCGCCAGCTCCGCGGCCTTGACGACCTCTTGGTACCATTCGGGATAATTCTCTTCGCGGGTGGGCTTGATCGCCGTTTCAGCTTTTTTATTCATGAAGCGCCTGAAGTTAGTCCTCTTTGTGGAGATGGTCAAACGACGCCGTTGATTGGGACCGTGCCGAAGCGTACGATAAGCTCTTATGCTACCCGCCGCCGCCCGAGCCGAATTTGATGAACTTTTTGATCGCGTTGTGGAACGCCTGCCCGCGGATGTGAAAAAGCTCCTGGACGAGACGCCCGTGGTGATCGATGACGAACCCTCGGCAGAGATATTGGACGAAGTGGGGCTGGATCCCAAAGCCGGTGACGCCGATCTTTGTGGGCTACACTCGGCCATTCCGCTCAATCAGCGTTCCGTTTTTGAAACGCCGTTGATCCCCGGCCAGATTTTCCTCTTTCGAGGTCCGATTTATCGCATCGCACGGGGCAGTCGTGCCATCTTGCACAAACAGATCGAGATCACGCTTTTGCACGAGCTCGGTCACCACTTCGGCTTCAATCACGACAAGCTCCGCGCGATGGGATACGCCTGAGAACGCTTACCTAGGCGGGCTCTGCCAGTGATTCCCTGCATTTTTTTCGCCCGTTTTTTACGACCTGGTCTAATAATCAAACATGGGAACTCGGTTTGCCGGAAAAACCCGCACCCTGGCCTTAGGCCTGGTGGCGGTCGCCATGATCGCGGCCGTCGTCTGGTTTCTTAAAATCCGCGCGTCACAACGTCCGCTACCCACGATCACCCTTGGGCGCGGTGGCAATCCCGTTTATGTGCTGATGTACCTCGCGGAACACCACGGACTGTATGAACCGCAAGGGGTGCGCGTTGAAGTCCAGAGCTTCGCCACCGGTCGTGACGCGCTCTCCGCCATGATCGAGGGCAAGGTCGATCTGGCCACCAGCTACCAAACTCCCGTTTTGTTGCGTTCGTTCGATGGGCACCCGTTGCGAATTCTCTCGTCCCTGCATTCGGCTTCGCAAAACACGGCGATCGTGGCGCGAACCGATCGTGGGATCCGCGCGCCCAACGATCTAGCGGGAAAGAAAGTCGGCCTGACCTTTGATACCAGCGCGGAACTTTTTTTGACGCTGCTCACGAGGAGCAATGGAGTTCCCCTTTCGAAAATCAAACAAGTGAATCTACCGACCAAAGATTTGCCGGAAGCTTTGCGGGCCGGGACGGTCGATGCGATTTGCACCTGGCAGCCGTATCTCTTTAACGCGCAGACGGCTCTGGCGACGGGGGACACGGTAACCTTCTATTCGGAAAATTATACGGAAATGTCGCTGCTGGTAGGCATGCAGGCGAATCTAGATCATAAACGTCCAGCGGCCGTGGCGATGCTCCGGGCCTTGGCGCAAGCCGAGGAGATCCTGCATCGGGATCCGCACGGGGCATTCGCCGTCGTGGAGAGATTTTTCCCGACGCAAACGGCGCCCGCGCTGCGCGCCGGATGGAAAGGGGTGGACGCCGCGCTGAAAGTGGACAATCTACTTTTGCTGACTTTGGAGCAAGAGGCCGAACTTTTTCGGCAGCAAGGGCGCGTGCGTGCCAGCGACTCTCAAATTCGGGAAATGATCGATTCCTCGTTCCTCACCCAAGCCAGCCCGGAAGCCGTTACCTTACTGGACCTTCCGTCCAAGACGGTCGGGAGGTCGCCGTGATCGGTGGGCTGGCCCGAAAAATTCTCTTGCCCAATTTGATCCTCTTAGTGCTCCAGCTTTGTGTGTTGGGTTATCTGTTCTTGACCGGGCGGCACAACCGCACGGAACTTGTGCGGGCCACCGATGCGTTGAAGCGCCAAAACAGCCTCTTGGTGCAACTCAACAATATTCGAAGGGAACGCCAGAAGGCGATCTTGTCCTATCGTTTTGATACCGACCCCGCGCACTTACAGACCCTCGCTCAGACCGAGGGTACGGTGCAGGAAATCATGCGCGAGTTGAAAGCCGGTATGACGACGGATCGGGAACGGCGGCTAATGGACGCCATCCTGCGGGCCCGCGAAAAATCCTTTCAATCACGCCGGAGTTTGTTTGAGGCCGTTGATAAGGGAAACGAGCCGGAAATCCAGCTCGCGTATACGCGCCTGTCGACGCAACTCGCGATATCGGACGCCCTATTTGCGGATCTGACGACTTTGACCGTAAAGGCGCTCGACCAAAATATCGCGCTCAACGATCGGGAGCGCGCAAAGACCTTACTGACGATTGGGATATTGGTCTGCCTGGTCGCGCTGCTCACGATTATTTTCAGCCTTTTGATCCGCAAACATTTTGTCAAACCGGTCCAAGAGATGACGCGGACCGCGCACGGAATCGCCGCCGGGAATCTGGGCTTGCGGGTCACCCAAACGGCGGTCAGTCGCAACGATGAAATCGGCACGCTGGCGCGCGCGTTCAACGAGATGACCGAGAGCCTAGCGAAAACCCGCCGCGATTTGGAAGCTTCCATTGGGGAGCTGAGTCGTTCGAACAGCGATCTGGAACAGTTTGCCTACGTTTCCTCACACGATCTGAAGGAACCCCTGCGGATGATGTCGCTGTACGCGCAGCTGCTCGAAAAGGAAGTGGGCCCGGAGCTCGACAAGAAAACTTCCGAATACCTCGAACACATCGTGGATAGCGCTCGGCGCATGCAGAACCTGATCAATGATTTATTGGTTTATTCGCGGGTCAGTGGCCTCAAGGAAAAAACCGAGGTGATCGATCTCAATCGCGTGGTGGTGACCGCGAAGGAAGATCTTCGAAGTATCATCCAGGAGGGGCAGGCCACGATCACGTGCGAACCCTTGCCGCGTGTGATGGGCCACCGCACTCAACTCGTGCAGCTCTTTGAAAACCTGATTTCGAACGCGATCAAGTTTCATGGCGACCAGAAACCGCAAGTTCACATCGGGTGCGAACGGGAAAACGGTCACTGGGTGGTCTCGGTGAAGGACAATGGAATCGGCATCCGGCCCGAATATAAGGACAAGATTTTTATCATTTTCCAGCGCCTACACACCCGCAAAGAGTACCCCGGCACCGGCATTGGACTTGCGGTGTGCAAGAAAATCGCCGAACGCGGTGGGGGCAAGATCTGGGTCGACTCGGCCCCCGGTCAGGGATCCACGTTTCGGGTGAGCTTCCCGCACGCACAGGCCGCACCACCGGTTTAGCTCCGGAGAAGCAGATCGCGATAGACCGAAGCCTCGATCGGCCGATATTTTATTGAGTGATAGCAAGTATTTAACGCCACTTTGTCTCGATCCGGCGGGGCCTGGTTTAGCGCCCTCCTTGTATGGTATAAGCGCCCACTTCCGAAAGGTCTCGGTGGGAGGAATGCTGGGTTTGAGAACTCGATGTCCCATTCAAAAGCCCGCGGTTGTTATCGCGCTTAGTCTTCTGCTGGGTCTGGCCACGCGGGGTGAGGCAACGTCTCGCTGCGAGCGGGAGTTGCGGCGTCGCGCGCAAACCAGTTCCTACCTGGTGGGGATGGCGGGAAATGCGTCGGGGAGCGAACTGGCCCGTCAGATCGACGCCTTGGGTTTTCAAACCCTGCACCTGCGTTTCGAAGACGTGGACCCTCACGTCGCCCGCACCTTTCCCCAAAGGGTTTTTGCGCGGGAGTGGGTGTTTTCGCCGTCAGAGTTGCCTCGTATTGCCGCCGAGATTGGAGAGTTCACCCATGCCTCCGGCCGTCCTCTGCGGGGAGCTAGTCCGGGGGTGGATCTTGCCGTTTACGCCGTGGATTTCGTGAGTGCGGCGCTCGGGTTACCGGCCAACTCAATCGAGATGGGCGACTGGCGTTCGGACAAAGTGAGAGTGAATACCCAACTCGAAGGCGCGGACGTGCCGACGCCTTTCACCAAAAATTTCGACGGCCCGGAAACGCTGCTTCGCGAGGCCGACACTTTGCCTTATCCGGTGGTCGTGAAACCCCGCCGGGGTTCCGGATCGGTCGGGGCCGGAACTTTTTACAGTGCGGCGGAGCTGAAGGAGAATGTGACCGCGTTGGTGGAGGAAAGCCAGCGCCGCCACAACTCCACCCCGGAAATCATGGTGCAAGCGCGCCTTCAACCTGCGGGCTATATTCCGTTCATCAATACGGTGAGCTACCGACGCAAAAACGGGCAGGTGAGACGCATTGTCACGGGAATCTGGGAGAACGTGCGTGGCGAGGAGTTTCCGGCGGAGGTTTGGGACGCCATCTATATGGTACCTTCGGAGCGCTTTCTTTCCGGCGCGCGCCTTGCGCTATTTCAGCAGATCCAAAAAACCGATCGCAGCAACCTCGATTTGCTGGGCGCTGAAGTGGGAACCAACCACGATGAATATATGGGGAACCCCTTGCAGCTGATCGATGCAAACTGGCGCTTGCCCGGTCTCGACTCTTCGCGGTTGGAGTGGCTGGCGACGGGAGTGAATCCGTACCATTTGGAAATCGCCTCCCGCGCGATGCCGGAATTGTTGGACGAGTTTCCCGAGATCTATACCTTTCAGAACGAGATCCAACCCGCGTTGGTGTTTGTCCGGTCACATGACCATGGAACGCTCACCCTTGAAGGTGAGCAATGGTTTAACCAGCAGTCGGCGCGCGGCGAGGAATGGCTCGCCCAACGCCAAGCCGGCAACTTCGAGGCCCCGGCGCACCCCGTCGTCGTGCGGCGGGGTGGGATCAAAGCCGGTGCGCCGATTGCGATCACCGTAAACGGCCGCACCCTCGTGGAGTGGCTACAAGTCATCGGACGAGATCGGGCTTCCGTTGAAGCCTTTGTTCGGGATGTACGACAGAAGGAAAGAGATTCCTTTTTTGTAACACGGAGCCGGCGTTGAAGAAATCGTTGGCTCTCTTGGTTTTGCTTTTCGCATCGAGCCTCTCTCCCCAGGCATTTTCCTGTATCGACGAACTTTCGCTCCAGAGTCTTGTCCCCACCGGATTTGCGCTGGTGGATTTGGCGCTGGCGTTGGAAGGCAACGATTCCATTGCTCGGCAGGTTGTCCGTCTTGGAGATGCCCTTGATGAAGAGGGCATCGTGAGCGGTGAAGGCGGTTTGGTACGATTTGATGAGCCCGAGCTTTTCGAGATTCTTGAGCTCGATAGACGAACGCATTTTAGTCAGGTGGTACTCAACGACGAAGATCGGGTAGCCGGATTTCTTCTCGCTCATTTCGATTCCCGCTGGAGAGAAGTCCGCATATCCAAGCTAGGATTGCTTCCGGAGTACCGTCGCAGGGGCTTTGCAACGCTAATGCTGACCGCCACGGCCCTACGAGCTAAGCAGCATGAGAAGCAAACTCTTTCCCTAAATGTTTTCAGCACCAATTTGTCCGCGATTTCTCTTTATCAAAATTTGGGCTTTTGGCATTTGTCCTCGCACCCGAGTCTCGAACGGCCCAACGCCCTGTTCCACGAGATGAGGGGATTCCCAGCTCACGTTCTGGTGAAGGGCGATGGAAAACTGCGGGGCAACAAGTGATTCGTCGCTTTCCTAACTTTGGGTGCGCACTGTTGCTGTTTTTGACTGCATTCGTTTGGACACCCGTGCCTCTAGCGTGGGGTGCATCGCCAAACCAGGACTGCCCCACCTACCTTCTCGCCGAATCGGTGCAAGCCCTCTCGAGTCTTTCGTGGGTAGATGCGAAGTTTTCCATTCCCTTCCTGCATGAGCTCCAACCGCTCAGTGACGAACGTTTGCTTTCTGATTACCGAATTGACCCGGATCGGTTGCACGGGGCGGCCCGAAAATTTTCGCACCACCGCGGAGGGCAACCGCCACTCCAGACAAGCCATCACCTGGCCGAGCGGACAAAGGGAAGTGAAAGGTATCCCGTTGTCTTGTTTGTGATGCGAGTCGAAAAGAATGTGGTGGGGTTTCTCGCCGTTTCGTTTCGCCCGGAACCCAATGCCTTGGACGCTTGGTCCGAATACCTCAAAGTGGATCCGCGAAGACCGGAAACGTCGGGGATCGCGCGATCCTTTTTTAGTTTCACGAGGGGATTCTATGCCGCAATGGGCGTGAGGTCGGAACGTCTCGAAGCGGGATGGGCCGGTCGCCCCATTTGGGCCAGAATGGGATATGACTTTGACCCCGCGGTTTCGCTATTGGAAGACAATCAGCCATTCAGTCAACTGGAACTCACGAGACGCAATTTCGGGCGCTTTCTAAGCATGTTCCGGATCAACGTGAGAGATCTTTACCTAGAAAAAGAATTGGGGGGCCGCGAACCGATCGCGCCGGGGTTTCAAAACCTGCACACTCCCGAAGACTTTCTTTCGGTTTATCATGTCCGGGGTCCCTCGATTCTCGTCGCTCCTTATGTCGATGCCGACACGCTTGGCGAGCGGACTTTGGAGCACCCCGGAAAGGCCTTCAGCCTATGGGACTATCGCCCCCGACTGGGGCAGACGATTGCAATCACCCTCGATGGAAAACCGCTTTCCGATATTGCGATGCCGACCTGGATTGGCATCTTCCGGTTCGAAAACTGATTCGCCCCTGTAAGGTCGAGTTTGCTACTCACGCGCGTAAAATCCGCGGCGGCACGTTCAAATTTTGCTTCTAAACCAGCTTCCTAGCGGCTAGAGCAGGGCATGCGTCAAATCGCCCAGCTTCCTGGACCCAAGCCGCTTCCCCTGCTGGGGAATCTTCACCAGTTGCATCCGAAGAAGTTGCACCGCACCTTGGCGCATTGGCGGGAGGAGTTTGGACCGATTTACCGCTTCCAGATTGCGAACAAACCATTTGTTGTCGTCGGAGAGCTCGAATCGATTTCCACCATCCTGAAAAATCGGCCGGATACCTATCGACGCATGGGTGCGATCGAATCCGTTTCTAAGGAAATCGGAACCAATGGGATTTTTTCGGCGGAGGGAGAGACCTGGCGTCGGCACCGTAAAATGGTCATGCCGGCGTTCAACGTCGAACATCTGCGCCATTTCTTTGGTTCGCTTTCCCAATTCACGGAACGACTGAGACGCCACTGGCTGACATCGGCGAGGGCCCATGAGGATGTCGAGGTGCAGAAAGACCTCATGCGGTTTACGGTCGATGTGACGACCAAGCTCGCCTTCGGATACGACCTCAACACGTTAGAAAAAGTAGAAGACCCGCTGCAGAAGCATATCGCGCATATCTTTCCGCTCCTGGGCCGGCGAGTCACCGCTCCCTTTCCCTATTGGCGTTACTTTAAGCCCAAGCGCGACCGCGACGCCGACCAGGCGATGGGTGAGATCCAAAAGATCGTCGGCCGGTTTATCGACGAGGTCCGCGATCGGATGAAGCGGTCGGCGGATCTGGAGGGCAAGCCGGCAAACCTTCTGGAAGCCCTGATGGTGAGTCATTTGGCCAGTGACGGTTTCACCGACGTCGAGATCATCGGAAACGTGCTCACCATTCTGCTCGCGGGAGCGGATACGACCGCCAATTCCATCGCGTGGATGCTCTTTCTCGTCTCGCAGCACCCCGAGGTGCAAGCCCAGGTTCAAGCCGAAGTCGATAGTCTCTGGCCGGAGAAGTCTCTCCCGGCGGCCTTTGAGGAGATGGGGAAAATGCCTTACGTCGAGGCGGTGGCCATGGAGACGTTGCGACTCAAACCGGTGGGTCCCCTGATTTTCTTCGAAGCCAATGTGGATACGGAAATCCAGGGCATCCGCCTCCCGAAGGGCACACAAGTCATTACCTTAACCGGGTACGTCGGAACGCAAGAAAGTGCTTTCAGCCACGCTAAAGAGTTCCGGCCCGAGCGCTGGTTGCCGGGCCATTCCGGCTTTCCCAATCACAATCCTAGGGCGCTCTTGGCGTTTGGCGAGGGGCCTCGATTTTGCGCGGGGAGAGCTCTAGCTATTTTGGAAATGAAGATGGTTCTCGCCATGGCCGCCGCAAATTTTCACCTGCGTCCACCCGCCAACGCCAAGGTTGCCGACGATGAATTCAAGTTTGTGGTCGCGCCCAAGGACCTTTGGATTGGTTTTCAGCCGCGAAACAATCCCGAGCTTGGATCGGTGCCACAAACCTCCTCGATTCGGGCCTAGGCTTGAAAGAATGGCGGGAACGCAATAGCTTTCCGGGAGTGGAAAGCGAACCTACCAAGATGGATCGGCCGGCATCAGAGGACTGTATCGATGTCTCACTTATCGACGTCGCTCTGTCGCTTTCGTACGAGGAACGAATTGACGCGCACGAATCCGCCCGAACTCTAATGGAAGAATTGCGTGAAGCCGGAAAAAAGTACTATGCGCAGAGACCTGAAGGCGCTGCTTAAGCGCTTGCTCGAAAACGAGATTGATTTTGTATTGGTGGGCGGCTTTGCGTGCATGGTTCACGGTTCGCCCTTGGTGACACAGGACATCGATATCTGCCTCCGCATCGACGACGTCCAGGCGGGTAAACTTCGAGCGGCGCTGAAGGACTTATCCCCCCGACACCGAATGAATCCCAGTTTTAAGCCATCATTTCTGGACCATCCGGTCACGTTTGCGGGTGTGAACAACATCTATTTGGAGACGGATCTGGGCGTGCTGGATGCCATGTCGGAGCTACGGCCAATCGGGGGCTTTGAGCGCATTAAGTCGAAGGCGGTAAAGATCCCACTCTATGGCTTTGAATGCGCAGTCATTTCGCTTGAAGACCTTCTAGCCATTAAAGAATCCATGACCCGCCCCCGCGATAAAGAGACAGTACATTATCTTAAAGAGATCCTTCGCAAGACTCGCGTTTCCGAATAGATCCAGAGCAACAAATCGCCCTTGGGTTGTACGTCTTTCAATCGACTCCGGCGCCGGAGTAGAGGGAAAAACGCTTGCGTGCCTAAGTCCGATTTGAGACTGGCTTTCTGTGCGGCGGACCCTCACGTTCATTTTAGTTCCTTGGTTAGCCGGCTTCCCGTCTGGAGCTTGGGCTGCCGAAAGTGTTGTTGTGATCAAGCTGCGAACGCCACGAAATCAGCAAGACGCCCGTTTCGATCCCTACTACGATTTGGGCGCCGAGGCCTGTTTCGGAATCACCGGGTGCCATCGATCAAACGTCATGCACCCCTTGAGGATTAGGGCGAACCTCCAAGGAAAGAGAGTCGCTTTTGTGCAGCAGGGGATGGACCCCCGCACCGGGGTTTCCCAGCAAAGGCTGGTTTTCCTGAGCCCGGTTTTGAGAGCGCGCGATTTTGAGGAGGTGGGAACCCAGTCCGGCGCAAAGGTAGCGCTGCTTAAGTGGAATGGGCTGAAATTTCGGCCGCTCAAATTTGCCTCGGCGCCCGTCCTCGTGGCCAACAATGGGCGAGGAGTTTTGGAGTTGGTTCGGTTGGCGAAGGCCACCCGCCGCACCACGATCGTGGCCGGCTTTGGGAGTTTGTTTAGAACGCGAGTGGAACCACTCAATTCTCACTTATCGGAGCTCATCGCCAAAGCTTGGTCGAGGAAAATCGAAGTGGCAAAAGGAGATCCGGAAAGGCATTTTGCGGAAACCTATAGCGAAACGATGTCGCCACCACCCACCAAGATCGATAGGGACCGCGGAGGCAGTTTTCTGAGATTTTTGGAACGAGCGCTAAACGGCACTTCAGAAACGTGTGTCGATGCGGTGGTGCCAGAGTAGGTTCCGTCGAAACCAGGAAACCAAGTATGGCGGTTACGGGACCTAAAGCGATTCAAGAGTTCTCCGTTTGGCGGGGAGGGCTCACCGCCGGACCCATCGTGTTGGTTTACCTGCCCGTCGGATTCGCTTTAGGTGTCTTGGGGAGTCGGCTGCAGTTTTCCCTCGGTGAGAACTTTTTTCTTTCGGCGAGCTCGTTTTCCGGTAGCGGGCAATCCGTCGCGATCCAGTCCCTCCTATTGTCTCAACCCGTCTTGTCCATTTGGATGGTCACGATCATTTTGAATCTGCGCTATTTCTTGATGTCTTCGGTCTTGGTTCCCTATCTAGATCCATGGCCGAAGCCTTTACGGTACCTGTTTTCGCTCTTTGTTACCGATGAAATCTTTGCGGTTCACTCAGCGCAGTTCCGAGAACAGGTCCCACCCATCCCGTATGTGTTTGCGGTGAATATCACCGCCTGGGCCGCGTGGATTTTGGGCGGGGTATTGGGTCTACTCGCGGGTGATTTTGTGAGCGATGTCCGTCCCTATGGTTTTGACTTCGCGGTCGCCGGAATGTTTATCGCCCTTATCGTTTTGCAGATCGAGAACAAGCTAATGGCTTTGTTGGGAGTCCTCGGAGCCGCCCTGGGCATTTTACTGGCCCTCAGCCCGCTCAAGGATTGGAGCGTACTGCTTTCGGGAGCGCTCTCGGCCAGTTTGGGACTTGGAATTCACAAATGCCGCCGCGGATAGTTTTGTCGTTGTTAATGGCCTTTTCGAATGCCATCACGCGTGCCTTACCCGTGGCGCTGCTCACTGGGCGTCGCCTTCCTCCGGATTTAACGACGTGGCTAAAATATGTGCCCGTCCCCGTGCTTTCCGCGATGCTGGCGATTGATCTATTGGTCCGGGAAAACCGAATTGTCTTAGATTTTTCCAATTTGCCTTTGTGGGTCGCGATCCCCTGTTTTTTGGTGGCCAAGAAGTCGCAGAGTTTCTTTACGACGGTCTTGTTTGGAATGGGATTACTGGCAGCCCTTCGGAGCGTCGCATTGCTGAGTTAAGGCAAGGCATGAAAACTCGAGTCCTATCTAAGCGGCAATTGATCGAGTTGAAAAGGCAGGTAAAATCGCCTCGAGGCAAAGACCTGTTCGATATTGAGGCGCTCGAAAAGCTCTTAAGGTCGCATCGCTCGCGCGATGCCCATCTGATTTCAATTTTTCGGAGAAAAACCGGGCAGTACAGGGATCGAACCTGTGACCTCAAGCTTCGGAGGCTTGCGCTCTATCCAACTGAGCTAACTGCCCTCAAGAACTACGTCATGCTAAGTAGCATGGGGATATCCGGCTGAAAAGGCGCTTAGTTTTTGATTTGGATATAGCCACGCCAGATGTCGTCGTATTGGGTATGCATCGCCGCGTAGAGGGCGGGGACGGGGACCCAGTACCAAGGGTTCTTGTGCCCGGTGACATCTAGAATCATGACCGAATCCGTCGCGGCGTCGTACGCGGCGAGCGGGGAAACGGTGCCTTCGGTGGCGGCGCCGAGTAAGTCGCCTTTGAAATTCGAGACGATAAAGGTGTTCCGGTCGGTCAGCACCTTCTTTAGCGTTTCACGAAACTTTGCCGCGCCCGTTTTGGGGTCCTCGCTGGCGTTCGTGACGACGGATTCGGTTTTGTAGACTTGCTTGAGCATCTTCTGCAGTTCCTCCAAGCCGAATCCCGGTTTGAAGGCCGACTTGTCGTTCTCATTCTCAGGCGTCGCGTTTTGGATCAGGATCAGTTTGCGGTCTTTGATCTTGTCCGTCTCGGCGTTTAGGAATGTCAGCTGGGAGTAAGCGGGGAAGGGAATGATGCCGCCGCCTAGCGCCTTGGGCTTGGCGATTTCGATTCCATCTTGGCTCGGAATATTGTGTTGGGGCAGGCGCATCGCGTTTAGCACCACGACCGCCGACGCCGCGGTGGCCAGCACCGGATTGATCTGCGGTTGGTAGGCGTGGGCCATCTGGTAAAAGTCTTGATTGTGTTTGGAGCGCGCGAGCCGCTTGAGTCCTTCCGGCGAATTCCAATCGACGATGATGATTTTGTTCCCACCGAGCGGGCTCGGTTTGTACACGCCCCACTGGTAGGGAATCGGGGCATTGCTTGCCCAGAGGTGAGGGGCCAAGAACACGAGGGAAAATAGGGCGTTTTTCATAGGGTCCTTTCAAAAGCTCCGGGTCGGGAGCAAAACGTCGGCAAATTCGGGTGGGGTGCGAATATCGGGTTTGCGCACCTGGCGGCGCAGCGCCTCGATGGTTTCGTACGCCCAATCGCTCTGGAAAAAATTCACCAGCCATTTGGGCAGCGAACCTCTTGGATCACAGTGCACTTCGCCGGTCAGCAAAGTGTGCTCGGCATCCAGTGCCCGCAGGTGAAAGAGTCCGGGCTGGATAACGCCGCGGGTGTGGTTGCGAGTCGGCACGGTGACATCACTCGGTTCGTAGTGCAACGCGAACGTCTTGTCCCGCGGGTTCACTTGGATTTCCACGCGCGAAACGAAGTCCCGGTCCTGCATGAAAAACGGAGTCCCGATGTGGTTGTATTCAATATAGGTGTTTAGATTGAGCCGTTTGACGACGGATGACTTCTCCAGGCTATCCACCCACTCCGGCGCCCGTTCGGTATCTAACAGAATAGCCGCTACCTTCCAGAGAGGGGCATCAATGGTGCCCGTGCCTTTGAGAGCGATGATGTCGCTGCCCGGAACTTCGCGGCTAAAAAGCTCGATGCCATCTTTGGGTTCGCGGGGTTGCCAATGGGCCGCCAACGAGACGCAGACGAGCAAAAGCAGAGGTAAAAATCTCATCGCGGGGATCTAAAACAAACGGGAGTTAATTGCAATTTGTCGCGGACGGGCTCAGCGGTTGAGTGACCAGGCGGTCACCCTTTACGGAGAGGGCTTTGGAAAGGATCCGGGCCTTGGCCCCCTTCCTTCCGGGATCCGATAGCGTGGCGCAGTAATTGGCGGTGTGCCCTTGCCAGAGGCCGGGATATTTCCGGGAGGGTTTTTCCAGGACGACCTCATGCAGGCTTCCCACCTGGGCCTCGAGAAATGCCGCCAACTGGTTGTCGCTCATCCGGCGCAGCACTTCGGAGCGCTCCGCACTGACCGCCGGATCGACTTTACCGGGCAAGGTCTCCGCCCGGGTGCCGCGACGGGCGGAAAAGGGAAAGACGTGGAGCTTGGTCCAGTAGCTCTGATCCAGGCACGCCACCGTTTCGTGGAAGGCCTCATCCGTTTCCCCGGGAAACCCAACGATCACGTCCACCCCGATGAACGCATGGGGAGCGATCGCTTGAATCTTGCGGGTCACGTCGACAAACTCGTGGGCTTTGTAAATCCTCCGCATCGATTTCAAGATCGCGTCGCTACCACTTTGGAGCGCGATGTGGAAATGCGGGCAAAGGCGCTTTTCCGTCGCTAAAAGCGCGATGAGGGCATCCGGAATTTCAAAAGGATCTAGGGTGGAAAGCCGGATACGCGGGCCCGGCTCGGCGAAGATCGCTTTGAGCAGCGCCATCAAGTCGGTGCCGCGATCCCATCCGTAGTGGGCGAGGTGGATGCCGGTGAGGACGACTTCTTCGAACCCTTGCGCGTGCGCTTCACGCACTTGGGCCAATACCGTTTCGAGATCTAGGCTACGGCTACGGCCACGGGCTTCGGGAATGATGCAGAAGCTGCATTTGAAGTTACAGCCATCTTGAATCTTCACCGACGCGCGGGAGTTACGACTGCCAGGATATCGGAGCGGCAGGAAACCTGCGCTGGTCTCAACCTGATCTCGCGACGAAAGAGCACCTTCCCGCGCCGATTCTAAATGATCGAAGACGCGGTCTTTGTTGGCGGTGCCTAGCACGACATCCACCTCTCCGATTTCTAAGAGTTCGTCTTTCCCCACCTGCCCGTAGCAGCCGACAATTCCGACTTTTCCACCTTGGTTCCGGCGCTTGAATTTCACCGCGGAGAGGCGGGCGTCCCGATCGGCGGCGTGGGTGACGGTACAGCTATTGATCACCAGCGCATCGGCCGGATCGGTTTCGCCGACGCATTCGTGCCCCCGGCGGATGGCTTCGGCCAGAAGGGCATCCGTGTCGAGGCTATTGGCTTTGCAGCCAAAGGTTTTAAACGCGATTCTCATAGATCGAGCGAGAGCGATTCAATCCAGCCCCCGCCGACGACCGCGTCGCCGCGGTAGAGCACCAACGCTTGCCCCGGCGTGATGGCTCGCTGCGGTTCTTGGAACTCTACCCGTACCCGCCCGTCGATCAAGGGCACGACATCGACCGGACTTTCCGCGCTGCGGTAGCGGATTTTCGCTTGGAACTGACTTTCCTGATTCAAGTTAGGCGGCAAAATCCAATGCATTCCCGCAACGACCGCGCTCTTGCGGAAAAGGCCCTTTTCCGGTCCGACGACCACATCGCCGTCACCGCGGATCTCCAAAACATAAAGTGGGTCCTTCGACGAAATGCCGAGGCCTTTGCGTTGGCCGATCGTAAATTGGTGCAGCCCATTGTGCTTGCCCAATTCATTTCCGGCCGGATCGATGAGGCGGCCGGGCTTTAAGAGCGAAGGCGCCACGCGCTCCTCGATAAAGTCTTTGTAACTGCGATCCTGCACAAAGCAGATTTCCTGGCTGTCCGGCTTTTTCGCAACGTGGCTGAGACCCAGTTTGTCGGCGATTTCGCGCACCTGGTTTTTTACCAAGCCACCGACGGGAAAAAGGGTCCGCGGCAGATCTTCTTGGCGCATCGTGAACAAGAAGTAGCTCTGATCCTTGCCCGGGTCGAGACCCTTGGTCAGTTCGTATTCTTTCGTTTCGGCGTCGTACTGAATCTGGGCATAGTGGCCGGTCGCCAGGTAGTCGGCACCGAGATCCATCGCCCAATCCATCAGACGAGAAAACTTCACCTTTTCATTGCACTTCACGCAAGGGTTCGGTGTGCGGCCGTTCAAGTACTCGGCGACAAAGTTGTCGATCACCGACTCTTCAAATTGGTCTTCCATGTTCGCGACGTAAAACGGAATGCCCATCTTCTCGGCGACGGTACGCGCGTCCTGAATGTCGGAGAGGGAACAACAGGTGCCAAACTTGTTCTGCTGCTTTTCGGCCTGATCGTGCAGTTGCAACGAAATGCCGATGACGTCGTAACCCTGTTGTTTCAACCAGGCGGCGGCGACGGAGCTATCCACCCCGCCGCTCATCGCGACGACAATCCGAGAGCCCTTAGGGGCGTGGGTGGGAAGGTCTTGCAACATCGTTCTTACCGCTTGGTTCGAGAGCGGATCCGTTGAACGTGCTCTATCACGAGGGCCGCGACGGTGTCGACGTCCTCGGCGGTGGTATCGCGTCCCCAGCTGAAGCGCAGGCATTCCCGGGCTTCGTCCTTCGTCAGGCCCATTGCCATCAGAACGCCGCTAGGAGAAATGGAACCGGACGAACAGGCACTTCCCGCCGAGACGCAGACTCCGGAGAGGTCGAGGATGCTCAGCAAAACCTCGGAAATCACGCCTTGAAACCGGACATTGGAGGTATTGGGCACCCGCGTGGTGGACACTCCATTGACCGAAACCCCGTCGAGGCGCTCCAAAAGAGTCTTTTCAAAGCGGTCGCGCAAGCCGGTCATGCGCACGGCGTCTCCGTCGGCGGCCAGCTCTTCGCAAGCGGCCCCGAAGCCGATGATGCCCACCATGTTCTGGGTGCCTCCCCGGCGTTTGACTTCTTGGGTGCCCCCAAAAGGGAGAGGGACTAGCTTGCGTTCCCCCCGAATGACCATCGCGCCGACCCCCTTTGGGCCGTAAACCTTGTGCGAACTGACTGAGATCAAGTCCGCGCCGTTCCAGATTTCCGCCGGAATCTTGCCGAAAGACTGCACCGAATCGCAATGGAAGACGGCTTCCGAAGCCCGGCACAGCTCGCTCACCCGGCGCACCGGCAAAGCCACGCCGGTCTCGTTATTGGCCGCCATCAAAGTCACCAAGTGGGGTCGCATTTCTCGGATCAGGGTCTCAAGGTGCCCGAGATCGATTTCGCCGGAAGGGAGAACGCGAACCCGTCCCACCTTCGCACCCCGTTTTTCGAGGAAGCTTACGCTGTCGCGCACGGAAGAATGCTCGGTTTCCGATGTGATCAAGACCAGGTCTTCGATGCAGAAATGCATGCCCAGAATGCACTGGGCATTTGACTCGCTGCCGCCGGAGGTAAAGACGACCTCTTTGGGGTCAACGCCGCAGGCGTGGGCCACTTGCGAGCGCGCTTTTTCGAGACGCTCGCGGGCAATCCGACCAATCCCGTGTGAAGACGAAGGGTTACCCCAGTCGTCGAGGGCCTCGATCATGGCCTGTTTAGCCGCCGAGCCGATGGGAGTCGTCGCGTTATGGTCGGCGTAGATGATGCGAGGTAGGTCGGTCATTTGCGCTGTAGCCTATCGAAAAAACGGCCTTTTTTCCAGGGTTACGCTGTGAAACAATGGCCCGCTTTATGGAAGCCCTCGTCGACACCGCCGAAGCCAAACGCCGCCGCCGAGAGCGCATTACGGTGGTCGTGCTCTTCGTCGTGCTGAGCCTGTTCACCGCGGTGGAAGTCCATCTCCTTCGGCTTTCCAGTCAGCTGCCGTTTGTGAACAGCATCTTTTTCTTCGGTCTGATGAACATCAACGTGGTGCTCATCATGGTGATGCTCTTCCTCGTTTTTCGAAACGCGGTAAAGCTCATTCTGGACGAGCGGCGTGGGAAGCTGGGATCGCGGCTGAAGACCCGCTTAGTGTTTTGTTTCATTCTCTTTGCGATCATTCCGACCGTTTTGCTCTTTGCCATTTCGGCGCTCTATATTCGCAGTAGTTTCGATCAGTGGTTCAGTGTTCGGGTGGGGGGCACGCTTCAGCAAAGTATCGACGTGGGCAAGCAGTATTACGAAAACGCCGAGAAACGCGGATCCGATTTCGCACGCAAAATTGCGATGAAGTTGAAAGACGGTGCCGCGCACGATTCCAACCTTTCGGCCAAACTGCAAGCGATGCGGCTAGAGTACGGATTGGATGGCCTCGAGTACTACGCTTCACCCTTTGCCGCGCGCGTCGAGTCGGTACATCCCGACCGCGCCCAATCGATGCCGTCGGCCACGCTCCAGACCCTGCAGGAAGTTTTCGGCGGCAATCACCGTTGCCGCGTGCAGAACGTGGGCACCGGGGAACTCGTGCGTTGTGGGTACTATCTAGGGCCGGGCAATGGGGCTCTTTTTACCGACACGTTCATTCCGATCGCCCTGGCGGAAAAGCTGAGTGATATCACTTTGACGTCGAATGACTATCGCACGGGCAATCCGCTCAATTACCCGATCAAGTCGACGTATTTTGCGATCCTTTCGATGGTCACCTTGCTGATTCTCTTCGCCGCGACTTGGACTGGATTTTATGTCGCCCGGCGCCTGACCGGGCCGCTGGAGGAGCTCTCGCGCGCCACTCAGGAAGTCGCCCATGGAAACCTGGACTACGTGATTCCGGCTTCGGGCAGCGACGAAATGCAGACGGTGATTGAGTCGTTCAATAAGATGACCCACGACCTGCGTCTGAACAAAGATCAGATCGAGGCGACTTACGAAAATCTAAAAAAGATCAATGCGGAGTTGGATCACCGCCGCCGATATATCGAAGTTTTGCTGGAAAGCGTCCACTCCGGCGTGATCTCACTCGACGAACGCGGTCGGATTTCCATGGTGAATCCGGCGGCGATGGAGCTCTTGAAGGTGGGCTCGGAAGAGATTACCGGCAAGCCTTACTGGGTCATCGTTCCTGAGGAGCACCGCGAAGAGTTCGCGGCGATTTTATCGGCGCTGGCGACCCGGCACCATCCGGTACGGCAAGAGTTGCGGGTGCGCCGCGCGGACGGCGAATGGGTCGCCCTGCTCGTGACGGCCAGCGCATTGCGGGACGAAGCCCGGCAGCAAATCGGGGTCGTGGCGGTCATCGACGATCTCACGGAGCTTCAGAAAATGGAGCGGATGATCGCTTGGCGCGAAGTGGCTAAGCGCATCGCCCACGAAATCAAAAACCCGCTCACGCCCATTCAGCTCGCGGTGCAGCGTCTGCGCCGGCGTTATCTCGATAAGATCAACGACGACGGAACGTTTGGCCAATCGACGGAAATCATTCTCAACGAGGTCGCGGCGATCAAGGCCCTGGTCAGCGAGTTCTCGGCCTTTGCCCGCCTGCCGGAAGTTCAGGCCGTCCCCGACGACCTCAATGCGATTGCCTTGGAGGCGGTGAACCTCTTCCGCGCGGCCCACGACAATATCCATTTCGACCTCTCTCTAGCGGAAAACCTGCCGGCTTTGAAGCTGGACCGGGCGCAGTTGAAACGCGTGTTGATCAATCTTTTCGACAATGCCGTGGCGGCAATGTCTAGCGAGGGAAAAATCGGTGTGACGACCGAGCACGACTCCGAGCGCGAAGTCGTTCGGCTTTGCGTTTCGGATGAGGGCTGCGGCATTCAAGAATCGGCCCTGGGACAGCTTTTTGAACCCTACTTCTCCACGAAAGTGGGGGGCACTGGGTTGGGCCTAGCCATCGTACAGCGGATTGTGACCGATCACGGCGGATTCGTACGCGTGACCGCCAATCATCCCCAGGGATCCCGCTTTTCGATTGAGTTCCCGGACAGGCTTGCGGTAACGGATAAGTCGCCCGAACGGACCGTGGGAATGCCTCCCCGACCGGTCGAGGAGACCGCCGGATGACCTTAAGAAAATGCCTCATCATTGATGACGAACAGAACATTCGCCTAACCTTGGGCGGTGTTTTGGAAGACGAGAAGTTTCTGGTCGAAACCGCTAGCGACGGGGCGTCCGGCCTGGAGAAAGTCCGTTCCTTCCGACCCGATGTGGTTCTCTTAGATATTTGGATGGAGGGCGACGATGGGCTGACCGTCCTGGAAAAGATTAAGCGCCTGGATCCCGAGATTCCGGTGGTCATGATGTCGGGCCACGGCACGGTGGAAACGGCGGTCAAGGCGATCAAGCTCGGGGCTTTCGATTTTCTGGAAAAACCCCTCCATTTTGACAAAGTACTGGTGCTCCTGGAGCACGTCTTCGCGTTGCGTCGCTTGAAAGATGAGAACCGTTCGCTGCGCGAAGCCCTGCACGACGAGGAGCCGCTCATCGGCACCAGCGGCCCGATTCGCCGTCTGCGCCATTTGATCTCCGTCACCGCCCCGTCTAACGGCTGGGCGCTGATCCAGGGAGAGAACGGCACCGGTAAGGAGCTCGTCGCCCGCGCTTTGCACAAGGGCAGTCCCCGATCCAGTCACCGTTTTGTGGCGGTGAACTGTGCCGCGATTCCCGACGAACTGATCGAAAGCGAACTCTTTGGACACGAGAAGGGATCCTTTACCGGTGCGTTTGAGCGCAAGACGGGGCGCTTTGAACAGGCCGATGGCGGTACGCTTTTCCTCGACGAGGTCGGGGATATGGGTTTGAAAATGCAGTCGAAGGTCTTGCGGGTTTTGCAGGAATGCGTGATCCAACGCGTGGGGGGCGATACGCAAATCGAGCTGGATATTCGCGTGATCGCGGCAACCAATAAAGACCTCACCCGCAGTATCGAAAAGGGCGAGTTTCGCGAAGACCTTTACTACCGCTTGAATGTGATTCCGATCCGCGTGCCGCCGCTGCGCGAGCGTCCCGAGGATATTCCCTTGCTCGTCCAGCACTTCATCCATCGCTACTCGGGTGGGCGACCCCGGCGAGTGTCTCCCGCGACGCTGAAGGCCTTGAAGAGTTATCCTTGGCCGGGCAATGTTCGGGAGTTGAAAAACTGGGTGGAACGGGCCTGTATTTTGTCACCGACGGAATTGATCGAAACGATCGAATTTGAAGGACCCGCTTCGGGCCCGGAAGACGCCGCGACGCGCGAGGAAACGTTGCGGGCGGCGCGGGCGGAGTTCGAAAAACAGTTCATCATGCGAATGCTGAGCGAGAACGGGGGCAATATTTCCAAAACCGCCCAGCGGATTGGCTTAGAACGCAGTCATCTGCACAAGAAAATGAAGGCCTATGGAATCGATACCCCCAGTAACGTTTGAGACCCCCGCCGATCGGCCGGGGCGCATTGTCCGTCGCAAGACCCGTGCGATCCGGTTGGGGCCGTTGACCCTGGGTTCAGGGCACCCGATTCGGGTCCAGTCGATGACGACGCCGAAAACCGAAGACGTCGAAGCGGTGGTCAAACAGGTCGAGGCGCTTCAAGCGGCCGGTTGTGAAATCGTCCGCATTACCGTGAACAATATTGGAGCCGCCCATGCCCTCCCGCGCATCCTGGCTCGGGTCACGATCCCGGTCATCGCTGACGTGCATTTCGATTACAAAATGGCGCTCGAAGCGCTCAAGTACGATATCGCTTGTGTGCGTATTAACCCCGGCAATATCGGTCCGGAGTGGAAAACCCTCGAAGTAGTGAAAGCGGCTCGGGATGCGGGCAAGGCGATTCGGATCGGGGTGAACGCGGGTTCCCTGGAAAAACCTCTTTTGAAAAAATACGGCCACCCGACCTCTGAGGCACTGGTGGAAAGTGCTTTGGCTAGCATCGCGCTTTTCGAACAGCAGGGTTTTTTCAATTTCAAAGTCTCAATCAAGTCGTCGGATGTCGTTTCCAACTACCAAGCCTACACCCTGCTCTCCGCGCAAACGGAGGCCCCGTTGCACCTGGGCGTTACCGAAGCCGGCACCAAACATTACGGTGCGGTGAAATCGGCCGTCGGAATCGGAAGCCTCTTGCTCGCGGGAATCGGCGATACCGTCCGGGTTTCCTTGAGCACCGATCCGGTCGAGGAAGTGAAAACCGGCATCTATATCTTGAAGTCGCTCGGGCTTAAGAACGATGCGCCGGAAATTATCTCCTGCCCGAGTTGTGGGCGCGCCGATATCGACGTTTATGCGCTGGCCGAAGAAGTGGAACGCCGCGCGCTGGGACTGAAAAAGAACATCAAGATTGCCGTCATGGGTTGCGTGGTGAACGGGCCGGGTGAGTCGATGGAAGCCGATATTGGGATCGCGGGCGGCAAAGGTGAGGGCCTGGTGTATAAGAAGGGCAAGCCGATCAAGAAGGTGCCCGAAGCGCAAATGCTCGAATTCCTCATGTCCGAGATTGAAAAGATGTAAAATTGGGAAATGGGCAAATGGGGGCGTTACCGCGTAGTCCTGATGATGGTGCTATGCGTCGGTCTCGCTTGGGCCGAAACGCCCATGGCCACCGACAAGGCCCTCTCCACCGAAGGATCCCTGGGACAGGCCGCGGTCCAGGAAGACGGCGAGCTCGATTTCGAGCACGAAGACACCTACATCGATCTTTCCGACGCGATTCGCAGTAAACAATACGTTCACCGCGCCATTTTGACCTCGCTGATTCGCGACACCAACCGCTTCGCGGTGGGGCGCTTCTATCTCAGCCATATGATGGGATTCAATCAGGTCTGGCAGCGCGGAGACTCGTACTCGAAGTTTTCGAGCGGGTTACTGGGTCTGACCGCGGGTTACCTTAGCCCCTGGGGCCACGGTGTCGAAATCGGTGGGGAGTTGTCCGCCGTCTCGAACGTTTTCGCCGCCTACAAGTATTTTGTTCGTCCCAGCAAATTCTCGCTCTGGGGCGTTCTCGGAGTGGGCCTGGGGAAGGAAATCAAATCCGTGGGATTCGCCGACGGCCCGCCGGAGTCAAAGAAGTATGACGGCATGGAAGAGATGGCTTTTGTCAGCCTTGGACTCCTCGTCCCGACGCTTGAAGTCGGTTTCAAGGGCGAGGTCCGGCTTAACTTCTACGGCGTCGACCGGGTCATCTTCACTTCCGGCGTCGGCGTCATCGTCTTCCTCTAATACCTAGAAGTGCACCTGCACACCTGGCATCACCGTCCAAATAAACTGATTGAAGCTCGGACTGGTGAAGCTTTGGACTTCGAGTTTCAAATACACCTCGCCAATCGGGAACAGGAGTGAGGCACTCGGCACGATGTAGTACGAGTAACGGCCCAAGCCGATTGTCTGATCCAGGTTCCAAACTTTATCGCGCGTGACCGAACCAAAGCCCAATCCCACGTTGATTCGGAAGGGGCTGTCGCGGTTCACGAAAGTGTAACGCAAGCTTCCCACGAAAGCGTTGTAAGAGAACGCCGAGACCTGGCCTTCCAAATAGAATTTATCCCAGAGTCGAATGCCGAGTTGCAATCCGATCAAGTTGGAGTTCCAAAGCTGCGTACTACGGGCCATGCTGATGGCGGCACCGAGCGATGCGCTTAAATAGAACCGACTGGTGAGTTCTCGATTCACCAGCTCCAACGACTCCTGACTTGCGATCCACTGTGGGATCTCCGACTGCAGAACGGGCAAGCTCTCCTCGCGGGGCAACTCAAAGAACTGATTGTTCAAGTAGCGGTAGAGGATACGTCGGACGAGCAGTGGTGTCAGTTCTTGCGCCGCGGTGGTCGATTCGGCGCCTCTTAACGCCTGCGGAATCTGTTCGCTGTGCGCGAATAGATTGTACGGCGTCCGTCGGTCGAACAGGAAGATATCGACGGACTCCGGTTTTACGATCGGAACGAGTACGACGTCGGCGTTGAAACGCGCCATCGCCAGTCGGATCTCTTCCATCGTCATTGCGGGAAGCGCGTACTCTTCTCGCCGTACGTTGATCCGACCGTACGTTTTCATCGCCACTTCCAACCATTGCGATAGCTCGGTGCCGAGACGGCTCGCCGTGGTCTGCATCGCGGAGAAGATCACGATGCTAGCCGGAGAGCCGTCTCGCTTCGTCAAGCGATCGACGAGTTGTTCGCGCGCGGATTTCTTGGGCGCGGGTGGTGCGTTGGTGTTGGCCGGAGGTGCGTTCGCATTCGGCGGTGAAGCGGCAACGTTGGGACCATCGACGTTCGAAGAAGTCGGAGTGGATGGAGCGGAGGAATTCTCTTGAGAATTCGCGGCGCTCGGAGGTGGCGCGTCCGTGTTATTTTGCGCATTGGAATCGGAGGGAGGGGTGGCGGTGAGAGCAGAGTTTTGCGCGGAGTTTTCGGAATTCTCCGCAACGATCCAAGTGTTTTCCGCGCGCGCAGAATTCTGCGCGCGAGTGGGCACACTTATCGCGAGTGCGATCAAAAAATATGTAAATCGTTTACGCAAAAACTCTGTTCCTTCCTTGAAACAGATCACGGACTTCTTCAAATAACTTGTCGGATGAAATCGGCCGGAGCTTCAGTGCAAATAGTGAGATTCCTTAGGGATTCATTGACGCCGCGCGGTTCTGGAACGGAGGGTAAAGTCCGATCGGTGCGGCGCAGAAAAATGGAAAATTTCAGCGGTCAAACGGGTCCGGATGGGCTATTGGGTGGTTGTGCAAGAAATCATTGAGATTCGGGCTTCGCCCCCGCATGGATCTGGACGTGCGGATTTAATCCAGACGCCGATTTTACCGGGTTTGGACGGGTGCTGCGATGTTCCAACTGATTTAGACGCGATGCATCCGGCCCGACGTTGGGAGTGGATTCAGGCGCGCGTCATGCTATTTGAGTGGTTGGAAAAGCGGCAGATCGACGCTCGTCTGGTGATGAACGCGGAATTTGGATATCCCGAAATCGTCGACAAGCACACCGGGCGACCACTGGATTATTTTTCGAGCTGGAGTCACACCCTCGATTTTGTCGTCGTAGTGGTAGCACGAAAACCGATCGGGGTGGATGTGGAGGCGCTGGATCGCGAAGTGGGAAAATCGATCGCGCGCATCGCGGATGCCGACGAAATGGAATGCTTCGCGCGCGATTTGCGCGCGCACGCGTCGGAACTTCCCGCGCCCCTAGCACTGTGGTGTGCGAAGGAATCGATCGCGAAAGCTGGCGGGCTAGGATTGCGCGCCGGTTTGAAAAATTTTCGCTTGAGTCCGGACGCCGACGGACGTTGGTCGGTTTCCCTGCGCCGTCAAGGGCCGCGGCCGCTCGCGGATGCGGTAGTGAGTTTCTGTCGCCGGGAAAGGTTTCTCGTGGCAGTGTGCACCGAACGGACTGAGCCATTTGACTCCGCTTTCCGGGTCGGAGCCTGAGCTAGCCGTCAAACGGTAGGCATGTTAGGAAAATAAAGCCATGAGCAGACAGATTTTAGTGAACGCTAGCCACTACGAAACCCGAGTGGCTTCCCTGGAAGATGGCGAGATCCGCCAACTCCACATCGAACGCGAAGAAGACCGCAACGTCGTCGGCAATATCTACAAGGGCGTCGTGAAACGCGTCCTTCCCGGCATGCAGGCCGCCTTCTTGGAGCTCGGACTCGAACGCACTGCTTTCTTGTACGTCGACGATATCATCGATGAACCCTTCGGCACCGACTTTGAAGTCGTCGAGGAAGACGAAGCCGGCGAAGAAGAACCCGCGCCCACGGACGACGACGACGGCGCGTACGAACCCGACACCTACAAAGACCCGGGCGAATCTCGGCCGCGCCCCCCCGCAAGGCCGCCCCCGCTCCGCGCGAAGCGCGGGGAAGAGGGCGAGGCCTCAATCCCAACGCCGAAGTATCGCGTGATCGGGATCGTGGTCGGGGTTCAGAAGGCGATCGTCCGGAAGCGGATCGATCCGAGAATCGGGGCGATGAGGGCGATCGCGATCGTTACTCCGACGAAGATCGCGACCGGGACGATCGGGATGATGACTACCGCGGCGGAGAGGGCGACGATGATCGGGACGATCGAGATTATCGAGAAGATCGCGACTTTCATGACGACGAAGGCGATTCCGGAGAGCGCGGACCACGGGGATCGGATCAAGACGACGATCGCGACGACTATCGGGGTTACGACGACGATCGGGATTCAGATGGCTACCGCCGGGATGAAGGTCCCGAGGATGAGGAAGATTTAGGAAATCGGCGCAATCCTCCCCGACCTCCCCGCGGCAAACAAACCCGGCGGGAATCGGGCGGCGGGGGCGGTGAAGGCGGCGGAAGCAGCGGGGGACGTGGAAGTCGCGGCGGACGCGGAAGGCGAGGGGGCCGGGGCGGTCGCGGAGGCAGTGGTGGCGGACGCCCGCAACGCGGCCGGGGGCGATTCTCCAATCGTCGCCCACGTGGCAGCGCCAATATTCAGGATTTGTTGAAGGAAGGTCAGGAGATTCTGGTCCAGGTCGCCAAGGCTCCTATCGGCACAAAGGGGGCGCGCCTCACGACGCACATCAGTCTGCCCGGTCGCAATCTGGTCCTGATGCCGACGGTAAAGCATTTAGGGATTTCTCGTCGCATCGGCAGTGAACGCGAACGACGTCGCCTGCGCGATATTTTCACCAAGAAGATTCGGCCGAAGGATGTGGGTTTTATCATCCGCACGGTTGCGGAAGGGAAAAGTTACCGCGACATTCGTGCCGATGCCGACTACTTGATCAAGCTCTGGGATCAGATCAGCATCGATTCGAAAAAGAAACGGGCACCGGCTTTGATCCACGAAGATCTTTCGCTGGGAATGCGCGCCGTTCGCGATTTTTTCACCGAGGAGGTCGACTCGTTCATTATCGACAACGCCGAAGAGTACGAGAACGTTTTAGACTTTGTCGGCGAGTTTATGCCGAAGTTGAAGAGCCGGGTGAAACTCTTCAAGGGTCCCTCGCAGCTCTTTGAGCATTACGGCATCGAGGCAGAAATCTCGCGGGCGTTGGGCAAGAAAGTTTGGCTCAAATCGGGTGGCTACCTGCTCATTGATCAGTCGGAAGCCCTGACCGCCATCGACGTGAACACGGGTCGGTACGTCGGATCGAAGAGTCTCGAAGAGACGATTCTAAAAACAAATCTGGAGGCGGTGAAGGAAATCGCCTATCAGTTGCGGATACGAAATGTCGGCGGGATCATCATCATTGATTTGATCGATATGGAGTCGCTCGATAATCGCGAGAAAGTGTACCAAGCGTTGTCGGAAGCGCTGGGTGAAGATCGCGCCAAGACGAATATCCTAAAGATCTCCGAGTTGGGTTTGGTCGAGATGACCCGCAAGCGCACGCACGAAGATTTGGTGCGCTACCTCACCGAAGGGTGCGGCACCTGCGATGCGCGCGGATACCACAAGAGCCGCCGGACCGTTTGCTTTGAAATCTTCCGCGAGATCGAAAAAGAAGGGTTGTCGAACAATCGCAACATCATGGTCTTCGCGCACCCCAACGTGGTGAACCGGATGACCATCGAGGAGAAAGAGCACGTGGCGTTGCTCGAAAAACGGTTCAACAAAAATATCGTTGTCAAAGTCGATCCGCAGTTCCATATGGAACAGTACGAGGTTTATGGTCGGGCTTAAAAAGGTACCCGCTTCCTTTCGGGAGGCGATCGCCTCCCGAAAGGAAGCGGGTACCTAAAACATGGGGGTAGGGGATGAAAAAAGGAATTGTATTCCTTTGGCTAGGGCTGTGTGTTGCGTCGTTTGCGAACGGCGGGCCGGGTGGGAGCAGGGGTGCTTGGAAGACCACCTGCCAAGCATTTTCCGCGCCGCTGACCGGCGGTTACTGCATTCACCAACAGGCGGGCTCCCAAAATCCGGACATTCTGTATCACCTGCACGGCAAAGGCGGCAGCGAGACTAGCTGGAGTGACAAGGTTAATTACACCGAACAGCTGCGACAGTTTTGGGACAGTCACGGGATGCATGCGCCCACGGTTGTTTCGGTTTCTTTCGGCAAAATCTGGGTTCTAGCTCCCAAAAACGCGAGCCCGGTGAGTGGGTTGTTCGAAGCCCTTACGATGCAAGTCATCCCGACGATAGAAAAGGCATTTCCGACCCGCGGCCGTCGCTTGGTGTTGGGAGAATCGATGGGCGGATTTAATACCCTCCAGTTGTACTTGCGGGCGAAGGGCTTCAACAAGGTCGCCGCGCTGTGCGCACCGATGGGCGAGCTGGCACTGGATTCCAATGAAGACGAACTGCGCACCTTCATCGAAAAGTCGGCGGCGTGGGCTTACTACAAAGATTGGAATCCCAACCTCGTGACTCAGAATGTGAAAGAAATGGTCGCGATGGCCAACGGTTTCTTTCCCACCGAAGCCGATTGGAAGGCCGCCAATCCGCTAGAGCTCGCAAAAAAAGTGACGCGCGCTAAACCCCCGCTGTACCTCGCGGTGGGAATGTATGACGGATACGCCGCCTACGAAGGAAATGAAATCTTCGCCAACACGCTGCGGAAAAACGGTGCGCGCGTGGAATGGCGCCCGCAGTGGGGCGGTCACTGCTCGATTGATATTCCATCGCTAGGCATTTTCTTAGCGACGCCCTAATTAGATTGGCGTCGGATATTCGCCGGAGAAGCAAGCGTGGCAGAAGCCTTCGCCGGCGTTTTCCGACGCCGTTTTCAAAAGCCCGTCAAGGCTGAGGTAGCCGAGCGAATCCGCGCCGATTTGGCGGCTGATATCGTCGATTGAAAAGCGCGAAGCGATCAGTTCTTGGCGCGTCGGCGTATCGATCCCGTAAAAGCAGGAATGGGTCGTGGGCGGAGCGGAAATCCGAAAGTGGACTTTGCGCGCACCGGCATCCCGTAGATGCTGAATGAGTTTGCGCGATGTCGTGCCGCGCACGAGGCTATCGTCGACAATCACGACGTTCTTACCTTCCACGCAGCTGCGCACGGGACTGAGTTTCAGCTTCACCCCGAAGTCGCGAATGGATTGCTCCGGCTCGATGAAGGTTCGGCCGATGTAGTGGCTGCGGATGATGCCCATGTCGAACGGAATCCCGGACGCATCGGAAAAGCCAATCGCGGCGGGAACTCCCGAGTCGGGTACCGGAATGATGACGTCGGCGTCGGGCGCCGGCTGTTCCTGCGCCAGGCGACGGCCAAGGTTCTTACGCATTTCATACACCCGTTCGTCGTACACTAGACTGTCGGGCCGCGCGAAGTAGACGTACTCGAAAACACAACGCCGGCGCGGAGCTCGAGCGAAAGGGCTGATGCTGCGCAGGGCGGACGGGTTGGCGAGCGGAACGACGATCATCTCACCGGGTTCCACTTCCCGCACGTACTGCGCCCCGATCAAATCAAAGGCGCAGGTTTCGCTGGCGAAGACCGGGTTGCCGCGCAAGTTTCCCATTACGAGAGGCCGAAAACCGTAGGGGTCGCGAATCGCGATCAGTTTTTCTCGGTTCATGACCAGGAGCGAATAGGCGCCTTCGACCTGCTGGAGCGCCGCCGCCAGCGCTTTTTCCGGATCTTTCTCGCGGCTGCGAGCCAACAGATGCAAAATCACTTCCGTATCGCTCGACGATTGAAAGATAGCACCCTGTTGTTCGAGATCGGCCGCAATCTTCGAAGCGTTCACCAAGTTCCCGTTATGAGCGATCGACAACCAGCCCAAGGAACTCTTCATGTAGAGCGGTTGTAGCGATGCGGCCGTACTCCCGCCCGCGGTGGAGTAGCGCGTGTGCCCAATCGCGGCGAGGCCTTTGAGGTCCGCGAGTGCGCTTTCCGAAAACGCTTCGGCCACGAGGCCCTGAGCCTTTTGGACGAACGCCGACTCGCCATCGGTCGAAACAATGCCCGCCCCCTCTTGGCCGCGGTGCTGGAGGGCATGCAAACCTAGGTACGTAAGATTGGCCGCTTCCTTATCGCCCGTAATTCCGAAGATCGCGCACATAGTTATCCAAAAAGAGACGACCAGCGTTCCTTCCACGCTTTGGCAATCGGCGCCAACGCCGATTGATGGACAATGGCTCCACCCTGACGGACAGAAACTTCTCCCGATTCATTGGTATGGCCCACGACATTGAACGGAACCCCCGACTGGCCGGCCAACATCTCGATTTGCACCCGCTCATTGGCGGGATAGGCAATGAGGAGGCGAGGCATGGCCTCGCCAAAGAGGAACCGATCCATGTCCGTTCCCGAAGGCGATGAAAGCTGAAGCCCGATCGGGGCCACCGTCGCTCGCAAAGCCATTTCCAGAGACGCGGTAATGAGGCCACCATCGGAGACGTCGTGCAGGGCACACTCCATCTTGCTCTTACGGATCTTGCCGCAAAGTTTGACCATGCGATCGACCATGGAAAGGTCGGTATCGTCGGGTTGCCCGCAATCGCGCTTGAAGATAAGCGAGGCCAAAACCGATCCCCCGAGGCCCGCTTCGAGCGGTCCCAGAAGTCCAATTTCCAGATCGCTGCTGAAGAAAGCCGACTTCGGCAACGCTTCCGGGCCTTCGATCAGTCCTACCATCCCAATCATCGGGGTGGGATGGATCGGATTGCCGTCCGTTTCATTATAAAAACTTACGTTGCCCGAAATCACCGGGACGCGCAGCGCAGTGCAGGCTTCGGAAATACCGTCGACAGATTCTTCGAACTGCCACATCACTTCCGGGTTTTCCGGGCTGCCGAAGTTCAGGCAATCGGTGATGCCGATCGGTTCGGCGCCCCGGGTGGCCAGATTCAACGCGCTTTCGGCAACCGCGCGGCGGCCGCCTTCCTTAGGGGACAACCAACAGACGCGCGGGTTGCAGTCGGCTTTCATGGCCAAACGCGGACGGCGGTCGACATCGCGCAAGAGTAACGTTGCGGCATCATCGAAGGTTCCGCCTTCGGTGCGATTGCCTACCATCGAGTCATACTGCTCGACCAGTTTGGCCGCGTCGGCAAAGTTGAAATCCGAAAGCACGCATTGGATTTTGTCGGCGAGCGAAGTGGAAATCAGTCGGTTCCGATCCAGGAACCAGCGTTGCTTCAAATCGCCGGGTGGAGCGACGGCGCGATCCGCCATCGGGGGATCGGTCACGAGTTCCACCGGGAGATCGACGACCACGCGATCCCGGTAGGTCATCTTCACGGTGTGCCCTTCGACCACTTTGCCGATCACTTCACTATGCAAATCCCACTTTTTGAAAATGGCGAGCAGCTTTTCGACATTCTCGGGCAGCGCCACCAGCAGCATGCGTTCTTGTGATTCCGAAAGCAGCAATTCGTAGGCGGTCATTTCCGGCTCGCGGACCGGCACATCGTCCAGAGAGATCTCCAGGCCGGTGCCCGCGCGATACGCCATCTCGAAGGAAGAACTGGTCAGGCCCGCGGCGCCCATATCCTGAATCCCAACGATCAAACCCGCCTTCATTGCTTCGAGGGTGGCTTCCAGCAACAATTTTTCGGTGAAGGGATCGCCAACTTGTACGGTCGGGCGATCGGGTTCGCCCTCGGAGCTAAACTCTTTCGACGACATCGTGGCACCGTGCACGCCGTCCCGGCCCGTTTTTGAGCCGACGTAGATCACCGGATTGCCGATACCGGAAGCAAAACCACGGAAAATTTCATCTTTGCGCAGTAGGCCCAGCGTGAAGGCGTTGACCAATGGATTGCGCGTGTAACAGGAATGGAAAAGCGTCTGACCCGCGACCGTCGGGACGCCGACGCAGTTGCCGTAATGTCCCACGCCATGGACCACCCCGCGAACGATCGCCGGGGTGCGTTCCCAATCCGGGTTGCCGAAGCAGAGACTGTCCATCGAAGCAATTGGGCGCGCGCCCATGGTGAAGACATCGCGTAAAATACCCCCGACGCCGGTCGCCGCGCCTTGGAAAGGCTCAATGAACGATGGGTGGTTGTGGCTTTCCATTTTGAAAGCCACGGCCCAGCCATCGCCGATATCCAAGACACCGGCGTTTTCGCCCGGGCCCTGTAAGACGCGTTTTCCCTCGGTGGGAAAGCGTTTGAGGTATTTGCGCGAAGATTTGTAGCTGCAATGTTCGCTGAACATCGCCGAGAATACGCCCAACTCGGCAAACACCGGCGGCCGCTCTAGCTTTCGGCAGATGTGCTGGTACTCTTCCGTTCGCAGCCCTAGGGACTGCGCCGTTTTCAAGTCACCCGGCTGTAAATCGTCGATACGGCTCATTTCGCCCCTCGACTTTCGGCAATGGACTTCCATAGCTTCATGCCGTGCTTGGAACGTAACTCCGTGGCGCGCTCCGGATGGGGCATCAGACCAAAAACATTTCCCGCTTCGTTGCAGATCCCGGCGATATCCGCCACGCTGCCATTCGGGTTTTCTTGGTAAGTGAAGAGAATCTGGTTTTTGGCGCGTAAATCCGCCAGCCCCGCCTCATCGATCCAGTAGCGGCCATCACCGTGGGCCACGGGGAAGGAAGCGGTTTCGTCTTTCTCAAATCGGGTG
>CAZFMF010000025.1:0-7137 GCA_964519985.1 uncultured Pseudobdellovibrionaceae bacterium | reverse complement strand
CCGCCGTACGCAGCGGAACGTCTTTACAGACGAATTTGCGACCCGCATTCATCGTGAGGGCACCGGGCAGCAGGCCCGATTCACAGAGGATTTGAAATCCGTTACAGATCCCGATCACCATTCCGCCGCGTTGGGCGAAAGCCTTAACGTCCTCCATGACGGGGGAGAGGGCGGCCATCGCGCCACAGCGCAAATAGTCGCCGTAAGAAAAGCCACCGGGCAAAACCACGAGATTCGTCTCCGCGAAATCCGCGCGATCCTTGTGCCAAATCCGCCGCACCTCGAATCCGCAGACGCGACCCAGCGTATCGAAGGCGTCGTCTTCGCAATTCGATCCCGGAAATGTAATCACCGCAGCCTTCATTCTTTGATCTCGAAGCTGAACGACTCAATCACCGGATTGGCCAAAAGCTTTTCGCACATCTGCTGCACCGACTGACGCGCATCCGCCACCGAATGGGCGGAAAGTTCGATATCGATGATCTTGCCGACGCGGGCGCCTTTTACGGAGGGAAAGCCCACTTGGCGAAGCGACATCGCCAGGGTGTGGCCCTGCGGATCGAAAACGGCTTCTTTGCAGAACACGGTCACTCGGGCTTTCATTTCTCCTCCAAAACTTCGGCCAAGCGCGCTTGCACTTCCAAATAGGCTTCCTGCACACCGCCCAGATCTTGACGGAAACGATCCTTGTCCTTGGATTCGCCGGTCGCGTGATCCCATAGACGGCAACCGTCGGGCGAGAACTCGTCGGCGAGGACCAGCTTGCCGCTCTCGGCATCGCGTCCGAACTCGAGCTTAAAGTCGATGAGTTCGAGTTTAGCGGCGTGAAAGACGGTTTTCAAAATCTCATTCACGGCTAGCGAGAGGCGGTTAATTTCGCTGAGCTCGGGGGCCGTGGCCCAACCAAATTGTAAAATATGGGTCTCGCCGATCAGCGGATCGCCGAGCGCATCGTCCTTGTAAAAATATTCTACGAGCGGGGGCGAGAAAGGCCGGCCTTTTTCGATCCCTAGGCGTTTGCAGATCGATCCGGTCGCGCGGTTGCGGACCACGACCTCGACCGGGACGATCGTCACCCGACGGACCAGCATGTCGCGATCGGAAAGCTTTTCGACAAAATGGGTCGGGATGCCCTGTTTCTCGAGGTGGCGGAAAATCCAGGTGGAAACCGTATTGTTCACCACCCCTTTGCCTTGAATAGAACTGCGTTTCAGGGCGTTAAAAGCGGTGGCGTCGTCCTTGAAATGCTGGATGAGCAGGCGCTCCGGGTGGTCGGTCTCGAACAGGATCTTCGCCTTACCTTCGTAAAGCCTTTTGCCTTTTTCCACGTTCATCGGCCTAGCACCTTCTCGAAAAGGTAGTCCACATGCCTGAAGTAAGCGGAAAGATCAAATAGCGAATCCAAGTCCTTGGCGGCCAAGGTGGCCGTGACCTGCGGATCCTCTTTTAAACGCTTGATAAAAGGCTCTTTCTTGTCCAACGCGGCCAAAGCGTGTTTTTGCACCAAGGCGTAGGCTTCATCCCGAGAAAGGCCCTTTTCGGTAAGAGCCAGCAGCACCCGCTGGGAGAAAACGACTCCTTGGAGCAGATCGAGGTTTTCCTGCATTCGGGCGGGGAAGGTCTCCAAATTCTGCAAAACATCCCCTAATCGGCCCAACATATAGTCGGCCAGAATATTGGCATCGGGTCCGATGATGCGTTCGACGCTTGAATGAGAGATGTCGCGTTCGTGCCAAAGGGCGCAGTCTTCCATGGCCGGAATCGCGGTTGCCCGCAGCACGCGCGCTAGGCCACAGAGATTTTCCGCCGAGATCGGGTTGCGCTTGTGCGGCATCGCCGAGGAGCCTTTCTGGCCTTTGCTGAAACCTTCTCGCGCTTCGCCGACCTCCGTGCGTTGGAGGTGGCGCAACTCGGTGGCGATCATTTCAATCGTGGAACCCAAAAGAGCCAGGGCATTGAAGTAGGCGGCGAAACGATCGCGCGTAATGACCTGGGTCGAGAGCGAGTCGGGCTTTAAGCCTAGTTTTTCGCAGACGTGCTTTTCGATTTCCGGCGGGATGTGCGCATAAGTGCCGACTGCGCCGGAGATCTTGCCCACCGAGATTTCTTCCCTCGCCGCCGTCAGGCGCGCGCGACTGCGGTTGAGGGCGTCGTACCAGAGCAGGAACTTCACGCCCATTGTGGTCGGTTCCGCGTGGATGCCGTGGGTCCGACCCATCATCGGCGTTTTCTTGTCCTTCATCGCCCGATCGCGCGTGATGGAGAGAACCCGGTCGAGTTCTTTTAAAATCAGATCCGCTGATTTGCGCATGCGGTGGGCAAACGCGGTATCGACGATATCACTGCTGGTCAGTCCCCAGTGAATGAAGCGCCCATTTTCCCCGACCCGCGCTTGCACCACCGAAACAAACGCCGCGACATCGTGTTTGGTTTCCGCTTCGCGGGCGAGGATATCTTCGATCTTAAAGTCGGCTTTCTTGCGGATTTCCGCCGCCGCGGCGGCCGGGATCATCCCGGCTTTGGCAAAGGCTTCGCAGGCCAAGACCTCAACTTCGAGCCAGGCGCGGAATTGGGCTTCCATCGACCACAGGCTCGCCATCTCCGGTCTTTGGTAGCGTTCAATCACTCCCACTGCCCTCGGTAAGAAAGTTCGGTGAGGGTATCCGTGAGCACCGAGCGGCCTTGTTTCATTAACTCAGGGTTCGTAAGGTTGAGGGGCAGCATTGCCGCCGTGAAATAACGGAAATAACCGTCGGAAGTGATGTACCAACGCCCCACCACCCGGCGGAGTAACAGGTTAATCAAAGGCGGGACAGGTTTGCCGGAGGGAGTGAAATCAGTCACGTTCGGATATACAATCTTCGCCTTGGGCTCAAACGACTTGAATTTCAAATTGAACTCAGAAAGGCTGCCCTTCGTCACGGTCTCGTACTCGGCTTCCATTGGGTAGTACATCATCATGTTCAAGATGCGAGGGCCACGGACCCAGATCGCAAGATTCGCCGGGCTCGGAAAAAGGTCGGCTTTGGGGTCGATCTTGTTCCCATTAATCACATGAAATGCCAGCACGTTATCAAAGCCGCCATTGGGGCCCGCATATTGCTTCGCGTGTACCAAAGAATCCGAAACCAACTGGAACACTGTCTGCAGTTTGGCGATGCCGGCCGCATCGGGTTCGCCCTTCGCGTTGGTGGTTTCAATCGGCAGTTGACAGGATCCGTCCGAAATAAACCAGGTTTCCCGGCCGGCCTTAAAGTCCAGTGTCCTCACTTCTATTTCGCGAGTCGCGCATTCGCCGCAGAGTTCCATCAGGCGGAGCACTTCCATCCGGGCGTCCATGAGCGCGCCGCCCTTCGCGTCAATCTTGCTGTCCGTTTCTTTGGCCGCGCGCATATCCGCGACCTCCTGAATCAGATCCCGAAACGCCTTTTTTGCCGCTTTTAGCTCGCTTTGGCAGCCGGCATCGGCCATTCGCTTTTGAAAGAAAGCGCGGGGCGTTTCGCCTTTGGTTAGCACCTTATCCACGCCCGGGGGCGGGACGGTCGGACGTTCTGGCTCGGCCGCCCACAGAGAGGTGGAAAGACCCAGCAGGAGGGTGGAAAGCAAGATTGTCATGAAGCGCCTCATCGCAGAAAGGTTTGGGACCTGAGCGCAAAATAGTGGGAGGAGGGTCGGAATTCAAGTGGCACCGAGATAACTTCGGTGGATCTAGCCACGCGGCGCGGATTGACGATTCCAGACCGTTTCGAGCGTTTCCAAAAAGGCCAAAAGTTCGCCGCTGGATTCCCATTCCTGAAGGACGCGGGCGATCTCTTTCATCCGGTCGTTCTTCACCAGCGAAAGCAGACGGAAGGCGGTTCGCAGTGAACCGTCCTGGACCAACCGCCGTAGCGGGGCAATCCAATCTGCGGATTGGTCGGACGCAAAGCGTTCTCCGAAGGCGTCCCAGAAGCTTCGGAAGGCGCCTTCGTGCACAAAGCGCACGACCCACGCGCGCTCCTCGGGGCTGAAACTACCCCGGGATCCCAAGTCTCCCGCGCGTTGAGTATCCCATAACGCGGCGACGCCTTCGGGTGCTTGTTCGACAAGTTCTTGGAAAAACTCCCAGTGGGTTTCGCTGCCCTGACGACCAGCGCGTTCCTTTAGGACTTCATTAAAAAAATCGGCCAAGGGGCGGTGGCGCGCCGGTTGGACCTGCGCGGCCAAACGCAAGAATCCCGAAGCGTCGCCCTGTGCCAGCCAAGCGTGTGCAGAAGGGAAGCGTGGAACGGCTTTGCCGTCCGGGCCCGGATCGAGCGCAAACAGTCCCGATTCACCGACAAAGGCCCAGGCCTGACCGAGCGCCTTCCACTCGCGCGGCCCCGTTTCGCGCACCAGCTCGTGGTAGGCCTGAAACGGTGAAATCCCGGACGGAGACACTCCGTCGAGTTCTCGCAATGTTCCCATCGAATCCAGAATGCGGGAGAAACGCTTGGAGAGCTCGGGGTGGCTTTCAAAAAGGCTTAACAACAGGTCCTTGGTTTCTTTCGGGAGCGATTCCAGTCCGACGCCGTCAAAAACGACCGAACGCAAGGTCTGCCAAGATTCCACCGTCATTGAGGAAAGGGTCCGGTGCACCGAGAGCATCAAGTCGGGCGTTTCCATTTCCTGCAAGAAACTTCGGCCCGAAGATTTCGGGCGCGTCAGATCGTATACGGTGGAGCGAAAAAGCGAGGAGGGATCGGCGTAGCCGCGGCTCCGATCGACGGCTTCAATTGCTATTCTCAGGGCCTGCTTCAACGGAACCTTCTCGATGGCGGGGACGGAATAGCGAAATCCGCCTAAACCCGCTGGTTGCTTGGGGAGGGCGGCGACAAACTCCCCTAGGTCGAAATCGCTGAGCGCCTTCATCTTGTCCGGCGCGAATACCACCTCGCCCGCCGCATTCACCTCGGTAAAGTTGAATTCAAACTCCGGGACATTCATCGGCATGTCCCAAACCGCCGATGGGAAATTGGGCTCGGGTAAAGCCGACAGGGTCGCCCGATTGTGGTGCAAAGCCCGTTGCATCCACTCGGAGAGCACGAAACTATTTAAATACAGCGGCGAGTTAAAAACCACGTAGTCATCCGCAAACGAGTCATGCGCCGAGCCAACAATATCTTCATGGGATCGGCGAGTCGCGATAAAGAACTTCGAAAAGGCGTCTTGCGTGGCGGGGAGCTTCGGATCGCCGGCCAACGCCAACCAATCAACTCGATCAAAACCGTCCTTTTTTTGTAGCTTATCGCTGAGCAATCCCAACTGAGTGCCGGGGATGATCGGAATGTACTTCAGCACTCGGTTCGGCAAATTGGGTTGGAGAATGGTCCCCATCTCCCGCACCAAATCGGTGTTCAAAAGCGACTCATTGACGGCATCAAAGAGACCATTGGATGGCCCACTGAGCGCCATCATCAAGTCCATCAGCGAATCAAACTGGGAAGGCGCGGCCCCTTTATTGGCGTCCCGCGGTTCGCGAATCATTCGGGCGAGGCCGGCACCCATTCCGTCAAAGGCGTGACCCTGGTAGCGGCGATTCACCTCGCGCATGCCGTGGAGAAAGCCGACGATTGGCCAGGAGTCGGTGAGTGAGTTGCAAAGGCCTACCCAACGCTGTTTGAAGTTTTCATCGACCAAAAAGCGGGAGAAATCGGAGACGATCTGAGTTGCCGGTACGGGCTCGACGGGCGCGCACTCCGTTTCGTGGCCAAACGCACGTTGGACGTCCGTTTCGAGTTCAGCCAACGATTCATCGAGATCGGGCGACAAGAAACCTACGTCGCGTTCCACGACTTCCACCCACAGTGGCGACCTCATCGCTTGGGTGGCGAGTTTTCCCAGAGCCGTGGCACTCGATCGACTTTGCCATTCGCGACTGAGGGCCAGCCCTTTGGAAAAACTTCGGCTACGTGTGCGTTGATTCAGCAGGGCGATCGCTCCGTCCGGGTTGTGCGCCGCCTGATAGAAATAGCGGGTGATGATGCGGCCGAGGGTGGCCAGCTTCTCGTCCGACGTTTCGCGGATCCAAGGGGCGAGGCTTTCGAGACGGCCGTCCTCATTTAGGGCGGCGAAGATCTGGCGGATATCCGAAGGATCGATCGCATCGTCCAACAACACGCGCTCGGTGGTCGCCGCGGCATGGCCAGGAAGGACCGGCGGCGGCGGTGGTTGCGTACAAGCCAGCACGAGGAAGAGGCAGAGTGCGGGCAGGGTGCGACAAAAGTTCAGCATTTCGTGATTGCTCCCCTTAGTTGTAGGGGACTCATCCTAAGTAAGTCAATTTGGGGCCGAAGCTCCCGACTCCCGCAGCTTCTTCACGATCCGTGCCGCTTCTCGGTAACCCGCCAAAATGGCCGAGCGCTTGGCGGAAAAATCGGTGGCGTCCTTCTGCAACACAATGGTGGCCGAAATGGCCGCCTGCTTGGTCGCCTCCTGCGTGGATTTTCGGATTTGGGCCCCGTAGACCCGACGCAAGAGTTCGTCATCCCCTCGGGCCGGCTTCTTGGCCAGACCTTGAACGAAATCGTCGTACATTGATACGGCAACCACGACGCCCGCGCCTCGGCGGAGCGCTTCGCGAACGTCCATGCCCTGGATGCTCTGGATCCATCCCGTTCCGCGTTCCGTGGCAAATTTTCGGTAGATTCCGGGCACCGAAACGGTCCTTAAGAGCGGCTCTTTCCATTCTCCCGATCCGAAAACATCCGGTTCGCCCAGGTCCGTGTTCGTGGCGGCAATGACCACCGGCACGCGGCCCTGGTTTAAAAGCGTCTGGTTGAAAGAATCTAGGACAATCTTGGGAAGCGCTTCGCTGGGATCGATTTCTTTGCGGAAGTCGACCGATCCCATTTTCTCAAAGCCATCCTTGTCCAAACGGGTGGCGAACCACTCCAGATCGTGCACGGTCTTTAGGAAACCATTGGCGAGCGCGAAAACGGTCGGCCATCCCGTCGCAACGATGAACTCGATCTCGATGCCTTCCTCGTTGAATTTTTTCAACATCCCGACGGTGGCATAACTCGCTACCCCCGCGCCCCCCAGAACCAAGGAAATCCGGTTATTCTTTCCGGGGCGAACGACTTCGGGGGCGCCTTCCGTCCCCACCGGCGTGCCGTC
>CAZFMF010000024.1:0-55974 GCA_964519985.1 uncultured Pseudobdellovibrionaceae bacterium | reverse complement strand
TTTTGAAGCTGGAAGAAGGATCAAAGCAGCACTATGAAATCCGACTTCCTCATTTGGAATTCTTGCACGCACGCGTGGTAGAAAAGATCTCAACAGCTGCGATAGATGAGTTAGTTGCGCATTGGGTTCAAAATTATCCGAAGACCGGAAACACAAACCGGGGGTTTCGATCGCTCCAATCGAGGGGCCAGGGTCAAGCTTATTTGACATAATTTTGCCTACTTTCGTTAAGCAGCCCAATTGAACTTTGGCTTCCTCTTCGTCTTGACGCAATCAAGCAGGTATAAGTCTATCAAAACCTGATATGCGACACCGGTATCGGTCGATAGTTTTTTGAAGTAATCAATGACTTCATGGCTTAGGTTAATGCCAACCGCTTTCTTTTTTGCCGCATAGGGGTTTTTGACCCCTTTCATCTTCGAAAAATCATATTCCTTTTTCATATCTGACTGCCTCTTTTGCTTTGGCCTTCCTGGCCGAAATAATTCGAATCACGTTGCTCTGCTCTCGCTCACAGTGGACGACGACAAGGATTCGACCGGAAGCGCTCATTCCCAACATGATAAATCGATCCTCGTCTCCGGAATGCTCTACGTCCGCGAACAAGATGGCTTGAGGGTCGTCAAAGACTTGTTGGGCCTCTTCGAACCAAATGCCATGCTTTCTTCGGTTAGTTCTGTTTTTGGTGTCGTCCCAATCGAAGTGAAGCACATATAGATTGTATATAGATATCTAGATTAGATCAAGATGGGTGTCCCGCATCCGTCCCGCAAGAAGCACCGGGGGTGGAAAGGACGCTCGGTTTTCGGAGGCCCAAGACAGAGTTGTCCCGCTGTGTCCCGCAGACGAAAGTCGAGAGTTGTAAGTAGAGGAAATTTTTGATGAATCAAAAATTTGGCGGAGAGGAGAGGACTCTACAGTCCTCCTTCTTCAAATAGTTAGAAACAATAAAAAAACCAAAATAACGGCGAGTTACTCAGAAGTTCAAACTGACACGAAATGACAGAATTAGCCCCCATCTAGCCTGTCCTGTCCCCGCCGTGTCCCCGTCGAGCGGGGACGGGACATTCCATTTCCTATTGCGCTCCCTGCTGGGGAACGACTAGATGTCGGATCCAATGAATCTATTGAGTTCGTTTCCGTGCGTCGTGGCTATTGTCGCGCAGGCATTCAATATCGGAGCCCCGTGGGTGATGCCGAAAATCACCCAAGTGCCCGACATTTGGACTCCGGTTCAACGACAACAGGTGAGACGGCTAATCAACGATCGCGAACGCCTGGGACAGCGCCAGACCGGTATCAATGTACGAAAACGTCCGGATAGTGGAGGCATTCGTTTGCCCGCCTACCCCCACCAGAGCCTTAGGGACATTTCGAAGCTCGTACTCGATGGCCTCCGCGAAGACTGGGGCGAGGAACTCGCTATTCCGCTCGAACAGTTTGTGATCGCTCAGTTTTCCGACCAGGATATCAGACACTTTCCATATAGGGATATTGTGGTTCTTATTCGAACGGAGCGGTATGTAGGCCCGCGTGGTGGCCATTCTCACCGAGGTACGGGGGACTTAACTTGGAGCAAATCGGAAATTGGAGCTTCGACGTTGTATTGCCCAACTGGCAGTAGGAGGCCGTGCCCGCTCTCAAGTCTCATTCCTATTCCGGATGGTTCCGTATTACGCTTCTTTCAAACTTTTCATGCAGCTCCCCCGACAGATGACAACCGGCAGGAAAACGAACGTCTTGTAGTATTCTTGGTCGCATCTCCTTAAACCCAGGTCTTTTACAGAGGGAATCTGTCAGATGAACCTACGAAAACTGATCGACTCGGGCCAATTGTTTGATTCGGGATCTCCTATTGCTTGTCCCAACTGCGAGGGAGAGGCGAATCTCTATTGGCATCAATACGACAATGAACTTACTGGATTGGTTTGCGGTGCATGTAATCATGTTGAATGGGTAAACAGTGCTGGTTCGAAAGACAATCCCCGCAAGTGTCCGGAGTGTTCTGAGTTTGTTACTGATGAAGAGTTGGAAGGGGACAAGGCAGTTCAGTGCTCCGCTTTTGACTCAGGTGGAGAGAGTAGCTGTGACCAGTTGGCACACAGGAAGTGCGCAGACGCTTGCTCAAAATGTGGATGGCTTTGTCATCGCGAAGTCGGAGCCTATCTTACGTGCGATAGTTGTGGTCTCAAGCATTTCGATGATCACTTTGTTTCTCTGGGGAGTGATTTCACCAGCGAGTTCGGACAAATCTGCCAAAATTGCTTTGATAAGGAAGAGTCCCATCCGCCTGAAGTGAATCCAAGCCAACTTCACGCCGAACCGGAGACATTTGTTCGCAACCGCGAGGATCAATCTGCCTATTTGACTCATTTTATTAGAAAACGAAGCACTATGACCGAAGATCAATGCTTTGAACAATTGATAAAAATTCTGTCTGATGAAAAGTTGGAAGCCAGACCAACTGGATATTTTTCTATTTACGATCAAATTCCAAACAAGTCGGCTTGTTCAAAGGCAGTCTGTTTTACCGAGGGGAGATTGGCTGCCCTTGTAGACCATGCAAAGGCGTACTCTCCCTTTGGTGTTTCATTTTCAAAGTTCAACTTGTTGAAGCACTTCAAGGCCGCTCCGGCAGTGTATATCCACGATGAACTAATCAAGACTATTCGAGCAAACATTCCGGATGTTCTAGTCCCTTACGTCAATACTATTCGGGCGGACGGATATAATTTCCAACATGAAAGGGAATGGCGAGTACCCCAAGACCTGTTGTTTAAGCAGTCTGAAATTCGCTGCATCTTTGCACCAAAGCGATTTCACAACAAACTTAGAGTTGTTTTGGGAGATGAAGCTCAAATTGTGTGTTTGGATTCACTCACCCATTTTTGAATCCTAAATGATTTTCGATAAATCTCACCAGAACAAAAATCGCGATCAATTTCTTTCTAATATCGAAACGAGCGATTTACCTGCCTATTTTTCGAATTAAAACAATCTTAAAGTGCACTCTTTCGGTGCTCCCCGTACCCTTAAAAAGATTCAACACCTTGGGGAGGTTCACATGATCAATCTGAAGAAATTCGTGGCTCTGGGTATCGCGTCATTTTTAGTTGGATGCGGCAATTCTAATTCTGGAAGAGGGGACGCCACGTCACTTCAAAACCTCAACGGCAGCGAGTACGTGGTTCTGCCGGGCAGCACGCTAAATACAGGTGTATCGTCGATTCGAGGTACTGGGAGAATAATCTTCCGAGCCCCTTTGGTGGACCCCGACAACAACTATGCCTTGAAGTTTAAACTGGACGCGCAAGGTAGCCTTTGCCTGGTCAGTCAAACTGACCGCGAAATGCAGGGAGGCGTTCGACTCTGCTTTACGCGCCTGGATTCGCAGGTTCTCAAGGTTGAACTCAAGGCGGGCACGCAGTTGCAGGACAAATCGGCGGATTTTGCGTCGGTGTCGCCTCTAGATGAACTTTCTTTTTCGATAGATATTCACGGTCATGGACATCTCGTCATTTGGAACGGCGACAGCGAGCACGAATATCCGTTCAGCGGACTAAAAGGAACCCTGTGGGGTGTTGAGCTTCAGAATGCAACGCTAACTAGCGCCGTTCAAGGTGCTCCTCGCGAGAAGCACTAACTAATTATGCGATCAATTCGAGCTTATTTTCTCGCCATGGCGTTGCTGTGCTTTGCGTCAACGGGATGGGGTGAGGATCTTGGAGGCTTGAAGACCTCAGTCGCAGTAGACACCGTCGGACAGTATGGGCTCAATACCGGAAGTGGCGCAAGCGATCGGTTGGATATTCGAGAAGCGGAGCTTCTGCTCTATTCTCCCGCAGATCACCTCTTTGACGGTCAACTGAATATCGCCGCTCACACCGAAGCGGGAGTAATGCGGCTCGAGATCCATGAGGCTTACATTGGTTCCAGCAAGCTGATACCTCGCTCCAGATTTCGTTTGGGGCATTTTTTTCTGGGGGTAGGCCGTCTAAACCAAATTCACCGGCACGACTGGCCATTTGTATCGCCGCCCAAATACCATCGAGTGTTCTTCGCAGAGGAGGCGGCACAAGACACGGGGGTTGAATACACCTACTTATTACCCACCTCGTTTTTTCTAGAATTTACGGGTGGGATAACCAGCGGATACACATTTGGACACGATCATACTGGTGGTAGCAAACCCAAAGTTCCAACTCACTATTTGCGAGCGGCAACATACCTATCCTTACCCTCGGACGGAGGCGCGCAGATTGGCGCTAACTATCTCAGCCGAACCGATTCGAATGGCGTCAAGAACACCTTGATAGGATTTGATGTTGCAGCGAAGTGGAGGGAAGCCCAGGTCCTCAACTTTCTTTTCCAATCCGAGATATGGTTTCAAACTCTAGGCACACAGACTTCCTGGGGTGCTTATCTTTATCCAGAAATGCATCTAGGCGGGAACTTCTTTGTTGGTACGCGACTAGACTATTACTCCATCTCGAATCTTAAGGACGGTGGGGGATTTGATTATCCCAATGGAACTTTCAATATCGTTCCAACACTTACCTACCGAAATAGTGAATTTGCGTTGTTTCGTCTGGCCTTCAGTCAAAACTTTGAAACATCGGGAACCTCCAGCCAATCAAACAAAATTGCGGAGTTTCAAGCGGTGTTCTTTCTCGGGGCGCATCCAGCGCACGATTTCTAGGGGATATGTCATGAATCGATTTGCTTCGATTTTACTCTTCCTATTCTGGTCTGCGATTAGTCAGGGCGCCTCTTTAAATGTCGTTACGTCGACGACGGATCTGGCATGGCTGGCGAAGCAAATTGGTGGGCACCACATCGAAGTGACCAGCCTCCTAAAGGGAACTGAAAATCCGCATTATGTGGACGCCGTACCAGAATTCATTCGTTTGGTATCGAATGCCAACGCGGTTCTTCTGGTTGGACTCGAGCTCGAAGTGGGATGGATGCCAAAAGTTCTAGCACGCTCAGGAAACGCACAAGTTCAGCAGGGCGGCAAAGGTTACTGTGAAACAGGCAAAGCAATCCAAATCCTAGAGAAACCAATTGGCGGTGTAGACCGCTCGCTTGGCGATGTGCACCCTAGCGGCAATCCCCATTTTTGGCTCAGTCCTAAGCACTTAGCCCAGGCCATTCCCGCCATTACGGACATATTGGCTGGATTGGATGCCGCTCATGCCGCTGAGTATCTTAAACAATCCAAGGTGACCTCTGACCGACTTGATACGATTTCAGAGAAGAACAAAGCAAAGCTAAGTGCCATTCTGCTTAAACAAAAAGGGCCGCTTTTAATCGAGTACCACCGCGAGTTTAGTTACTTTTGGAATGCTTATGGCCTCAAGTCTCACGGAACTATTGAGGAAAAACCGGGTGTGACCCCTTCGGCCGGAAGGCTCGTGGAAGTGGCCTTGTCCGCAAAAGCGGCCGGAGTAAAGCTGGCAGTCGCCAGTGAAACTGCTCCGAAACAAACTTTGCAGCGCTTCACGGAGTTGTCAGGAATTCCGGTAGTCCAACTTCCGCTGTCGCTGCAGCCCCGCAAAGGTCTTGATTCCTACGAGGCATTTCAGGATAAACTTGTGGACGCCATTAAGACGCGTCTCGCTCCGGAGGCCGGCCGATGAACTCTCCCATCGTCGAAGCGCACCGACTTACCTACAGCACGCCTACCGGCCGAGTCCTGCAGAAGGATTTGAACTTTGCCGTCTCAGAGGGGCAGATGCTCTTGGTAACGGGCTCCAATGGCTGCGGAAAATCAAGCTTGCTTCGCACACTTCTGGGTGAAAGCACCCACTATTGGGGGCACATCAGTGTAAACGTGGATACTGATAAACAGGTTTACTTACCTCAACTTGAAAACACGGAAGTTCACCTGCCGTTAACTTTGCTCGATGTTCTACGAATTTCTCAGTTAGAGGCGGTTTCGCGAGACGCCGCCAAACAATATGGTCTCCTGAAAGATGAACACCTGGAAGCTGCCTGGAATTCTGCTAGTGGTGGGGAGAGAAAGCGCGCTTTGCTAACTCGGGCTTTGTTGCAGAATCCCAGCCTAATGATTTTCGATGAGCCTATGAACCACTTGGATAAAAGTAGCCGGGGAGCGATGGTGGAAGTCATGGCTCAATTTTTAAAGGGCGGCTCGGGAAGAGCGATAGTTATGGTGTGCCATCAAGGATTGAAAGATGACGAGCGGTCGAAATTTGATGTTGTGACGCTTGATCTCGATGAACAGCGAAATACGTGGGAGGGGCCATGTTAGGACTCGTACTTATTTACGGTTGGACAATTGGGGCCGGTTGTACAGTTAGCTCAGTTTTAGCACTGGTCGGAGTTCAACTCGCAGCGCGCGACCGAGCGATGCAGACGATCTGCGTCGGACAAGGCGCCTTGGTTGGCGTTCTTCTGGGATTAGGGCTATTCCAGCCATTCGATATACCGATCCTGACGTCAGTAGGGCCAATGTCCCTCGCTCTGGTGTTTTCGGGCGCAACCTATTTGCTAACCGATCGCTGGGTAGCAAATCGTGCGGCTTCCAAAAATACCCTTTTCGCTGTGCTGTTTGCTTCTCTGCTCTCAGCGGGCTACCTAATTAGTTCCATCTTCCCGGCCTTGGAGAATCATTTGGCGCAGGTATACTTTGGTGACCTCGCGACGCTCACCGAAGGAGATTCAAAGATCTCGCTGGCGCTCTCCGCGGTGGCCCTGTTTTTCTTAGTGCGCAATTGGGCGAGTTTTTCAAACGAATCATTTGAATGGGCTCTGTTTGGAAGCCCCCCTTCGACTCGCAAGCTAACCTCGCCTTGGGTATTTCGATTTCTGTCGTTATTGGTCCTGAGCTTTTCCGTGCAGTATGTTGGATTTCTATTTACAACTGCTATGCTATTCATTCCGACCGGTCTTTTGAGTTTAAGCAAGATCCAAGGCTTGCGTCGGCACCTGGTTCTTTCTGTCGTCCTCGCAGTCTTGAGTGCTCTGGTAGGGTTTCTCATATCGTTGGCTTTAACGAGACTGCCGACGGTTCCGACTATTGTAGCGGTATTGGTTGCGTCCGGCTTAACCGTTCTTGGGACAGAGCCTCTTTGGCTTGAACTGGTTAAGGATAGGAGAATAGACTTGAGGGCAGCCTTTAGGTGGTTGAATTCTCAGGAAACCTAGCGCTGACACTTAGTCCACCCATCGAAGAACGATCAAAGTGAAGTGCAGTGCGACTTACTTTTGCGTACGCAGATACTAGCGCTAACCCCAGTCCATACCCATGGGCTGAATTCGATGGTTTTACACGAAAGAATGGCTCACCAATTCGCTTGAAAGAATCGGCGGGAATTCCGTCTCCGTCGTCTTCAATCTTAAGTTCCAATGCTCCAAGGTTGTTTTTCACGGCGACACGTACAGAAGTTTTGGAGTACTTCAGGGCATTTTCAATCAGGTTGCTCGCAATTCCTTGGAAAATGCCCTCATTCCCTCGGTAAACAAAATTGTCCACCGTTAGCGCTACGGCTTTTTTGTGAGACTCAGATTTAGAAGTGAGGGACTGAATGATTGCCTCAAGAGTAGCCCGGACATCCAACGATCGCGTTCCCTCTTGCTCCAGCTTCTCCAGCTCGGAAAGGGAAAGTAGCATATGGGTAATTTCTCTGAGAGATTTCGCCTGCACATCTATTTTTCTTATTATCTGGACATATTCTTCCGGTTCTCGTTGTCGCCGAAGCGCCATTTCAGTTTGGGCGGTAATTATTGCAATCGGAGTACGAAACTCATGCGAAGCATTTACAGCGAATCGACGCATCAGAGAGAATGAGCGATCTAAGCGGAGGAGCAGCGAGTTGAAACTGCGGACGAGTTTAGCGTATTCGTCTTTGTGTCGGGGCTCTGGAATCAGGGAAGACAATCGTTCGGCGGTGAGTTCGCTCGCCATAACAGATAGGTTCTTAAAAGGGCGAAGCAGCAAACTGGCGCAGCCATAGCTCAGAGGAAGAGCTAGGATAAAAACCAGAGTGCATCCGAGCCATAAGGCTCTTCGCAATGTGGCAAGGTACCGCGTGGTAGGGCCTAAGTTGAGAATTGCCAGAAGTTCAAAAAGCTTTCCTTTTCGTGTTTGCGATTGAGATTGCCGTAAAAAATGGGCCGAATCCGCAAATGCACCTTCCATGCGCTCTGTAAAAGTACTGAAAACAACTTTCCCGTCTGCGGTGAGTTTGAAGAAGACATTATCGAAATGGTTAGAAGTCGCGTCGGGTTGATGTCCCTCTAAATCGATATATTGCCACTCGTGTTCTAAAGTACTGTTGAGGGAGGCCCGCGCATCAGAGAACAGTCGACGCTCTACTTGAGTATAAACAAGAGCCGAGAAGGCTCCTGACAGAATGAGCATTCCGGCCGAAATAGCGAGTGTGAAACGAAACTTTAAATTCACAGTTCTACCTACTAAGATGCACTCTTTTCTGCTTCTGACAGAACGAACCCAGAATTGCGGACAGTGCGCAGCCAGTCAGCTCGCTTCACTTGGCTCAGTTTTTTTCTCAAATTAAAAAGATGTACGCCAATGAAATTGGTTTCCGGCTCGTTGTCGAGTCCCCACACTCCATGAAGTAGTTCGCGCCGCGATACGACCTGTTCTGCGTTTTCCATCAGCAATCGAAGCATTGACGCTTCTTTGGGAGTAAGCAGCACGTTGGATTCTCGGCTAGTCAACAAGTGAGTATTTGGATCCAGCGCGAGATCTTGGTAACTGAATTTTTCGGGCGTAACCCGATAAGAACGACGTAGAAGCGCGCGGAGTCTTTCGAGAAGCTCTTCAAAGACATAGGGCTTGGTAAGATAGTCGTCACACCCCATCCGAAAAAGACTGAGTTTGTCCTGAGTTGTTCCACGGGCCGTGAGTACAAGAACAGATGGTCGATAGTTTTGCTCTCGAGCGAATGCTAAAACCGACTCTCCGGAGACGTCAGGCAGCAACAAGTCTAGAACTACCAATCTCCAGGATTTAGTACCCAACAGTCTAAGAGCTTGGCTACCGGTCGAAGCGATGGTCGGATAAAAGCCTTCGGCTCGAAGTCCTTCCGATAGCGGTTCCGCCAAATCTGCTTCATCTTCAACAATTAGAACGGAATGCGGCCCCACTTAGCACCCTCCCCATAAATCTTTACATACCATCAACGCAGGGAGCGTTAGTGACTCACCGCGTCTTAACGCTATCTTATAGTGTAATGGGCGCTGTTTACTCGCACACTGAGAGTGAACTTTTTTTAGAAGGGGTGGTCATGATTTATAAGTATTTGCTCTCTGGCTTAGTTCTCATTGGTTCTATAGCCGCCCACGCCACACCTACAGCTACCGAGCCTGTGGCCGGGCTTTACAAAGCTATCTTGCAGCAAGACGGAAATGACTTTTACCAAGAAGCATTCATCACTCTTCGAACCGTCAATCCAGGCAATGGAACATTGAAGATTTCCGCAAACGTGAAAGTATTTTTCGGGGATAGTACTTCGACTGAATTTCTCACATACGAATTCGACGATTGCCCAATGAATTTGCTCACGCGGCAAATCAGCATGAAAGATGCAAAAAATGACGTGAGTTTTATCGGCAGCCTAAAATCAGGGAAGTTGCAGGGCGAGTGGTTCTCCACAGTTCAAGGGAAAGTCGGACAATTCGAAGCGCAGAAAGGTGCCACGCCTTCTGCTCCTAAGTCTGGAGTACTTGTAAAAACGCTCACCGGTCACTACCGAGGCGAAGTCGCCAATACCCACATTGAATCCAACTTACCTGAACGCATTTCTCTTTCTCTCGTGACGACTCAAGACACGGCTTCCACTGACCCTACGATTAAAGTGACGGGGAATGTGCGGTTGTACTTAGGAGAGTTTGGATCGTGGGAATACGTGGAAACAAAAGTCACTGACGTTCAATTCAATTTTTACAATCGGTACCTGACATTCAAAACCGCGGAGTACGGGCTGACGTTTAAGGGAACAATGAGTCCATCCGGTTCATATGAACCAAAAATCTTCGCCGACGGTTTAGGAGAAGCTGCCGAGGCAAAGATACAGCGGCAATAGCGGAGGAAGGCGTAGATGCGGGAAAGAAAATTACTTCCCTGGCTCGGTCTTCTACTTGTGCTGGCGAATTCTGCCTGCTCCAAAAGTAGCCTTAGTCAGCGGGATGGCCGTCGCGAGCAGATGCGCAACACGGCGGAGTCAAAGCGTAGAGAGCTGCAGACTGTTGAAGGCCATTATCTAGGCACGCTAGCGCAAAGCTCAGGGGCCCAGCAAAATGTTTCGGTTGATCTCCAAATCAAGGACATTCCGCAACCTGTAGATGGTGAAGTAGATCCTGTTCCCACCCCTGTTTTGACCGGATTTTTGCGGATTTTATTGGGCGATGGACCCGACGAGTTCGTAGGCTTTGGCATCGACAAGGCGGAATTCGATCCGAAACGGGGTAGCTTGAACATTGTTTGTTCCAATGAACAATCAAAGGAAATGATTCTTGCTTTGATTGTGAGCGGAGCAAACCTTCGAGGAAATTGGACCGCGCCGAAGGCTTCGGCATCGGGAGCAATTATTTTGCAGCGCCATGATGGAGCTGCAACTACCGATTCGATAAAAGGTCTCAGAGGGACTTATCAGGGGGATGTGATAAATATTCATCCCGATTCGAATCTTCCAGATAAAATTTTGCTCAGCTTCGTTACAAGTCAGGATCTCTCCGCTCCCAACGGAGTGCGAATCACCGGCTCCGTGCGACTGTATTTAGGCCCGTGGAACTCAAATGAATTCGTCGAAATGCCTTTCTCCGATGTTCAATACAATTTATTCACCCAGAAATTCGTAGCAAAAACCTCCGGCGACTACAAACTCACACTAAAGGGTCAAGCGAAGGACAAAGACATAGTCATTCGAATAGCCACTGATGCGTTGGGTGAGGTGGGCTATGCGGAGGTTCTAAAGCAATGACTAAACACTCATGGTTTTACGCCCTCGCAATAGTTGCTCTATGTAATACCCTCGTTGCCGCCGATCCGAATTCAGGAGCCATCGATGCCTCGGAGTTTGAAGTTGAATCTGGCCTTGTAGAAAAGATCTTCAAAGACAATGCGAATGCCTCTGACCTCGAGCTGTTGGAAACCAGTTCGGGATGGAAAGTATCACCGTCGCTGAGCTTCTTCAGCCCAGACAAATTCACACTTTCCAATCCTTATTTCGACGTTGATTACGCTCAGAATATGAAAGCTTTACCTACTGTGCGTTTGGCTATCGCAGCTCCAATCGCTCAGTGGAAAGGGTTTGAAGTTCAAGCAACTGGAAAGGTGAGCTACGCGTTTCGCGAATCTCTGTTCTCAGTACAATCAAAGACGGGAGTATCCCTCACAGATTCTATCCGCGTGCATTGGCTGCCGGTGAGCGCCGGCTTAACGATAGAATACGAAATTCCTCATTTTCCATTTTTGAAGCCTTCAGTGGGAGGTGGCGTCGGCCTGCAATGGATATATCAGCAAGGCCGCTTGGATGGTCTCGAGCAAGGATTTTGGCTACCTTTCTCCACCTTCGAGGCCGCAATCACGTTTTTCCCATCTTCCGATTGGTTCGCAGGTTTTCGTTTAGGAGCTTCTTTGGTCCAGTCATTCGGCGAAAGTCAGAATGTTCGTGGATGGTCAACGGATTTTGGAATGCAATTTCGTCTATAGACTTGGGTTGAGATGTTTGATCGAGTTATTCATTTCTCTTTACGCAATCGCTTGCTCGTCCTTATTTGCGGCAGCGCAGTCTTGTTCTATGGGATTTGGGTTGCAGCTCACCTTCCAATCGATGTTTTCCCCGATCTAAATCGTCCTACCGTAACCATTTTGACGGAAGCGGGTGGTCTCGCACCCGAAGAAGTCGAAGTTCTTGTCACTCAACCGATCGAAGTTACTGTCAATGGAACTCCAGGACTGCAACGCCTTCGCTCCAGTTCTGGCGTTGGTCTTTCAGTTATCTACCTAGAATTTGATTGGGGAACCGACATCTATCGCAATAGACAGCTGGTGGCCGAGAAACTGGCGTTGGTCAAAGAACAACTTCCCAAGGGGGTGACCCCAATTATGGGGCCTATCTCTTCGATAATGGGAGAATTCCAGCTCATAGGCCTGTCGTCTCAGGACGGCAAAATTGCACCTATGGAGCTTCGATCGATTGCTGATTGGGTGCTCCGTCCCAGACTCCTTTCCATTCCTGGTATCGCCCAGGTAATTCCGATTGGAGGTGGAGTAAGGCAGTACCAAATCCTCTTATCCTCGGAGGAGTTAAGAAAACGCAATATCAGTCTCGACATCGTTCAGCACAATTTGACTCACCTCAGTCAGAACACGACTGGCGGATTCGTGGATCTCGCGAATCAGGAATTTCTAATCCAAAATTTCGGTCGCGTAAAAACTCTTGAAGAGGTTGAAAACTCATCGATTGGCAGCTTCTTTGGTCGCCCAGTGCGAATCAAAGAAGTTGCGGAAGTGCGATTTGGTCCGCAAATCAAACGTGGAGACGCAAGTATCAATTCGCATCCGGCGGTGATCTTAAGTGTGCAAAAACAGCCTGGCGCATCGACGTTAGATTTGACTCATACTATTTCGCAAGCGCTGGATTCCATCGCTCCAACTCTCCCCGAAGGAGTTGAGGTCAATCGAGAGCTATTTAAGCAAGCAGACTTCATTGAGCACGCAGTCGCTAACGTAAAAGAAGCACTCAGGGATGGTGCGATACTCGTAGCAATCGTGCTCTTTCTATTCCTGCTCAATTTCCGCACGACTGCAATCACCCTAACCGCCATTCCACTATCATTTGCCATTACGGCCATTGTGTTTAAGTGCTTTGGGTTGGAAATCAACACTATGACATTGGGCGGCTTGGCCGTTGCAATTGGCGAGCTAGTGGACGATGCGATCGTCGATGTCGAAAATGTGTTTCGAAGGCTAAGAGAGAACAAGCATCTGGCCAATCCATTACCCCCGCTTCGGGTCGTCTTTGAAGCGAGTAAAGAAGTTCGAAACTCAATTGTTTTTGCGACAATCATTGTGGTTCTGGTTTTTATTCCTCTTTTCTCACTGGGAGGCTTGGAAGGTCGTTTTTTTGCGCCGCTGGGAATTGGATACGTGATTTCGTTAGTGGCTTCACTCCTCGTTTCACTCACCGTAACTCCCGCCATGTGCTCTTATCTCCTGCCCCAGATGAAAAGCATGAAAGAGGAAGTCGACGGTTGGCTCGTTCGATTCTTGAAGAAATGGGATGAAAAAGTACTTCGCAAAGCAATTGATCGGCCTAAGCGCGTTTTATTCGGGGTAGCGGGGGCATTTGTTTTTGCCGTCGCACTGATTCCTTTCATGGGAAAGGATTTTTTGCCGAAATTCAACGAAGGTACGGCGATGATTTCGGTAATCCTGCCTCCGGGAGTCTCTCTTGCCTATTCGAACCAGGTTGGGACTAAGGCTGAGAAGTTGATCTTAGAAGTGCCAGAGGTGAAGTCTGTTAGTCGCAGAACGGGTCGGGCCGAACTCGATGAACACGCTGAAGGTGTCAATAACAGTGAGATCGATGTCGACTTCAAGACTGAAGGGCGTCGCCGAAATGCAGTTCTGGAAGATATTCGCTCGCGACTTTCAAAAAACTTACCCGGGGCATCCATTAACGTCGGCCAGCCTATCTCCCACCGACTAGATCACTTGCTTTCAGGCGTAAAAGCTCAAATAGCGATCAAGATTTTTGGCTCAGATATTCCCACAATGCGCTCTACGGCAGCCCAAGTTTACGAAGCTATTCGAACCGTGCCTGGTTTGGTCGACCTGCAAATTGAACCCCAAGTTGAAATTCCTAAGATCAAGGTTCATTTCATTCGTGAGGACGTCCTCAAATACAACATGGTTGTCGGAGAGCTTGCCACCCTATTGGAAATGGCATTGGAGGGCGAAGTCACAGCGCAAGTTCTTGAAGGACAGCGTATTTATAACGTGTTCATGCGGTTTGATGATGAATCGCGAAGCAGCATCGAAAAAATCAAGAACGTTGTAGTAAAGACGATGCCTGACGGATCTAAGGTAACTTTGGATCAGGTTGCGGATGTTTTCGAAACCACCGGGCCGAACGTGGTTAACCGCGAGAACATGCAGCGCCGAATTGTAGTTCAGGCCAACAACTCTGGCCGAGATCTAAACAGCATTGTTCAAGACATTCAGGCGCGCGTCCAAAAAGAAGTGAAGTTACCGGCCGGCTACTTTATTCAGTACGGCGGTCAATTCGAAAGCCAGCAGAAGGCCAGCAAAACAATGTTGTTGCTTGGCTTGATATCCATTGGCGGAGTGTTTCTCGTCCTGTTTCTGCATTTCAGATCCAGCTTCCTAGCAATTCAAATTATGCTCAACATTCCTATGGCGCTAATCGGAAGTGTTATTGCTGTCTTTCTCTCGGACGGCATTCTCTCGGTCGCTTCGATGGTCGCTTTCGTTACCCTTTGCGGAATTGCGTCTAGGAATGGGATCATGATGATCTCTCACTACTTGCACCTGATGAAAGAAGAAGGCGAGAAGTTCGGCTTAGAGTTGGTCATTCGCGGGTCATTGGAAAGATTGGTTCCGGTTCTTATGACCGCATTGACCGCCAGCCTTGCGCTAATACCCCTCATTTTGTCCAAGGGTGAACCTGGTAAGGAAATCCTGCACCCCGTCGCGGTAGTCATTTTTGGTGGGTTATTTAGTTCAACATTGTTGGACATGTTCGTGACCCCCACGGTCTTCTATCACTTCGGACGAAAGTCCGCGGAGAACTATTGTACACGCGGCCCCGCAACGGAGGAGGACAAATGAGATCTCACATTGTTTTTTTCATTCTGTCTGCTGCCTTTGTATCCCAGACGGGATTTTCGCATGGCGATCATTCGGCGCCGGGGGTCCCTCCTGCTGGGTTGCATGGAGGTGTCATTAAGGAAGCGAGTCACGCGGAGGAAGAAGAGCACGATCATGACGAAAGTGCCCATGATCACGAGAATGAAGGCCACTCAAGTAAGCATGAAGAAAAGGCTCTATTTTTCGAAGCTGTCTATGACAGGTCGTCCAAAATGGTTCGTATCTACCCATTGACTCTGGAAAATGAAAAGTCGGTGGTACTTTCTCCTCTGGCCGTCAACGCCGTTTCGATTACTTCGCTTCAGATTAATTTTCCGAGGGCAAAAAAGACGATTTCCGTACAGCCCACTCTCGTCGGGGCTGGGTTCGAAGTGAAAGTGGAGCTCGGGAGTGCTGTCCGCCTCTTTGTCCTCATTGACGCCACACATGATGGAGAAAAGAAAACGGCAAAAATTCAAATTGAGACGAGCAAATGAAACAGCGCTTAGTCATTTCAGCTATTTGGTTATCTTGCTTCGCGTATGCGAATCCCGAATCCACCCAGAAATTGAGTCTGGAGGATGCGAAAAAGTATGCCATTTCCCACAACTTTGAAGTCCAAGCGATGGAAAAGTCCTACGAAGAAGCTCGGGCAAGAAGCGGTCGAAGTCGGTCGCGCTTCTATCCCACTCTTTCACTAATAGGAGGCGCGGACACAGTTACGACCTTAACTTCCAACAATACGGCCCCCGTTGGCTATGCCCAGGCTATGTACAACGTTTTTAGCGGATTCGAACACACTTCGTTGGTCGACATTGCCGAGTCTCAGGCGGATATCGCTGAAATAAAACTCAACCAAGCTCGTTTTCGCATCGGGCTTGATGTGGAGAAAGCATTTCATTCGTACCTCTTCAAGAAAGGTTTGATTGAATACAAGAAAAAGGCCCTGGAGCTAAACGAAAGTCACAAGAAGATGGCGCGCCAACGTCGAGCATCGGGTCTCTCGGTAGACTCGGATGTTTTGGAATTCGATTTGCGAGAATCTATTTTGGAGTCCGACATCTTGCTTTATGAGCAGGAACTAGAAGAGGCCCGAACATCTTTGCGACGGTTGTTGGGGGAAGAAGTGGGGGCGGCCGTTGAACCCTCCGGCAAGCTCCAGCACCAGCATTTACGCGGCAAGCTGATGGACTATATCAATCGAATCCGCAAGGAAAGTGAAGCGGTTCGCGTCGCATCTAAAGAAGTCGAAATTTCCACGTCCGAGTCGAATCTTTGGCGTTCACGGTGGATGCCCAAGCTCGACGTCGAAGCTCGCGTCGGATACATCGACTACAACTATCGACCGCAAGCCGATTCTGGATTCTCTTACGCGGTAGGAGTGTTTGCAAAAATCGACTTATTTTCCGGCTTCGACACCATGTGGGAGAGACGGGAGCAAACAGCCCGGCGACTGCGATCCGAATTGGAGCTAAAAAACCAAATCCTCCAGGCAGTAAGTCAAACGGAGGTCGCTTTTCGGCATATTAAAGTTATCGAGGCTAGAGTTCACCTGGAAGCCAAGAACCATGAACGATCCGCTAAGTATTATAAGTCCACGATCAGCGAGTACCGACGCGGAATGAAGAATTCGATGGACGTAAAAGTAGCTGCGGAAGCGCTATACGACGTCGCGGTACGAGAAGAGACGCACAAGTTTGATTTTCTAGCTCAGCGTATTGAGTTGGAACGGGCCTTGGGAGGCCCAGTAGATTCCGTGCCAGTCGCGGATGCATCACATGACGATCATTAAGATCTGCAAGGGGGAAAAATGGGAAAAGTATGGGCCGTTTCTGTTCTATTCAGCTTTATGGTGGGTACATTCGTATTAGAAGCAGCACCCCCTAAGTTTGGGCGATTTAGCGGTGTACTACGCCATTCTTCAATCAAACGGGATCAGTTGGCAAAGCTCGATTTTGTGGCATCTCGTGAAGAGGGAAATACTCTTTACTTAAAAGCTATCCTGACTCTCCATTTCGGCGACTTTAAATCCGGAGAGTACGTTGGAATACACTTCGATGAGGTGCGTTTCGATCTCACCACGCAAACTTTTGTCTTCGAGCAAGCAGACCAACCGGTCACACTTGTGGCAAAAAAGTTCACCGATACGGAATTCGTTGGAGAGTTCAGGTCTAACTATAGCGGGGCAACGGGTGAAATAATCCTGGGCCGGGGAGTTCCCGTCGCCCTGAAGTACCCTCTGATCGATCCCGTATGGGGGGAGTACCGCGGGGTTTGCAAAAGCAAGTTTGACGGCAAGCCCGTTCAAACATTGCTTCAGCTGTATACTTACCGCACGGTGGGCGGATCTAAGCGAGATGGCAATCCCTTTCGAGCTTACTCAGTCACTGGAACTATCGGTGAAAAGAGCCAAAAAAGTTGTGGACGGCTGCCAAACAATGAGTGTGTTTGGGGAAACATTTCTCAAGCTTCTTTCAACTTTTTCAAAAACAAGCTTACGATTTTCACCTCGCATGGAAATCTGAGCTGTTCGCAATCCGTTACAGGAATTTCCTGCAACGAATGCCCAAATCTTGCCCGTATCTCTAATGAAGTTGCCGCTCCAAGGACAACAGTGCCGGTAGAACATCCGTCGTCCTTTGCAAGTACTTCGGGTCCGACGACAACGGCCGTAACCGGGTCTTTGGGAGCCTTGGAGGGAGAGTATGTGGGATATGTTCACCACGAACTAACCGACACTTATCAGGCAGGTAGTATCAACCTACTTACCTACCGGGCATCTGCAACTCCGGGTGAAGCCGCGAGCCTGCGTCTGTCGGCTACTGCAACGCTCTATTTTGGAGATGAAAACAGTTCGGAAAGTCTATCTTATCATTTTGCGGAGAGGAGCTATCCCAACCCGCTGCTAGCGCCCCAATTCGTTTTCAGTCAGGCTGATGCCGATGTGGATGCGATTCTGCAAGTGACCAAACTTGGGAACGGAATCGTGAGCGGAGTATGGTTCTCTCGCCTTTTTGGCCGCGTGGGCTCATTTGTTTTTCAAAAGAACGGAGGAGTAACTATTCCGGCAACGGCGAAAATAATGCCTCCTTTGAGCGGAGATTATATTAGCTCTCTTTGGGAGCTGTATCTTTCGGTGGGCCTAGGTTCATCGGAACCTGGCACACAGAACCCCTTTTCTCCACTCGATTTCGGCGGTTGGGTCGTACCGACGGACGGCGTCCTCAGAAAAGCGGATACCGTCGCTGGTTCGTACGACTTCTATAGGGGTAGATTGTTTCTTCAATTCGAAAATGGGAAACACTTCGTGGGTGAACGAGATAGTCGAGATAGACTGCGATTAGCAAAAACATCTCATGTGACCACGTCGCCCATGCCGCGATTCGATCTAGAGCAATACAGGCTAAGTCATTGAGCGACAAAGGCCCACCTTAACCATAGCCGGATAGGCGTTGGGGGGTGGGCCGCTCCAAGTTTGAGGAGCGTCACGCTGCGCAAGTAGAAATTTCTCGATTTCCGCATCTATTTGGAATGTTCGGTAAAAGGGAGATTCAGCGCTGGGCAGGAAAAGCATTTTCATGGCTCGCGCGACCGGAATGGGAACGTCCTTGGAATTATCCCATTTTGATTTGTCGTATTCTGGGACATCCGTGTCTAAATCAATAATTTGAAAGTGGCGATAACAGAGTAGAGATTCCGGTGCCAGAGACGGGTCGCAACTTGTGATGCTCTGGCGAGTGACGTAAGCCTTCGCGTAGTCGTACTTGAGTAAGTCGGTCACATAGGCCGGGCAATCTATTAGTAGCATCCTACACTGCGAGTCGGAGAGAATCATATCAAGAAACGCCACTCCCACCCAGAGAGGATCAGAAGAGGTTCGGTTGGGCTCAAAGAATTTGAAATACAGTCTATCAAGGACGGGAGCCGGAATATGATCGGCCGACAAACGCATTACTGAAAGTGCTTCACGTTGCCGCACAAACTGCATTTTTGTTCCGAATTTTTCCACCAGCGGATCGATCGCTAAAGCTCTAAGCACTTCAACTTCCGGTGGAGAGAAGTTATCCAATCCAATTTTGTGCACGATCTCATCCAAATTGTAATTTGGAAATCGGACCAAATTCACTAGGGCCTCCTGAAATGCTAAAAGGCTCATAGGTGCACCGCAATCCCGCCAGTGTTTGAGCGCAAGCCTCGTGGGGTGCAGAGGTTCTCTGCTTTTCTCAATTCTTCTATTAGCAATTCAATAGCGGGCAGATTTCCAGTTCGCTCAATAATCGTCATGACGCCCTGGCGCCCGGACATGACGTGTTCGTATAACTCCCATACTTCTTCACAAATCTGATTGTCGTGGCTATCCATCAGAAATCCATCTGGATCACTGTGCCCACCAGCGAGATGAATAGCGTGAACAGATGAAAGAGATATCTCATCTAGCCAAGAGCGTGCGTCAAAACCGAAATTCACGGAGTTCGTGTAGACGTTCGTTACATCCAAAAGAAGTCCGCACCCGGTCTTTTTTACAAGCTCGTTGATAAAACCGGTTTCATCAAAGTCTCCACCAGGGATAACGAATCGATTTGCCACGTTCTCCAACAAGAAAGGCACATCGAGGGCATCTTGAACCTTTTGTATCTTTTCTCCCACAAGAGCTAGTTGCTCCCTTGTCCACGGTAAAGGGGTCAGGGCATCAAATTCAACTCCGGCCACCTCCGTCATCGAAAGATGTTCGCTGAAGCTTGTCACATTCAACCCGTCTACAACACGGAGGACTTGCCGAAGGTGCTCCGTCTTCAAAGGCTCAGCACTTCCAATGGAGAGTAAAACACCGTGTACGGAAACAGGGAGTTGTGTCGTGCGAAGAAGATTTAAAAAGTTTTCGAATCTTTTCTGAAAAAAATTCTCTGGAATAATTTCAACCGCAGTGAACTGCTCCAGGTTCTTTGTGACTGACTCATCTAACTCAGGCGTCCATTCAAGTCCGAAGGTATTCCTTTGCATATTGATCCAAGAAAGTGGGGATGGCAAAATTGCCATCCCCATTAAGGCTATCTCTACCCACGATGGCAGCCATGACAATGATGACAATGATGGCAGTGATGGCAATGAGCAGCTGTTGTTTCATTGTTGTTTTTTTCAGCTACGACGATTTCCTCAAACATACGTATCTCCCAAATTAGTAGCTTTGTATTATTTGGGAACGCCTCGTCAGCTACCTAGAACGGCAAGCATCCCCAACCCAATTGTCTATGTTCCAGACAATTTAATGCTAATGCAAGTGTCGCCTGCTTCATTTTATCCCCGCAATTTCAAAATCAATCGACGATAGTTGAGCTATTCACTTTTCCGATCCAACATTAATTCTTCATTAAGAAGCAAAAAAAAGTCCAAAAAGGAAAAGCTAGTTATAGAATGAATGGGCGAAGCCCATGACACATCCACCGATTGAAAACGCAGGAAAAAAGAAACGACTAGTTCTAGTCTTCATCGTCACCTGCACCTATTTAATTGCAGAAGTCGTCGGAGGTTTTCTTACAAATAGTCTCGCGCTTCTGGCTGATGCGGGACATATGCTGACTGATGTTGCTGGACTTGGCCTCGCGCTTTTTGCGATAAAAATAGCGGAAAGACCAGCTTCCCCGTCTCTCACTTATGGATACAATCGGGTTGAAATTCTGGCGGCCGTAATCAACGCCGTGGTGTTGTTAGGCGTTTCTTTTTACGTGTTGTATGAGGCCGTGGAACGTTTCAGGAATCCGCCCGCAATTGCCACCTTTTCCATGTTGTTGTTGGGCTTCCTAGGTCTCGTGGTCAATGCAGTTGGAATATTTATCCTTCATGGCGATTCAAAACAAAATCTAAACATGCGAGGCGCTTACTTCGAAGTGCTGTCGGACGCAGTGACTTCAGTTGGTGTCATCTTGGCAGCCGGAATCATGTGGGCGACAGGTTGGTATTTTGTGGACGCAGTTGTGTCGGTCGGGATCGGACTCTTTATCATCCCTCGTACTTGGAACCTACTTGGCGAAGCGGTTGGCATTCTTCTCGAAGGAACTCCTGCAGGAATAAATATAGCCGTGATCCGAGAGCAGTTGAGCTCAATTCCAGGAGTTTTGAATGTACACGACGTTCACGTTTGGGCACTTACTTCCGGTCGAAATGCTATCAGCGCGCACGTTGTTATAAAGAAGGGAAGTGTTCACAATGAGCTACTCTCAACCATTCACCAAAATATTAGGGCATCGTACAAGATTGAGCACATCACGATCCAACTCGAGATGGAAGGTTTCACAGAGGAAGAGACACACCTTTAAATTTGCAGTTTAAGGCTTCGCTCCCTTCCCTTCGAATTTTTCTACTAGCCATTCGTAGAGTCCGGGCAGAAGCACTAGCGTCAGAGCAGTGGAGGTAATGAGTCCCCCAATGACCACTGTTGCCAAAGGCCGCTGAACCTCGGCTCCGAGTCCTGTATTAAGTGCCATGGGAAGGAAGCCCAAGCTAGCAACTAAAGCTGTCATTAAAATTGGTCTTAGTCTGGATAGAGCCCCATCTCGAATGGCATCGCGCGCAGAAGCCCCCTTCTTCTCGGACAGGCGCTGCTGGAAAATGCTGATCAGCACGATGGTGTTTAGAAGCGCTATCCCAATCAGAGCGATGAAGCCGACAGCTGCGGAGATACTCAGCGGAATTCCTCTTAGAAAAAGAGCGAAAACTCCACCCACCGTCGCGAAAGGAACAGTCGCAAAAACCAGACAAGTTCTAGGAAGAGTTCCCAATGTTTTCAGAAGTACTAGAAAAACAACAAGAAGGGTTAAAGGCACGATAATCCCAAGGCGAATCCTTGCCCTGGCCAGATTCTTAAACTGGCCGCCCCAATACAGCCGATATCCATCCGGAAGTTTTATTCCTGAAGCGACTTTGTTTTGAGCTTCTTTCACGAAAGAAGCAACGTCCCTGTCCACCAGGTTGATGGAAAGTGCCGCATATCGATCTCCCCAGGAGCGTGCAATGGTGGTCACTTTCTCCTGCATTGAGAAGTTGGCGAGTTTGGCCAATGGCACCGTGCCTCCCTGAGGCAGGCCGACCGGTAGAGACTCTATGATGTCTTGTTTCTCCCGGAGTGACTCATCAAGATGTACGACTATCGGAAACCTAAAAGAGTTTTCCTGAAAGCTTCCTATTTCTTTTCCCGCCATCGCCAGTTCAAAAAAACGATTTACCTCTGAAATATTCAAGCCGTACCGCGCGAGGCTGGTGTAGTTCGGAGTGATATTCAGCATTTCACTCTTTCTAAGCGCGGTAAGTGGATCTGCTTCGACAGACTCCACACCCTGAATAGATTTTAAAATCTTCTCGGCCGATTCCACAGTCTCAAAAAGAACATCGAGCTTTGGTCCAAGAACCCGAAGTGTCACATCCGCACGACTCCCTTCCAGCATTTCATTGAATCGCATTTCAATGGGTTGTGTGGCAGAGATCTCCTGCTCGATCTTGAGAGACTCAATTTGTTTCTTCATGTCGTCAAAAAGCGCCTCCTTTGATTCAAACTTCCATTTGCTACGATCCTTTTGGAGAATGACAAAAGTATCTGCAAGATTGATCCCCATCGGATCTGTCGCCGATTGGGCAGTTCCCATTCTCGAGAACACTTTTTCGACTTCTGGATACTTTGACAGAAGTCTCTCCACTTCTTTCTGGGCTTCTATCGATGCTGAGATGCCTTGACGCGGGTCTCTGAATAGGGTGACGACCAAGTCGCCTTCGTCAAGATTGGGAATAAAATTGGCGCCCATGCTTGAAAGCAAAACCGCGGAAGCAACAACTAAAACGGATGCACCGCACGCCAAGAACTTTCGATAGGAAAACGAGACTTCCAGAATTGGACGATAAAAAAGCTTTGCAAAGCGGAATGCCCAAGTATCGTGCTCGGTTGCACTTTCTTTTGATTTTTTTGGAAAAGAAAGAAAAAGGTCCGCCAACACGGGCATGAGAAAAACAGCTACCAGAAGCGATCCTCCCAAGGCCAGTAGGACTGTAGTCGCCATGGGGCGGAACATTTTACCTTCAATACTTTCAAGAGTGAGTATGGGAAAGTAGACCACCATAATGAGAAAGATTCCAAAAACCAGCGGGTTGATTACCTCAACTGCCGCTTCTTCGATAATCTTCCGCTTAGGTATCGATTCGCCCTCACGTTCTCGATACGAAGCCAATCGAGTGAGTACGTTTTCTATTAGAACAACGGACCCATCCACCAAGAGGCCAAAATCGATTGCACCAAGGCTCATTAGATTTGCGGACACTCCATAGAAAGACATTCCTTTGGCGGCGAAAAGCATGGAGATAGGAATGGCAGAAGCAACAATCAAAGATGCTCGAAAATTGCCGAGCAGGAGTAGCAAAACCGAAATCACTAAAATAGCGCCTTCCAGAAGGCTCTTTTCTACGGTCTTAATGGTAGCGTTCACGAGGAAACTTCTCGAATACAGCGGCGTTACGCGGATGCCATCAGGCAATTCTAGTTTGGAGATTGCGTTTTCTGCGTCTTGTGCGACCTGCCTGCTGTTAGCACCGGTACGCATTAACACGGTCCCAAGAACCGTTTCTTCCCCGTTACGGGTGGCTGCGCCCACTCGCAAGGGATGGTCGATACGCACATCTGCCACTTCGGAAAGTCGAATGGGGCGTCCTCGAACATTTAGTCCCAGGCACACTTGCTTTAGGTGTTCTAGATTGTCGAGGCCTGGAACCGTTCTTACGATGATCTGGCGACCATCTCGTTGGATATAACCCCCGCCAAAATTCTCACCAATCGTTTCCAGTCGTGTGACGAGCATCTCGGCGGTAAGCCCCAAGCTCTCCAGTCGTTTGGGGTTAAAATTAATATGAACCTGTTTTTGGTACCCACCATTTGAGTCGACATCGGCGATACCATTAATTCTTTTAAGCTGCGGAACCACTACGTAGTCTTGCACCGTCCGTAGTTCGGTAAGACGCTCTTTCTCTTCCTTTTTGGAGAAAGCCGAATTTGGCACCGATTCGACTGAGTACATGAGTACTTCACCCAGGCCAGTCGTGATGGGTGCTAACTCAGGTGAAATCCCCTGTGGCAAGGCATCCCGAACATTCTGCAACCTCTCGCTCACCTGCTGTCTCGCCCAGTAGATGTCGGTGCTTTCAGAAAAGACCAGGATGACTTGCGAAAGACCATACTTTGAAATGGATCTGGTTTCTTCCAGACCTGGTACTCCCGCGACCTCGATTTCCACTGGGCGTGTTACTAGGAGCTCAATTTTCTCAGGGTCTAACGCATTGGTTTTTGTATTGATGACTACCTGAACGTTAGTAATGTCCGGTACCGCGTCGATTGGTAAATTAGCGATGCTTATGCATCCCAACACTGTAAGAATGCCGAAAGCACCAATTACCCACCAACGATTCGAAAGAGAAAAGTGAATTAGTTTAGCTAACATGATGTCCTCTTATTTCCAGATGAGTGGCTCGCCGAGCAAAAGGCGCAGGTCGCTTAGTCTCTGACCTAACCCAAGTTGAGCTTCATAAATTGCACCGACTGTTTCGTGCAATTGGGCATCGGTTTGAAGCAGTACAGAGGTGTTGACTCGTCCCTTCCGGAACTCTCTGTCCACTTCCACGAATTGTTTGTCGATTTCGGAAATTCGCTTTAAATTGAACTTCATAGCCAATTCTTTGGCCGACGAGAGTCTTGACCAGGCTTTTTCAACTTCTTGTAAAATCTTAGATCGCAGGAGGCCTTCCCTGGCTTTCTCAGCGTCTAGTTTTGCTCGGGCGGCCGGCTCTGCGTATTGGCCGCGGTCAAAAATAGGAATCGAGAGACCAATCGCTCCATAGTAGAACTGATTGGCGGGAGACACCGATTCGTGACGGTATCCCGCTCCAAGCGCAATATCGGGGTATGCCTGCAATCCTGCTTTTTCTACAGCGTTGGCAGCCTGTTCGACTTCAAGCTGCTTTTTCCGAAGCTCGGGACTTCTTGCAACTTGCGGGGAACCTTCCTCACGCTTCGGCAGTGACTCCGGTGAAATCCAGTCGGGCTGGGGACGTAGCGGGGTGGTAACCTGCAGGAAATATCGAAGATCAAATTCAATAGAATTTTTTTCTTGTTCAATTTCTGCAAAACTTTTTTCCAAAAGTTCGATTTGGCCTTCAATCAAGTAGCTCTCGGCTTTTGCTGATGGCGATGCCAATGGCCGCGCTTTCAAAAAATCGCGAATCAACCGAAATCTCTTCTGACGTTCTTGAAAGTGTTTTGCCTGCTCATCTAGCACTACCCACTGCATGGCTCGGAGTGTGGCTTCGTGCTGAACGATCACTTTGGCCTGCTCTAACGTGCTTTCAAGGAGTTTTGTCTCTACTTCTTTGAGGCGTATTTGGGTCGCTCGTTTACCCGGAAACGGAATCACCTGGGTGAGTGTCGACTCAATAGTGGGACCCGAAGAGTCTCCACTTTTTAGACCCCCCACCTGAATAGCGATGGAAGGATTTGGGAGTAGTCCAGCACCCTCTGCCTCGAGTCGCGACGAGACGACTTCCTGTGCTTTGGCCTTTAGAAGGCTTGCGTTCTCTGAAGCCAGGCGTCCAATTTCTTGTACGGTAACTGTGGAGGCACCAGCAGGAGAGGATGCTAGCAGCGTTGACTGAATTGCGAATAGGCAGCCTCCCCAGAGTGTGCCCCAATTCCTTTTATTTCGATTTGGGATGAACATGTGCGTTTTGCCTCGTGTTCCGATAATGAGCGAAATGGCTCCGTTCACTTGGGATTACGTCTTGAAAAATCCCGGTGTGACAAATTTAATGATGAGTCATATTTTTAATAACCATCTGATATTATTCCACTTATCTACCGGTCTTGGTAGCTAGTTGAATCTTTGTCACAAAACGATGGAAGGGAAACGTAAACCAAAATGAAGGGGCATGACCAGGTTGGGGTGCGTAGTGACGAAGATCTCATGCTGGCCTATCAGCAGGGCGATTCGGAGGCGTTTAATATGCTCTACGATCGAATAGCGGATCAGCTTTACGGCTACTTAAGGAAGCGTGTGAAGCCCGAAGAAACGGTAGACGATATCTTTCAAAATACTCTGATTAAGTTTCACCAAACTCGCTACCAGTACGCATACCCTCTTCCCGTTCGCGCCTGGGTGTTCACCATTTGTCGTACTGTAATGGTCGACGCCATCAGGCAACGAGATAGAAGGAGAGAAGACCTAACCGGCATGGAGGATTTTGAGCAGCCTCTTGTTTCACCGCAGGAAACAGCAAGTCTTCCAGATGAATTGGTAAATTCCCGATTGCTCTCCAAGCCCCAAAAAGATGCGATTTCGCTACGCTTTGAAAGCGATCTTTCTTTTGAGGAGATCGCGGCTCGACTTGAGACGAGTCCCGCTAATGTCCGACAACTGGTCAGCCGTGCGCTCAAAAAACTAAGAACTCTATCGTCGAAAAAGGTGGTCAAATGAAAGACGAGAATTCGAATTCAGATTGGGATAAGGAATATCAGATTTTTTTGGCGTCGCAGCGAAGCTCGCCACCCGCGCATCTTACTTCTCATTCTAAGAACATGGTAAGTCGCGAACTCAACCCGTCCCATTTTCTGGTGTTTGCTAAGCTTTTTGCGATCCACCTCATATCTGGGACACTCACGCTATTTCTCTGTCCTCAGTTTGGAGTGGCCTCTCCTTTAAAGGAGAACTTCCTTTTTAAGGCTTTCCTCTTCCTAGGCGACTATGGGTGTATGCTCGCATGTGGTAGTTTGTTTCTGGGCGCTACCGCGTTGGCCTCTGTGATCTGTCTGCGGGCGCCGGAAATTCGCGCAATTCGAAATTCCCGAGGATTGCAATGGGCGTTTCTCGCGCTAATTTCTGTTGGTTTTTTTCTTTCGTTCCGGGAGCAAGAGTCTGCTGTTCCAGCTGGATTGATTGTTACTTGGTTTGCCGGTGCCCTCGTCGGCGGGGTATCAGTCTTCCAAGTGGCTGATCATTTTCGTTCGAGGATGAGCCAAGCCCGCCAATTGCGTTAAACAGTCGAATGCGCTTATGAAATCACTCTTTGCCGGACTGTTCTGGCTCTAAGCAAATAAACTTCAAGAAAGTCCGTGTTTTAGGACAGGGAGACTTCCACCGTATACGGCTTGAACACATTTTTAACTTAGGCACCTTAAAAATAATCTATCATTACAATAGGTTGAATCACACTAAACCAGCTTCCTAACGGCACTAAGCGTGCACTACCAGAGTGCATGTTACGACGGATTCCAGCCTATACTGTCGCACTTGCGCACCTCGCGATCTGCTTGAGTGCCGAGGCCGAGTCCCATGGAAAACCGACTTCTCAGCAGCAAGCGAATGCGCACCACGCAACTCCACACCACGTGCACGCTTCAAATTCTATTGGTTCAGCTCTTGGCCAAGTCCTCTCTAGCCCAAACGCTCTCACCAATCCGTTTGTCATGAAAAACGTTCAAAATCTTTCAAACGCAGCTGCAGCCCAGAAACTTGCCGTGGAAGCAATGTACCAGAACGGTGACATCACCCAGGGCCAGCGCGATGGGATCAACGCTGAAATGGCCTCTTCAGCCATGTCGGGCTTTGAACAAGGCTCTGAAAATGAGCGATTACGGAGCGCCGGCGGAGAAACTGAGTCCGGCGATTTACCTGATCAAGATTCTGAAAGTACTCAGACTCCCGAAGTTCCCGCAGAAGGTTTTATTTCGGCTGCTAAACCACAGCAGAATCAATCAAACTTGGCTCTCGATCTAGCCGTTGGTGAACAGCTCGCCGACATCCGCGCGATGTCCGAGCCAGAGAATCCAATCAGCTCAGTGTATATCCAAGCGATGCCGGTTGCCGCGTCTACCATGCCCAATTTACTCACTCCCAACGATAAACCAGTGGGGAGTTCCACAGAGACGAAAATAGAAACTCTGGGTTCTCATCCGATCATCTCGGCGTCATCTAGCGCACCGCAGACAGCCGATGGACAAACCAAAAAGAATTTGGCCATGGATACTTTTACCATGGCTCAATCGCTTAAGGCAACGCCTTCAAAAAAACAAAAGGCAGTTGCGAAGCGCGAACTATTGTCAACCCAAGCGGCTTTGCTTTCAAAAAGCGCGGTGGCCTTGGCTTCTCCTGTGCGCAAAGATGGTGACTCAGAAACGTTCCCGTCGCGTCTTTTTATAAATTTCGACTCCGATTCCGTTCTGGGGCGTGGGCTTGCCACTATTGCGAGTTCGCAGCCAGCGATGTACGTCGCCCATCATGCCAACGTCAGTGCAGAGATGAGCGTGTTTGTTTTTTTGCTTTCTTTTACGAGTGCGCTCGTCATCTCGGCCCTCTTCGTTGGCGCTCGATTCCGGCGCTCTTTGAAAGTTGATAGGTCATAAATATGAAAAAACTAGTTGGCTCGGCTCTCTTGTTCACTTTGGGCTTTTCAGTTGTGAACTTCGAAAATTCAGAGTATGCGCTCTTGCGCCGCGATATCGAAGAAACAATCCATACGATGGATCGGCTGTCCCTGGCCGGAACCACAGACCATCTAGAAGAAGCGAAGTACCTTACTCGAGATGCGATCGACTTCATGAATGCTCCGGCTGGCTCCAAGCAAGACTTTAGATCAGCTCGAAAGTCGCTGGCTTGTGCGATCGAAGACGTAATCTTTCACATTCAGCAAACTCGGCAAGTTCCGTACTCAACCACTGAACTCAACCGACTGGTAGCCAAACGGTATCCGCTTGCGGTCCTTCTCTTGGTCAAACAAAATACTGAATACGCTCTGCGTGATGTGGATCACATGGTATCAGAAATATCGCGTCTGTGTGTCGCCACCAAGTGCCACTACGATGGCATTCAAAAAGCCCAGCAGCTAATTCGCGTGGAAAATGCGATCCCTCTTCTCAGCCTTAAGGACTCTTATCCCGATTTGGTTCGATTCTCGATAGAGTTATCGATCCTTCAAACGGATAGACCCTCTACGAAAGAACTAGACTTGAAGGTCTCGAATGTCGTCGAATTTCTCGATGTCTACCAGCAAACTGTTTCAACGGTTGAAAGCAACCCGAGTTCTGCTTTGCGACACAGTACTTCATCGGAGGATGCTGTATTGAATCAATCACCACAGCACTTTCAGACAAATCTTTTCGAAGCTTTGGTTAAGAACTATAAGATTCGTGTTCGCTCCAACGGATCGAACGATCAATCTATTTAGTTTCTGCCGATTCTCGCAGATCCAGTAGCTCCGAAATCGCTCTGATCCTCTACCTGCTTAATACAATATTAAATTGTGTTGTTCTGCTGATTCGAAATAGACCTATAGGAACGTCTGTGATCAACGATAACCCATAGGTACATCTGCATGCTTTCGAACGGGTTCACTCAACTACACTCTCGTGATTTCGCCGCCGGACTGGTTGTGTTTCTTGTCGCTTTGCCCCTCTGCCTGGGGATCGCGCTTGCCTCCGGCGCTCCGCTGCTATCGGGTATTTTGTCGGGTATCATCGGCGGCATCATCGTTGGCGCACTCAGTAAATCGCACACCAGTGTGAGTGGGCCAGCAGCTGGCTTGGCGGCCGTGGTGGCTTCTCAAATTACTAGCTTAGGATCTTTTCAAACTTTCCTACTAGTGGTCGTGATCGCGGGATTCTTCCAGATTTTTTTGGGAGTAATTCGCGCTGGGTCCATTGCTGGATTTGTACCGTCTAGTGTCATCAAAGGGTTGCTCGCTTCGATTGGCCTCATTTTAGTCCTCAAGCAAATCCCTCACATTTTGGGACATGATGCCGACCCGGAAGGGGATCTCGCCTTTTTGCAACATGACCACGCAAACACGTTTAGCGAACTATTCCACATGATCGATCATATCCACGTCGGCGCCGCGATTATCGGCCTCGGTGCGGTATTCATTTTAGTTTTTTGGGACCGTATCAAGCTACTCAAATCCTCCAGCGTCCCAGCACCTCTCGTAGTTGTTGTGTGGGGAATTCTGATCAGCCAGCTCTTCGTACAAATCGGAGGCAATTGGGTTCTAGAGGCAAAAAACTTCGTTCAGGTGCCTACTCCCGCAAGCTGGCCTGAGTTTTTCTCTTTCTTTCAACAGCCGGACTTCTCCCAGCTGAAAACACCGGCTGTCTACCTAGCTGCGATAACACTTGCCGCAGTTGCCTCACTAGAAACGCTGCTCAATCTCGAGGCCATCGATAAAATAGATCCCAGACAACGCGTGTCTCCTCCCAGTCGTGAACTAGTTGCCCAAGGCATCGGCAACGTCGCCTCGGGACTTATTGGTGGTATCCCCATCACCTCCGTGATCGTTCGCAGCTCGGTTAACGTTGCCGCCGGAAGTCATACGAAGTTTTCTGCCATCTTCCACGGTTTCATGCTGCTTCTCAGTATTTCGTTTTTTCCAAAGCTTTTAAATGCCATTCCACTGTCTAGTCTAGCCGCCATCCTTCTGGTTACAGGTGTAAAGCTATCAAGCCCAAAACTTGTCCGCGAAATATGGGCGCAAGGAAAACATCAGTTTGCTCCGTTTGCCATCACCGTTCTCGCAATCATTTTGACGGACCTATTGATCGGAGTGCTCATCGGCCTTGTGGTTAGCATTAGTTTTATTCTGCATAGCAATCTACGCCGACCAATAAGAAAGTTTGTTGAAAAACACCTTGGTGGTGATGTGCTGCGCATCGAACTCGCGAGCCAAGTAAGTTTTCTAAACCGAGCCGTGCTCGTTAGGGCGTTGGATTCTGTCCCTGAAAACGGACAAGTGCTTTTAGATGCGCAGAATACTGACTACATTGATCCGGACGTTTTAGGATTGCTCCGAGATTTTAGGGAAAAAACAGCCCCCGCACGCGGAATTAGCGTTAGTTTTCTCGGGTTTCGAAGCCAGTACGAATTCTATGACCAAACTCAATACGTCGACTATTCGACCCGGGAATTGCAAGATCAACTCAGTCCCGCTCAAGTCTTTCAGATTCTAAAAGATGGCCATCAACGCTTCCGCACTGGCAACCGCCTAACACGCGATCTTGGCCGTCAGGTTCGAGAGACTTCAAAAGGCCAACACCCGCTCGCCGTGATAGTAAGCTGCATTGACTCGCGCACGCCGGGAGAACTCATCTTCGATTTGGGCGTGGGAGACAGTTTCAGCGTTCGGCTTGCGGGCAATATTGTCAGTTCCGAGGCGCTCGGTAGCATCGAATATGCGTGCGCAGTGGCAAAAGCTAAACTCGTACTCGTCATGGGACACACCAAGTGCGGTGCAGTTGGCGCGTCGATTGATTTACTCGCCACTTCACAAACAGCCGCTCATGCGACAGGGTGCGAACACCTGGACTCCATCGTTCAAACCGTTCAGGGAGCTATTGATAGCAAATCGCGGGAACATCTCACAACACTCTCCGCCGCAGAAAAAGATAGTCTTGTTAACGCGGTAGTTCGTAATAACGTCGTCCGAATGACTCGGAGAATTTTAAATGACAGTAAAACCCTCAGCGAGTTGAACAACCGAGGGAAAATTCATGTCGTCGGCGCCGTCTATGATGTTTCAACTGGAGAAATCGAGTTTCTACCGGATTGAGTGAGAGATTTCCGCCTTATCTCGAATCGTTTCGGTGAATCCACTCATAGTAGCCACGGAAAGACATTCCAGTCGGAGGGCCGAACATTGGATATTCATTCTGGTGCTTAAGGTAAAAGAGATACTCCGAATACCCGGAGTGGAATGGGAAATCTGAACCAAAACCAGTTGGAGGTCCAAACTGGTATCGCCGTGGTTTCGAAGCAGATGCCGGGAACGAATGAGAAACGACTGACGGGTAACGTTCCAAAATCTTCCACTTGCCGCTTACAAATACATAGTTTTTTTCTCGGTCTGCATCGACAAATCGATAATTTTTGTCGATGCTCGGCTTCCAAGCCCAACCGCCGTTGACTACGTCAAGCTTCAACGTTTCGTTCGCTTCTGGTCCTTTGTTACCAAAATAACTTTTCGCAACCTGCGTTCCTGGGCCCATTCTCCAAAGTCTTGAAGAACCATTTTCCGAAAGCGAGACAACGTACGTAAAGTCACTAAAGTTGGCATTGTACTCTTCATAAATCGTTCCGGCTTTAGGAGCCGTATCGGCAACCTCCCATTCAACCTTTGTAGGATCGGAAGTAACTCGGGGAAGGACGGTAAACTTGCCATCCTTTTCAATCTTCCATCCAATTTGGCTTCCCCAACCTCCGTACGCAAACGTGGTAACACGCTCGAAAAGAGAAGCGTCGGTGACTTCCCATTTCAGTGACCCATCCCGTTTGGTCAGTAAAAAGAGCAATTCTGCTTCCTTGCCTTTAAGCCCGAAGCGATGGCCTTTGAGACGGCAACCGGGCGCTAAAGGCCACCAAGGAAGCCGAACTTTTTCATTGAAATCATCTCGCGTGAGCGGAGGGGCGAATCCGTTCTGTTCGAGGGTTGCGACGAAAGAAACTCCTGCTACTTCTTCGGCCGGAAGGCGCTCTTTGGCACCGAGTGCTACTGCGTAAAATGTTCCGGTGAGCTCCAATTTCTTTGCGGGATCTTTGGTGCGGTGGGTGCCCGCTATGCTCGAAGTGTGAAGGTAGATATGGCCGATCTCGACATCTTCCAGCGTGGTACCTTCGAGCTCATCTATTGTCTTGTAGGGATTTGCGTCCCAAATTTCCAAGGTTGCAGCAGCAGAGGAACCATTCGAGGGAATCAAACAACTGAGAGAAATAGCCAGTATTAGCAGTCGCATAATCGACCTCCGTACGTCGACGGGTACTTCAAATCTTCGACTCTTGCAAACAGTCTTCCTTGCAAAGCCACGCGCTATTGGGCTAACGGTTCCCTTTGAGGAATACAATCTTGTCAGCAATTTCTTCCAAAATGATTCCCAATCCGTATGTGGAATCTTGGCTGAGGAGCGCCTCTCGGCTTTGATTTTTTAGTAGTTCACCAATTCCGCGGAGTTTGTGGGCAATTTCGAAAAGATCGCAATCACTGCTTTCCATCTGTGCGTCAGGCTGATTACAAGGCATTTTAAGATCCCCCATGGAAAAATTTAAAAGTGTTTTCACGGCCCGTCATGCGCTTGCCTCAATTGCCAACTTAGGTGAAACCTGCGCGCGATACCAATCTGACGCCGTTAGACGCCGCACTATGCGAGAAGGAGGTTTGTATCCGTGAGGGTATTCTCGAAAAATGAAATCTTTCGTCAATGCCTCTTTCTCGAAATCGCCCAATGAATTTTCAAAAGTATCGATAGCTAATTGTCGCTCTTCCGCGGATAGATCGGGCTCCTGTTTTTCCTCAGCAACCAAAACGTTTCCCATCGGTACTTCTTTTAAATGTCTTACTTTCTTAAAACTTCTTATTTGTCCCTCATTTTGAGGGAGTGGCTGCCTCGAATTGAGTGACTCGTTCCCTCCTTTTGAGGCACCTTCGTTAGCAATTTGAGTTGCCTCACTTTGAGCGGCCTTCTTTCGAGGCGGGTTGTCGTCTCCCTGATTTCCAAATGCAATTGGGCTTATCTGCCAGATGTTGCCCTTCTTGAAATCTACTGTGACGATGGTAATCAGCTTTTTCTCTTTGAGGGTTTTGAGACTTCGGGAAACTGTCGCATGGGGTATCCCTGCTCCTGACTCCATGAAGCTAATCGAAGCTCGTATTGAGCCATCAGAAGTCGGATATCGCCATGCCCTACTGGACAGCCACAAAAATAGTTTGAAGCAGTCTCCAGACAAATCTTGGAGTTGGGGCTCGGAGAATACGGCGTGAGAGAGTTTGAAGTAGCCCTGCGGTACCTCTTTCAGAGGCGCCTCGTTTTGAGGCAGCTCCTTTTGAGGTTTTTCGTTTTTGGCTGCCTCATTCCTGGGTACCTCACAGTGAGCGCCCTTAGGTTGGGTTACCTTGTTTTGAGGTGGCTTAGACTGAGTTGTCTTGTCGCGAGGTAAATCAAATTGAGGCAGCTCAGTTACGGGTGGCTCAATTTGAGGGCTCTCAGTTTGAGCCTTCTCAATTTGAGCTGACTCAATATGCGCCGGGACCTCGAGGTGAGGTGCCCCGGATTGGGGCACCTCGTTTTGAGTCTGCGGCGCAACGAAGGCTGGGCCAGCTTTCGATAGCGCAAAAGGCTGATTCACCTTCAATTTCTGGAACATGTGCTTCATGTCGTTCGCGGGCTTCTTACTCATTGACCACCTCCGCAAACAGCCGGAGCACTCGTTCCATTGATTTTTGCCCTTTGAATAACTTCCTGCGCGAGGTTCAAGTAGTCTTGAGCACCTGTACTGGTTGGAGCGTGATGGAAGATAGTGCGTCCAAATACCGGTGCCTCTTTTAACTTAACGTTCCTCCGGATTTTTGTTTCGAATACCTGTTCGCCGAAACCGGCAATCAGGCCATCCCAAGTTTCAGTCGCGAGGCGAGTTTGGTCCGAGAGTGTGAGCAGATAACCAAGGATCTCCAGGTTTGGATTTACTCCTCCCCGTATCTCTTGAACTTCCGACAGAAGCTCTTTGATACCCATCATTGCGAAATAGCCGGAATCCACAGGCACTATGAGTGAATCCGCAGCGTTTAGAGCGGAGTTCATTAAGGGTCCGAGGGTCGGTGGTGTGTCGAGTAAGATTGCGGAGTAATGACCCTTCAATTTTTGAAGCTGCTGCTTCAAACGCATTTCGCTGTTAGTCATCCCGACCATCTCTCTCTCAACGCGCGCGAGAAGTGGCGTGGCTGGAATAAGGTCTAAGTTCTCTCCCCGGTAGATAACCTGATCCACTGCACAGTCTTTTTCGCGAATGATATCCGCGATGGAGAGCTTGATCAGATCAAGTGAAATACCCAGCCCTTGAGTTGCATTCCCTTGTGGATCCAAGTCGACCACTAAGGTCGAAAGGCCGTTTAAACTTAGAGCTTGAGCCAGATTTACAGTGGTTGTCGTCTTACCTACGCCACCTTTTTGATTGGTTACTGCAATGATGTGGGACGTCATGGTTCTTCCTTGGTTGACAGTGGCCTTGGCACAACCAACAATGGAAGTGACAAGACCAGAGCCGCGAGGCTCGGGTTGTTGGTTACTCAGCATCTAGGCGCAAACCAAAAGTGCTGATGATCTTAAAAGCCTGGAGCCGCAAACTCCGGGCTTTTTCATGATTGGGATTGAGAAGAAATAATCGCTAACCCCACCATGATTACAATGTAATCATGGTCAGCTTCGAACTGTCAACGCAATATTGATTACATTGCAATCATTGCCTAACCGAGATAAATTGAGTAAAGATGCCAAGGAAGAGTCCAAATAAGTCGAGCAAACAAGCCGAGGCAGCGAGACTAAAAAGTTTGCGCGAATCTCTTGGCTTCAATCAACGGGAAATGGCTAAAGAATTCATGGTTAGTCAGGGCTCCATCACCCTTTGGGAAAATGGCGAACGAACCATTCCTGGTGCAGTTCTTAAGCTCATTGAAATTTACGAAAAGAAGTCTAGAAAAAGTTAACCCACAAGACTTTTGATATTTCCGGGAACGTCTTTCCCGAGAATCTGATCAAAGACTCCGACTCTTAAATCGGCTACGGGCTTGCCGGTGATTGCGTAAAGGCGTTTAACGCCCAGTTTTCTCAGCTGCGAGGCGATATGATATCCGTCATAACGTGAGTTCAAAAACTGGACGTCTACAAAAGCAGTTCCGCCCGCGATGAGATCGAAACCGTTGCGAGCCACAAAGTCCTCCCAGGACTTAAATTGATGAATATGAACATCCTGTTTTTCTGCTTGTACGGTCCAGCAATCGCGAATCATCGCATCGTCATCAAATACCAGAATTGCGGGTTCCGAGTTGCTTGACTCGGCTTTCTTATCGTCATCGGGCAGATCCACATTGAAGGTATCGGCGCTTTTTGAGAGTTCCGGATAGTAGTCTTCCTGTAGCTCGCTAGAAGGAATGGAAAAGAAAAACTCAGTTCCACTCTCTTCTGACGAAGCGCACCAGATACGCCCTCCGTGAGAGGTGACAATGCGTTCAGCGATGGCGAGCCCCAAACCGTGCCCCTTCTTCTTTTTCGTGAAGAAAGACTCAAAAATTCGATCGAGATCAATTTGGGGAATAACGGGCCCATTGTTGCCGATGGTAAAAACGACTGAGTCTCGGCCTCGCTCTAGTTGGTTAGTGATACTAATCCAGATTTTTCCATTCGATTGCATTGCCTGAACTGCGTTCTCCGCAATGTTCAGAAGCACTCTTAAGAGCCTTTCTTTTTCCACAATAATCTTGCTCGTGTGTCGGAACTCATAAGAGAGCAAAATATCGGTCTTTCTGTGGGCGAATACTTCTTCGAGCGTTTCCTCAATTAATCGGCTTGGGGACGTGACCTCTTTGGCGAGTGTGCTAGTACCCGATTCGATTAGTTCCGAAAGCATGGAATCGACGGAAACCATGCTCGCTTCAATTCCCGGTAGAAGCTTCTCCGAAGCTCGCTGAAGGGCCTCGCTGTCTCTTGCGATTCGTAATGACTGGAGAGCAAGTTTAAGTTTCTGGAACGGCTTTCTGATGTCGTGCGCGATCATTTGCGTGGTTTCCGCAATCGCCGCATTTCGCTCATCCTGCGCCATTGAATCAAATAGAGGCTGCAAAACGACTTTGTGCAGCCGCAGCATCAGGACTCTGTGCAGAAATGACGCAGTTAGAAACGCCATTAAAATGCCAATGATAAGCGCGGGTGGAAGAATGTCCTTCCACGCTGCTTGAGAAGCAATTGCGTACTGCAGCCGTGCAATGGGTTCGTTTCCTGCGCTAATAATGGACTCGCCATGGGGGAGCGACCAGTCAAATACTTCGTCCTTTGAGCATTTGGACAATTGGTGAACTTTTCCTCGGCCGGGTTCAAAGACCAAGTTGATGCACGCTTGGACATCTTCATGCTTGTTGCGCCAAGCGGATAGAATGGTTTCAAACCTAAGAGCCAGGGCCTCGTCCTGGTTCATATAAATTTCCTGAGAGATAAAGGTTTGTTGAGCCGCAATCGTTTGAGAAAAATCTTCTCTGAGTTGGATTGCTTGTCTCTTGCTATGAGATTGAAAGATAAAACCAACGACCAACAGGCAGATAAATGCCATGAGTAGTAGTGTCGAGTACGTAGTTCGACGAAGTTCTCGATCTAAGACCTTAAAGGAGATCCGTTTCATTATGGAAACTCCTTCAGAAATACCGTCTTTGTCTTATCGACGGTGAAGAGTTGGAGGGGCTTAATCGGATCTCCGTCGGAACCATAGATCATTGGTCCCATAAGCCCAGAAAAATTCAGGGACCTGATCGTTGGAATAAGTCCGTCTCTTGAAAACTGCTTCTGTGCTTTAATCGCCTCAACCAAAAGTGTCGCCGAATCAAAGGCCGCGGAGCCGATCATGGAATTGGGGTACTTCGAGCAAGACGTTTGGTGAAGGGTGCGGTATTTCGCAGCTTCTGGACCCCGCAGTAAACGATCCCAATGTTGTACAAAGATAAATTTAATATGAGGCGAGATCTTTCCCAGTTCACTCAGAAAATCCACATCATTCTCGACGATGTCGCTACCGAGAAGCGTTATCTTTGCCCCCTGCTTGGAAAGTTCGGAGTAAAACGACGAAACGTTCGATTGAACTACAGGTACAAAAATCAAATCCCGTTTCTCTTTTAGAATGGACTCTACAAGTGCGGCATGGTGGTTGAATCCATTTAAAACCGGGTAGTCCTTAACTTCGAGGCCCGGAGATAGCTCCTGCAACCTCTTCAAATATTCTTTCCCGAGAAAATCGGAATAGGGCTCTGAAACGTTTCGAATAATTGCAACTGACTTAGGCTTCAAATCGGTTACGGTGAATTTTGCTAAGAGATCTGCCTGTCGAGCGTCATTAAAGGGGATGCGGGTCACAAACTTCCGGCCGCGAGTGATATCTGGATGAGTGGCGGTAGGCACTATAAAGGGTACGTTTGCTTCTTCGAAAATAGCGGCAGCTGCTAAGGCCTGCACTGAAACGAAGGTGCCAATGGCAATATCATAGTTTTCTTTTACAATTTTCTTAGCGACCGCGCTGGCTTGTATGGGATCTAGGTTGGAATTGAATGGCGTAACAGAAATATCGAGTCCGGCTTTTCGCGCATCATTGAGAACAGCTTTAGTTAAACACCAAGCCTCCTGCCCGAAGCGATCGCTATTTGCGGGTTGAGAAATGGGATAGATGGCCGCAATTCGGATCGTGCGAGCGTGTGCGACATTCGCTATTAAAAACAAAACTATGAGACTTAACCGCTGCATCAACAAACTACCTACTCCCGGCTTCCCCAAATTTCTTATTTTACGTTTCCAATCCCTAACCGCTTGAGCAATGAATTCATGGTGCTGGTCGGAATTCCCAATTTCTTGGCGGCGTGCCGCTGTGAAACCGACCGTCTTAAAACTCTAGTGATGTGCTCTTTTTCTTGAGCTTCCAGCGACTTTTTCAATTCTTCATAGGTAGCAAAAGCTGTTTGATTATTGCCGGCGACCTTAGTTTCTTCTTCCTGGAAAAACTTACTTGGAAGGTGTTGCGGACTAATAATTCGCTCGGAAACGTCCGTCAGTAGCTGTTCTACTGTGTTTTGGAGTTCTCGGACGTTGCCTGGCCAGGAGTAGCGCTCAAAATATTTAACTGTGCGGACCAAAATCTTCTTAGACGCCTCTTGCGGATGGCGAGCGTAAAATTTCTTAATGAAATGCGAGACCAGAGGTTCGACATCTTCGGGTCGATCGCGCAGGGGCGCAACTTCAATTACGAATCGTTCTAAACGGTAGAAAAAATCCTCCAAGACTTCGCCCTTTTCGACCCGTTCACAGAGGTCAGGCTTAGCGGAGAACACAAACTTGCATTTGATTGGATATTCTTTGTATCCACCCACGCGCATGCCCTTCTTGTATCCCAGGGCGCGCAGTAACTTCGCTTGCGCTTGTTTGCTCAGGTGATGCATTTCATCAAAGAAAATGGTGCCGTGACTGACCTTCTCGAGAAGGCCTTCTTTCGTGTTCATGGCGCCCGTAAAAGCACCTTTTTCATGCCCAAAGAGTTCAGACTCCAAGAGACTGGTGTTATCAGTGTACTTGGCGCAGTTAATTACAAAGAATGAAGAGTCTTCGCCCGTGTGAAGAGAGCGGGCGACAATTTCCTTACCTGTCCCAGTTTCGCCGAGAATGAGGATGTCTTCGCCACTCTGGCGGTATTTTCCGACCTTCTTAATCATCTCGATAAGAAGGCTGGATCGTCCGGCCATTCCGACGGTCGCCAGCAGCTGTTCATCTCGATTAAGAGTTCGGTCGGCAGTGATGGTTTGGTTCGTGTCCTCGAATTTGCGGCACCACGCCTTAACGGTTTCGAGGAAAAGAGCAACGTCTGCTCCCTTATCAATGAAATCGATCGCACCCGAACGCAGAGCATCTTTGAGCGCTTCGCGTGTCTTATCGAGTGAGTACATAAGGATGTAGGTGTCAGGATTTAAGGAGAGAAGGGCCTTGGCTGTTTCAGGTCCACTCATACCCTTCATCTGGTGATCCAATACAACCAGAGTAAAGCGTTCTGGATCGGAACCGAATTGCTTAAGAGCTTCTTCCCCGCTAGCCGCCGTTTCTACCGAGTAGCTATGGTCCTCGAGAAGAATTTGAGTCTGGGTAAGGGAGATCGCATCGTCATCAACGACCAATATTTTGTGTTTCATCGTGCCTGGCTCCGAGACTCTCTGGCGGAAGCATTTCCACCTCATTGCTAGATAGAGCAACGCGTGTGCCAGCGGGTGGTTAAGAGAAAAAGTTTGAGCTAAGTTGCCATTCCCGCAGACAAAACAAACAACGCGTACGCCAGCCGATGGGGGTCCCGCAGCCAATTCGTGTCCCGTTTTTCGGACACGAATCCCACCCAAAATGACTCGACGCATAAATTTTACTTAGTGAAATCAGTTAGCTAGAGCCAGGACCCGCAATTGGCTGCCGAAATACGAAAATTCGTACATTTGGCGATTTACGGCACCCCTTACCGACTAACTCCCTAAGAAAGAAAAGATTTCTGCTGTCCTAGCTACTGTCCTGGTTTTCGGACACTCGTACTGCGATCAAAATCCTCGAGGAGAAAACTGCATCCGAGAGTTAGTGTCCGAAATCCCGGATCGCGATCACCGTGTAAAAAGTATCTGATTCATTGGGGAATCGTTCAAATAACCGGTTCAATCCGTACGAAGCTTCGCATTTTTCCTCTACTTTTTGCATTTCCTGAAAACGCAAATCTTCGTTTGTAAGTTCGACGGCTTATCTCCAGTTCGTCTCGATGGCACAGCACTTGAAATATTACTTCCCAATATAACCAGTTCAAAAACTTGGAGCGCTCGATGGAGATCAGAAATTCGGAAGTTTTTTTCAGACAACCAATTGAGTTGGTCTGGTGAAAAGGAAAATCGTCAGTATGAAAACTGAGAACAAAAAATACGTTCTTCAAATGCTTGGCTTTGTATTCGTCACGTTTGTCGCCCTCACTTTCTTAAGTGCGTGTGCGGACACGAACGAAGATGACCAGGCGCCAACGCCCGTAGCACCCCAAGGTCTAGTGATGGACGTTACCGACAGGTTTGTGCCTTCAGGCGACATGACACTGGAGCATCTTCGCTTGAAGAAGGGCTCCGTGATCGCAACCCAAGGGCGCGATATCAAAATCACTGTGAACTACTTAGAGAGCGATGAGGGAAAAATCGAAGCGCTTCCCGATGGAAGTATAGCGCCCAATGGTCAATCTGGCCGCAATGGCGGAAAAATCATTCTTGTCGCTCAGAAGGCCTCTGGGAAACTCAACATTCAAGGACACGGAGAGCAGGGAGGTAATGGCGTCTTCGGCGCGCGTGGTCAGGATGGAAAAGCTGGTGCGCAGGGCACACCCGGGGATTGGAAATTTAACCCTAAAATCCATCCGGTTCCCATCTTCGAAGGATTCATGGCGCTTCCGCTGAGAGTCAATCCGCCACCGTGTTCCGATTCGGTTTGGAGCGCTCGTCTTGCGGGTGAACCTATGTTCGTTTGTGCAGTTGCTCCGGGTAACGGGAAATCTGGAGGAAATGGAATTTTCGGCGACGACGGACAAAAGGGCGGCAACGGCGGAGATTCTGCGAATGTATCTGTCACCGTCTCCGAAAACTCTGAGTTCACTGTGACGGTGGACGCTCAAGCAGGTGCTGGCGGGATTGGAGGCCAAGGCGGTTCCGGTGGCAAAGGCGGTCCTGGCGGTGCACCCGGTTTGCGTGACGAAGCTTGTCGATGCGGTACGGCTGCTTGGGGAGCAAAAGGTACGGATGCTCCTCCTGGAAGAATCGGAGCCGATGGAATCACAGGTAAGACGATCCCAGCCTGCATAAAAATCGGCACTCAGTATCAGAACTGTCCCCAAGGCTAACTCGATTTCAAAAGTTTGGAAAAATTAAGAATAGTAGGAAACGTGTATGTTGAAGAACTTAAAACAAAACCTAAAAGAAACATTTTCTGACGAATGTAAGCGTCAGTATGTCGGCGAACAAATTCAGCTCATGGTGGTTGCCATTTTCTGGGTGAGCCTTTTCGTAGCGATGGCTGTTTACTCGGCGAAACATCCCGCTCCCAAAGAACCCAGCCACTCAATGCCTCGTGCTTCTGAGAAATGGTAGGAGGGCGCGATGAAATCGAGCTGTCTTTTTAACGAAAGTGACTACGCAGAAATTCGGGCGTTGGTAGCGCAGCTGCCAGAACGAGAATTTCGAATACTTTTTCTTAGATATTGGGCCGCTTACTCCATCACCCAAATCGCTGATGAACTCAGAATGAACTGGGATGCGGTGGATAACGCTTTGTCCAAATCCCTCAAGGCACTTCGAGGAATGTATTCATTGAACCCGATAATGAACCGCGATGAGTCCAACGCGGCCTAGAAATTAAAGTAAGGAATAAAAATGAACGTAGTAGCGATAAAAGAAGCAAATGAAACCGCTCCGAAGAGCTTTCGATTCGACATCTTTAAAGGAAGCAGAGATGCCGCTGGTAAAGTGACAAAACTAAAGTCTGTGGGGGCGGCACATTTAACCGAGGGATGTAAAACGTACACTCTGTATTTAAAGACCTTTCTAAATGACGTCTTTTATATCTTGCCCGAGCAAAAACCTGAGAAGAAAGCCGACTATGTGATCCTGACTCGGGAAGTATCGAAGAATCCAGCCCGGAAATATTTCTGGAACAACGTCGGTTGTGCGAATGTTCTGTCTGGAGAAAATGCGGGACTTGCTCACCTCAAGTTTGATTTGTTCGGTAGCGAGGACATCTACCTGAATCTCTACCCAAAAAATACAGGCGGTGAGGGCCAGTAAAGTACGGGGCTGCATAGGGAGCAATCCCTATGCTCCGTCCTCCCCGGCCCCCTCTTCTCAGTTCTCGGATACTTAATAACTCCCACGGCGCAAGCCCTTAGGAGACCAATTTAATATGAAAAATTATAGGGATCTCGCTCCCTATGCAGTTCTGTTTCTGATTCTAGTTATTCCACACCCTTGTTACGCAGGCCTTGAGTCCTCGTTGATAGGAATTAAAAGCAAACTCACAGGAGTCATTCTTCCGGTGCTTTCAGTGATCGGTATGGCGATTGCTGCGCTGAGTTTCTTCACGGGAAACCCACAAGCTAAACAACACATCGCTTACGCAATTATGGGATGCATCTTTGGATTTGGTGCCCAGGCAATCGTCGACTTCATTTCGCAAACAGTGAGATAGCTTCGGAGGACCTAAATGTCGCTATTGGTGTCCAAGGTCCCTCGTTCACTCGAAACCAAAGCTCGCCTCTTTGGTTTCGAGCTTGGGGATCTTCTAGTCATCTTTCTTTATCTGGCGGTGAGTAACCTGCTCTTCGGCCAAACAAGGCTGAAGTTTCCTTTGGTTTGGGTAGGAACCGCGGCTCTAGCCACAGGTCTCTACTTCATGAAGAAGGGAAAGCCCGATCAACATCTCCAGCACTACGGCGAATACCTACGCACGCCTGGAGTTCTCTCAGCAGGAACTCCAGACACCGACTACCGGACCTATTCCCCACTGAAACCTCAATAACGAGGATTCAAATTGAATAAGAAAATGCTTCGCCCCTTTGGGGCTATGGCCGAATACCAGGCCGAGCACTCGGTATCTCAACAACTTCCGTACTGGGACTTTTCCGAAGAGTCCACTGTTCTTGCCGATGGAACCCTCGTGAAGGGTTTTGCATTGCGCGGGCTTTCTATCGAATGTCTCGACTCGGATCGCATCAACCAAATCACCTCTGATTTACGTTCGGTTTTAAATTCTCTTCCTGACGGTTGCGAAATTAGCTTTCTGCATAGCGTAGATTCTGGGTTCGACGAACTCATTTCGAAGCACTCGGAGTTGAAGGGAACTTCACCAAATGTCTCCTGGGTTTCGGAAGTGCGAAGCGCAGCTCTTCACGCTCGGGTTGCAGAGCAACTTCTCTTGCGTCCAAATCTGCATCTGTTCGTTTACAGACGCTACGAGGCCAGCAAAGAAAAAAGCGGAACTTTCCTCACCCGTTTTTTTGCAAAACCATCACAGTTTCCCGAGGTAACTCGCAAACAATACGAAGATGCGCTGAAGGAGCTGCAGCAGAACTCTGAAGCGATTCTAGGTACACTGCAAACGGCTGGGATATCGTGCCGTGAGCTAAAGCAATCAGAAATTTGGCAGATGGCGTACCGCCATCTTAACCCCGGCCGATCAGAAACACAGCCGGCTCCCGCTATTAGCTTTGAGCACCGAAGCCAGGAATTCCTTCCCCAGGAAGTACAAAAAGAAGAAGCGCTGGCTCTTTCGTCTCCACGAGAGCAACTCGCGTTTTCAGACATTGTTCAAGGATACGACTCGTTCTTCTGTGATGGTTACTATCATCGCCTAATTACTTTGAAGTCACTGCCCGAGTTCACTCACTCCGCTCTTGTTTGGCGGATGATGCAGCTGCCCTTTCACTACTCTTTTAGTCTCCATATTCGAGTACCCGAACAATCGAAGGAACTAAGTAGTCTTCAGGCGAAACGCCGGATGGCGCATAGCATGTCGATGTCGCAAGGCGGACGTGCGACGGACCTGGAGAGCGAAGCAAGGCTGCAATCAGCCGAGGAGTTACTGCGGGAAATAATCAACACAGGTCAAAAAATTCTCTACATGCAGGGCTCGATTTTACTTCGCGCCGAATCTCGAGACGAACTGGATTCTCGTACCAGAACCACGCTTGCTCGAATTCGAGAACTGAACGGATGCGAGGGCTTAGCTGAAACAGTTGCGGGTTTCAAAGTCTGGAAATCGGTCCTTCCTGCGGGAAATACCACGCTAGTCAGACCGAAACGCATCAAAACGGACAATTTAGCGGACTTTTTGCCCGTTTTTCAGCCTTACGACGGATCAAAGGTCGGAGCTTCAAAGCCGATTTGTTTGTTCCAAAACCGCAACTCGGGACTTGTTCAATACGATCCATTTGATGCTTCTCTTCCAAATTACAACAGCCTTGTTACCGGAAGTAGCGGTGCCGGTAAAAGCTTCTTAAACAACCTCGTTCTCCTTCAGTACGTGACGCAAGACCCAATGATCTTTGTAATTGATATCGGCGGCTCCTACCGAAAACTCTGCGAATTCCTGAATGGTCAATATATCGAGATTGCGCCACCTCGAGACGGAGAGTCGTGCAAGACAATCAATCCATTCGCTTTGCCCCAAGGCATGCCTGAGGCGTCGCCGCATAAGATTAAATTCCTGCTTTCTCTTTTGGAAAACATTCTGACTGACGAAGATGGGGATAAGCTTCCAAAGCTCGATAAGAGTCTTCTGGAAGAAGCAATCCTCACAACCTACGTGCGTCTTTCGAAAGAAGGCCGATTTCCAACTTTAAGTGACCTCTCGGAGACCTTTAACCGGTCAGAAGAAAAGAGTCTCAAAGGGTTCGCACGCATGCTCTTCCCCTGGACTGGGGCCAGACCCTATGGACGACTGTTGGACGGAGAACATCAGCTAGATCTCAGTCGAAACATTGTTGTTTTCGACCTTAAGAATTTGGCAGCCTATCCGGACCTTCAGGCTGCAATGATTCTCATCATCACCGACTTCATTCTAGGAAGAGTGGAAAACTCTCCAGGAAGGCGAAAGCAAATTCTCATGGATGAATGCTGGGAACTTTTAAAGAGCCGCGGCAGTCAGCGATTCATGGAGTATTGCGTAAGAACGCTTCGAAAAACCGGATCCGGGATCACTTTCATCACTCAAGGTCTCGAGGAGATCGTCGCCAGTCCCATTGGGCCAGCGATTCTCTCCAATACAGCGACTAAGTTTATCCTGCTTCAGCGTGGAGATCTAAAACCTATCCGAGACATCCTAAAACTAAATGAACAAGAGATGAGTCTAATCGCCTCGCTGAGGCAGGCAAAAGGTCGGTACTCAGAGGCCTTCATGATTCACAACGAAGCGAGGACGGTAGTCCAGGCCCATCCCACTCCGGTTGAATATTGGCTTGCGACGAGTGACCCAGCAGATAACCAATTTCTTGAGCAGAAACGTCTTCTGGCACCAGATAAGAACCTCGCTGAACATATCTACGAACTTAGCCAGCAATACCCTTATGGGGTTGCGGGAGGTAAACGTGAAAGCCATTAAGAATGTCTCCGTGTTCTTCCTCTTATTGTTCTGCCTCCAGTCGAAACCAGCGTATGCGGATTTTTGGGGAGGAGATATTCCACTTCTTATCCAGATCGTTGCCAATACCCTCCAACAACTGTCCCAATTGCGTTCCATCCTTTCCACCGGTCAGGAAAACCTACAACTTGTGCGAGATATCAACCGCGGCATCAACGATGCGATGAATCTCGCTCGAACTATGAATGTGAAACTATCTCCTGGAATTTTGTCCGATCTCCGAAATGCTCAGGAAGCAATGGCTACAATCGAACAGCTCTATGGCCGCGTTCCGCTCACCTCACAGGCAAAATCCCAACAGTTCACGGACCAGAGTGCTGCCGAAGCGATTCAACTTCACAATGAGGCTTTCAAATATGCCGCCGAGATCGACCCTCAAGCCGAGCAAATCAAAGACTACGCTAAGGTTGCAAGTCCCGGCGGCGCGCAGAAACTAACCGCCCAGTCTGTGGGCATACTAATTCACGTCATGAATCAGGTTCTTCGGACAAACGCCGCGATATTAAAAATCCAAAGTGAGCAACTCGCAATGCAGAACCGAAAGAGCAAGCTTAGTTCTGAGCAGTTCCGTGCGGAGTACGACGGGCTCTCCAAGGCTTTTGGCGATTTGAAGCCAAGCTATACGTTGCCATCGCTTTCCAGGAATTAAATCGCCAATCTTTTTTTGAAGGTGTTTATGGATAATTTTGCCCTTTTAGGGCCACTAGCACTGCAGCTCCACAATGAACTCAGAACTATATTTTATTTAGCGATTCCAGTTGCCTTCGCGCTCTCTCTGGTTTTCGCCTGGTGTAGGAACCCGGCGGGCGGTGCGGACTTCGTAGAGGCATTGAAGCGTATTTTCGTTGCAAGTATTTTACTCACCGCTTTCCCGGAGATAACGGACGCAATTCTGGCAATCATGAACGGACTAGCGTCCCGCATCAGCGATATGAGCGGGTTAGACGCGGTACTGAAAATGGCTGGAGATAAAGCAAAGTCGTATCCAATGTCGGGGATGTCCGTCATTCTGGGAATCGACGATCTGTTGATATCGTCCATTTCCTTTCTTTCCTATCTATTGCTCTACATTGCTCGATATCTCATGGTGGCGGTTTACGAATTCAGTTGGGTATTTCTTCTCGTCGTCGCCCCGATATTCCTCTTGCTTCACGTTTTCAGTCCGAAAATCACGCTCAATCTCTTTACGAGTCTGATCGAAGTCGCAAGCTGGAATGTGGTTTGGTCGATTCTCTCTGCGATGTTAAAGGCACTTCCATTTGGCAGTGCATATGCAGTTGAAGGAAGTTACATCACGGTAATAGTCATCAACTTCGTAATCGCCATCTGTATGCTTGGCACGCCCTTCTTGGTCCGAGCGATCGTTGGAGGCGGCTTTGCTTCCTTCGCGGGAGGTCTTGCGCCAGCGCTGGCGACTGCTGCCACAGTTCTGCCGGCCAAAGCTGCTCCGGTAGTGAACTTCGGTCGTCAGGTCCTTTCGAACACGGGGGGGTACCTCCAGGCGAAGCATACCGAGTTTACCAGACCAAAACCCAAGCTCGATAAACTGACCGCAAATGACTTCAAAGAAATTGAAGCCCAGAACAGAACTCTTCCACCGCATACCTTAGTCAGAGGAAAATAGATGATTCGTAAAATAGAAAGAAAATGGTTCGAAGTCTGGGGAAATGAAATAGCCCAGAACGAATTCTTAAAAGGCCTACTTGCCTTCCTAATAGCTCTAACTGCTGTCCAGTCTGTCGCAATATTGATTCTTGGCCTTCGGGGTCCCAAGGTTGTTGCCGTCACTCCCACGCAAAGCGTTTATCTGAAGGTCGAACCTCCGTCCGATGAGCTGTTCTCTTCCGAGGTGGTGCGCGTAGTGAAGGACTACATCCAAAAGCACCACAACTGGGACTATCAGCAAATTGAGAAAACTCAGAATGAAGCTGCAAAACTCGTCGGAAACGACTTCCAGAAAGCTTTTTTAAAAGCAAACTCAGAACAGATTCGCATCGCCAAGGAAAAGAAACTCACTCAGCGCTTCTATTTGGCCTCAGAGCCTATTGCGGATTTCAAATCCAAAACTGTCAAAATCTCGGGTGACCGAATCATCGTCGTGGAGGGCTTGAGGGCAGCCAACCCAATTAAGCTTGAAATCTCGTATGAAGCAGGTCCCCGCACAGAGACCAATCCCAGCGGGATCTATATCACAGCCGAAAAATTACTCTCCGATACCGACCAAAAGTAGGTGAACATGAAGTACGCGCTGATATTTTCAGCTGCGCTATTCCATGCCTCTCTTTGTTTCTCTCAGAATGTAAAAACCCTCAAAATCTCTGAATCCGATGTTGCTCAAATTAATACCGCGTTAGGTTATTCGACGATCCTTCAATTTGACGCGCGTCCCAGTTCGGCCGTTCTGGGCGACCAAGATGCTTTCAAGGTTGAATATGTTGGAAACTCAATAACGATTAAACCCCTTAGGGGTGGTGTAAAGACGAACCTTTTCGTTTTTACAGACTACGAAAGGTTCAACTTCCGACTCACCTCTGGGAGCACTACCTCGATCGACTACCTGGTCAAGGTTAGTCGGAAAAGACAGGAACAATCATCGATTCCGTCTCAGGTGGAGGTAGTTCCAAATTCCACAACGGAATCCTATGAAGCCCCTCGAACGGCAGATGACTTAGTAACGAGGAAAATTGGAAAGCGCGTTGCCTGTGGCGCTTACACGGTCACGGTGAATTCCGTTGCTCATCCTAAATCGAAACCATGGTTGATCGTGAACTTCGCTGTCGCAAGCAGGGATGAAAAGCAAAAACCGATCGAACCTAGTTACTTTGAGGTGCAGCAAGGTCAAAAAACAATCACTCCCGAAACTCTATATATAGAGACTCTGAAGCTACCTCCAAATGGAGTTCCCGTGCATGGAACTTTCATGATCTCCAAGAAAAACCCTGAAAATCTCATCGGGCTTTCACTGCTGTTTCAGATCCCTTCGAACGTTAAGGGCCAATGCTCTAAAGCAAGAATCCCGCTTTCCCCAAGGAGCAAAGGAGTGGCAAATGAACAAAAAGCTAAAAATTGATGCTTATTTCTTCAGTGAACGCTGCCCATTCTCGCAGCGACGGCAGCCAAACTGGAAACGAATAAAACTTCTCGGAGGCGGACTAGTCGCTGTTCTGATTCTTGCACTACTCGTTGCAACGCCTTCTGCGGACAAGGCAGGAAACATGCAGGCAGAAGCGCCGATGCCATCGGCAGTCAGTTCCACTGCGGACAACGACCAGAAATACATCTCTTCGGAGGTCGCTTCGGCCACCTCAATTCGGGGAAACAAACAGTCTAGAAACCCCAGACAGTTCAGCGCTTCTCAATTAGTTCGTCGCGACGGAGTAGGGAACGGTGACAAGCTTCCAATTGGCTTTTCGATTCCTGCGAAGCTGGTCAACAGCGTCCTGTCGTCCAACGCTAATAGCCCCGTTATCGCAGAAATTCTCGAGGATGTGGTTTGGAAAAACAGTGTGGCAATTCCGGCAGGCACACGCGCCATCGGCCAAGCTTCACTGAACGACGATACCCAGCGGCTCCAGTCCCACTTTCAAACTTTTGTCTTTCCGGAAGGGGATCAGCACTCCGTTTCCGCCTTGGCTCTAATGAGCGATGGGTCATCGGGAATTGAAGGCGACTACAACTCACGCATGTTGGAAAAACAAGGGGGCCGGTTTCTTGGAAATTTCGTCGGTGGATTAGCTGATGGAATGAAGGACAGAAGCAACACGGGTGGGCAATTCGGAATCGTCCTCGAGCCCGGAAGTCTTAAGAATGGCCTTCTAGGCGGCCTTGCAACTTCTTCCTTCGATGCCGCCAAGGTTTACGCTGATAGCACGCAAAACTTGAAGGCCCACTTGAACGTACCAGCGGGAACGATTTTCTTGCTCTACCTCGAACGGGAGTTTGGACCATGAGTAAGGAAAACAAATCTGGGGCGAATGAACAGTTCCAGCTGACAGCGTTGCTTGCCGTAGGCGTGCTTTTCCTTGTGGGAGCCTATTGGATGAATCACGGAGACCAACTGATTCACCTTTGGAAACTCTATCAATGGCGGCTCTGCGCGATAGCAATCGTTGTAACGATTATTGCCATTGGCTTAGGACTGCTTCTGCTTTGGGAGCTATACAGTGGCTGGCTAGGGGAAAAGTCGCTGACATCCCTCTCAGACCGGGCGGTTTATCTGGGAAAAGATGAAAACGGAGAAAAAGTCTATCTGCGCGAAGAGTTTCGGGTCGGCCACGCGCAAGTGATTGGAACGACCAATGCAGGAAAGACCGAAAGCGTTATTCTGCCTTGGATTATCCAAGATATTAACAACGGTTCCGGCGTACTAATCATCGACGGAAAGTCAGATAAGAGCTTTCTCGACAAACTCTATGCCTATGCCGCGCAGGCAAACCGAACCAAAGACTTCCGTCTGTTCTCCCTCGCCGATCCCGAGCACTCATCGACAATTAATCCCTTGGCTTCCGGTAGTCCTCAGGAAGTAGCAGAGCGCGTTTTCGCAAGCTTCTCATTCGAGAATGAGTACTTTCGAAACGTCCAGTACAAGATCTTTCTGTCACTCATCACACTGATCCATGAATGCGGAAGAGTTCCGACCTTCAAGCTGGTCCATCAACTTCTAACCGATATGGATGAACTAGATCGGTGGATCGAATCCTGTGAAGATGAGTCGCTAAAAACCCAGCTGCGACTCTTCCATGATGAGGACGCGAAAAACAGAACCATCAAAGTAAGTGGTCTAGACGCGATCCTGAGCCAATTCTCAATGGGTGCTCTAAGCTCCCTTTACCACGCCGAACAGCCACAACTCGATATAGACCAAGCACTGAGGGAGAATCTTATCTGTTACTTCCAGCTTCCAACCATGTACTTTGCCGAATTATCGAAATCCACGGGCAAGCTGGTGTTGCAATCGCTTCAAAGCTCCGTCGCAAAACGCCACCTAGGTATCAACAAAAAGCCTTCATTTTTTTGCTGCTACCTAGACGATTTCCAGGACTACATCTACGAAGGTTTTGGCAGCCTTTTAAATAAATCCCGATCCGCAAACGTGGGTGTCGTCTTTTCCCACCAAGCGATGGGGGATTTAAGAAAAGTAAGCCCGGCGTTTGCGGAAATAGTTACCACTAACACGAACCTGAAGGTGGTGATGAGGAGCAACGACCCCGAAACGTGTGACTATCTCGCCAAGACGTTCGGCACCCGAACGACAGAAAAGCTTACTGAACGACGCATTAAAGGAATTCTCGGTGAGACCAACACCGGCGAAGGATCTGCACGTGAAGTAGAAGAGTATGTCTACCATCCCAATACCATCCGAAGACTGGAGCGAGGGCAAGGCGTGGTAGCGATTCCCCATCCTCAAGGCGTGAAGCTAAGTCTCATTAAATTCAAAATGAGAGAGGACCTCCCGCCACTTTTACTACCAAGGGTTTTCAAGGAATTATCGAAAACAACTTCGAAGCCGGTCGTTACCGGTACTTCAGGCCACCTCCCAGCGAACGAACCAACAAAAACTTAGGGACTCAAATGAAAAATAGATTGTTTATCGGAATCGCCGCTCTCGGATTTTTTCTTCAGGGTTGTGCATCCACTGGGCGCGCTACCTTGCTAGGCGCCGGGGTCGGCGCGGCAGCGGGAAGCGGGGTCGGCTTGCTTGCAGACCCAGGCCGTAAAGGGCAGCACCGAGCCCGCAACGTTATCGTTGGCGGTGCTTTGGGAGGCCTCCTAGGAGCTGGCGTGGGATATGTAACCCAGGAGCTCGTAGAGAGAGGACAAAACGAGGCTTATGCAAAGGGTAAAGAAGAAAGGCAAACGAACGGCGCGGCCCCCACAACCGGAACTCCCGTACTTATTCCTCCGCGTGTTGAATCACGTTTCGTAGACGATGTAGTCCGGGGAAGCACGTTTGTTCCCGCCCACGTTGAATACCAAATTGTGGAACCAGCGCGATGGAGCCGCTAGCGATAGACCTACAGAAGCGAGACTTGCTAGTACTCTCTTACATTTCAGAAAATCGCGCGGCACCTGCGGACATACTCCGCGATCTTTTTTGGAAAGGGAGAAAAGATCATTCCCACTACAAAAGGCTGAGGAAACTCTCTAAATCGGGCCTTATTGAATCAGTCCACAAAGATCCTGCTCACAGGCTTTGGTATTGCTTGACGCCAGCTGGAGGCAATTTGCTTAAGGCAAAGGGGTTAGCATCCATGCCTGGTGCAGTGAAACGACCTAGGTATGGAAGTTCCCAGGAGCATGATCGAAACGTCCACTTGATCCGTCAGGTGTTTGAATCCATTTCCACCGTGAGTGATTACCTCACCCAGTTTCAGGTGGAGAAGGCTCTCGGCGAAAGGCACGGATATCAGAAAGAAAGAGAGGAGCGCTACAAAGTTCCTGACGCTATCTTCACCTTAAAGTTACCTGAAAAGACGGTTCGAGTTGCATTGGAGCACGAAAAAGAACCCAAAAGCTATGAGCGAACTAAGCGAATGTTCGAGCTACTAGTTGCTAGTTCTGATTTTGAAACGATCTTTTTCGTAGTGAGTTCGGCAAAACTCATGGCGCGTTTGATGCGAATTCTGGGCGAACTGCGCAAGACAAGCTCTCGAATCAAAGCAGATGCAAGAAGGCATGCGTTCTACTTCGTACTGCTGGACGATTTGCTTCACAGAAGAAACAGGGCCGTGCTGGAAGGCGAAGGTGCGAGAGTTATGCTGGAGTCTTTAGGCTCAACCAGGGAAGAGATTGCCCCCGAGGTCGACCCCGACGTTGGCCCCTGCGGGGCCAACGTAAAACCGAAAACCAAAATTCAAATACACAACTAAGTGATTGATAACGCGAGGGCCGGTGTCTCCCCCGAGTGGGAAGCCCAAGCCCTTAACGCAGCTGACCCCTCCCACTCTACGATTCTCTGCGAGTGGAAGGGGTCAGCTGCTGGGCCCAGGCATCCCACTCGGGGGAGACACCGGCGGAACCAGAACAAGTAATATTTTTTTAAGAAAAAGAAAGAATAAGAAGGATGAAGAACAAGCATATAAAAATCTCAGAAGAAGCAAATCAAGCGGTGGAAACAATGCTTAAGACAGTGAACGACGGGTACTTGGGGGGACGGGTAAATCGACCAGATTTCATTTCTTGGGTACTAGTTGAATTTCAGAAAAACCATCTTTCAAACTCAATTGAATCAATTCGAAAGCAAAGCTTCGATCAACTTCGTTATTTGGAATCCGTAGTAAAGCTCCTTAAGGAATCCCGGAAAAGTGGCACGGAAGTGCCCTCGTTTGAGATTCCCAAGGACCTCGAAACACTAGTTGGAACCACAAAGTTGGGAAAATAGTTCGAGAACCTCCCGGCCGAATGGTGAAAAAGAGCACTCTTGTCGGTGCTTCAGGCAACCATGCGCTAGCAGATAGAGCTGAACCAGAATCATAGCGATTTTGAGTATCTTTCTCCAATCCACTCCCTCGCAAATCCTTCGCACCAGGCGGATTTTCACCAAAACTTGAAAGCTAAAGTTCACTTTTTTCATCGGATGGACCTCCTTTACCGAAAGGGGGGAGGGCCAGACGTGAAAACGGAAATCGTTACTAGAGGTCATATGCGTACAAATGTAGTGAGTGCCGGGCTGGATTTGCCTTTCCGCAGCCCTACCAATAGTCTGCCCGGCCACGTTCCTGGAAAGCCTCAGGATTTGGTCTTTGAAAAAACAGTTTGGTCAGTTGAAGACGTGGCTCGGGAACTTTCTGTTTCCGTGCGCCAGGTCTACAGGCTTATTTCAAAGGATCAAATTCCCTATTCTAAAGTGGGGAGGTTGGTTCGTTTTTCGCCAGCGAGAATTTCTGAGTGGCTCCAAAAAGGAGGCACTCGATGAGAATACGAAGAAAAGAAAAAGAAGTACCTGTTCGAAACAACGCCGGGATCTACAAAAGATTCTGGTTTGACGAAGCCATTCACGTGTGGAAGGAAACCGGAAAATACCGGGCTCTCCGACGAGTGGTCAGAGATGGTGTTTCCCGTAAAGAACAAGCGATGTTCGATAATCTAGAAGATGCGAAATCTTTTCGCATGGGAGTTATCGAAAAGCCGGTTTCTAAAGGGAATAACTTTCATTTGATCCAAGTCGAAGACCAGAATGAGGGCATTACCTTCAAAACGGTAATCGAGAAATGGAAGCAATTTCATTTTTTGAAGCTGGAAGAAGGATCAAAGCAGCACTATGAAATCCGACTTCCTCATTTAGAATTCTTGCACACACGCGTGGTGGAAAAGATCTCAACGGCTGCGATAGATGAGTTAGTTGCGCATTGGGTTCAAAATTATCCGAAGACTGGAAAGCGCCATACTTTTGAAAAAGAGTTGGATCTCCTAAAGGTGATTTTGAACTTTTACCGCAAGCGTATCAATCCATCGTTTCCTATTCCCATTCTTCCTGAACACTACGAAGCCGCCGATATCGCTAAAAAGGCAGTAAAGGCGGTGCAAAGTCTGACGGAGGAGGAGTTGGGCAAGTTTCTGGCCGATCTAAAAGGAAGGCCGAATCCTGTGTTCTACTCCATCGCGTTAACTCAGTTCTGTTTGGGGTTGAGAGCGTGCGAGGTATGTGGGCTTAGTTGGGATTCGCTGAATCTGGAGCAGGGTATTGCTCGTATTGAGCAGACCGTGACTTGGGATCACGATACTTGGGAAGCCAAAATCAAGCCTCGACCCAAGAACGGAAAGCAGCGGATCTTGGTTATCCCGCAAGTGTTGGTTCAGGAGTTAAAGCAAATCAAAGCAAAGCGCGATCCTTCGGTTTCCTTAGTTTTTCATAAGCAAGGACAGCCGATGAATCGTCAGGCTTTGGGAAAGGCTTATAATCGGGCGTTAGCCCGGCTAGGTCTGCCCCATTTGTCTGGTACACACATCATGAGAAAAACATCTGCGACGCTCGCCAACGAAATCACGGGAGACTTTTATGCGGTCTCCAAACTCTTGGACCATTCGTCTCCGGATATCACGCTAAGGTACGTAGCTCAGACAACCACGCAGAAGAAAAAAGTGGCCGATGCGTTGAATGCCGTCTTGGTAAATCACCAAGGTGGAAGGGGGTAGTGGGTCATGGGTTCGAATATTTTAGTTTGAATCTAGACCACCTGTCCCCGCGCGTCCCCGTCAGCGGGGGCGTAAAATTTTGTTTCCAATCATTTCAAGTGGTTCGAAGCATAATGGCGGAGAGGAGAGGATTCGAACCTCCGATACGGTTTTACCCGTATAACGATTTAGCAAACCGCCGCCTTCAGCCACTCGGCCACCTCTCCGCAGGTGGCCCATTTGATACCAAACGATGGGGTGGGCGGCAAGGCGAGTTGAAGGGATGGAAGCGCCGCGGTCTGGAACGCCGGTTGCAAAGGTATTGTGCGAGGAGGAGCTTATGGGCACGCGAGACTATTCCCACATAATCCCTAAGGGCGGCCGAGGGCGGGATAGCCGGCCTCGAAAGGCCGAGCCGGGTAAAATCCCGGTTACCGAGAAAACCAAGTATGAGGATGTGGAGCAGGTGATTGAGCACAATCCACTCAGCGGGAAACAGAAGACGGCTTAGTGGATCGCTGGTAAAAATCGGCGGCATGAGTGAACGTCCGTCGTTTATCCGCCATTGGTCACAATTCGAGTCGCATAGTGGATTCACTTACCCCGGCGACACCGAAACTTTTGGCAGCTACGTGCGGCTCTCGCGGGACATGGGTTTCAAGAAGGTCGCGGTGAGTTATGAAAACCTGCCGCCCGGTAAGCGCTCGTCCTGGCCGCATGCTCACAGTATCGAAGAAGAAATGATCATCATCCTCGAGGGAAATCCGGAAGTTTGGATAGATGGTGTCGTGCACGCCCTCGCGCCGGGCGATGTCGTTGGATTTCCGGCCGGCACGGGAATCGCGCACTGCATAATTAACAACAGCGATCGCGACGCCAAAATGATCGTGGTGGGCGAAATCGATCCCCCGGTCGACCGACTCTTCTACCCAAAGCACCCCCATCGGGAAGCAGAGCTACGAGCGAAAGCGCTTTTTTGGGAAGGGCATCCGAAACGAGAAATGGGCCCCCACAACGGCAAGCCAGCTGATCTTTAACGACGGTTAAATATTTACATTATGAAATGTCGGCGTTAGCGTCGACCCCAACATCGCGTTGGGCGGTGTTTTTTTGAAAGGAAACCACATGGGTAAGGGAATCATTGGATTAATGTTACTAACACTATCGTTCGGCGCTTTCGGTAACGACAGCCCGTTCACGATTTCGGGAGCGTGTGGCGATGGTTTCGCCTGCA
>CAZFMF010000023.1:0-58702 GCA_964519985.1 uncultured Pseudobdellovibrionaceae bacterium | reverse complement strand
TCGACTTGCATGTATTAGGCACGCCGCCAGCGTTCGTTCTGAGCCAGGATCAAACTCTTCAGTTAAATTGTGGAATCGAGTAAACCCGATTCCGAATTTCTGAAGCCGAACTTCTTAATCACTTTGCTTTTAAAGGCTTCGTGATCACGAGGTCCGGATTTTTAATTCAAGGGCCCGTGTTTCATGTGTAACTGCTATTTAGTTTTCAAAGACCAGGTCCGTCAGGAGAGAAGAGTAATATTGCCCCACCCCCAAAATTGTCAATGGCCTGATTTACGATTTTTCATTTTTTTTCCGCGGCGTTCCACACTTCTCGGAAAGCCTTATCTGTAGCGGATCTCCGACGATACAGAAAGTTCACGTGGCGGGTGCCGAAGCCACATGTTTAAATAGCGGCATGTCAGAAGTGTTGATTGTCGGTGGCGGTATCGCGGGACTGGCCGTGGCCAAGGTTTTAAAGGGTCGCGGCATCGCGATGACGGGACTGGAAAGAGAACCGAAAATCGGGGGACGCCTCGATGTCGGGCACCACCGCCTCTATACAACGGAGGCCCGCGACCTCCTAACCGACCTTTTGCCGGGCACCGAGTGGGATTTCATCGATGAAGACCCCGTCCAAATCCGCAAGGGGGAGATCGGGACAATCGGCGACGACTTTCTCTCCCCCGAGCAGTTCTACCTCAAACGCAGCTTTTACCTGGCCAAACAACCCTACGGACGCCTCATTTCGCGCCTAGTTGGGGAGGTCGGTAGCCTGTTCCGCGTTCGGATGTCGGTCAGTGAGGTGAATCTCGAGAAGAGGGAGGTCACCTGCCAAACCGGCGAGGTCCTTCCCTACCGCCAGCTGATTTGGACCAGCTCCTTCGCCGGATTGCTCAAGTCCTGCGGCCAGACCCCCAAAGTCTTAGCCAAGGGCAAGAAGTCCGCTCCCCTGGAAACCGGAGGAATGACTTGGGACTTCCACTGCGAAGCCGAGCTTTTCCCGCACCGAAACACGGTCGTCTTTCCATTCCGGTACAAAGATCTGAAGCTGCGCGCCCTCGGCGTACGCGGTCCCACTGATTTGGAAAACGCCCATGCCTACCACTGGATGCTTTTCCTCGAGGACAGCCTGCTGGAAAATCGGGAAGAGCTGGCCAAGGTGGTTCGGGCCTTCAAGCGAGATCTGATGAAACAGTTCCCCGTTCTTGTGGATGGCCTTCGGCGCGAACGCTTGGTTTTCCATTCCAGTCTGTCGGGGGAAGAGCCGGTGGCGGTGAGTTCCATCGAAGTCTTTGACGGCGTCGTTTGCCTTGGGCCCGATATTCAAACGGAGGCGGTCTCGCCTACGGCGGAGCGCAATTCGGCGCGAAACTTAGATGCCGTCTTGCTCAATTGCCTCGACTTCGTCGATATCGTTCTCCCGCAATGGACCAGCCCCGAAGCGAGGGCCGTGGAATCCGCGCCAGAGGCGCACCTCGAAGCACCGGCACCATGAGCCTAAACGCTTAACCGATTGTTAATAGTCCCAAAACAATTGTATTCGCTCGAATGGCCGTGCTAGGACGGGAGGACGGAGGTTCTGGGGTCCTTGGGCGAATCCGAAGAAAAACTAAGCACCGAGACATCGGTTCCGAACCTATTCGACTATTTCGATTACCGAGAGTTTCTCCAAGACTATTACCAGTTTCACAAGAAGCGAAACTCGGCCTATAGCTACCGTCTCTTTGCGCGCAAAGCGAAGCTGGGCTCTCCCAACTATCTAAAGCTCGTCGTGGATGGCAAACGCCGGATTACGGACCGAACCCTCTACCAATTTGCCCGTGGGCTGGGACTAAACCGCGACGAAGAAAAATATTTCCGAGAGCTCGTGATGTACCAAGAGGTCTCCGACCCCGATAGCAAGGAACTGCATCTGCGTTCGCTCTTGAAGTACCAGGAAAAGCAACGCACGCCGACGCCGCTGCGGGCGGATCGGATCAAGTTTCTGCTCGATTGGCACCACGCGGTGATTCGCGAACTGGTTTTGAACACCGACTTCCGCGAAGATCCGGTTTGGATCGCGCGGCGCCTAGGCAACAAGATCAGTGAGGCGCAAGCGCGCGAAAGCCTCGATCTCTTGGTGCGTTTGAAGTTTTTGGAGCGCAATAGCGACGGAAAACTGGAACAGAAGGAGCCCTTGCTCACCAGTTCCGACGAAGTCCCGTCGCACGTTATCCGCAGCTTGCATCGTACCTACCTGCGCAAAGCCATCAATTCGATTTTTTCCGTTCCCATGGAAAAGCGCGAGCTTTCGGGGTTGGTCCTTTCGATTCCGGGCAACCGCTTGAAAGAGATCAAAGAAGAACTGAAGGAATTCAGAAAAAAACTGAACAGAAAATACGGGTTAGATAAAAACGGTGACGAGGTTTGCTTCGTTGGTTTGTATCTGTTTCCAGTAACGCAAAGAGGAGATCATTCATGAAGGCAGTTGGGGGAATGTTGCAGCGGCAGCTGGCGGTTTGGTTCGTTTTAGGTATGGCGGGGTCCGCCCACGGCTTCCCGTGGGGATCGGTGAGTGGTTTTGAGGTCGGCAATGGGTCGGGGACCGAAAATTACCGAGCCAGATTGCTAGAGTCGCTCGAAGAAGTGGACCGCGATTACGACGGCAAGGTCACCGAACTCTATGCCCCGGCCTCGGATTGCAATTCGCCCCGCACGCGCTTACGCGTTGATGTTTTCTCGATAGCGGCTTCGGCCGAAGACGCCGTGCGATCCATCCTCACCAGCACCGGGTGGGTGGAATTCACCGCCGAACGCGCCGTCGGCATCCACCGCGAAACGCTCCTGCGAAAGGACGGCCTGAGCCGATTGGATATGCAGGTTTTCCGCGAGGACAAGAAATTCGTGATCCGTCTGGAAGGGAATAAGCACAAATCGAAAGCTTACTCTGCGCTTTCGACTTCGCTGCTCGAAGAAGTCGACTAAGCCCGCGCTCATTCGCTAGCTCCTGGGTCCAACTGGCTAAGCAATTACCGGAAACGAAAAAGCCCCGCCGAAAGGCAGGGCTTTTTTATTTCTAGGCGCATCGCTTCGCGATGCGGGGTTGCTTCGGGACCTACGGTCTCTCACAATGACAAAGTTAGCCTTCGCGGACGACCCAGATCTTGGTGTTCGCGACCACGTCGTCGAAAACCCGAACGGGAACCGAGTAAACACCCAGCGCCTTGATCGGCTCTTCGAGCAAAATATCTTTCTTGTCGATATTGAAGCCTTCGGCGGCAAACGCTTTTTCGATATCAATCGTGGTGACCGATCCGAAAAGTTTATCCTGTTCACCGACTTTCTTGGCGATCGAGCACGAGACGCGTTCGAGCTTCGCCTTCATGCCTTCGGCTTCCTTCTTCCGCTTGTTTCGTTTGGCTTCCATCGTACGGCGTTCGTGTTCGAAGGCCTTGATGTTGAAAGCCGTCGCCGGAACGGCAAAGTTGCGGGGCAAAAGAAAGTTACGGGCATAGCCGTTGCGCACATTGACGACTTCGCCGGCGGTTCCCAGATGCTCGACGTCTTCTCTCAAAATGATTTTCATTACGTTGTCCTCTCCTCAAAATCAGCTGCTCGGGCGGCTAAGCGGGCCGCCCGGAAATACCAAGGGCTTATCATACCTAAAGCCAGCAGGGCATAAAAACCGAACACGACGGATATCACATAAACCCAAGACCGGGCCGCCCGCGAGACTTTCCGCCGTAGCAAGATATCCGACAGGCAAGCCGAACCCTGAATGAAAAGCAGGCACCCAAAAATGCGGGTGATGCCCACCGCCCAATAGGGCAATGGGATCGCCAGGGAAAAGGCCACCAGCAAACTGGCCGCCATGGAAAACCCGAACGGGAGTCGGGCGGCTTTGCGTAGAAAGTTTCCATCGACCGCCTTTTCCGGTCCGAGCCAACCGAAGTGCGCACCCATCCCGACGGAAATCCAGGCCGAAACCAAGCAGACGGCCGTCAAAAGGAAAGGCGCTTGCAGGCGAAACAAGGTTTCGACCGTGGCCCAATCAACACCAACGCCCGAATCAAAAGCGCTTTTGACCTCGACCATCAGTTGCGAAATAAACGCATTCCAAAAGGGGAGGGGCGGAACCCCGCGCAAAGCGGCATTAAAAAAGAGTAAGCCCAGTGCCACCACCATCGCCGTGGCCACCGCGACGGCGAGCGAACTCCAAAGCTGCAAAGTCTGTTTGAGCAAGTGGGAGAAGAGAATGCTCAGCACGAAGGCCACGGCGACCCACGGAACGGGTGCCGCCAAAACCAGTGCCGCGACCAAAGCTCCGCCCAACGCCGCCACTTTCGGGAAGGGGGGAGGCAACCGCCATTCGGCCACCAAAATAGCCAATGGCGCGAGGAAAAAAGTTGAAAACCCAGCGCCGGCAAAAAGCGCAAGGGTCAGAACCTGAAAAAGGTCGACCTCGGGAGCCGTTTCTTTGCGCCGATCGTTTAGGACGTCCATTCGATGGCCTCGACGAGGATTTTGGTTTCCGTTACCTTCGCACCCTTGCGGTTTCGGTAACTCCGATTCCAAAGACTCCCGTGCACTTTTATCGCCGAACCAATGCGGAGCTTTTCCGCATCGAGTTGAGCGACATCGCCGAAAAAAAGCAATTCGTGATAGCCCACGGAGTCTTTACCGGGCGTCTTCTGGGCAACCGCGAAAGTTGCTTCGCGCGCCGGTACCCCGGCGGGGGTGTATTTCAGCGTACCAATCCGACTGATCTTGCCGGTCAGAAAAACTTGGTTCTCGGGAACGATTACGGGCCCTTTTTCTTGGCTTCGCGGATCTTCTTCATTTCTTCTTCCGCGAGCTGGATCTGTTTCTTGGCCTTGCCGTAATCGTAGTCGGCTTCCATCGCCACCGTGAGAAAGCGAATCACATCGCTCGAAATCTTGAAGTGGCGCTCAATTTCTTCCACGACGCCGGAGTTGCCGGTGTAGGAGACGATATTGAATCGCCCCATCGTCTCTTTATCGATCGGGAAGGCGAGTTCGCGCATGCCCCAGTCGTCGCGGGCTTTCACCGAGCCGCTGAACTTTTCAATCACGCTGTCGACTTTCGCGTGGATGGCACCCGCATTTGCTTCCGACAAGCTCGGGCGAAGGATGTAGACCGTTTCGTAAGTATTCGTGGACGAGTAAGACACTAAAGGTTCCTCCTGGACGTTTCGGCCCCGTTTTTCGGAGCAAGGAATAACAGAACCCAGTTAGCTAACAGGAATCTGGCGGGATGACAATGGGGAGAGCGGGGAGGCGTTGGGCAATCCGGGCGGGGGTTCGGAGAGTAGCGCGGTCACCGCCCGAGACAGAAGGGAGGCCTGAGCGGGAAACTCGGACGCCCGGGGGACCGCCAACTCGAGGGCCTGGAAGCTGGCCGCCAGGCGGGAAGGGGAGCCTTCGCCGTCACTCTCCGCCTCCGCCCCTTCCCAAATCCCTAGCGTGAGAAACCTCCGGCGCACGGCATGACTGAAAACCCGGATCGGCGCTTCCCCGGTGGCCAGGGTCAAAATAGAGATCTCCGCCTGAAATAGGCGCTGCTGCAAAGCCTCGATGGCTTCCCGGGTTTCCTTCGCGGCCTGTACCCAATTCGGATCGGAGCATTTCAAATCGAAGCGGGTCTCCAATTCTCCGAGTAGGCGAAAGGGAAAGGCCACCCATTCGATCCAAAGGCTGGTGGGAGCAAAAAGCGAGACTTCCGAAATCTGGTGATGAGAATGAGACCGCACGAGTCGGGGCAACTCCGTTTCCGGGATGGGGCCGGTCACCGGAAACAACGGCTCAATGTGAGCGCCGGTCACGCGCCAATGGCGTACCAGCTGAGTGCCGGCGGTTTCGAGGTACTCAAAGGAAAAGGCATCGAGCCCCAGCGCGGCTTGGATGCGCGCGCGATCATGCGCGCTGAATGGGCGGACCTCCAACTTCTCAAGACCATTCATGCCCCGGCCCCCTCTTTTTCATCTTGCGAGAAGGCGCGCAGGTCTTCCCAAAAATGTGGCTCCGGCTGTCCCACACTTTCGGTGAAACAGATTTGCCCTTCGCCCAAAGGCACGCGAACGTACTTTCCGTTTCCGGGGCGCAAGGGCAATCGGCTCATCCCGGGTTTCCACTCAATGGTCGAAAGGTTTTCATCGTATTGGGGCAGGCCGAAGGGGAAATACAAAGTGGCACCCGCCTGCGCCCAGGTTTTCAGGGTCAGGAGTAAGGACTGATTCAAAAACCGCCCGGCAACGACATTGATGATTCGGGCGGGGGCTTCTTGCTGCGCCTTCAAACCCAGCAAAGGAACTTCGGCCTGCGTGGCCTGGCGCTTCAAGTATTCCCAAAGGCGAAAGACTCCCACGGCCTGAGGGTTAGTGAGACCCAACGGCGCAAAGAGAAACGCCCGGTCCCCCGCATCGCCCTCCAACAAAACCGGATCGACGACAATCGCCCAATCCGCATCGCCGGGCGGCGGGGTCGGACTTTCGGCGCCGAAGTAAATCAAATCCACCAGTGGCTCGGCGGTTCGCAGCGCTAGCACGCCTTGCGCACGTTCTTCAAGCATGCGCTCCCGACAAAACTTGTAATCGTAGGCGGCGAGCCACGGCCGTTTGTCCAGGAGTACGCGCGTGCCCTGGGAAGACGTGGCGGTCGCAAAATCCCGAAAGGTGCAGTGGTACCGTAAGTTGATCCGGCCCGTCTGAGGATAACGTTGCTGCAGGTAGATGGGATAGACCGGCAGCGCCGTCAGTCCGAGATCCACTTCGTAAACGCCCCAATCGACTTCCACGCCGACAACCGGCCCTTCGGGAAAACGGTAGAGCGAGAGCAGGGCGAAGACATCCGAAAGGAACTCTAAGAAGGGGGAGAAAAACTGTTCGTCGTGAATGCTCGGCAAGCGCGAAATGGAGACCTCGCCCCCCGCTCCCCTTCCCCAAACCGCATCCGGAACCAAGGTGCTCGACTCGCCGAGCGAGAGCGACCAGGAGGGAAAGCTTTCGCGCATCGCGGGAAAACCCACGGTGGCCCGCACGGTCAGTCCCACGTGATGCGCAAGGCTGAGAAACTTTTCCAGTCGCAGCCGCGACGCCTTGGAAAAGTCGCGAATCCCCTGCACGGATTCGTGCAGACCCCACGGAATAAAAGTGTGGATCTCATCGACGCCGGATGTTTTCAGCGCGGCCAGACGTTCGGGCCAATTCGCGGCACTGTCCTGCCAGTACTGAAACGGCACGCTTTGCGGCGACGGCATATTTCCTTTCGAAGGAGTCCGCCGGCTAAAGGTTCTTAACCGGATGCGTCCTAGTATAGAACTGCGATCCGTCAAACTCAAGGTAGGTGAAGTTCTTCACCCAGTCGCCGGTGTTGTAATACTGGCAGGTGCGTTCGCCCACTTTCGCGGTGTAATGATCCGGAATGTGCGTGTGGCCCATGATCACCACGTCGTACCCCTCGTCGAAATGCCGAAGTGCGGCGGCGCGATAAATCTCGCGAACCTTTTCCTCATTCGGCGGAACTTTTTTCTGAAAGCTGCGACTCAGCTGCGAAGCGCGATCGCCAATGGTGTGAATCCACTTCGGCGGGATCATTCCGACCGCGCGATGTAAGAGATCGCGTCGCAGCAAGTAGCGCAGCGCACGGTACCCTTTCTCCTCGGGATTACCGAGATCCCCGTGCGCCATGTAAATGCGCCGGCCATTCCAGTTCTCCACGATCTCATCCGGAAAAACCCGAATCCCCAGCTCTTCCGAAAAGTATTTTCCTAAGCGAAAATCGTGGTTGCCTTCGAGGTAGCTGAGGGGGTGGCCGTCGCGGACCAAGTCGCCCAGGACTTGCAGCATCGGCTTGTGCGCCTGAATCAAGTAATCGGTCGTGCCGGGCCATACGTCGAAGAGGTCGCCAAGAATGTAAATTTTTTCAAAACGAGAGGCGACCTCTTGAAAAAAACGCATCATCAGCTGGGTCTTTACGCTGGCGGCATCTTTCAAATGGACGTCGGATATGAAGATGGCGGACATCTTGAACGAGGATTTACCACGAAAGTCACCGGTCAGATAGCGCGCTACTGACCCGCGGGAGTCGGAAGAATGATTTCGATTCGCGATGGCTTGCGTTCTTCCGCCGGTTGGCCGGCGTCGAGGCGCGAGAGTGCGTCTTCCATCTGGAAGAGCTGGGTCACGGCCGGATCCACGATACCGGCTTCGGCCCGGTAGGACGTGGGGTTTTGCAGCGCACGCAAAGGCAAGCGCGAGTTCGCTTCCTTGTTCATCGCCAGATAGGCGGTCGAAAGCACTCCGAAGAAAACCAGAATGCTGTACGCGTATTGCAAAAGGTTTCTCATAAAAACCCACCAACGTGGTGGATCACCCCAGGAACAAACCTTTCAAGGTTCGTGCCGACACATTCGATTTAAGTTGTTGGATTTATTTGATAAAAATGGGGGTTGCGGGGTGTTTTCGTCGGTAGTTTAGACAAACGGTCTTCTCCCGCACCCCCCAAATAGGCTAAAGGGTCTTTGGTATTGAGGAATTTGGCGAGAACGCTATGGCTGCCCAATTAACCGACAACCGTCCAAACCCCCGGTGCGTGTTCGCGCCGGCAAAACTGAATCTCGGACTGCGTTTGATCGGCCGACGCGCCGATGGCTACCATTTGATTGAAAGTCTTTTCTGGCCGCTCGATTTCGGGGATGCGTTGGAGTTGCGTGAAGGCAAGGGCCTTCAGCTGTCGGCGGTCTGGGATGCGGAGGCAGGCGGAGTCCAACCGGCTCTACCCCAAGCAAGGGAAAACCTTGTCTACCGCGCCGCGGAAATCGCGCTGGGACCCGATTGCGGCCTTGATATCCGCTTACGCAAACGCATTCCCATGGGCGCGGGTCTGGGCGGCGGCTCTTCGAATGCCGGGAGTCTGCTGCGCCATCTCGTGGAAACCCGCCGAATCTCCGTCGATAAAGCGGAAAAATCAGCTTTGGCTCTAGGCGCCGATGTTCCATTTTTTTTGACCAACCGGCCGGCGTGGGTGGAAGGCATCGGGGAGAAGCGTACGCCGATTCCCCTCGCTCCCGAAGTGACCAAAAAACTCACCTTCCTGCTTATTCTTCCGCCCGAGTCGACCCCGACTCCGGTCATCTTTGCGCGCTACCGGGCATTGAAAGTTCCCTTCGCCCCGGCTTCGCGACCGCCGACGGACAGCCCCTTGGACTGGCCGAAACTGAAAAGCTATTTGGCCGAAGCGGAAAACAGCCTCCAAGGGGTGGCGGCGATGGAGTCTTCTTTAGTGGCCGACATCTTGTCCCAGCTCAAAAGAGTGCCCAGCCTTTACTCGGGTCTCTCGGGCACCGGGTCGACTTGTTTCGCGGTGTTTCCAACGCCGGAGCAAGCCCGAAAAACCGCTCAAGAACTTCAAGGATTCTGCCGAAAAAGCGGTTGTCAGAGTATCACAGCGGGAACCCACACCGGGCCAGCTTGAAAGGCTCACAGGAGAGCACCATGGAAATCACCGAAGTGAAGGTATTTCCGGTCAACGAAGATAAACTCAAAGCGTACGTCACCGTGATTTTCGAAAACTGCTTCGTCGTCCGGGATTTGAAAATCATCAACGGCAACACGGGTCTCTTCGTGGCGATGCCCAGCAAGAAACGCAAGGACGGCACTTTCCGCGATATCGCTCACCCACTCAATAGCGAAATGCGCAGCGCGATGGAGCAAAGGATCCTCAAAGAGTATGAGGCCGAGCTCAAAAAGATGACGGCGGCCGCGACCCAGAGCATGGCCGATTTAAGTCGTCGTCGCGATCCGGACGACGACTAGTTCTTTTTCGATAGGAAATATCTCGTCCGCCGCCGCACGGGAGTTACTTTCCTGCGAGCTGACCCCCACTAGCCGGTTTGCCATCCACGAAAAACCGGAGAGCGTCTTCTTCCGCTGGGGTGATCCCTTTGTTTTTCGCTTTTCCGATCATTTCCTCGAGCTGCCCTTTATCCATATCGGCAATGCGCAGACGGATTTGCGTGGCATTCATCCCCTTGAAGGTGTCGCCGCCCGACCCAGTCGGGTTGTGACACTGCATGCACTTTCCGGTCACCGCGCTGTGCGCAAACGCAGTATTCCGCGCCAAAACCGAATCCGATGGATTCGCTGGCGGCTCCGTCGGTTGCACGACCGGCTTTTGGACCACGGCCGCGGTTTTTATTCCTGGCGAATAGGTCACGCGCTGACGGTTCGTTAGGTCCCGAAGCTGTTTTCCACGCTGTTCCGGATCCGAATGCAGAGTCAGTTCGGTCGGGACCTGACGCGTCTCACCCGTCTTCGGATCCTTCACCGTCGACATATAGGTCAACTTGTCAGTCGGTTTCCCGGTCGCGTCGGCCGTCATCGCCGCCAAGAATTTACGAGCCGCGTTTTTTACTGGCGGGTCCTCGCTATCGTAGTGCGTGGCCGCCCATTTCACCTGAGCATCTTTGTCGTAGCCGTTTTGCAAGTTTTGGATCGCCGTGAGTTTAGCTTGCGGGTCGCTCGACTCCATCTGCGCGATCCGCTCGTAGAACGTAGTCCCGGAGTTCAAGTTCGCTTTCCATTTTTCGGCGAACGCCTTGGCGAACGGTTGGAACGTTTCGTCCACCGTTGAAACGGTGTTTGCCGCGAGCGCCTCACCCACAATCATGCGTTCGGCCATCCAGCGGTGCCGCGGGCTGATGCCTTTGTTTCCGATGTCCTCACGGGCCCGTCGCACCAGCGCCGCACGCTGGTCGTCAGTCAACGTCCCCAGAAAAGCGGCGACTGCTCCGGCGGCTTCGTCTTCCTTCCCGTCTTTGATTCTTTCCATCGCGGTACGGATCGATTCCAGTTTCGGATTCGGCTCGCCGTTTTCATACAGCACCAGGGTTGGAACCGCCTCGGCCAGAAGCGCGATCTCTCCCACCGTCAGGCCCGCGCCGGATTGCTTTTCACCGGCATTTTCGCCCGTGGCTTGGGACGGCTTATCCACCGCTGCATCACTCCCGGGCTTACCCGTCTTCGATTCCGAAGGCGATTTACCCAATAGCAATCGAGTGGCGATATTCCCCAACATGTCCTGCCACGTTTTCAAAGCGCCGGAGCCTTTCGGTTCGGCTTTCTTGTCCGTGACTTCCGAAACGTTTTCCGTCGCGGGTTGCTTTGCTTCCGGCTCCGTCTCGTCCGATTTCTTCACGGCCAATGGCTCTTTGGCTTTGGCCGCCGCTTCTTTCTGAACAAGGTATGCTTTGATCGGTTTCAACTTCGCCAGCCGCGATTCCGGATGATCGTTGAGAAAGCAATCGGGTCCCGTAGTCGATTTCAATACCTCATAAAGCTGGGGCAAGATGCCCACCTTTTCCGCCAGCAATTGCAAGGTCACTAGATCAGGTACCGTCGACGGCAATTTTGAAGCATCGACGCGCTGAACCGCGCGAAGCGCCGCGGAAAAATGCTCTTTTTCTTCATTCGATAGCTTTTTGTCCCAGTTCTTTAGGGCCTGACTGGCTGCCATCGCTTCCGGGGTATCCACTTGTGCCGTCATCGCGTTTACTGCGCTTAGGAATTGGGCGGTGAGTTTCTCGCCCGCCTGTTTGTCGATTTCCTGGTCGAGCTTCGCCAGGGCTCCGAGGCGGTCTTCCAATTCCAGCGAAGGATCGAAAAGCCATACCCGCAGCTGCGTCAGCGGGACGTTTTTCTCCTGGGCGAGCCGGAGAAGGCGCTGCAGAGCCGTTCCGCTATGAGTGTTGACCCCATTGATGTCCATGAGCGCTTCGCGGACATCATCGGAAATTCCCGACTCACGCAACACGGCAAAAGGTCCCTGGTTTTGAAAGATTTTTTTTCGCGCCGGATCCCGAGCCAGCGTGCCCCAGAGCACTTCCAAGACTTTGTAGACTTGGGCTTGGTTGAGTCCCCATTCGGGCCGGGTCAGAAGCTCAACATGCTCTTGAAGCTTCAACTCGGGGGCCGTCTGCGTCCATTTGAAAAACGCCTCAAGCTTCTGCTTGAAGGCATCCGAGTCCGGCGCAAGGACCGCAAGCTCGTCGACATAACCCGCGAAGGACCGCCGGTCGTTTCCTTTTCCTTTGAGTCGGGTATCGAGCTCACTTTGTAGGCTGCGCGGAAAGCAGGCATCCTCGGTTGCGTTTGCGGTTTCGCGACCGACCGTCTCGCGGCCGGGATTGCGCCCACGTTTGTTCTTGGCCCGGTGGTCTTCGTAGTCACCGGCGAAAGCCAAGGTGCCCACCACGGCGAAGCCGAGAACTAAACCACCAAAGAAACGAGTTACTGCCTTCATGTGATTCCCCCCCAGGAACCCCGCATGCCTTGCGGTCAGGATTTCTAAATGCAACGGAAGTGCCGGAGATTGTGGAATTTTCGGGCGTTTTGGGCGGCGGGGTCGGGAGCGTAACTAGCGGAATACTCTAAGGTTTTATGTATTCTTATAGAACACTGAACACTCGTCGAGGACACGACAGGTGAATGGGTTTCGCACTAAACGTCGAGAGCCAGTCGACCCTTAATGTGATCGTGCATGAAACGCACGACCTGAGTGATGCGCATGGTGGAGGTATCCACCACGACGGCGTCATCCGCCATCTTGAGGGGGGCGATCTTGCGCGTGGAGTCTTGTTCGTCGCGCACTTGGTTCTGTTTGAGCACCTTTTGGAGCGAGATTCCTTTCACTCCCTGCTTGCGCAGCTGGGCCAACCGGCGCTTAGCACGCACCTCCGCCGAAGCGGTGACGAAGAATTTGAAGGGGACCTGGGGAAAAACCACCGTCCCGATATCCCGGCCTTCCACCACCACCGGCGAATGCTTTGCCCATTTTTTAGCCAGGCGGCGTTGCCCGCGCGTGAGGGCCTGTCGCACGCCTCGGTATTTGCTGATTTCAGAAGCCATATGGCTCACTTCTTCGGTACGCAGGCGGGGCCCGAGATCCACTCCATTCACCAAGAGGACTTTGGTCTTGCGATCCACATCAAAATCCAGGCGGGAGGCGACTTTGCGGAGGTCTTCCGAACGCACCGCCCCTTCCCGCACGGCGTAGTAGGCTACGCTGCGGTACATCCCCCCGGTGTCGAGGAGCAGACCCTCTAAGGCATCGGCCAGCTGCCGACTCACGGTGGACTTGCCCGCCCCGGAAGGGCCATCGATCGCGACAATGAATCCCTTGGGGGATTTTCGGGGGCGGCTCACAGCCGCTCCCGGAGCTGGGTCAACTCTCCTTTGAGGGAACCAATCTTCAGCTTGGAATCGAACTTCACGATGTACTTTTTAGAATCGTCACTCAGCCAAAGAAAAAGATCTCCCGACGGCTTCAGTACGTTTTCGATCTTTACGGTGAGCGAGAGCTTCCAGCATTGGAAGGCACCCGCCTTAGTGTGCACGAGCTCATTGGCTACCGGCACGAGCGTCACCATCAGATTTTGCGCGTTTTCATACACCGGGATTTCCCGCGGCTTGCCCATCTCGTAGTCCAGCACGCGGGCATAGTAGAGGGCGGAGAACATATCGCGCGCCAAGGGGTACGCATTGTCGACGCGGTCCTGAACTTGGTCGCCCCATTTCTTGGAAATGCGCTTCGACCAATAGTGGACTTTGTTCAGCTTGTGATCAAAGGCAGCGCGGGTCTCTTTCAACTGCGCGGTCTCGACCATGTGGAGCAGGAATTTGTAGGGCAAAAGCCACTGGCGATCAATGTACGTCTCGATGGAGTTCTCGATGTGGTAAATCGTATCGACGACCTTCGACGACAAAACGCTGCCCGAAATCCGGTAAGTCGGTCGCCCGTGGAAGGGGAAACCTTCCTTCACTTCCAGCTTTACCTCTCCGGCCGGAATCGCCGTCCAATTCAACGCAATCGTCATGCGTTCGCCCATTTCGAAGGGAAGCTGTTCCGGTGTGAAAGAGCGTTGGTTGAACGCGGCCGGGCGCTTCTTAGCCGCGGGCGGCGCGGCCTTCTTTTTCTCTTCGGGTTTCTTCTCTTCTTTTTTGGGCTCGACCGGAGCGGGCGGCTCCACTTTCACATCCTCGACAATCTCCGCCGACTCGATGGATTTCTGGTCGGGGACGCTGACCTCGGGATCGGGTGGAATCGCAATGCCCGTCGGCGTGTCCGTGGGGGACGTGGAGGCGCAGCCGAGGAGCAAAGCGAGCAAGAAACCCGTCAGCGCGGGTGTGGCCACCGTGGATCGTTTCCAGCGCGGCTCATCGCGGTAAGTCTTCCAACGCCGGTGCAACCAAAGCCATTGATCGGGGTGCTTGCGCACTAAGCGCTCCAAAACATCATTGTAGAACTGCGTTTTTTCGTATAGGCGGTCCTCTCGATTTTCCGAGAACACCGGCAGCTGGAGTTCCGGTTCAATGACCGCACGCAGCCGGTCGTTTTCATCACGGTAGGAGTACATGGGCACGATGGGAGCCTCTTTTTTCTCGGTGAGGAGCGCCAGCCCGATCGCCGTACCCGCTTCCTGACCGAAGAATTTTACCGGAAGCCCAATGGGCGCTCCCATAAACTGATCGAGAATAAATCCCACTAAACGCCCGCGGGAGAGCGAGCGCAAGATATCGCGGGCGGTGCCGCTTTCGTAGAAAATGCCAATTCCCATATTTTGTCGGTAATTGAGCAGAAACCGGTCCAAACCCGGATTCTTGGAGCGCTTCACGACGACATCGCCGGGGATTCCCCGCGACATGACACTTCCGATCACCCACTCCCAATTGCCCAGATGGGAATTGAGGCCGAAAACGCCGTGGCCCTTGGCAATCGCATTGCGCAGGTTTTCGATGCCGTCGGCGGGGACTTCGCGTTCGTAATCGGTTTTCGACCAAGTCACGGACTGGGCGATTTCGATGAGGGTCAAACCATAGTGCCGAAAATTCCGCGCCGCTAAACGGCGGATTTCGGCTTCGGACTTTTCGGCCCCAAACGCGATCCGCAAGTTTTCCAGCACGACTTCACGCCGAAAGCGGACGAGGTGAAACCACACCCAACCGACGGCGCTGCCTAGACCGATGCGGAAGGAACGCGGCACGACATTCAGAAATTTCGAGAAAGCGATGAGCAAACGAAATATCACGCTGTCTCCAGACGAGTCTTGAGAAAGTACCAGAAGTCCTCGGAAAGAACATACCCTATTCGGAGGTAGAAAAGTTCGACCGCCCGTTCCAGAAACAGCGGTCGGGCCTTGTGCCAGTCCTTTTCCGTGGTCACGAAATGGTGGGTGTCATGCTGGGCTTTCAACGCCATCAGGTGATCGACGTCTTCGGCGTCATAAGCGTGATGGTCGGGGTAATTCTCGACAAACTTTGGGGTGACGACTGATCCTAAACTCGTGGCGAATGCCTGAGGTCGCGCGATCCCACTGAACGCCCCCCAGTGCAAACTGGTCCCGACCGTGGCCCGACCCTCGTGGTTGAAAATGCCCTCGACCTCAAGTCGCGCTTCAAAACACGGCACGCCGGGGAAATGTGTTTGGAGGAACTCGTTCCAATCCGCCGCCGATTCAGCGTTTTTTCCGGGAATGAGAACCACCGCGCTGGCGCGGTGCAGGGCCGAAAACGGCTCCCGCAAATCGCCTAGCGGCAGGCAATAGGATTCGTCGAGAAGGCGATCGGTTTGGATGGCGACCAAATCGATGTCGTGACGAAAATGCAGGTTCTGAAATGCGTCGTCGAGGATGAAGAGGTCGCCCTCGGTCTCCGACTCGGCCCGCGCCAACGCCGCGGCCCGATCTGCTCCGATGTACACCGGACAGGCAACCCGTTGGGCCAGCATCCAAGGCTCGTCGCCCACGGAAGCGGGTCCGCCCGGGGCTCGGCGATCCACCTTCGCACCTCGCTGGCTCAGCGACCCTCGGTATCCCCGGGAAACGATCACGGGTCGGCGATCGGAAAAATGCTCGGCAATCGCGGCCACCAATGGGGTTTTCCCCGAGCCGCCGCTATGCAAGTTTCCAACGACTACCGTCTTACGGCGGGGAGCAAACACCGGTTGGCGCCCGGCGGCCGCCCGCCGCACGTGCGTGGCCAGCGCCCAAACGCAGGACAGCGGATAAAGAAACGACCAACCGATCTCACGCTGGAGCGGGAACAAATGCACCCCCGCGCGCTGGTTGAGATTTGAGAATGCGCAATACACTTTGCGCCGCGCGGGCGCTGGCCCCACCCTCTCCCAGCCGGGCGCGACATTCCCGCAAGTCGCGCGTGACGCGCTCGCGGTAGGGTGCTTCCTCAATCAACCGAATCGCTTCTTGGCAGAGCGCCTCGGGGGTGGCCGCATCGTGTAGGAATTCCCGCGCGACTTCTTTCCCGTGGAGTAAATTCGGCATTCCGAAAAAGCGTTTGTAGCGAATGAGGTGGCGCACGACCCACGCCGTCGATGGGCTCAGACGGTAAAAAAGCGCGAACGGTGTTCCGATCATCGCCGTCTCGAGCGTCGCGGTGCCCGAGGCGACCAAGGCGATGTCCGCCCAATGGAGCGTTTCGCGGGAATCCCCTTCGACCACCGCAATACGCGGGTCGGGGAAGAAACTGCGCACCTGCCCCGCGGTCAGCGTGGACGCCACCGGGATGCGTAGCGTGCCTTGAGGGTACCGATCCCACAAACGGCGGGCGACGTCGCGGATGAGTTCCGCGTGGTGTCGCAACTCGCTCGGACGACTGCCCGGTAAGAGCGCGATCCGCGGGGCACGTTTTATTTGTTCCGCCTCGCGATAGGTGGAACGGGTTTGCACTTGATCAAGTAAAGGATGTCCTACGAATTCGGCGTTCACCCCGTGGGCGTCGTAAAAAGCCTTCTCAAACGGAAAGACGACCAACATTTTGTCGATATTCTTTTGGATCGAACGGACGCGGTATTTGCGCCAGGCCCAAATCTGCGGAGAAATATAATAGATGACCGGGATGCCCGCACGCTTCAAATGCTTGGACAGTCGCAAATTGAAGTCGGGCAAATCGAGCAGCACGGCCGCATCCGGTCGTCGCCGGAGCGCTTCTTTTTTGACACGCCGGTAAGCACCCAGAACGGCGGGTGCGCGATCCCACCAATCCGCCACGCCGACGACATTCAAGGCGTCAGCGGGAACAATCACTTCCAGGCCTTCGGCGGCAAGCGCCCGCCCCCCCACGCCGAAAAACCGCGCGAACGGAAGTTGCTCGCGCAATGCTTTGAGCAAATCGGCCCCGTGCAAATCCGCGGAGGCTTCTCCGGCAACAATCATGACTTGCGGCGAGCTCACTACGGAATCGCTCCCGGTTGGGGGGATTCGGAAGTCGATTGCAAACGGGTCTCGCGCTCGCGGATTTTATCGACCACGATTTGCGCAAATTTGAGTGCCCGCACGCCATCTTCGCCCGCCACCAAGGGCCGCCGGCCGGTGGTAACGCAGTGGAGAAAATCGCGAGCCTGTTCGCGCAAGGGATCGACTCCGACCGCCTCGTGTTGGGTGCGCTCAACCCCCGTACCTACGCGCCGATAGACCGCGGCGGTGTTTTCGCTGAAATCGAAAGAGGCATAGGCATCTTTGAAAAAGACTCGCAGCTTACGTACCGGTTCCGCGGAAACGCGACTCACGTTGAGATTCATCACCGCCCCGCCGGCAAACTCCATGCGGACGTTGGCGATATCATGCTGGGCGGTCATGACGCGCATTCCGATCGCCGAAACGGTCGTCGGATCCTCGTCGACCAAAGAAAGCGCAAGATCGAGATCGTGGATCATCAGATCGGAAACAACGTCGATCCCGGCTTCACGGGAAAGATTGGGCGAAAGGCGATGGGCCTCCACGAAGAGGGGGCGCTGCAACGACATTCCGTTGGCTAGCGCAGCCAAGCGAAAGCGTTCGACCATTCCTACTTGCAAGATGAGACCCTTGGCCCGCGCCAGGGCGGCCAGGGCTTCGGCGTCGGGCAAATGAGACGCGATCGGCTTTTCGATTAAGACGTGAACCCCCGCCTCCAACGCTTGGCGGGCAATCGCCGCGTGGGTTTCCGTGGGGCTGGCGATCGTCACGGCGTCCACTTCGAAGAGCAATTCATTTAGGTGCAAGCAGGGCACGCCAAACTTGGCTTGTGCACTCGCGGCCTTTTCGGAATCGGTTTCGGAAAAGCCCACCAGTTCGGCTTCCTCGAGCTCCCGATATTTTTGCAGATGGTAGCCCCCCATCTTGCCGACTCCCACCACGCCAACCCGGGTTTTCGCTGGGGACGTCATAGCTAGCGTGCGATTCCTTGTTTGGATTTCTTCAAGAACCCTAAAAACGCATCGATTTCGGGAGAGGGGGGAATCTCGGTGCCGGCGCGCTCAATCGCCTGGGCCACGGTCAGGTTCTGTAGGTAGATAATACGAAAAAGTTTGCGCAGGCTCTTGATCGTCTCGACGGCAAAACCCTGGCGCTCGAGTCCCACCAGATTCACCCCTTGCACTTGAAAGTCATTGCCCTTACCGGAGAGGTAGGGCGGTAGATCCTTGCGCAGGAGGGAGCCGCCCCCAATGAAGCTGAAATCGCCCACGCTGCAAAACTGGGTGACGGCGGAAACACCGCCGATTACCACCGATTTTCCCAACGTCACGTGACCGGCCAGCTGCACCGTATTGGCGAGAATCACCTTGTCGCCGACGATGCAGTCGTGGGCGACATGGCAATAGGCCATCAACAAGACATCCTCACCGACTACGGTCGTCCCGTTGCCAAAGGTCGTTCCCCGATTCACCGTGACGTACTCGCGCAAAATGCTGCGACTTCCGATCACCGCGGTGGTGGGCTCTCCCTTATAGCGGGTGTGTTGCGGCTCGCCGCCAATCACCGCGAACGGGTGCACATTCACCTCGTCGCCGAGCGTACTGTAATCCCGAATGATGGCGTGATCCTGAATGCGACAGTTTTTCCCGATCGCCGTTTTCGGTTCGACGATGGCAAAGGCCCCGATGCGCGTGCCATCCCCGATATTGGCATCGGGATGGACGACGGCGGTAGGATGGATTTCAACCATTCTCTTTTTCCCCCCAGCGTTTCTCCAGCTCACGGACTCTCGAGACGAGTTCCGGTAGCTTTTTCAGTTGCCGCCAAAGCCGACCGAACTCGCGTACCGGGGTCGCCGGGGTGAAAAAATAGGTCTCATTCCCCGGCACGTTGGTGGTGGATCCCGACTGGCCGCCCATGCGTGCCCCGGCTCCCACGTGAACCCCGTGACCCAATCCGACTTGGCCACCCAACGCCACGTCATTTTCTAAGACGCCCGAGCCACCCAAGCCGACCTGCGCGCAAAGAATGCAGTCTTCACCGACATTGGAGTTGTGTCCGACGTGCACGAGATTATCGATCTTGGTACCCCGCCCAATGCGCGTTTGGGCTAAGGTGGCGCGATCAATCGCGCTGCCGGCGCCGATGCGAACATCGTCTTCAATCACGACCGTTCCGATCTGCGGCATGTCTTCGTAAGGGCCTTTTCCCTCGCGACGAAAAAAACCGAAACCCTCCGAGCCAACTACCGCGCCTGGAAATGCCTTCACGCGATTTCCGAGGCGCACGCCATCGCAGAGGGTGACGCGGGGATAGATTTCGCAGTTCTCACCGATCGTGACGTTCTGCCCGACGTAAACATAGGGATAAATCAAGGTGCCCGCGCCGATTTCGGCGCCTTCACCGATGCAAGCATAGGGACCCACGTGGGCCGAAGGGTGAATGCGTGCGGTCGGACTGATGACCGCGGAGTTGGCGATACCGGACCAAGGGAAACTCGGCCGAAACGCCCGCGCCACCGCGGCGAAACTGGCCTGCGGATCGGAAACCAAAAGAAACGTCACGCCCGCTTCCGGCCGCACCAGGTCCGCACGCGTGAAAACCACCGCGCCCGCGGCCGCCGCCAACTGATCGGCGTACTTCGGATTGGCAAAGAAGGAGAGGGCGCCGGACTGGGCGGAGTCCAAGGAGGAAAGCCGAGAAATCGGGGCCTCGGGATCACCTAGCACCTGCGCGCCGAACAAAGCTCCCAATGCGCCGGCACTGGTGGGCAGAACAACCGAGGTGTGGGGGTCGATGCGACTCACCCGCTCACCCTATACGGACCCCCGGGCTATGTAAACGCCGTGAGGCCCTTACTCCGTAAGGGTCTTCGCTGGCATTTAGAGGCGCAGCGCGTCGCGTTACCAGTCGCGGCCGGCCCGCGAAAAATATGCTAAAATAAAAAGGAATCCCCCTCCCTATGAACAAGCCCTCATTGCGATCGCTGCCGGCGCGCAATCGGCGCTTCCGCCAGTTTTTGGTGGCGAGCACCGTTTCCCTCGTCGGTTCCAACGTTTTTGATATCGCGATGCCGCTCTACGTTTTGCAGCGCACGGGCTCCGTCATTGATCTCAGCCTCGTGACCATGGCTTTGCATTTGCCCCACTTTCTGATGGCGCCGCTGACTGGCTATTTTTCGGATCACAGCCGCAAGCGCCAGAGCTTACTCCTCGCGGATATCGGCCAAGTTTTCTTCCTGCTTTTGCTTTCGGCCTACGCCGGTTGGGGCGGCGGCCCGCTTTGGCCGATCTTTCTGCTCGTCTTCCTCGTGAAATCGCTGATGCTCACCTTTGAAACGATTTCGTCCTTCCAGCTCATCCCCGCTTTGGTCGGGCCGAGCGATCTCACCTCCGCCAATACCTGGTTTCTTTCGCTCCACCGCGTGATCCAGATCGTAGGCCCCCTAATCGGTGGCGTGTTGATGTTTTATAGCGGTATCCAGTCGTGCATCTGGGTCAATATTCTGAGCTTCGCCGCTACCCTGCATTTTGCGTGGTCGTTTAAGCGGCTCGACGAATTGCTCTCGGCGGGTAAATTAATTCGGCACACGCCGATGTCGGTCGGCGTGGTTTATTCCAAGTTCCGCGAGAGCCTCGATTTCATTTGGCGCTCTCCGATCTTTCACCCGTTTATTCTCTTGATGTTCCTTTGGAACCTTTCGTCCCTGACTTTGAACTCGCCGAGCCTCACCTACTACTTCACCGTGACCCACCAGTTCACCTCCGCCGAATACGGGGTTTTGGTGTCGGCCTTCGGCATTCTGGGGATCTTCGGTTTTCTGCTTTCGCCCATACTTTATCGCACCAAGAAGTTTGAGAACGTTTTCCTAGGCTCCGCGCTCTTCCAAGCTTTCTTCGGAACGCTCTGCATTCTTCCGCTCGGAATGCCGGTGATGGTGGGTGCCCTCTACGGCATGTCGCGCGCCGGGAGTTCGGTCTTGAGCATGGGCAGCTACTTCATTCGACAGACGCGGGTACCGCGCGCGCAAAATGGGGCGATCAATGCCAGCCTGCGCATGTTCTTCATGGCCGCGGCGCCGTTTTCGAGTTTGATGCAGGGATGGGTGATTCACCATCTAGGGGTCGGCACTTCGCTCTTTATCGGGGCGGCCTGCCTGTGGGGAACTTGGTGGTACTCGCGATCGCTGGCGCGGGCGTACCAAGAAGAGGAAATGTTACTGGCGGCCTAGGGTCCCGAAAGTAGACAGGGCACCTTTTAGGACTTGTCTTCGTCGTCGCGAGGGCGGGGGGTGGCTTCGCCGCTATCCGGTTCTTCTTCGGCAATTCGGTAGGCTTCCGAGGCCCACTTGCCGAGATCGCCATCCTTACACCGTTCGCTGCAGAACGGGCGAAAGGCATTGCCGGTCCATTCCACGAGTGTTCGGCAGGTCGGGCACGCCACTTTCATGGCTCCCAGACTTCCACCAGATCGCGCCCACGCGCAACCCCTTCTCCATGGGCGAGGGATTCCTCCACAACCGCTTCATAGATTTTGTGGACGCGGTCCGCGATTGGCGTCCAGTCCAAGGTCGCGCGTACCCACGCGCGCGCGGCCACGAGTCCTGCTTCAAGCGCTTCCGAATCCCGTCGTTCGACCGCGCGCAGGCAGGCGGTCAGCGCGTCGGCGTCTTCAATGGGATACAGACACATCGATAGGAAGGGCCGCAGGTATTCGGCGGCCCCGCTCTCCACCGGAACGATCGGCACGCCGCCCACCGCCAGCGCCTCAAACGGCACGCGACCAAACGGTTCACCGACCGAAGGGTAGATGACCGCGATCGCGTGGCGCAGATAATCGGACTTCCCCGAGCCGTACACCGGCGCCAAGACTTTCACGCGCGACGTTACCGAGAGCCTCTTCGCCCATTGCGTGAGCTGCCGATCGTAACCGCGCTCCACCGGTCCCACCAAAAGCAGATCCGCTTTGCCCCCGTCCTTCACGTAGCGCGCGAAGGCCGTGATGAGGAATTGCAGATTCTTGCGGGATTCCAAACGGCCAACGTACAGGAAGAACGGGGCGGCGTAGGGACGTTCGGCGCCGGCGGGCTCGAGGCCCGAGACCGCGTTGGGCTGCACCACACACCGGGATTCGGAAACGCCGTACGGTTTCCACTGTTCGACTTCAAATTGACTGAGCGCAATGAGTCGGGCGGCCCCGTGCACCATTCGGTTGCCGAGAACCCGGTTGAAAAGGCGTTTCAGCGCTACCTTGCGGTGGCCGAGCCAGAGCATGCCGCGGGGTTGCAGCAAGTAAGGAACTCTCCGCCGCCGGCACCAAAAGGCGATGAGAATATTCTCCCACCGCCAGTGCCCGTTCACATGCAGAATATCGCAGTCGGAAAGCGTCCTTGCGAGCCAATGGGAGGGATCGCGCCACAGCCGCAGCACATCGAAAGGGTGTACTTCTTTGACATCTGTTAAGCCAAAACCGCTCACGAACGCCGAGTCCAAGTGCCCTTTTCGGCAAAGGACGACCGTGGGACAGCGTTTCTGCAGGTTCGAACACAGCGAGGCTTCGGAAACCGCCGCGCCTCCATAACGAGCCGCCAATGCTTGGCTGAGCACCACGACCTTCATGCGCAACAGTATAACACGCAGTCTACACCTCGCCCTTCCGGTGGCGCTGTCCTTGCAATTGTGCCCCTCGACGTTGCGGGCCGATGTGGAAGCGAGTATTGCGGATGCGGTTTCGGTGGATTGGAATTTTAGCGAGTGTTTTTTTATCGGCGTGTGGCAACGCTCCGCGCCTATCTTGGCCGGCCCAGATCCCCTCGATTGAGGGCATCGATGGCGATTCCCTTACCTTGGTCCAAGACAAGATTGCCGACCTGAATGCACGACTGGACAGCCCGATTCTTAATATCGGCAGCGGAAGCGGGTCGCCGATCTACATTAAAAAGGTCGAGAGTTTTGAAAACGTGGCCGGCTTCGTCGCTTTGGGCGACTTCCACCTCGAGCACGCTGACTTGGCTTACATTCAAGTTCCCGGTGCCCGCGGCACGGTGGGAGCTCACCGCATCGCTGGACGCGCTACCCTCTCCGGTAAGGAATGCAAGATCGAGTTGGCCTCCTTTCTCATGAAACCCGAAGCGAAGGATCTCCTGCATCCGGTCCTCTGGCATGAGATCGGTCACTGCGGCGGCCTATCGCATATTTCCCGAGAGGGGGCGTTGATGGCGCCCCTGACACTCCCCTTTCCCAAGTACACGGAAGAAGAACTGACGCAGTTCTTCAATGACTTTGTCGCCTCGATCCGACGCACCTAAAGGTCCCTTCTCGCCGGATCGCCTGGTCTGCGCTATATTGGTGAAATGCAGCGTGACCCGAGCAACCAGCGACAGTTCCCGCGGATCGAAGTCGGCGTTTCCGGAGTCGTTCACGTCGTCAAAACCGCATCGAAAGAACCCGTTCCCTGCCAAATCATCGACATTTCGATCGGCGGCGCATTCATTCATTGCACCGCGCCGATCCATATTGGCGAGGAAATTTACATCGAAATCCACTTCGAAACGAACGAAACCCTGGCGGCCAAAGTGATCCGCGATCCGACGCAGACGGCGGGACTCGCGAAGCCGGAAAAATCGATCGTCCGTTGGGTACGGGGATCGTCGAAGTCGGGTTTTGGCGTGGAGTTCGTGGAGTTAAGCGCCGAGAAAAAGGCCTACCTCGAAAAACTCGTCAAGTACTTGAACGCTCAGAAAAAGACCGCTACCTCAGCCCCCTGATTCGGTAAGCCGTCCAATCGCGTGCGGTGTGCCTTCGGCGCGCGACGCCGGAGTGATTTCGAGAAATTGGGCCTTTCGCTGCAAGTCCTTCAACGTCTCCGCCCCGCAATAGGTCATGCCCGAACGCAGACCACCCATGATGTCCTGAATGATCGCCTTCACCGGTCCGCGGCAGGGCACTTCGATTGCCACCCCTTCGGCAGTTTTCCATTCCGACATATTGCCCATGAACTCTTCCTGCGCTTCGCGGGAAGCCATTCCGCGGAACCGCTTCACGGACAGGGTTTTCCCGTCGGCCGTTTTCTTTTTCACGGTTTCCCCGGGGGTTTCATCGGTTCCGGCGAGCATTCCTCCCAGCATTACGAAGTCGGCGCCAGCGGCAAGCGCCTTCACCGCATCCGAAGGAAAACGGATGCCACCATCGGCGATGAGGGCGCGATCGACTTTGCGACAATCCTGAAGCGCAGAAAGCTGCGGGACCCCGAAGCCGGTCTTGATCCGCGTCGTGCAAACGGAACCCGACCCAATGCCGACCTTGATCAAATCGGCGCCAGCGGCGGCGAGGTAGTCTGCACCGGCGTAAGTCGCAACATTGCCGGCGATGACGAGAATATTGTCTCCATGTTGTTCGCGCAGCGAGCGAATGGTCCGATTCACTTCCTTCGAATGCCCGTGCGCCACGTCGACACAAATGATCTCCGCCCCGGCCCCAATCAGAGCGTCGGCGCGATCCATCCCGTCTTTTCCAATCCCGATGGAAATGCCGGTTTTCTTGGGCTGAGCCAGCGCCTTAAAGACTTTTACATTCACATCGATGGTCATGAACCGGTGCAAGATGCCAAAACCGCCGAGCGCGGCCATGGCATCGGCCATGGCTCCGTCGGTGATGGTGTCCATATTGGAACTGATCAAGGGAATATCGAACTCGCGTCCCCGCGCTTGCGTCTTCGTAGTGACGTTTTGGCGGGACCGGATCCCGTTATAGCCCGGAACGAGCAACACATCGTCGAACGTCAAACCTTTATGACTCATCACGTGAACAAGCCCTCCCTCAGCGAAATCGAAAGCCCATGAGCAGACTCGAGCCCATTGCAAACCTGCCACCTACCACACCGGGCCGAAACAGTACACGTACCGCCGCCAGATCATCGAGTTCGTAACTCAGTCCGACTTCGCCGAAGAGGGCGAACGATTGATCGGGAATGAGCGGGAGCCCTTTGGAAAAACTGGGGCCCGCGGTCAGACCGAACGTGAGCGTCGCCAAAGGCTGGTAACGCAAAACAAAGTCGTACCAAACTCCGGGCATCAAGCTCAGAAAGAAGGCGGGGTCGAAAAGCCCGAATTGGCCATCAATCCCGAAATACACCGGCCGGCGACGACTCGAGAGAAATCGCATTTGGGTTTGGAGTAATACTCCCGGCAGCGCAAACGCCAAGAGCCCAAATCCGGAATTGAATTCCCGAAAGTAGCGGGCGGTGCGGCCGGGCAATCCCGAATCGACGAGGGGAACCTGGGTGGTGGTCGGCACCGAAGGCGGGGTGAGGATTTCCGCCGGGGCTTTCACTTCTACCGCCTTTTTCTTTTCCGGCTTTTTTTCGGCTTTCCTTTTGATTTCGGTCGCGATCCTACGGGGCTTGGCGACCTTTTTCTTCCCGTGCGCAATCGCGGGGTGAAGGATCAAAGCCAATCCGAGCAGGAGAGTCGCCGCCCGCATGGCTAGGCGTTGTGGGCAGCCGGCAGATCCACCATTTCGAGGTACATCTGCGCCTGCCGGTTGGTCGGATCGAGCGCCAGCGCGTCTTTCCATTCTCGCTGCGCCTCGCGCACGTTTTGCTGCGCGTGCAGCAAAATGCCGAGCTGAATGCGCGCTTCGGCGCACTTGGGATGCTGGGCAATCGTCTGTTTCAAGAATGCCGCCGCCGCGCCGCGATCTCCCAGCTTCGAAAGGCTTTTGGCGATCTGGATCGAAACCGCAACGTTGGAAGGATCGAGATTGAGCGCTTTGGTGAATTCATGGTTGGCTTCGGCGAAACGCTCGAACCGCATGTAGAGAAGTCCCAACTCGTGGTGGCGCTGAGCCAAAGTGCGATTGATCTTCGGATCGTGCCCGGGCGGTAACGTATCAAGATGCTTCTTGGCCTGGTAGAAAACGGCGGCGCCTTCGCGGTATTTGCCGACATCGTTGAAGAGGCTGCTCAACGCAATGGCGGCCTCGGTGTAAAACGGATCGAGGTGTAAGGCATTCTGGAACGCCACCGTCGCCTTCTTAAATTTTCCCCGTTTCGAGTAAACGCAGCCGAGCAAATGGTACGCCTCGGCCGAACGGTTATTGACCGCCAGTGCTTGCTCAAGCGTCTTTTCGGCGGAAGAAAGGCTACTCCGGGCAATGTCTTCCCGGGCCATTCTGAGCAGATCATCTACCGTGGGTGCCCTGGAATCCATGCTGCGCCCCTTTCGAAGAGTTGGGCTAATTCTTTTTGGAGATCTCGTCGATCAGCGAGCGGGCGGCCCCGGCAAAGCTCGATTCCGGGAATTCCCGCAGGAGACGGTCCAACGTCTCCCGAGCGCTATCGTACATCCGAATATTATAATAGCACTGGCCGAGGCGATAGAGCGCCTCTTCATCGTAGCCGGTTTTGGAGTAGTCTTTCAGCAACGCCGCATAGCGATAACTGGCGGAAAGAAAATGTCGGCGGTGGAAGTAAAACTCCGCGACGTAGTTCTCGTGTTCGGCCAGCTTCTTGCGGGACTCGGCGATATATTCATCGGCCTTCGCGACATAGGAAGAATCGGGAAAGCGGGTCTTCAAAAGGTTGAACCCATCGATCGCACGGTACGCGGCACTTAAGTCGCGCGCACTGTTCTCCGGCACCATATTGAAATACGACATCCCAATTTGAAACTGGACGTAATCGTTTTTCGGGTAGGAGGGGTGAAGTTCACGAAAAATTTCGTATGCGCTCTCCGCCTCCAGAAAGCTTTCCTGGGCGAAGTAAGAGTCGGCAATCCGCAGCTCCGAATCCGTGGCCCGCGGGCTATAGGGAAAGCGGTTCTTGATATCGCGGTATTTCTCGATGGCGAGCAGGTATTGCTCGTCCTTATAAAGCCGCTCGGCCTCCGCAAATAGGGAGTCCGGGTCGTCCGGATTCACATCCATCCCGCTACAGGCAGCTAGGAGCAGCCCCAAAAGCACCAAGACAAACTGTCCTGAACGCCCAAACCTGGTTTTAAGTGCTCGAGATTGCATACTTTTTTATATTAAGGCGGCTGTACCATAACATAGATTTGCTTCCCTTGCCACCTAGCCGTTAAGCACAGCGTCATTTGAACCGATAGGAGAGATACGAAAGAATGCCGCGGTGCGTCCTGGTGAGGGCTGGGGCACGGGGCAGGGGATAGGAATGAAGAGCTCGCGGGAATTTCTCATACGCGACATGGAGCAGCTGCTGGACGAGACCGTCGTCAAAGACGCGGTCGCGCACATCATGCAGAAGCTCGACGACGCCGTGCAAGCTCTGAATCCGGACAGCCGCGCGCTGATTTCCCGCTATTTCGACGGCGCGACGCTGGAAGAACTCGGAAAAGAACACGCCGTTTCCGCCGAACAAGTCGGTCAGTGGATCGAACGGATCAAGCGGGAGCTAGCGCAACAGCTGCGGGCAAAATGCTTGGTCAAGCAGTGAGGCACGGATGGAAGCCGCACGAGACATCTCCGCGGAACTTCACGCGCTAGCCGAACAGCTGGCGGCCGAACCGTTTTGCCACAAGTACGGGCTCGAAAAGCAAACATTGGCGAAAGTCAGCCTATTCATCGAGCAACGCGAAACGAGTCTCGAACGGGTGGCCCCCGAACAGGAATCGCTGAAAGAAAGCTTCCGCAAATTCAAAGCCATTTACTGCCTCTTCTTGATGCAGCTGGAACAGCTGGCCGGCCTCGATGCCGCGCAACTCAACAGCATTAAAGTCGCCGACTACTTAAGCAACGCCGCCCCGGAAGAAGCGGACGAACCCACGATGGTGGGAGCGCTCCTGCCGCTGCAACCGGTGACGCCGCCTCCGGCCCCGACCGCGGTTCCCGCGGAAGAAAACACGGAAGTGACGATGATGGGAAACATCATCAACTTTGTGGCGGAGTCACCCGCCTCGCCCACTTCGGAGATGCCGCAACTCAGTTCGGGCGATGCGGTCAGTTGGGCGGCGCCCGATGAAGAGGGTGTCGAAACCCTCCTCCCCGGCCTGGCTACGGCGGAAGGGTCCGAAGCAGTCACCCAAGGATTTGAATCTCCGCAAGACTCGGCGCTGGAAAGTGCGGAAACCGGCCCGACGGTTCCCGCGGCCCAAGAATATTTCGCGATGGCGCATTATTTTCGATCGTTGCGCGAAACGAGCAGCGAGGGCTTTCCGCCCAATCACTTGGCCCGCCTCGAGGGCCAACAGCTTTGCTTCGCCATTGAGGTGGAGTGGCAGGAGAAGCTCGTTATCGGAGCGGCGGGATTCTGGCCGCAGCGTAAAGAAGTATTGGCGACTTTCTGGGACGCCACTTCGGCCCGAGGGGATCTCCACCCGGCGCTCGTCGGCGCCTGGGAAGCACTCGCGCAAGGCTGGGAAGGTTGGCCAAAGGCCGAACGGTTCCCTACACTGACGTTGAAAAACTCGCTGCGCTTTCTGGCCGGCGTGCCCGACGCTGAACCCACGCGGCCGTCGTTGCTTGAAGCCGGATTATGGCTTTTCCTCTTGGGACAAAACGCCGATCTCGGGGGGCTCCCCCTGACCAATGCCCTAGGGCTGCCGGCCATACCTTACGAAACCCTGGGCGAAATCTTCTTGCGCCTGTGCCGCGCCCACCGATTGAAAGCCGTGCTGCTGAACCCGGCGAGCGTTTTTTCGGAAGAACAGCGGCAGGAACTCGAAAACCATGCGGCCGCGCTGTTTGCTTTCTCGCGGCAATGGAACTCGGGAAGTTAGGAGACGGCTTTGGGACACTATCTCACCACACGCAAACGCAAGCGATCGGTTGCCGATACGCTGCGCGAGGCGGAACACGAGCACTATCTCGATTGCCCGAACGCGGATTTGCCGCTGCGAACGGCGGCGCTACTGCTCGACCTGATCCTCTTCTCACTCGCTTCTTCCGGAATCCAACACTTGATCAACACGATCAAGAACACCGTGCCGGTCTTACTCGGCGGGTTTTCTGAACCGGCGACCCCGGCGGTGTTGTTACTCGTGAGTTATCTCGCCTGGCTGCTCAAAACCTTGGCGCTTTTTCTCTTTTTCGTTTGGACCGTCATGCGTTTTGGCGGTTCGCCGGCCAAACTGATCATGGGCTTGCGGGTCGTCGATGCGGAAAGCGGTGAGCTCCTAGACTATCAGCGGGCACTCTTGCGGGAGGCCGTCGGAAAGGTCCTGGGCGCGGCGATCCTCATCGGACCTCTGAGCGCCCTCTTCCGTCCCGACCGCCGAGCGCTGCATGATCTGCTCAGCGGAAGCGCCGTGAAGAAGGTGCGCGGTGGACCATGATCCTGCTCGTTCCCATTACGCCGGAAGTTCCCAAACCGCATTTGCCAATGCTTTGGCCGGCGCTGATCCTATTGCTCATTATCGGCGTAGGGTTCTTGGTTAGCTGGGAACGCACCCAGGCGGATTTCGAGTACGTCAATTCGTTGAAGAGCTACTTGGTTCCGGACGAAGAGGGCAAACCCCAGCTGACGCCGGAAGCGCATGAATTTCTGCGCAAACGCCCGCTGCTCGCCATCGCACCCGCCAAGGGGGATTGGGATGCCGCTCGCCTCATCTACGCAAACTTCCTCCACGGCAGCATTCCGCATCTGGTTCTGAACTGGATCGGTGTTTTCGCGGGCGCCCGCATTTGCACCACTTTCATCCCTTTTCTCTGCACGGTTTCCATTTTTATTTTGGGCGGGAGTCTCGGCCTACTGACGAGCATGTGGTTATCAACGGAATCGTCGGCTTACATTCCGCATATCGGTGCAAGTGGGGGAATCTTCGCTCTGATGGGTACCTACTACGTCTATAACTTCCGGTTCCGCACGCGCTATTTCTTCTGGTTCCCCAGCCGGCACGGGACGATCAATCTCAAAACGTCGTGGTTTTTTTTCGTCGACGTGATTCTATTGGAACTAGTTTTGTCGACCGGGCAATTCCTCCCCGACCGGGTGGATAGCGTGGACCACCTGGCCCACGTCGTCGGATTCACCTCCGGTATGGTACTCGCCTTGACCTTGCGGTTCTTCCAACGTTGGCCGGCGTACTTGCAAACCCGCGCGGAGTTCCTGCACTGGGTGAAGATCCCGCGGGGCACGGAGGAAGATCTGCTGCAAAAGGCCTTTCGTAGCTGGGGCGAATTGCTCACGATCAACCCGTACAACGATCAAGTGAAGATCCACCTCTGCCGACTCATCGCCAAGCACCCGACGGTTTGGACCCCGGAGCAGTTGGAGACCGCCTTCCGTTTCCTTTCCCCGACTTTCTTGCGCCTCCAAACCGCCCACGCCGCCGAGGCCATCGCCGGAGTTTTGAAAGCCGGGTTGCCCTTGCCCGCACCTTGGCTGACGGCGACGCCCTACGACAGCATTATTCGGTTGGCCCAGGCACTGGCCCAAGTGTTTGAACACCAGCCCTACCTCATCGAGCTGGTCAGCGCCTACCGCCGGGCGCATCCTGAAGGCGGCAATACCGAGCGCAAACTCGAGCTTCTCATGGCGAAACTAGCTTCGTTTTCGGCCCCCCCGCCCAATCCGCCGGCCGCCGTCACCGGTCGTCGGGGTCCCTGACACGCCCCCCCGAAAAGCTTTCCAAAAAACAGCTGCACAACGACCGACAAACCGCTAGAAAGGCCGCATGGTGGAAGCCGGTCTAGTCGAAAACTTGAAAACGGTGGCGGCGGGCTGTCGCGTCGATATCCTGGAAATGTTGGAAAAAGCGAAGTCGGGGCACCCCGGTGGATCCCTTTCGCTTATCGATATCCTGGTCACGCTCTTCTTCCACGAAATGAAAACCGACCCGCAACGGCCCGATTGGGAAGACCGCGATCGCTTGATTCTATCTAAGGGGCACGGCGTACCCGCGCTCTACGCGACCCTGGTCGCTCGCGGCTCCATTGACCGCAAGGAACTTTCGACCCTGCGCCAGGTGAATTCCCGGCTGCAAGGTCACCCCGATCGGGTGGCGTTTCCGTGGGCCGAGGCATCGACGGGGTCGCTCGGACAAGGGCTTTCGATTGCCCAGGGCGTCGCCCTAGGTTTCAAACTGGCCGGAAAATCCTCGCGCGTCTTTTGCGTGATTGGCGACGGCGAAACGCAAGAAGGCCAGATCTGGGAAGCCGCGATGTCGGCGCCCAAGTTCAAGCTGAATAACCTCATTGTGTTCACCGACAATAATAACGGCCAGATTGATGGCCCTGTGGAAGAGGTCATGGACCTGCGTCCCTTGGCGGAAAAATGGCGGGCATTTCGTTGGGCGGTTCAGGAGATCGACGGCCATGATTTCGGTCAGATTTTGGGCGCGCTCGATAAAGCCCGCCGAGAAACCGAAAAACCCACGATGATCGTCGCCCGCACCGTGAAGGGGAAGGGCGTTTCGTTCATGGAAAACAATATTGGTTGGCACGGAGTGGCCCCGAATGCGGAGCAGCTCAAACAGGCGGTCCGCGAAATCCAGGGAGGCAAATCGTGAGCCCCAAAGCCACTCGAGATTCCTTCGGCGAAACCCTGGTCGCATTGGGAAAAGAAAATCCAAAGATCGTCGTCTTGGATGCGGATTTGAGCTGCAGCACGAAGAGCGCGCTCTTTGCGAAAGCCTACCCCGAACGCTTCTTTCAGATGGGAATTGCCGAAGCCAATATGATCGGCACCGCGGCGGGAATGGCGTTCACCGGCTTTACGCCCTTCATTTGCAGTTTCGGCGCCTTTGTCACGGGCCGATACGACACCATCCGAATCTCCATCGGTTACTCGCAAGCGAATGTGAAAATCGTCGGCACGCACGCGGGTCTGGGGATCGGGGACGATGGATTCACGCAGATGGGATTGGAAGACATCGGATTGATGCGCGGCTTGCCATTGATGAACGTCTTGCAACCGTCGGATCACGCCACCACCGCGGCAGCGGTACGCTACGCGGCGAACACCGAGGGCGCGTTCTACCTGCGCCTCACCCGTCAGAAATTGCCAAAGATTCACGACAGTGAGAGCGCGTTTCAGTTTGGCAAGGGCATTGTCATTAAAGAGGGCGGCGATATCGCGCTGCTGGCGTCCGGGGCCACCGTGACCGAAGCACTGCAAGCGTCGGAGTCTTTAGGGCGCCCGTGGGTCGCGGATTTCCCGACCATTAAGCCGATCGATCGGGACCTCATTCATCGCCTAAGCGGAAAATGTAAACTGATTGTGACGGTCGAGGACCACAACATTATCGGTGGATTGGGTACGGCCGTCGCGGAAGTGCTGGCGGAAACAGGCTTCGGGGGGCGCTTGCTGCGACTCGGACTGCAAGACCGGTACGGCGAGTCCGGGGAAGCGAAGGACCTGTACGAAAAGTATGGCTTGTCCGCCGCCCGCATCGTCCAGCAGATCAAAGCCACCCTGTAAAAGGTAGTGGGTACCTTTTAGTTCACGATTTCGCGGTAGCCTTTAAGCATCGACGTGAGCTTCTTGATGTCGGCGACGTCTTCGGCGTGAGGGCGTTGCTTCAAGTAAGCCTTGAGATCATCCATCGCCTTGGAGAAGTATTCCATCTCGCAGTAGAGAATGCCGCGGTCGCGCGTGAGTTCGGGGGACTCCGGGTGCAAGACGGTAAGAAACTCCACCGTCTGCAAGGCTTCCAACGCTTTCCCCTTCAAGATGTAAACGTGCTTCAACTGATAGGCGAGCCGCGAAACCAGTTGTACCGCGCCGGCCTTCTCGAAGAGATTGGCTTGCATCATGCGGTGGCGCTGCATGGACGAGCGAAACTTTTTCTGGAACTCGACGGTGTTCATCATCTTTCCCTGTTCAAAGGGATCGATGTAGAAATCACCCACATCATCGAGGATGCGAATGAGAAAGTGGCCGGGCAGGGCGATGCACTCGTGGGGCACGCCGACTTGTTCACAGAGGATCGAATAAAGGATCGCGAGGGTCAGGGGGCTCCCGACCTTACGCTTCAAAACCTGGTGTAAATAATAGCGATTGGGATCGTCGATGACCCGCTTGCTCTTCTCCGAGGAGCTTTGTAATTCAAAGTCGTGGTAGAGCACCCGATTGATGGCTTGGACCATGAGCACCGCGTCCCCGTGCATGCCGGCGCTGCGGTTCCAGATTTTTGCGGCCAGCTCCATCAACGTTTCCACGCAGTCTTCCATCGAGAAACGCGGATCTTCGACGGTGCCAAGCAACAAGCTCGCACGCATCAAGTCGTTACGATTCAAGAACGTCACAAACTGGTCTTTGGTTTTCATAGGCGGCAAGGGAAGAGGGCGCGCAGACCGGGAGGCCGGCTCGTTTCGGTTTTTAGATTTTGTTTTTGATTGGGTTCCCCGGGAACCGAGGAACGAAGATCGACTACTTAATCTAATTCTACCGGTTTCAAATCTGGCTTTCAATCATCCGAACGAAAAATCCCACGCCGTGCCGCGCCACTCGTCGCGCGTTGACAGTTTGTCCGCAACGGATACGTATGAGGGGTGAAAGAAAAAACCCAATATATCTGCCAACAATGCGGGCACCGGCACTCCAAGTGGTCGGGCCGTTGCCAGGACTGCGGAGAGTGGAATTCGATCGTCGAGGAACGGGTACCGGGCGCAAACAAGCGCGGGGCCGCCAGCACCGTGGTCGCGTCCGAAGAACCGCTCCCCGTCACCGAAGTCGTGACGCTCGATATTCCCCGCTACCGCACGGACTTTTCGGAGTTGGACAGTGTCTTGGGGGGTGGGCTCGTTCCCGGTAGCGTCGTGCTCTTGGGCGGGGAACCGGGAGTGGGGAAGTCGACGCTCCTACTCCAGGCCGCCGAACATTACGCCAATAAGGGTCGCAAAATTCTCTACGCCAGCGGCGAGGAATCCGCTTCGCAAATCGCGCTGCGTTCGGCGCGCCTCGGGGTCGCCAATCCCAATCTCTGGGTGGTCGCCGAAACCATGTTGGAGACGATCGAAGCCCATATCGAGAAGCTGAAACCTGATCTGCTCATCATCGACTCGGTCCAAACGCTTTACAGTTCTTTGTTGGAATCGCAGCCGGGGAGTGTCGGTCAGCTGCGGGAGTGTACCTTCCAATTGGTTTCGCTGGCGAAGCAAAAGCACATCTCCACTTTTTTGGTGGGCCACGTGACCAAGGAAGGTTCCATTGCGGGTCCGAAGGTCCTGGAACATATGGTGGACGTGGTGCTTTATATCGAATCCACGCCTTCGCAGTCGTTTCGCCTTTTGCGCTCGATCAAAAACCGTTTCGGGGCCACGAATGAAATCGGAGTGTTTGAACTTTTTTCCGGGGGCATTCGCGCGGTCTCCAACCCTTCCGAACTTTTTCTCTCCGAACAGCAAAGCTCGGTCGCGGGCAGCACGATTGTCGCTAGCGTCGAAGGCACGCGTTCCATCTTAGTGGAAGTGCAGGCGCTGGCCTCGCAAACGCCGCTGGCGATCCCACGTCGCACCTCGATCGGTCTCGATCCCAATCGCATTTCCCTGCTGATCGCGATCCTCGAAAAACGCGCGGGCTTTCGCTTTTTCGATCAGGATATCTATGTGAACGTCGCCGGTGGCTTGCGCCTCACCGAAACCGCCGCCGATCTCGGTGTGTTGGCCGCGCTTATTTCTAGCTTCACCAATCGCGCCATCGAAAAGCGCACCGTCTTTTTCGGTGAAGTGGGCCTCGGCGGCGAAGTTCGTGCCGTGCCCAAAGCCTCCGAACGCCTAAAGGAAGCCGCCCGCATCGGTATCCGCCGCGCCGTGGTGCCGATGAAAGTGAAAAAGGAAATCGAAAAGGTCCCCGACTTAGAAGTCATCGGCGTGGAGCACGTTCAACAGCTCTCTGACTTTCTGTAAAGAAGAAGCGGGGACCCCGCAACGCGGGATCCCCCGGTACCCATTAGAGAGAACGTGCCGCGCAAGAAATCGTCACGCTCTCAAACGTGACCTTCGCGCCGTGGTTGTAACCGAAAACTGGCTGACCAAGCGGATCGTGCTTCCACGTCTCGGTCAGCGACTGACGCAGAGAATATTCCCCCTGAAGTAACTTCCGCCCGTTCACCGCCACCACCAGTTTGGTTCTTGAAGGGGTGCCGCTGAAACTCCCTTCCAGGCTACCCGCGAGGCTCCCGGAACCGAAATCCAAGTTGCCGGCCGATCCAAAGGCGCCTGGGTGGCGGTAGCTGCCGCCGAAAAGGACGGACGGTTCCCAGCCGGGGGAGTGGAACTGCGCCCGGCAAGCTAAGCGATATTGGGGACACCCTTTTACCGGATTACAATCGTCTTCGGAATCCACTAAGACGAGGCGATTCGATATCTGATAGGCGGAGTCATCTACCCCCATCAAACCCAAGTGCTCGTGGAAAACTAATTTTGCGCGCGCTTCCCGGGAGTGAGCCGCACCCCAACGAGAAAAAGAGACCTCGATGCGTCCGGAACTGGGATAGTTGATCGCTTCAACATCTTTGCCGTCGAGAAGCAGCGAGTTTTTGAAGGACACCTGAGAGCTGGATACTGCCTTTTCCAGTGCATTCAATTCAAATTCCGTAAAACTCCCCGTTTGCATCCGAACGGATGCTAAGACCGTGGAGGCGATGGCTTTAAACTCGGCCACATAAGTATCGCCACCGCCTCCGTCCATCGCCCCCATATCGGCACGCCCACAAGCGCCCAAAATCCCCAAGAAACAAACCCCAACCCATATTCGATTCATGAAATCCCCCTTGGTTAAATGTGAGTACTGCTCCTTGATTCCATTCTCGGACGGACGGCATTTTTCGTATACATAACTTATATAAGTTAACCACCAAATAGTTTACATTTCGTAAACTTATAAAGAGGCACGGAATGCGCATCTTCGATTTCACCGACTATAAACAGTTTCTGAAAGCCTGGTTGAGGCGGCGTCCCAAAGCGGGGCGCGGAGAGCTACTCCGTTTCGCGGAACATCTCTCCGCCCACCCCACGCTGATTTCTCAAGTGCTCAACGGCGATAAGAATTTTTCGCAAGAGCACGCGCTCCAACTCGCGGACTACTTATCGCTGGAGGAGCGCGCGACTGAGTACTTTCTTCTACTCGTCAACTCGGCTCGCGCCGGTAGCAAGCGACTGAAAACCTTTTACGACGCAAAGGTCGAAGAAATGCGGGCTAAGGATCAGGAGGTGGCATCGCGTCTCACTCGCCCCAGCAAGGGACTCACGCGCGAACAGAAAGGACTCTTTTACTCCGATTGGCTTTACAGTGCGGTACGCCTGTTGACTTCGATTCCGGGGAACCAAACCGCATCGGCGATCGCGAGGCGCCTAGACGCCGATGAAAAGGATGTCCTGGAGGTGCTGGCTTTCTTGAGTTCGTGCGGCCTTTGTGCGGAGAAGAATGGGCGTTACGAACTGGTCGTGGAGCGCACCCACATCGCCCCCGACTCTCGGCTCGTCAATCGCCACCACACCAATTGGCGCCTCCGCTCGATTCAAAAGATGGAGAAGCGAGACTCCAAAGACCTCTTCTTTACGGCTCCCCTTACGATAAGCGATCAGGACTACGCCAAAGTCCGCGCCTTGCTGCTCGAACTGATCGAAAAACTCGGAAAAATCGTCGCTCCTTCACCCGCCCAAACGCTGTCCTGTATCGGTCTGGACTGGTTTCGGATTTAAGGGGAAATGCCACGCCGCGCTAAAACTTTTTGCGCTTTTCAAAGATTTCATGAGCCGATTTCCCGCCCGATTACGCCAGAAGGAGTGGGAGGGACAGAAAATGAAATTCAACAAACTCATTCAACTCGGAACATTGGCACTCACCTTGGGCGTGGCGGCGGCGAACGCGGGCGCGACACCCAAATACTATCGGGGCGACCTAATTCACTCGAACCAACCGTTTACGCGCGTCGGCGGAGACCGAATTGTTTTCGGTTACCGCATTGCAAAAGGCTGCAACGTGGACGCGCTGAAGGAAGCGGCAATCTCGCTCAAGCACCGCAACACGACCGATCGCTGGGACGATCTTTGGTATGCGTTTCATGTGGAGCGCGGCCGCTGTCTGATGATCGGTTGGTACAACCTAGATGACGCCAAGTATGGTTGGGCGGCGATCCAAAACCAACCCAACGCCTGGACGGTGCGCAGCAATCGCAAAGGCTGGCAGACGCTGCCGAACGGCGAACAGATGAAGTACTCGTTCTCCATCAATAGCCAGGGTGTCGATCTCGATATCTTCAATCCAAACAACGCGGGGGCGTTGACCGGCGACGATATCCTGATTTCCTTTGGCTACTAAATGAGTCGGGGCGGCACTCTACTGGGGTGTCGCCCTTTCTTTGCGCGCCGGGAAACGTGCTATTCACCGGCTCTCCAAATGGCCTGCCGAATCAGCTCATTGAGATCCAGCAGAACGGAGACGTAACTTTCCGGAAAACCCTCGACCGGACCTAAGACGCCATGACCGGCGCCGGCCACTCGCCGGTACGTCACGTTCGAGGAACGCTCGGCCCAGTTCTCGAACCACTTCAGGGCCTCCCGGCTCTGGAATGGGTCGTTTTCTCCGACGAGCAGCCGGGTCGGGGTGGACCCGTTCGGGTACTTGCGCGCCGACCAATTCATTTGCACGTACGCCGCATCCGCTCGCGCGCGTACCGCCGGGTTCTCAACGAGTGAGCCGCTCGCGTACATCTCGGTTTCCCGGGCGGCGGCGAAATCAAATCCCTTTTTCCGATCGGGAACGATAAGGCCGGTTAAAAACAAGCCGTCGATGAGTCGAGGGTAGCGCCGGTTCACCTCAATCAAGAATCCCGCTGAGTAGCAATAGCCAACGGCGATCAGCGGTTTTCCCGGGGCGCGGGCGCGCAAGTCACGCAGGTACGCGACGTACATTTCAATGATGCCCTCGTAAGTCAGCGGTTCCAGATCGGTGTTGTTGCCACACCCTGGCTGATCAATTGCTTCCGCATAAATCTTTTGGATTCGGCCCACCCGCTGACGCACCAAATCCATCGGGCTGCCCTTCTCAATATACGCATCGGGCCGGGTCAAGGCGTTCATCACATTGAACATGGACCCGGCCTGACTGACATCCGCGTTCATCCCATGAAAAAGGGCGACCACCGCCGTCGCATCGGCCGGCGCCGGAGCCCGCTTGGCGAAGTACCGGACCGTCTTGAATTTTCCATTCGCACCAAACGCGTAGGGCTTCATGCCGAAATGGCGAAACCGTCCGGAAGGTGCCACCAGGGTTTGGTCGTCGATCGCGACGACCTTTTGGGTACGAATCCTAAGCCCATCGCCACAGGCGGAGCTAGGTTCCGTAGCCTGCACCGGAACCGCATTGAGCAGTAAAAAGAGCGTTAGCGTTTTCATGGGCGGCAGTTTCTACCACACTCATGCGTGGGAATCGAGCAGTACTCTAGCACCTTCTCCAGCCTCTACCTTTCCACTCCGGCGCCGGAGTCGGCCTTCATCAGAAGGTAAAACCCAGTCCGATATCTAGGATGGGCACCACCTGATGCACCAAAACTCCCAGCGCATTCCAGCCCGGGGATTGGGGTTCAGCGATGATAAAGAGCACACCGGCTCCTAGGGTGAGATAACCGCTCGAACCCAGCGCCAACGAGTAGCCGACTTCCGGCTGGATTCCGAATTCAAACGACTTGTAGACGCCGGTCACCGAGCTATCCGTTCCGTAGACGTACCCCGGGCCCGCTTTCAGCGAAGCGAACCCACCATAAAGTCCGGTACCATTAAAGGAGTAACGAGCTCCCACCATTGCGATGAATTCCGGGCCGACGAAGGAACCCCAGTCGTATCGAAAGACGAGGCCGAGATTCAACTGCCAGCGATTGGAGATGACGTAGTTGGCGTCAAAGTGCAGGGGCAGGTAACCCACTCCGAGCACCGCGGAACCCGCGCCAAACGCCGCGAGTTCTCCGGCATTAAAGGTGATCGACCATCGCGGTGAGGACTCATTCAGCTCGGTCTCCATGGGCGACTCGTTCCCGTAAGCCAAACCTGAACTCAAAACGGAAAGCAAAACTATCATTAAGCCAATCTTCATTGCCCCCCCTGTCGTCGGCCATGCTACTCCGGCGCCGGAGTGAATCAATGGGTTCCAACGCAACACTTTGTATTTCAGGGCAATCGCCGCCCCGCGCGCCCGGCCTAAGTCTGGCCGGGGCGGCGGGTCGAGTACGCCGAAATTATTCGAACGAGGCGAGTTATCCACGCCGACTTTCAGTTCGAGGCGCCAAGACGATCCGGATCGTCTCGCGCGCGAGAGACGCGCGTCGGTAAATTCAATCTGTCGACGATAAAATTCAAGTTACCCTTGATTTTCTATCGCCGTGCGTACCTTTTACTCCGACAACAGGCGGACGGCTTGTACGGCCTTCGCCCACGCTGCCATCTTGGCCTTGCGATCACCGGGTTTCATGCGCGAATGGAAAGAACGGGCCGCCCGCCAGCGTTTCGCGATGTCGTCAAGATCAGAGAACATGCCGACGGCGAGGCCGGCCTGAAGGCCGGCTCCCAGCGCGGTGGTCTCCATGATCTCCGAGCGAATGACTTCGGTGCCGAGCAAGTCGGTTTGGAATTGCATGAGGAGATCATTGGCCGAAGCGCCGCCATCTACTTTGAGCGGATTGGGTTTGCTGCCGGTGTCTTTCGCCATCGCGGCCAGAAGCTCGGCGACCTGAAAGGCGATACCTTCCAGCGTGGCCCGAGCAATATGGGCTTTTGTGGTCCCGCGGGTGATGCCCGTGATCATCCCGGTGGCGGTCGAGATCCAATGGGGCGCGCCCAGTCCCGACAGCGCCGGCACGAAAACCACGCCGCCGCTGTCCGCAACGCTCGAAGCCAGGGCTTCGATTTGCGAGGACGCGCTCACCAGATTCAGCCCATCGCGCAACCATTGCACCGAAGCCCCGGCGATGAAGCTGCTGCCTTCCAACGCGTAGGTGACCTTGTTGCCGAGTTTCCACGCCACCGTCGTCACCATCTGGTTTTTGGAGAACACGGGTTTGTTGCCGGTATTCAACACCGCAAACGCGCCCGTCCCATAGGTGCACTTCGCCGAGCCTTTCCAAAAACAGGCCTGACCGAAGAGGGCGGCGTGCTGATCGCCGGCGATTCCGGTGATCGGAATCCCGTCCGGAAAATCCAAGAAACGCCGGGTCTTCCCATATTCCGTCGCGGAAGGCAGGATCTCCGGCAAAATGGTTCGCGGCACTTTGAACAGCTTCAGCAGATCGTCGTCCCATTCACACGTTTTCAGATCCATCAACAATGTGCGACTGGCGTTGGTGACATCGGTGCGGTGCTGGCCCGACATCCGGTAAAGCAAGTAACTGTCGATCGTGCCGAAAGCGATTTTCCCGTCGGCGGCCATCTGTCCCGCCCCCGGAATGTTCTTCAACATCCAGGCGAGCTTCGTTCCACTGAAATATGGATCGAGAAGCAAGCCGGTCTTTTTATTGATCCAGGGACTGAGCTTCTTTTGCCGCAGTTTCACGCACTCCGGAGCCGTGCGCCGGTCTTGCCAAACGATCGCGCGACTGACCGGCGTCCCATTCGGATCGCGGTGCCAGAGGCACGTCGTTTCGCGCTGATTGGTGATTCCGATCGCCGCGATTTCGGAGGGGCGGATTCCGCTCTGCGCCACGGCTTGGCGCACCGCCACCCCGACGGAGTTCCAGATCTCGTTCAAGTCGTGCTCAACATGACCCGGCTTGGGAAAATGTTGAGGAAATTCAATACTCGCCTTACCGCGAATTTGGAGGGTGGCGTCAAAAAGCAGGGAAGTCGTTCCGGTAGTGCCTTGATCGATCGCCAGAATATATTTGCTCATTAGCCGTTCCTTCAAAAGCCTAGGCCGCGTAAAATAGGATCCATGCCTAAAGCCGCGGCCAATCTAAAACGGTTCAAATCCAGTATGCAAGGAATGAGGGAGTTTGCGACCTTGCTCGAACAATCGGATCCCCGCAGTCGGGATATGATCATCGAGTCCGCCGAAAAGGAGGATTCCCGCTTCTTGGAGCAGGCGATGCGCAAGGTCGTCTACTTCGAGGAACTGATCTACATCGAGGAAACCATCCTCGCCGAGATCCTTTCGAAGGTAACGCCGAAGGTTCTGGCCTACGCCCTCCAAGGGCTGCCGCCGGAATTCGAGAGCACGTTGCTCAAACAGCTCGGGTTTCGCGAAAAGAAACTTTTTCAGGACGAACGCCTGAATATGACCGGAACGATGTCCGAGGCTTTCGTTTTTGGTGCCCGGAAACAAATTCTTAAAATGGCCCGGACCCTTGAATCGCAGAACAAGTTCATTTTTGAACTCTCCGACTGCCCGCGATTCAAGGTGAAGAAAAAGACCGGTTGAGATAACTGTCTAACGGTGAAGCCCGACCCGCTCCGGCATCTCCTGGAATCCGCCTACCGCGACCACCATTCGCACCACTCGCGCGAACGCGATCCCCTGTCGCTCGTCCACCGTTACTCCAATCCCGCCGACCAAGAGGTGGTTGGCTTGATTGTCGCCGTGCTTTCCTACGGGAACGTCCGCATCATTCTCAATAGTGCGGAAAAAGTGCTCGCCACTTTGGGGCCGTCCCCGAGTCAGCGTTTGCGTGAGCCCTTTTTCCCGGAATCTCTCAACACGTTTCGCCACCGCTTCACGACCGGCGATGACTTCCGGGTGCTCTTTGCTTGGATTCACGGGGCGCTTCAGTCACACGGTTCGTTGGAATCTTTTTTTCTCGACGGAAAACCCTCCCCAAATTCGATGCGCGATTCGCTGGGAAGCTTTGTCGCCCGCTTTACGGCCCAGCCTCTCAATCGAGATTTGACCCGTCTGCGCGATACGCGCGATCGCCAACTGAAATACCTTTTGCCGGACCCGATGCGCGGGAGCGCCTGCAAACGACTGAATATGTACCTGCGCTGGATGGTGCGGCCGAACGACGGCATCGACTTGGGACTTTGGAAGGGCGTTTCGCCCTCGGTGCTCGTGCTGCCCTTAGACACCCACCTGCTCCAAACCGTACGCGCCCTGCGGTGGACTCGTTCGCGGCAAGCCACGTGGAAAATCGCGGAGGCCGCCACCTCCCGCCTGCGGCGGCTCTGCCCGGAAGATCCGATCCGCTACGATTTCGCTCTTTGTCACTTATCTATGGAAGGCGGGCGCATTCTCCACTATAAGGCCGGTCACGATGCGCCAACGCCATTGGAATGACGACCCCTTCACAAAAAAGGCCCGACGTGAGGATTTCGCGGCTCGTTCGGTCTATAAACTCGAGGAAATCGAACGCAAGGAACGCGTCCTTAAAGGTGCGAAATTGATTTTGGATCTCGGTGCGGCACCCGGATCTTGGACGCAGTATTGCCTGAAAGCCCTCCCCAAAGCCCGGATCGTGGCGGTCGACCTATCACCATTAGAAGTGGAACACCCGCAGCTGACGTTCCTGCACGGGCCAATCGAAGAGGTCCCGCTGGCGAAGACCCTCGGCGCGGAAAAGGCCGATGTGGTTTTGAGTGATATGGCGCCCCGCACCTCCGGCCAGGTCGAGCGTGACGTGGCCCTTTCCCTCGGATTGGCCGAGTTTGCGCTCGAAACCGCAAAGCAGCATCTCAAACCGGGCGGTGCGTTCATCGTGAAAGTTTTCATGGGAGCTGGGTTTGAGGAATACCGGGCTTTGATGCGCAAAAGCTTTGCGAAGGTCACATTGCTCCGGCCAGAAAGCACCCGCAAACACAGCCGAGAAATCTTCCTCACCGGTCGGGGTTTCCTACCCCCGTCAGGCACAAATCGCCTGATTTCTTGACGAAAACTGTCTAAAAAACGAGCGAACTAAGCCTTTGATCTTCCTAAGGGGTTTGGCCTGCCCGTTGGAGCGTCTGAAAGTTCGACGCACAGGATTTGTTTGGACAGGCGTCGCGAGGCTAAACACGCATGGCATGCTGGCTGCACTGCAAAGGGGCATGCGCCACAATCTAAATAAGCTTCTCGGTTGCCTTCTGATTCTCACCGCGGTGGCGGCGTGCTCCACCCGCCGCACGACGATGAACTCTCAAACGGGTAACGATCCGCTGGACGACTACACGGACAATACGGCGACGGTGGTTTCCTGCTTCCAGAGCGCGCAGCCCCAGCTCACGATCTACCAGCCGGCGGCCAGCGCGGTCGTGGCGGGCGGCACGGTAACCTTCCGCGTTTCGATGCCGAGCTGCAATAACCAGCTTCTGCTCGTGCGCGACGGCGCCGATAACGTGACCTTTGCCCAGAACGCCTATTTTGAAAAAGTTTATGCCCAGGCGGGAACCGCCTTAGAAACCGTGCGCATCCAACATAAGAACCCGGTCAGTTCGGGCCCGTCCTACGTGGACGTGAGCCTCAATGTGACGATTGCCGCTTCGGCTTCCACTCCGGTCGGCGCGCCCAGCTGCCAAGTGGCGGTGCAACCCGGATCGCCGGTGCCGATTCCGACCGATGCCAACTTGAACCCGCTGGCGGCGGCCAGCTTCCTCTTTACGGTGACTTCGCCGAACCCGGTGGTGATCCGCACGATCGCCGTATCCCCGGATCCGACCAAGACTCAACTGCGCGCCCCGATTTCGACCGCGGCGCTTGCCACCCAATACGTGGCGATGGATATTTCGCGCCCGTTCTACAATATCGTTACCTTTCAAGTGGCGGCGAGTAGCACCGCCACGCAAATGGCCGACTGTTCCGCGATTCTCTACCTGAATCCGGTGCCGATGTATCCCGTGCCATCCGTCAGCGTGTTAATCGACGGTTTGCCGGGACCGATCAACGCGCAATCGGCCGCTCACGTTTTGACCTGGTCTTCGACCAATGCGACGTCGTGCAATATCACGAATAACGGCGCGGCCATAAACGCGAGCGGAATCAGCGGCCAGTTGGCGATCACGGCCGTGGCCGCAACGAGCACTTATCGTGTGACCTGCGCGGGCCCCGGTGGCCAGGCCATGGCGGCGATTGATTTGACGCTGTCGTGTAACCCGGCGACCAACGTTTTGCGGAATTTAACGGATCGGAACACGATCGCCCGTAACTTGCCGCGACCGATTTGCATCGCCGGCACGTGTGGCAGCTACCCGCCTAACGTTTTCACGGACAACCCTAATAGCGCCGACGTTGTCATCAAAACGGCGCAGATCGTGGGCGGACTGGTCGCTGGCCAAAAAATTAAGCTATCCAATATTTCGGGCGAGCTACTTTGGAAGGTGCGGCGGTACGGCGGCGACGTGGACGGCTACAGCACTTGCGCCGACATGAACCCGGCGATCAAAAACATGGCCTTCCAGTTCACCGATGCCGCCAACAACCTGATCGCGGTCCCGGCCGCGAATACGCCATCGGGCACGGCCTATCCGGTCGCCCTGGGGGCGATGGTCCCGGTGCGGGAATTCATCGCCGGAGTGGTGGTTCCCGCCGGCGCGACCCGCCTTTGGGATAGCTTCCCCGAAGACGCTTACTACGATAACGAGTTCGCGGTTAGCGACGGCACCCGCACACCACGGTCGCGACCGACCACGAACGGTTGCCACTACACCCTTCAAGTCTTCGGTTGCTTGTAACGCCTTCCGGAGTAGAGTCCGACTCCGGAGGACAAATGAAGATCCTATATGAAGCCGAAGTGACAGCCACCGGCGGGCGTGAAGGAAAAATCCGCTCGAACGATGGCATTTTAGATTTCCCCCTCGCAATGCCCAAGGCCCTAGGCGGGCCCGGCGGGCAGGCTACCAATCCCGAACAGCTTTTTGCCGCAGGTTACGCCGCTTGTTTTGAAAGCGCCGTGCGCCACGTGGCACGCCAGAAGAAGATTCCCGTGACCCAGGCTTCCGTAACGGCCCAGGTGGGTCTCGGGCTTACGGAAGACGGCGGGTTCGGCCTTCAGGCGCGACTTAGTGTCTCCTTGCCGGATATGGACCGCGCCCAAGCCGAAGGCTTGGTGGAAGCGGCGCACCAGGTCTGTCCCTATTCGCGGGCAACCCGGGGCAATATTCAAGTCGATCTCAAACTGCTCTAGAGCCTAGGCTGGACTTTGGTTGAGGAGGCACCGCCGCAGCTGATCCAAGATCCGCGCGGTAGCGCCCCAAACCAATTCCTCGTCCGCGTAGATGCCCTCACTCACTACCCTCAACTCGCCAACCTTCACGGTAACGGGTTTGAGTCCCTCGTCTAACAAGCTTTTCACGGGAAGAAAAAGAAGCTTTTCCACTTCCGCCGCACTCAACAAAAACGGATACGGGAAATCCATGAGACCTACCCAGGGGTAAATATGAACGCCCTGGTGGGTTTGCACGGGGGGAAGACCCCCGACGATCTGGATGTGTTCGGGTTGGGTGCCAATTTCTTCCTGGCACTCGCGCAGCGCGGTTTGTATTAGCGACGCGTCATGCGCTTCCCAAAAGCCGCCGGGAAAACTGACCTGTCCCTTATGGCTTTCGACCAACATGGTGCGCTTCGTCAGCAAAATTTCTTCGCGCTGCGTGCTCTGGTTGAAGCCCACGGCGATCAGGACGGAAGAAATCCCTTCCACAACCGTCTCCGGGGAAGGCACGCCCACTTCGGGTAAGCTCTGACGAATCCGGCTGATCCAACTCACAAGCCATCCTACACCAACGCGTACAACGCTGTTAACTTTTGGTCCCGATTTTTCGATTGCGAGCGCAGCAAAAAGAATTCCGGCCATTGGCAAAAGCGGGGTTCGGATCTTAAATGGTCGGTCCAAAAGGGACCGGAAAAGTGAAAGTCGGAAAAAAACAACGCGAATGCATTTTCTGCAAAATTATCGACGGTAGTTTGCCCAGTCAGAAAGTATTGGAGACCGAGAAAGTTTTTGCCTTCCGCGATATCAATCCCCAAGCGCCGGTCCACGTTCTCATCGTTCCGAAGCAACACACCGCAGATGTGAAGAGTGCCGCCGCGGGATCGGGAGTTTTCCAAGATCTTTTTGAGGCGGTCCAAACACTCGTGAAGCAGCTTGAGCTCGGAGACAAAGGTTTTCGCACCGTGTTCAACACGGGAGAGCACGCGTGTCAGACGGTTTTCCATTTGCACCTGCATCTTTTGGGCGGCGCGCAAATGGGTGGCTCAATGGTGGGTTGACGGAAACGGAAATCTTCGTACTTTTATTTTCCGATTTTTTTTGTCGGCATCGCGGAAATGGGAACTGAATTGACAGAAAAATCTTTGAACTTTAATTTCAGATTTAAGCGAACGGACGGGGGGGAACGGCAAGGTTCAGCACCCGGAAGTCACCCGCAACCGACTATAAGGCACGTACCACTAGCCAATCGGAGACTGCGCGATCGTCAATTCGGCGATGAAGGGCTTCTTATTCCCTAAAGGGAGTAGGAAGTGAGTGGCTATTGGATTTATGGAAGCCCGAATCGCCCTGAAAAAGGGAATGGAAACTATGCAAGTCGTCAAACGTGACGGAACTAAAGAAGGCGTCAAGATTGAAAAGATCTTGCACGCCGTCAATCGCGCCTGTCGGGGCATTCCTAATGTTGAGTCATTAGAAATCGCCAAACGTACGATCAACGGATTGCACGACGGGAGCACTACCGAAGAGCTGGATAATCTCTCGATTGCCACGGCGGTGATGCTGATGGCGGAAGAGCCCAACTATTCAAAAGTCGCGGCGCGCATGCTCTCGGAAAATATTCGCAAGGAAGTCGGACGCAATGCGGCCTTCCGCGACTACATTAAGACCGCCGCCGAACTCGGCGTCTTGAGCGATCAGGTGCTGGGGATTGCCAGCCAAGATGTCGAGACGATTGAGTACGCCATCCGACACGAGCGCGACGATCACTTTGAATACTTCGGTTTGAAAACGGTGGTGGATCGTTATCTGATCAAACACCCGAAGACCCGCAAGCCCATTGAACGCCCGCAGTGGATGTTCATGCGCGTCGCCTTGGGTCTGTCGAAGAATGTGCAAGAGGCGATTTCGTTCTACGACAATATCAGCCAGTTCTTCTACATGCCGGCGACGCCCACGCTTTTCAACTCGGGCACACGTCATCCGCAAATGAGCTCGTGTTACTTGCTGACCATTCCGGAAGATAGCTTGGGCGGCATCTATAAGAACATCGCCGACTGCGCAAACCTTTCTAAATGGTCCGGTGGCCTGGGCGTCGACTGGACTCCCGTGCGTGCGTCGGGTTCGCTCATCCGCGGCACCAACGGATTGAGCAACGGCATCATTCCATTTCTAAAAGTTTTTGATTCTTCCGTTCACGCCGTGAACCAGGGCGGCAAGCGCAAGGGCGCGGCCGCGGTGTATATCGAGCCGTGGCACGGGGATATCGAAACCTTCCTCGAGCTGCGCAATAATACCGGCTCGGAAGAACGCCGCGCGCACAACCTAAACCTTGCGCTCTGGATCCCGGATCTTTTCATGCGCCGCGTGGAGGCGGATCAAAGCTGGACGCTCTTCTCGCCCAGCGACACGCCCGAGCTTCTGCGTTCGTTCGGCAAAGAATTCGACGAACATTACGAACGTTATGAAAAAGAGGGTAAGGGAATGCGCCAGGTATCGGCGCGCGCCCTGTACTCGCGCATGATGCAGACCCTGGCGGAGACCGGGAACGGTTGGATCTGCTTTAAGGACAAGTCCAATCTGCGCTCTTCCCAGACCGCGGTTTCGGGCAACGTCATTCGCAGTTCGAATCTCTGCACCGAAATCTTGGAAGTCGCCAATACGGAAGAAGTCGCGGTGTGCAATCTCGGCAGCATCAATGTAGGCGCCTTCGTACAAGATCAGAAATTTGATTTCCAAAAACTACACGAGGTCGTGGATCGTGCGGTGACCTTCTTAGATCGGGTGGTGGATATCAATTACTACCCGATTCCCGAAGCGCACCAATCGAATATGAAATGGCGGCCGATCGGGCTCGGGCTGATGGGATTGCAGGACGCTCTATTTAAAATGCGTCTGCCGTTCGATTCCGCGGAAGCCGCGAAGCTCTCCGCCCGGATTTCGGAGGAAATTTACTACCAAGCCACCATGACCAGCATGCGTCTGGCCCGGGAGTTTGGTGCGTTTCCCGCATTCAAGGATTCGCGGTATCCGGATGGCAAGCTCCAGGTTCAGCTCGCGCGGGAGACCGAAGCCGCGGTCCCCGAGCTCCACTATGATTGGGACGATATCGCCTGGCAGGTGAAGCACAACGGCATCCGCAATAGCTTGATGATTGCGATCGCCCCGACCGCTACGATTGCGTCGATTGTCGGCTGCTATGAGGCGATCGAACCGCAGGTTTCTAACTTCTTCAAACGCGAAACGCTGAGCGGCGAGTTCCTAAACGTGAACAAATATCTCGTTTCGGACCTCAAGCACGCTGGCCTCTGGAATGCCGCCATTCGTGCGAAAATCATCGAATCGGATGGTTCGATCCAGCACATTCCGGAGATCCCGAGCGAGATTAAGGAAATCTACAAAACCGTCTGGGAAATTTCCCAGAAAGTCTTGATTGAAATGGCGGCGGCGCGCGGCGCGTTCATTTGCCAGTCCCAATCCTTGAATCTCTTCCTGGAAGATCCAACACTCGGCAAACTGTCATCCATGTACATGTACGCTTGGAAGCAGGGCGTGAAGACGACTTACTATCTGCGCTCCCGCGCGCGAACGAAAATTCAAAAAACAACGGTGCCGGCGGTGGAAGCCGTGGCGGCGATCGCGTGCTCTCTGGAAAATCCGGAGTCTTGTGAGGCGTGCCAATGATCCTCAGTCCCGAACTCAATTTAACGCTGCGTCCGATGCGCTACCCGCAGTTCTTTCAGCTGTACAAGGACTCGATTAAGAATATTTGGACGACGGATGAGATTGATTTTTCCGTCGACTACGAGCATATCCGCGACAAAATCGATCCGAAGGAAGCCCACCTGATCAAACGCCTGGTGGCTTTCTTCGCCACCGCCGACAATATCGTCGCCCAGAATCTAGTGCTGAATTTCTACAAGCATATTAACAGCCCGGAATACCGGATGTTCCTCGGCAAGCAGCTTTTTGACGAGATGCTGCACGTCGAAACGTACCTGCTCTTGGTGGACAACTACCTTCCCGACTTGGCCGAACGCGCGGAAGCGTTCGACGCGTACCAAAGCGTCCCGTCGGTAAAACTGAAAGCCGACTTCTGCTTTAAGTACATGGACTCCATTCACGATCTCGAGCGCTTAGAAAACGATGGCCACCGCCGAGAGTTCGTGCAGAACCTGATTTGTTTTGCCGCCTGCGTGGAGGGGCTCTTCTTTTTCGGCTCGTTCGCCTATGTTTATTTCCTGCGCAGCAAAGGCTTGCTTCCGGGATTGGCGACCGCCACAAACTGGGTTTTCCGGGATGAAACGCTTCACATCCAGGGCGCGATGCAGGCCATCGATGTGATCCGCAAGGAGTACCCCCAAGTTTTCGACGCCGATCTCGAAGCCCACGTGGTGAAGATGATCGATGAGGCCCTGGAAGTGGAAATGGCGTTCTGCGCGGATGCCCTCAATCTGGGCATCAGCGGCATGTCGCCGTCAATGATGAAGGACTACCTGCAATACGTGGCCGATCAACGGTTGGTGCAACTGGGTTACAAAAAGCGCTTCAATACGCGCAATCCGTTTGCTTTCATGGTGCTGCAGGACGTTCAACCGCTCACGAACTTCTTCGAAAAACGCGTGACCGAATACCAAAAGGGCTTCGGCAACAGCCGCGAAGCTGTGGTCTTCAACGAAAATTTCTAGGCGGCCGGAGATAGCCCCCTTGGCGGGTCCTGTCGCCTGCGGGGTTCCGGTTTTCCTGAAGTAGCGCTTGCCCAAAAAATCGTCTTCGCCGTGGAAAACCGGCAACCCCTCCGGCGCCACCCGCCAAGGGGGCTATCTCCGGCCGCCGGCAACCTTGCTTTACATTAGAAGTTTCGCGTGGCAATTCCATTGGATGGGTCGATGGGGGGTTTGATGAATCGATTGGGCTGTTTTTCACTGGTTTTGGGAAGTTTTCTGGCCATGGCCGGCTGCGGGAAAGGCCTGCAGACCAAAGCGACTATCCTGCGCGATCCGACTTTCAGCCCGTTGAGTTTTTCCGTAAGTTCGCAATACTTCCTCTCCGAATCGAAACGAGACCTGTACCGCGCCCTCGCCGGCGGCGAGTCGGTTGCGTTTGGTGCCATCAGCCGCGCGTTGATGGAGGATCACAATCGGAGTTGGAAAGATCGCCACAAAGAAGACGAGCGGGATCTCGATGAAATGGTCCGCGGTATTCAGGGTCTCGTGGGCGGTTTGCCGACTACGGAACTCGGCGAAACCAAGGCCGCGCTGGAAGCTAAGCTACTCGGCGCGACGGGCGCGCCCCTGATCTACAATTCCCAGGCCATTTCGGTTTTCGATACCTTGTACACCAATCGCGCCCAGGCCTACTCCGGGACTCTATTCCTGACTTTGGCCACGCGCGAAAACTGGGGCAAGGCCAAGATTGAGGCTTCCAACCTCGTCGTCATCTATGAATCGGGCCACGTTTTGCCGGGTTATATGGTGAAAGTCGGCGACGGCTGGCACTTGGTGGGAATCGAAACCGCGGTGGAAGGCACCGGGCGAGTCCTTTACGGCGAAGTGAACCACGCGATGCAAAAAGAAGATCGCATGATTCGCGTGGTCGATGCGCAGCTGTTCGCGCTGGTGGAACTCTACAAGTTCGACGCCGACGATATCATGGACATGGCGAACCAAGCCTTAGTGCAAACCGCCGCCATGTACGGCATCCAAGAACCGAGTCTGATGGTGCGCGAACGTTTCAAGCGCCAAGTCGATTACGGAAAACTCGCGTGGTCGCCCTTCGTTTTCGGCAACCCCGATGTCGGCCAAGGCGACCGCGTACGCGCAAAGCTGACCGAAGCGCCGCGCAAACAGTTGCCGCGGGCCAATCCAAATCTGACGATTTTCCACATCGCACCGAAGCCGACCCCGACTTCGGAAAACGGAAGTGCCACGCAGTCGGGTGAACTGTCACCAGGCGTCGATCCTTACCCCTATCGCGAACTCGCCGATCCGACCGCCGAAGGGGGCCGAAAGTTCCAGTGCTGGGATTATTCGCTACGGGCTTGGGTGGATCTCCCCACGAAAAAAACCGACGATGACCGTTACGCGGTTCAGGCGCACCCGTGCAAACCGTCGAACGCGAACTACGATCCGCTCCCGTACCCACTCTTCATGGAGCCACCGGCGCCGGTGCCGAACTACTACGGCCCGGGAATGCCCTACCCGCATTACGGACCGTACCCCCAATAGGGGCGCTATTTCAGAACGGCGACTTCCACTTCGCCTTCCCGGCGCAGGAGCGTGACGCCCACGTCTCCTCGCTGGCGGGTGAGCAGAATATCGACTTCGCCGCCGCCTAGCCTCAGACGCCGGATCTGCAACCACTCCAAAGATCGCGGCAGCACGGGGTAATGAAAATGCACCTGCGATGACAGCCCGTGAATCGTCAGCCCGAGCACGGACTTGAGCAGCATGAAAACCGAACCCGCCGCCCACGCCTGAGGCGAACAGGCGACCGGGTACAGCGTGGGCCCTTCACCAATGCGGCGATCAAACCCGCAGAAAAGTTCGGGTAAGCGACAAAGGTCCATGAAGACGGAGGCATCCAAGAGCGAATCAAACAGTCGCAACGCTGGCCCCTTGAAGCCATAGCGCGAAAAACCTTCGGCGATCATCGCGGTATCGTGGGGCCAGACCGATCCGTTGTGATACGACATCGGATTGAAATTGCGCTCCGAAGTCGCCAGCGTCCGGATTCCCCAGCCCGAAAAAAGATCCGGGTGCATTAAGGTGCGAGCCACGCGCCGCGCCCTTTCGGCGGAAGCGATGCCCGCAAAAAGACAGTGCCCGGCATTAGAGCTGCGCACATCGCACCGGCGTTTCTCGCCGTCCAACGCCAAAGCGTAGGTCGACAGTTCTTCACACCAGAATGCCTCCTCGAATCTTTGTCGCAGCACCTCGGCACGGCGTTCCCACGCGGTCGCGCGCTCCTTATCGTGGAACGCGGCCGCGAGACGAGCCCCCGACTTCAACGCCGCGTAGGCATACCCTTGAACCTCGCAAAGCGCGATGGGACCTTCCGCCAGTTTCCCGTCCGAATGGGAAATGCTATCGCCGGAGTCCTTCCAGCCCTGGTTGGAGAGCCCACGTTCCGCGCGCCGCCGGTACTCGATAAAGCCGTCTCCGTCTAAATCGCCATGGGCATCGAGCCAGTAAATCGCGTCTTGCACATTCGGCCAAATCGACCGGATAAATGCCGAGTCACCCGTGCGTTCAAAATACTCGGCCGCCAACACAACAAAGAGCGGAGTGGCGTCCGCCGAGCCATAGTAGCGCTGAAAGGGAACATCCCCGACCGCGACCATTTCCCCACTGCGCACTTCGTGCAGAATCTTCCCCGGGTCGGCATCTTGGCCCGGACTATCCTCTTTGGCCTGCATCGCGGCGAGATATCCCAAGACCCCTTTGGCGATATCGGGATTGATCCACAGCGATTGGAGCGCGGTAATGATCCCGTCACGGCCGAACACCGTATTGAACCACGGCACGCCGGCGTACGGATACGGACCGTGCGGGGTGCGGGTGACCATCAAATGCAAGTCGGACTGCGAACGCTTCGCCCATTCATTGAAAACGGCGTTCGAGGAGCGAATGGAAACATCGTCCTGGCGCGCTTCCCGCAGAAATCGCGAGGCCTTGGATTTCGCGGTCATGTAATGCACACGGGGTGCCGGCGATTCCACCTCGCTCCCGATCGTCACGTAGATCGTCTTGCGTTCTTTCGGCCCGAGTTCCAGTTTGAACACCGCATGATCCTGGCTCAAAGTGTCGGGTCCCGGGCGAAAGAGCAGGCGCGTCTGCCGCGAAACACCGTCTAAGCCATCGTAGCCCAGGACCACACTCCGACGCCCGACCCGAGGCGTTCGGCTGCGGCCCCGCCGCTCGCGGCGCATGCCGCGGACTTCGAAGATATCGGCGTAATCGGAAGCGAAGTGGAGGGAGAGTTTCGCGCTAACCTCGGTATTGAGAAAGTTCTCGACCCGAATGCGCTCATAGCAAACTCCTTCCCAGAGAAACTTGGATCGGAAGAGATGAATCGCCCCCTGCGGAATCGGTCGCCCCTTCTCGTCGCGAAAGGCCGGATTCATTAAATCGACGATAAAATGGGTATTGTCGGTCTTGATCGTAGAACTTAAAAGCGCCACCCGCACGGAGGACAGCCGCATCTCGTACGTCGACAAAAAGCGCGTCGCGCCATAGTACAGGCCTTGGGATCCCAGGCCGATCGGTTGGACGTCTCCGTAGACGTCAAAAACGCCGAAACAATCTCCCTGCTTGAGAACTCGAGTGCGCTGTTCAACCAGCGCCGAGTTGGCCAATACGTAAAAGTGATTCTGGACCCGAATGATATCTTCGGGACGTTGCTCTTGCGTTTCGAAGGTCCCCATTCTCCTCCATGACTTGACGGTAAATGTCCACATAGTCTCGCGTCATCCGCGAGGCGTGGAACCTGGTCTCGAAAACATTTCGGCACACATGTCGGTTGATGCTGGGAATCGATTGGATCGCGTCCACCGCCTCCTCCACCGTGTCCACGATGAAGCCGTTGATTCCCGGTTCAATGACCTCGGGAACGGAGCCGCAGCGGAACGCGATGACCGGCGTGCCGCAGGCCATGGCCTCGACCATCACCAAACCAAACGGCTCGGGCCAGTCGATCGGGAAAAGCAGCGCAACCGCATTACCGAGAAAAGCTTGCTTATCCGCATCCCCGATTTCCCCCACAAACTCCACCAAGGGTTCGCCGGCAATCAAGGGGCGAATTTCTCTTTCATAATAATCTCGATCGGCCGAGTCGACTTTGGCGGCCACTTTTAACGGCAGCTTCGCGCGCTTCGCAATGGCAATCGCCCGATCGACGCGCTTTTCCGGCGAGATCCGCCCTAAAAATGCCAAGTAACCGCCGTCTCCCCGTGCGTAGTGATAGAGATCGCCCGGTAAACCGTGATGCACGATCCCCTTCCAATTTGCCCAGGGCAGCGGCTCTCTCTGCGCCATCGAAATAGACGTTAGCGACTGATCGGGAAACTTGCGGTAAACGGCCGGCAGATCCGGCATATCCAATCGCCCATGAAGCGTGGTCACGTGTGGCGTTCCGCAGCGTTGGGAAAAAGGAAAATGCAGATAATCGACGTGGTAGTGCACAATATCGAACTCATCGGTCCGCTCCGCGACTTCCTCCATTAACACCATATGGTGCGCCAAGGTATCTCGGACGGACGGGTCCAGGCGTAGAGCGCGCGGACAACCTGGGATCAGACGGGCGGCAGTCAGCGAGTCCCCACTGGCAAAGAGCGTCACGGAATGCCCTTGCGCGACGAGCTCTTCCGTCAAATAGGAAACAATCCGTTCCGTCCCGCCGTACAAAATGGGAGGAACCCGTTCGTAAAGGGGAGAAACCTGGGCAATGCGCAAGGGGCGATCCGTTTTCATTCTCTTAACCCAAAGCAAATTCCGTGCCCTTAGCCTGCCGTCCCATGACCGCCGGTTCAATCTCGCGGAAAATAGGCCAACGCTTTTACTACTCAAGGAGACATCATGATTCATGCGCTCACTCAGGGCCTCAACATCAAGAAACTCACACTCGCGATCCTCGCCGTTTTCGTCTACATGCTTTTCAGCAACTACCTGATTCACGAAGTCCTGCTGAAATCGACCTACGAAGCCACCATGCACCTTTGGCGCGCCAAAGAAGAAATGGGCGGTTACATGGTTTACATGCTCTTCGGCCAATTCCTGATCGCGAAGTTCTTCACGGTAATCTTTGCCAAAGGCTACGAAGGGAAGGGGATCGGGGAAGGTCTCCGCTATGGCTTCCTAATGGGCCTTTTCGCCGCGGGATCGTGCTTCGTGAACTACGCCGTCAGCCCCATGCCGGCATCTCTGCTCTGGAGCTGGATCGTCGCCGGGCTCGCGCAATTAATGGGCGCCGGCGTCGTGGCGGCCCTCATCTATAAACGATGAGGCCTTTTTCGAGCCGACACATTCCTGAGTTGGACGGGCTCCGTGGCATCGCCATTGGGCTCGTCCTTCTTTTTCACTTCCGCAACCTCACCCCGGCGACTTGGATCGACCTGGTTTGGCTCAAGCTCAGCGCCGCGGGTTGGTGCGGGGTGGATCTCTTCTTTGTGCTTTCGGGTTTTCTGATCACCGGGATCCTCTTGGATACTAAGGGTTCGCCGGAGTCTCTCCGATCGTTTTACGCCCGTCGGGTGCTTAGAATCTTCCCGCTGTACTATGGATTTCTAGCGCTCTACTTCCTGCTTCTGCCCGCGTCGCCGATCGTGCGCGAAAATTCCGGTTGGTATTTCTTTTTCCTTTCCAATTATTTTATCGCCGGACGCGGGGGTTTTCCCGACCCGGTGATTGACGCCACTTGGTCGCTCGCGGTGGAGGAGCAATTCTACTTGCTCTGGCCCTTTCTCATCGCGGCGCTCGGGCGCGTAGAGCTGAGGCGGGCCTGTTGGGGTGTGGTCGTGGGCGCTTTCTTGTTTCGTCTCGCGTGGGTCATCTCTACGGGTTCAAGCTTGATGGCGTACGTCGCTTTACCGGCGCGCATGGATAGCCTAGCGTTCGGCGCCCTCGCCGCCATCGCGGTACGCGATCCACTTTCCGATTGGGAGCGTTTTAGTCGCAAGGCCTTACCGGTCTTGACAATCCTCCTGGCCGCGCTTTTTGCGTGGGGTTGTACGTACACCGGGGTGCACCTCCAGACCCTAGGTTTTTCCGTCCTCAGTGCCTTTTTTGCGGTGGCTCTGCTCCGCGCCCTCGCGACGGACGGTTCCCATTGGACCGCTTTTTTGCGCAGCCGATTCTTGCGCATGCTGGGTCGCTATAGTTTCGGCATCTACCTCTTGCACCAGCCCATTCAGCACGGGTTGCTGCCGTGGCTTTCTCCCTGGCGGCCCACCCTGACGCTGGCGGGGTCCCAAATGCCCTGGCAGATCATCTGGTATGCGGCCGCGGGGACCCTGACCGTGACGGTCGCGGCGGTGAGTTTCCATTTTTACGAAAAACCTTTTTTGAATCTCAAGGCCCGCTTCAAAACAGTTCCGCTTTGAGCTCCTGAATGAGGGTCCGAAACAGGCTTTGCGAAACCCGGTCGGAATGGGCGGCCAGAAAAACCGGTTTCGCGACGGTGGGCCATTTGCGCACCGCCACTTCTTTCAATTGTCCCGCCGCCACCCAACGCTGCGCGACGGCAATCGGCGCAAAGACCAGTTGGCGATCGCAGGTCCGCACGATTTGGATTCCGCTGGCAATGGCGGAGGTTTCATCTCCCCGCAGGCGCTGATTCCAGGCCAGCGGGCAGTAGTCGTCACCCATTTCAAAAGTGGTGCCGGTCCAATAATTCGGCACCACGAATGGATAGAGCCGCACTTCGGCTTCATCGGCATTCTTACCCAAGGGATGATGGGGACCGGCGAAAAGCGCCCAGCGTAGATTCCCTGCCTTGCGCACATGCCACGCCGAAGTCAGCGAAGGAAGAGTGAGGGTCAAAGTCAGCTCACAGGCCGACTTGATGGCGGCCGGACCGATTTGGTCGGGAGCCATATCCAGCAGGCGAAAGCGATACCCACTCGTTTTTTCCCGCACGCGCCCTAAAATCGGCGCAAGCAGATCGCTGCAAATGAATCGCGGCGCCGCAATCCCCACTAGCGGGGCGGCCACCGCCATCGCCGCAGCGCGCTCTTCGCCTACCAAACCGCGGGCATTTTCCAAAATGGCCCGCGCAACCGGCACCAGCCGCATCCCGTCCGGAGTGAGCAAAATTCCCTTCGGCGAACGCTTGACCAGGGCCGTCCCCAATTTCTTTTCGAGCCGATGCAATACCTTCGAAACGTGGCTGGCCCGCAGGCCGCGCCGACGGGCCAGCGATCGCAAAGAACGCTGTTGCGAGAGTTCGTTCAGCAAAGCCAGTTCGACGAGCGTGATGTCTTGACTGCCCATGCTTTGACTCGTATCTGGGAGTTTCCGTTTTGGATACACATATCGCCAATTGTGCCATCTTCCGACACACCCCCTTTCGGCCTAAAGTGGCCCTAGGAGGAAAAATGAAAACCACGATCTTGAGTAGCTTGTTTTTGATTTCGGCCGCCGCGCAAGCCGCGACCGTCACGGTAAAAATCACCCCGACGATGAAGTTCTCGCCCAACCCGGTGCAAATCACGGCCGGCGACACGATTGAGTTTGTGAACGAGAGTCGCGCCCCGCACACCGTCACGCTCGACCCGAAACTCGCCGCCAATCCGGCGAATGTGGTGATGCCCGCGGGCGCGGACACCTTCCACTCGGGAATGCTCGCTCCGGGACAAACTTTCAAACAGGACTTCGATGTCGAAGGGAACTACCAGTACCTCTGCACGCTGCACGAACGAATGGGGATGTTTGGAAAAGTGATAGTAACGAAGTAACGCCACGCCCCGGGACCGTGCCTTCGCCGGCACGGTCCCTCCCGTCTAAATCCTGCTTCCTTTGCCGCACCGGTCGGTTTACGCTACGCCCTCACGGTGAGGAAAAAATGATTATTCTTCGGATTGGCGCCGTCCTCTTGGGAATGGCGGGACTGCGCTTAGACAAACGCGAAAAAACCTTGGGCTACGCCGCTTGGGTGGTCGCCTTCTTCGCCGCGATGGCGTTCTACTTTTACTTAAGCCAACGGGGCATTTCGCGCGAAGGCGCCACGATCTATGCAGTGGTTATTTGGGTGCTCTATTACGTCGGCAACTCCGTCGCGCTGGCGTCACCGCTGCGACGCAAAATGATCGAGACCCTCGGAGAGAAGAATGCTCTGCGCACTTACAATGCGGTGCTGGGCCTTATCTTTGCGCAACAGGGCGCGGCCCAGGGGCTCTTCATGGACGCGTACAAGGGCACGCTGGGCGGCCCCACGGGTCTCGTTTTGCCAGTTGCCGTAGCGTTGATTGTTGTCGGTTTGACGACGAAGATTTGGGCGACCTACGTCAGTGGCCTCAATACGTACTACTACAACGATATGTTCCTGGGCCGACCGACCGGCGAAATCAAAAGCGCGGTGGTCACCGGACCATACCGTTGGTTCCGCAATCCGATGTATGGCGTCGGAAACCTACAGGCCTACGGCAGTGCGCTGGTGGCGGATAGCCTCGAAGGCCTCATCCTTTGCGGTATCTTTCAAGCCAGCATCTACATTTTCAACTATCTCTTCGAAAAACCCTTCGTGATGGAGACCTATTTTAAGCGGCCGGCCACCGCCCCTATCTGACCAGGGGAGTGGAGGGGCAAGGCACTTTCGCCGCTTTTGTCCTCAATCGAGGAGCGCGACGAAGCGGAGCGCACGCGTACTGCCCGTACGCGGGAGCGACAATGAGGAGTGGCGACGAAGAGTGAGGGCAAAAGCGGCGAAAGTGCCCAGAGACGGAATCGAACCGCCGACACGAGGATTTTCAATCCTCTGCTCTACCGA
>CAZFMF010000022.1:0-59538 GCA_964519985.1 uncultured Pseudobdellovibrionaceae bacterium | reverse complement strand
ACCAGCTGTTGCGTCACCTGCTTTACTGCCTCCACGCCTTCTGGCGAAAGCTTCGCCGAACCCGAGGGGAAGAGCACATCGGAGCCCAAACTCACCACCATCCGGCCTTTGACGAAACGCACCGTGACGCTGCCGGTATCGATCATCGATTTCAAACCCATGGTGAGGGATCGAAAATCCCGCAGCTCTTTTTCCATTTCTTCTTTGCGCCTGGCCATATCGGCCAAAGCCTGGCGCGTTTCCGCCAGCGAGCGATCTAGTTCGGCTTTGTTGGTCGTCGCTCTTCCTAATCGGTTCTCCAACTCACGAACCATATTGTTCTGAGCATCCAGCTTTTGCCGTTGAGCCGTGCTCGCCTCGAGCAATTCGTCGTGCTCCCTTTGAAGAGCGTCATAAGTCCCTTGGGAAACGCACCCGGACAAGAATGCGACGGCACCGACCCCTACCCAAAACCGAAAGGAATTTTTCATGGGGAAATTGTAACAGGTATGAGGAGAAGCGGTAAAACGAACTTAACCGTGCATCCCTGAAAATTCCGTGTTACAAGCCCCGCCCAAGAACAAAATATGATTTATAAGCTTGCTTGCACGATCGCCGTCTTTGTCTATTCCAGCTGCGCCTTTGGCTGCACTGATGTAATCCTAGCGCTGGAAAAAAAGCACGACCCCGCCGGGGACAAACTGGACTACGCGGGCCGGTTCTTCGTGGACCTCAAGAATGATGGCCCTACCCAGCTTGCCGTGCTGAAAGCATCCGCTTTTAGTTGGGTGGCAGCCATTCACAAGGATTTTCCGCTTTCTTTCACCGAACCGGCGGGTGGTGCGGAAACATTCTTCGAAAAGAGCTTGGCATCGCTGCGCACGGCAACCCTTCCGGATGGGAGTTGGACGTTCACCTACCAGAGTCAGGATACACTCGTCCCGGAATACCGCGGCCAAGTCGAACTCCGCGCCAGGATCACTGGCGATCAGCTTTTCTTTAAGGTTCGCGGCATTCACTTTTCCGTGGTCGAACAGCCCGCGGGCCGAAAGCATCCGCGTGCTCCGGGCCTAGTCCGAGCTATTGCCGTGCATTCCGGACTTCGCTTTTCGAATGGCCAGCCGAGACGGGGAGAGGTCATATTCATTCCGTCGCAGAACCCCAACGTGTTCCGCGATACGTTTCAATCCAGTCGGGATGGCTCGCAACATCCGATCATTTTCATTGCGAATCGGGGTGGAAACCGGCCGTATATTGTCCCAGAGTTGGGTATGTTCGCCGCGAATCTCGGCGGCACGGCGACAGTCCTCGCTGAAAACTACGGCGTGGTCTATGACACGGACGGATTGGCCCACGTCCGACCGGCCCACCAAGGAGTGTCGGTTTCTTTCTTTGATGGTTCTCCCACCCTATTCGTTCCTCCCAACGGCAGAGGCGGACTTATCGACCCCGCCCGCCTCGCGCGCGATGTGATGAGCCGCGTAGACCGCATGCCTTGTCCCTGGGATTCTGGGTCCGAAGCGAAATAATTCAAAGCATTCACAAATCGCATGGACGGCGGGATCACCTTCAAACAAGTTTCACTTGCCGAGGAGACCCTCGTTCAAAGCCTTCTCGAACAGGCCCCGGGTTATTACAAAAGGTCCGAAGGTCTGGACAAGCTTCCCAAACACATGGCCCGCAAAGAGATGGAAGGAATGCCTGCGAAGCGCGGCATGACTTATGAAAAGATATTCTTGGTTGTCTATCAAGGTCAGTTGGCCCTCGGGGTGATCGATCTACACCGCAACCACCCCCAACTGGCCTCGGCCTACATTGGGCTATTGCTATTGGGCGAAAATCACCACGCCAAGGGCTTAGGCAGAAGTGTCTTCACCGCCCTCGAACGTTACGCGAAGACTCTTGGCATCAGCCGCTTGGTTCTCGGCGTTGCCGACGACAACGACGTTTCGGGTTTTTGGATGAAAATGGGATTTGGATTTAACGGCAAGACGTACGTGTGGAAGGGTGAGAACAAAGATGTCTTTGTGAAAGAGATGGAGAAACCGATTGTCTAGCGCGCCCACTCCGAGCCTATTCACTCCGGCGCCGGAGTAGAATGGCGGAGTCCGCCTCTAGTCAGCGGCCACCGGTGAGCATGCCGCGGAGAAATGCCTCCAAAAGCATGCCCGAGTAGTCCGTTCGGGTCGTTACATTGACCTTACCTTTGTATATTTCGGTTTCGCCCTTTTTCTCATAGTGAAGATCCGCCGCGCAGATCGCGGGAGGGAGAGCACCGAAGTGTCACCGGACCGTCTGCCACCACCTTTTCTTCCTTGCCGGATTTCCGGGCTTGCGCGAGCAGGGTTTCCCAATGCACCAGGTCCTTTTGAGCGAGCTCTCCATTCTCGAACCGGCATTTTTGATCAGCGCAGTCGGCGGTCCGCTTTTCACTTAGGTTGATTTTTGAAGCCTTCGCTCCCTTTGCGGTGGCGCGTCGGATGGCGTCCAAATCCTTCGGGGTGAACTTCAAAAACTCTGGCGCCGAGATCTTGAGATTCTGGGCCGTAATCTTGATGTCGTCAGTGTGCGTTTCCTCGTGCACGCAAGCGCCGAGAAGGAGCGCAAGGCAAAAAGCGATGATCCACGTGTTCCGTTTCTCTGATTGACGAAAAGTCATTTGCGTTCCTTAGTCTATTTCGGCTGCAAGGCAACTTTTTTGTTGTTCGGGTCGGGCCTAATGAAGGTTAGAGCAGTCTTCGGCTGGGCGCTTTTGTAGAAGGAGCGCGCCGCGATGATTTATCTTTTTCAGCTCCCCGAAGAATGGGCTTTGCTGGAGTTGGTTGCGAAACTCGCACAGAAATTTCTCCTTGTGCTGATTGTCTGCAGGCCATCCCGCATTTATGAGCTCGATGGCGGAGTCGGCGTGTCCAGTGTAAATTTGCTTCAGCATCTCGTCCCACAACAGGACGGGTGCCCCGGTGCCACCAAAGTCTCCGGATCCGGCGTCCGCTTTCGTGTCAGTGAAACCCTGCTCGATTCGAGGCCGAAGTTTTAGGAGTTCACTTTGCAAAGGGCGCGGTTTGCGGTTCCACTTTGGGTCATACACCCATTGCTTGCCATTGAAACCGAGGGTAACCGACGGGGAGGGCGATTGTGCAAACGCAACTTTCCAATAGGCAAAAGTCCAGTCCGACAGCAACAGTTCCGAAACCCCGTCGCCATCCAGCTCTTGGAAGTCAGGCCAAGAATGTTCCAATTCGATTTTCTGAATCAGAAAAGGCTGCTCCCCAAGCGCGACAATGAAGAGCGTGTAACAACAGTGCGCACCGCCACTCCAGTCAACAATGGCAACCTCGCGGCGATTCCGACCCGAGATCGAAGTCCCCGCCATTGGCAGATCGCCACACTCGGAAGTCGGATTGATATAGAAGTGAGATCCAATTTGACTGTAAACAGCTTTGCCCCGTCGAAAAATTTTGAACTGACCTTTACCGGTATCTCGATCGTAGGTCATCTTGTAGGTGAACGGACCAATGTTCAGACGCTCAATGAGTTGGGAAGGCTCTGCTTTACCGGCACATGGGGCAGCGGCAAAGGAAATGGGGGCCAATATCGAACCTGCAATCGCGAGTGTGTAGAGTCTATGCCGCACGAATTGCGTCCTTTTCTACCTCTCCTTTCATGGGTTCCTTCAATGCATCGGAGGTAACAAGGTCTATTTTTCGTTTCAGGATCTTTTCCAGAAAAAGTTTCAGTCTCACGAAGTCAAAAAGGGTAATCTCAGAGGAGGAAAATTCCACCAATAGATCGATGTCACTTTTCGCTGTTCCTTCACCGCGCGCAAATGAGCCGAATATGTATAAGGAGGCGACTTTGTGCTCTTCCCTAAGAACAGCAGTGTGAGTCTGGATGAGTTTGAGTACCCGTTTAAGATTCACGGTTCTCTTTCAACTGGTCCGAGACCAGTTTTGTACCGCTCCCCGAAGTCAAAGACTTCACGCCGATCGCAATTCATATGCGTCTCACGGGCGAGCACCGATCATCGATTGTCCTTAACATATGCTCAAAGTTCAAGAAAACACCGTTTTCGCTCCCGCGGTTGTGCACGCTGGCTGAGGGTGTCAAGGGTGACCAACTCCAATTTCATTTCAGCGCGCAATGATGTGGAATCGCTCCTGGTGCCACGAAAACCATCGACAACAGGGGATGAAGCACTACATCGTCCTCAAAAGAGCGCCTCACTGACATTTCTCAAGAGATGTTGTAATTTTGCTCTGGATGGGGCGTCCAAATGAAGGCGAAGATTGCTTTTCTGGTTTTAGTGGGAATCGTGGCGTGTGGGCGCCAAAAGGAAAATCAAAGTGGCGAACTGCTAGGGGATTCCTCTTTCAACACCCGGAGCGCGAAGTGTGCGGGGGCGACCGGTCCCGCTCTTTCCATCGTCATTTCGCAGTTTAGCGGAATTGTGAAGATCACGGGCGATAGTTCTGCGCCAATAGCAGAAAAATATTCCATCACCCGGTCGAGTGGCATTGTTAGACTTGCCGTGAATCCCAGCCAGCCAGTCAGCGTCATCATGGTCCAAAGCCGCGCCATCCTCAAAGTATCGGGAGTCTGCGTCTTGGGTTCTGGGAGGTGACCCTCAAGCCACCTTCGACAATGCTGAGTTCCCATAAGGAAAACCCCCGGCGCTTCCTCGACGATCTTGAAAAAAAGTAGCGCGCAAGACTCATTCGAACCCGGTTCGGCGGCGCTCCCCTCGCGTCATTGCCATATTTGCCAAGCGTAGCTACCTTTCAAGACGAAGACCTTCTTAGGTGAGGTGCGATGTGCCAAGAAAACCAACTACAGAGCTGGATTTGAAAAAGCTCAAACCCGACGACGTTCCTGCAAGTGTCGGTCTTGTAAAAGCCGTGCGTAAAGAGCTTTTATCCGAAATTCGAGAATCGGAACACCGGTTGACCTCGAAGATAGTCGGCCTTGATGGGCAGCTAACTTCGAAGATGGAGAGTCTTGATGGGCAGCTAACTTCAAAGATGGAGAGTCTTGACGGGCGGCTAACTTCGAACATGGAGAGTCTTGAAGGACGACTTACCTCGAAGATGACGAATCTCGAGGGACAACTCACTTCGAAAATGGCGAATCTCGAAGGACAATTGACTTCGAAAATGGCGAACCTTGAAGGGCAACTCACTTCGAAGATGGTGAATCTTGAAGGACAACTGACTTCGAAGATGGCGGGACTTGAAGGGCGCCTCACTTCGAAGATGGAAGATATGGCGAGTCAAATCCACGAAACGCTTAAAGCCGTGCATCGAAACCAGGTTTTGATGGAGGAACAACGGGGTGAAAACCGGATTGTTTTGGATGGGATTCAGAACCTGGCGCAAAGACAAGATCGAGTCGAAATGGAAGTGGGAGAACTACGAACGATTGTGAAGGCATTTGCGGCAAGAACGGTCTGAGAATAGATAGCACATTCACTCCGGCGCCGGAGTGAAGCATCTCCAGTTGGCATTTCGCTTGCTCGAGTAGCTGGTAATGAATACCAACCTGCCTCGACTTCAAGAAGAAGCGTCCGAAAGTCGGACTCCTTCCGTAAATCTTAGAAGTTCTTGGTGTCTTTCAATCCCCATTGATAGTACCAACTATAGTTGGTATTATCTCAATTCAAGGTGCAGCAAATATTCAGATGAAATACCATTTTACTATTCGCAAACAAAAGAAAGGATACTGGGCCAACTGTGTGGAGCTTGAAGGATGCACTACCCAGGGTGCTTCAGAGACAGAGTTAAAAAAGAACATGGAAGAAGCACTAAATCTCTTTCTGGACGAGCCGTCTGATTCCAAGACCATTTTTCCGCTTCCGAAGAAGAACTACCGAGGGCGAAATATTGTGGAGGTGCGCGTCGCACCCAAAGTGGCGCTAGCGTTCCTGATCCGAAAATATCGGCTTGAGCGCAACCTGACCCAAACCGAAGCCGCCAAGCTTTTGGGGCTCAAGGGCCTTTATTCGTACCAGAGGTTAGAGTCGTCCAAAACCGCTAACCCGGAATTTGAAACCATTGTACGCATCAAGAAGGCCTTTCCGGAGCTGAAGCTTGACGAGCTCCTGGCGGCATAAAGTTCAACGCTCCCGAAATATTGCGTTCGTGACGAAGCGTCTTGAAGTATGTCGCGTTGCCCCCTGACAGCCTCGCAAGTTGTGATACAGATTCCTGATGAAGATCCTTTTCGCCCTCACGCTATTGTTCTCGTTCGGTTGTGGACAAGCTTCGAGTTCGTTGTCGGAAGCAGTGATTTCTTCTGCTACAGCGCCCACTCTTTCCTGCAATGCAAACTACCAGTCCGGGGGAGCGGGTACGGCGCCGATCAAGGCTGACCTTGTGATCTCTAAGCAAGACGCGGAATCGGTGACTTTAGAAACGGAGCATCAGGGCCACACCTTTCAGGTGATGTGGCACTACTCTCTCACGACGCTCTACATGACGATAAAAAAGGGCGGAGAGCGGGTGGCGTTTTCCACGTCCCGCGTTCCGGACAAAGATCACAATGATTCGATGTTGGACGTCGGCGGCAAGCCGCGCATCTGGCTATCCTGTGATTTTGTCGAATACCGTCCCAAAAAGTGAGATTGCTTAGCGGGTACGTTCACTCCGGCGCCGGAGTGATTCGTTTTGAGTTCGCGTCTCGCCCAATTCCGAACTGCCAGCATCTACTCCTAGTGCTATAAGCACCTAGCATGCCTGACTATGTGGATAAGCTTCTCAAGGGCGTTCAGCCCACCAGCGAGGAATGGGAGCACCTTCTCGTTGAGGCCCATCGCAAAGAACCTAGCATGTCTCCCGCTGCGTTTGCGCAGTGTCAAAACTCCCAAGGCTTCACATCCTATGAGTGGGCTGCGGAGTCCATTAAAGGACTGAAATCTCCCTCGTGTGTCATCGACTTGGCCTGCGGGGATGGCTTTCTGATTCCTTCACTTCAAACGCGTCTTCCGGCTTCCTGCTCCATCATTGGCGTAGACATGGCTGACTCCGGACTGGAAATCGCGCGGTCGCGCAAACTCCCTGGTTCGGTGAAGTTTCTCAAGGCTCGCGCTCAAGATACGGGACTCGCTGCCGGTTCGGTAGATGCGGTTGTTTGTCATATGGGCTTGATGCTCATGTTGCCGATTGAACCCGTGGTCGACGAGCTGGTTCGGCTGCTGAAACCCGGTGGATTGGTTACGGCCGTAGTGTCGAACCGATCGGTGAGAACGGGTCCCTTCAAAGAAGTATTAGATATCGTCGGCAAGACGCTTCACGACAAGTTTCCTAACATGGCTTCTCCCGTAACGGGGGATCCGCGTTCAGAGACCAGAGAGGGGATGGAGTCGCTGTTTGAAGGGAAAGCAGCTCTTGTTTCCACCGAGGATGAGAATTTTGGCTGCAAAGTGGATGCGCTGGGTGTGTGGAATCAAGTGAAGAATATGTATTTGATCGGGGGGCTACCTTCCCCGGTGAAAGCTGTCATTCAGCAACGGATCCTTTCGACCTTTCAAGAAAGAGGCGCGATTCAGTTTGAATTCGCATTGCGCCGGTTTGTACTTAAAAAGACTTAGAGAAGATTATGGAAAATCTTGCGCGAGATGTTGGGCGGGGGAAACGATCGAGCGGCTACGCCGCTTAGGGTTAAGGATTAAGGCTTAAGGATTAATCATTAAGGATTCCATTCGCAAAGCGAATGGAATGCTCCCGGGGAGGGAATCGAACCCCCGACAGGGTGGTTACAGTGGCTCCTCATGTTTCCATAAGGCCTGGACTATCTCATCACCCTCGCTTTCGCGGAGGGTGTCGGGCGCTAACGGGGCTTATCGCTTACGCTGCTCATCCCCTAGTCTCTGCACGTTTTCGGCTACTGATTGCGTTTCGCCGAACTTCGCTCAGGATTACCCACCGATTAAGGTTTGGGCTTCCCTGAATTCACCCGATTTTTCAATCCGCCTTTCGACGGAAAGCTGCATTTGGGCATTTGCTGTCTGCCCGGCTACAGCCACCTGCTCTACCGACTGAGCTACCCGGGAATAAGGGGTGAATTTGGCAAACTTCCGGCGGGTTGTAAAGGCCGGTGGCGGTTGTGGCTAGGCGCGTAAGGATTTGAAGATCCCTTTGGAGATCTCCTTGAGGGTGTCGAAGACACCGCGGCCCTGGGTGGCGACGGCTTCGATTTCGGGGGCGCCGAAAGGATTGAGCTCGCCGTGTAGGACCTTGATCGGGATGGGATTGGGCATATCGCGTTTGTTGTATTGGAAAACGAGCGGGATCTGCCGGAGGTCGTAGCCCTCTTCCTTCAGGTTTTCGTCGAGGCTCTTGAAGCTCTCGATGTTTTCTTCCATGCGATCGACTTGCGAATCGGCGACGAACACCACGCCATCCACCCCCTTCAAGACCAGGCGGCGGCTCGCATCGTAAAATTGTTGGCCGGGCACCGAGTAGAGGTGAAAGCGGGTGCGGAAGCCTTTGATGTCGCCGATGTTTAGCGGCAAGAAATCGAAGAAAAGCGTTCGCTCGGTTTCATTGGGCAGCGAAACCAGTTTGCCGCGATTGTCGGGCGCGGTTTGCCCGTAGATGTACTGAATGTTCGTCGTTTTGCCGCCCATTCCCGGGCCGTAGTAAACCAGTTTGCAGATGATTTCGCGCGCGGCGTAGTTGATGAACGACATGGAGCCCCCGGTGCTTGCAGTGAAACTAAAGTGAAACGCGGTTTTGCAGCGCTTTGCCTAGGGTGGCCCCGTCGAGATATTCGATTTCCGATCCGACCGGGATCCCGTGAGCGATGCGACTGACTTTGACCCCATTGTATTTGATGAGACGCGCGATATACAACGCCGTTGTATCTCCCTCGACCGTGGGGTTGGTGGCGAGGATGACTTCCTTGATCCGGCCCGTCTTGAGCCGCTCTTGCAGCCTTTCGATGCGAATCTTCCCTTCATCCATTCCGTCTAAAGGCGAAATGACTCCGTGAAGCACGTGGTATTTGCCCTGAAATTGACGGCTGCGCTCAAAGGCGAGCAGGTCGGAAGGCTCTTCCACTACGCAGATGATTTCTTCGGAACGCTGCGGATTGGCGCAAATGACGCAGGTCGGTTCCTGGGTGAAGTTGCAGCATTCCGAGCAGGAATGCAGCGTGGTGCGCGCGACCTGGATGCTGTCCGCCAGGCTATGGGCAAAGGTCTCCGGCTGACGCAGGATGAAATAAGCTAGGCGCGTCGCCGTCTTTTGACCGATGCCCGGAAGCTGTTTCAGCTCCGCGATCAAAGACTCCAGGGCACTCAGGCCGGTTGAAAGGTTTTCCATATTTTAAATTAACGCGATCCGCCGAGTAGAGAACCCAGCGGCCCCAAACTTCCCGCCATGCGGCCCATTTCCTCCCTCACCATTTCCTGGGACGCTTTGATGGCTTCGTTCACGCCGGCGGTGACAAGGTCTTGAAGCATTTCCTTGTCCCCCATTTTTAGCACTTCGGGGTCAATCGTGACCGAGAGGATCTGTTGCTTGCCATTGGCGACGACCTTCACCATTCCGGCGCCGCTGGCGACTTCGACGGTTCGCTGCGACAAGGCCTCTTGAACCTTCTGCATATCGTCACGGACTTTTTGCGCTTGTTGAACGAGATCGCCAATACCCTTGAACACGCTTAAACCTCCACGTTGACGTCCACCACTTCGGCTCCGAGGGCTTCTTTCATCTGCACTACGGACGGGTGTTCCAATGCGTCTTTCTTTATACGCGCTTCTTCCTCTTGGCGTGACTTTTCGAGGCTTCGGACTTTTTCCGCTTCACCGGCAGCGAGCTGAAGGGTGACCTCGGGACCAAAAAACGTTTTGAGCTGATCTTCGATATCTGAACGATTCTTCCCGTCCCGCGCTTGGCGCTCGTAAAAACTGCCTTCCGGGAAGAGCAGGGTGACTTTCTTCCCCGGCTCCATTTGAAACTCGCCGTGCGAAAGCAAAGCCCCGAGCAGCGGGCGTTTGCGCATTACGGTGTCGATGAAATTTTGCCAGTTGGGTGCGCCGGATGCCTGAGTGGTTGGCATCGGACGGCGTTCCTCCGGAGGGGGCGGAGCCGGGGGGGCCGACGGCGCGGGGCGAGAGGGTTTCGCGGCATTCGCGCTGACGGGTTCCGGCGTCAGAGCGGGCTTTGGCGGTGGGGGACGCACCGCTTCGCGGTGCGAGCTTGCTTCAGGCTGCGCCTTCGCAATGACAGCGGGCGGCGCCTTTGCAATGACGGCTTCTAAGCGGGCAAGCGGCTCGAGCTGCGACATGCGCACCGCGCTCATCTCTAAAACAAACCGGGGGAAACTCGCGTGCCCGATCCGATTGCAAGTCTGCGTCAGGATCTGCGCCATGCGTTCCAGCGCGGGCCGCGCGGTCAATGCCGCAAGTTTGTCGAGGGTTTGGAAGTGTGTACCGGCGATATCCAAGCCTTCGGCCGTTAGCACCGTGCCCGTCTCCTTAGAAAGCGCGAGCAGGTAGAGCAGGCGCAATTCTTCGAGACAACGTTCGGCGAAGTGCTTCAAATCCACACCGGCGGCGTGGGCTCCGTCGAGATTCTTCAAAAGTCGCGGAATGTCTTTTTCAATAATCGAAGCCCAAAAATCCGTGACCGAACTTGTCGGACTGATTCCCAGCGCCGCGACGACGCGGGCTTCGTTCAAATCGCCGGCATTGCTTTCGTGGGAGAGCACCTGGTCGAGCAGGGAAAGCGCATCGCGCAAGGAGCCGTCGGCATGGGCGGCAATCACCCGCATTGCTTCCTCGGAGAGATTCACTTTTTCAGCTTCGAGAATCTGCTTTAGGCGATCGACGATTTGCGTCTGCGAAAGCCGACGAAACTCGAAGCGCTGGCAACGCGAGAGAATGGTCACGGGAATTTTTTGAAACTCCGTGGTGGCCATCATAAAAATCACATGCGCGGGGGGCTCTTCCAATGTCTTCAAGAGCGCATTGAAGGCGCTGAGGCTCAGCATATGCGCTTCGTCGATAATGTAGATCTTGTAGAAGCCCGTCGAAGCGCTGTAGGCGACATTATCCCGAATGCTGCGCACGGCTTCGACGCCGTTGTGGGAAGCGCCGTCGATTTCGGCGACATCAATCGATCGGCTCTCGGAAATGGCGACGCACTCTGGGCACTCGTTGCACGGCATCGCCTCTTTAACGTTTGGGCAGCGGAGCGCTTTGGCGAAAATGCGCGCTACGGATGTTTTGCCGACGCCGCGGGCGCCGCTGAAAAGGTACGCATGCGAAACGCGTTGACCGAGGATGGAGTTTTTAAGCGTTTGGACGACGTGGGCTTGACCCACAAGATCTTCAAACTTGTGGGGTCGCCACCGTCTTGCAATCGCTTGGTATGCCATAAGACAAAAAAAGCGGCTCGGGTATCCTGCGACGCACTCCTCACATTGCTACCGCTGCTTCCTTCCGGACCTGACGGGGTTCACAAGGATTCGTCGCGCAGGGCCGAGCCATATTTGGGACTCACTATATTCGCTTTGCCCTGCGCGGCAATCAAAATCCCGGTGGGCAAAAAGCGTTTGGTAAACCTTTGGACTCAATGATTTAATCGCTCGGATGGTCTTCGATAACCAGAGCCGCATGCACCGGCAGCTGCGAATTCTTTCGCAGATCGAAAAACGCCGGAAGTATCGCAACTGGGTTCAAGCCTTTCAAATCGCGATGCTGCTTTTCTTTGCGGATCAAATCGTCAAAACCTATTGCGCCGGCCAAATCGAGGAGGCGGAACAACGCCCGATTTTTGGCCAGAGTGTCGTCAAGATCGCGCGGGTGCCGGACTCGGGGGCGCTCGGTCTGATTTCTCGCTTGGCGCCGCGGGCGTGGGAGCATTTTCCGCGATACCTGGGTCTTGGGCTTTGGTTGGTGCTCTTCACATTGCTGCTTTTCCGGTTGAGTCAGGCCAAGTTTGGTGAGCTGCTCGCGTTTGCTTTGGTTTTGTCCGGCGGTTTTTCCAATCTCATTAGTCGGGCCCTGACCACCCAAACGTTTGATACGTTCACTTTTCAGCTCAGTGCGACGCGCTTTGTCTCTTTCAATATTGCCGACCTGTGTGTGCTCGTGGGTAGCTTCTTTATTATTCGGGGCTATTTGCTGAGGTTGCAATTCGGATGGTTGAGAACTTCCCGCAATTCGATCTAACGACGTATTTGATTTCCGGGTTGGTTTTGCTCGGCATCTACTTCGGACTTTTGATGGTTTCGCGCACGTTGCGCAACCGCTCGGAAAAGAAACATCACCGCCTACCCGGCGATGAAAACTAATCGCGATAGGCGATTTTTTCCCACTGCACCGATAAGCCCTCGATTTGTTCCTGCCAGTAGCGCTCGGAGCCGAAGTTCGGGAAGGCGGCTTTGAAGGCGCCGTCACTCCAACGTTGTCCGATCCAGGAATTGAAACACATCATGCGCAACGAACGCAGCGGCTCGATAAGTTTAAAGCTCTCAGGATCAAAGCCCCGGATTTGTTCGTACGCTTCGAGCAGGATCGCTTTGCGCTCCTTGCCGTCTTCATCGTCCGCCCCCGTGAGCATCCAAATATCTTGGACTGGCGGCGCGTAGCACATATCGTCGAAGTCGAGGAAGTAGGGCTCATTGCCCGTCCAAAGGACATTGCCATTGTGGCAATCGCCGTGGAGCAGGATGTATTCGGCTTTCTCCAACCAGGGGGCGATGCGGTCGCAGATCTGATTGACCAGCTGCGCGTAGCGCGGTTCTACCGACGGCGGGAGGCATTTCAGTTCTTGCAGCGTTTTCAGCGTCGCGCGGCCGTAAGTGTCGGCATCGAGCCGCACCCGGGATCCATCCTTCGGCACCGTCGCGCCGACGTTGTGCAGCCGCGCCAGAAAGCGTCCCAATCGCTCGAGTTGTTCGGGATTGAGTTCCGGCTCCAGCCGGCCGGGCCGTTTGGGGAAAACCGTGTACCAAACGCCTTTGATCTGAAAGAGCGACTCGCCGTTTTCGTTTTCCAGTGCGCGTACGACCGGGATCTCGGCCGAGTCGAGCGCCTTGAGAAAATCATGCTCGGTCTGGAGTGTTTCTTTACTCCAGCGTCCGGGCCGATAAAACTTGATGACGCGATTCGGTTCGTCCTCGAGTTGCACATCGTAAACGCGGTTTTCCATCGCGTTGAGCGCGATAAAACGTCCGGTGCAGCGCCCGCCGAACGTTTCCACGGCGTCGAAAATCACTTCGGGAAGGATCTCGAGAAAATTATCCAGCATGTTTAATTGATACTCGTGGACTCGGTTTCGCGCCACCGAGCTTCCATTTGTTTTTTGCGTTCGCCGTTGGGATGGGAATCGAGCAGGCGCTTCGCCGTCTCGCGATCGCCTTCCTTTAAACTGCTTTCGAAGTACCCTTCGCCGATTTCCCAATGGGTGCGTTCCGCGGGACCGGTCGGTAGGCCCTTGCTCCTGAGTTCGTTCAACTGGGCGGAGGAGATCTCGAAGGCCCGACCGAATTGCCCCTGGGCCCGCGCATCATCCATCTGCAGGTAGAGCGAACCGAGTAGGGAGTGAACCACCGGGGATCGCGGATCCTTCTCGGCAGCAATTTGCGCTGCCTCCGTGGCTCCCAACGGATCGCCGGTCGTGGCTTTCAAGTCGGCCAGAGCGGCGTAAGCCGAAGCGGCGTTCGGGGGATTGCTACGCGCCAATTCGTCCAAAAACGTAATCCCGCGGTCGCTACTTCCCGAATCGAGGTAAGCCCCCACCAAATCGTAAAAAACCGCACCGTTGGAAGAATCGAGCTTTATCGACTGTTCGAAATAAGGGATCGCCTCTTGGGGCGATTGCAGCTCCTTAGAAAGGGTCACGGCTAGCTCCGCCATCAGCCGGGCATTGGTTGGGTCTTCGGCCAGGGCCTTTTTTAGCTGGGCCGCCCGGCGCTCGGGGGGAATCACCGTTCCCGATTCCCGAGTGACGGGCTTTTTGGCCGGGGCCCGCTCCGGCCGGGGCGTTGGGGCCGGCAGGGAGGGTTGGGCCACTTCAATCGTCTCCGGTGCCGGGACCTTTTCCGCGGATACCGGGGCCGGAACCGGGGCATCGCCCGTTCGGCTGAGCAGGTAAATCGTGCCTATTAGTAAGAACAGGCTCCAGAGAATCGTGCGGCGACGCATGGGGGACCCTTTACCATGAACGCGAAGGCTTCGGAACCCGTCGGTTTTTCCCCCAGGCGGTCGTGGATTTGGGGTATGGATGCCCCTTAGAGAAAGCCGTGAAAAACCTCCAACCCTTCAGCCCCGCCCCGCTGCCGATGAGCTTAGACGAGGCGCGCGCTCGCGGGTGGGAAGAAGTGGACATCGTCTTCGTCACCGGGGATGCCTACGTGGATCACCCGAGCTTTGCGACCGGGATCTTAGTGCGCGTTCTGGAAGCGGAGGGTTTTCGGGTCGGAGTGGTCAGCCAGCCGGATTGGCGGACCTGCGAGCCTTGGAAAACCTTCGGAAGGCCGCGCCTTTTCTTCGCCGTCAGTGCGGGCAACATGGACTCGATGATCAACCACTACACCGCCAATCGAAAGGTGCGAAACGATGATGCCTATTCGCCGGGTGGTCGTATCGGCTTGCGCCCCGACCGTGCGACGCTGCCCTATTGCCAGCGCGCCCGAGAAGCGTACCCGGGCGTTCCGGTCATCGCGGGTGGGGTGGAGGCTTCGTTGCGACGCCTTGGCCACTACGACTATTGGAGCGATACGGTCCGTCGGTCCATCCTGCTCGATGCCAAAGCCGACCTCGTGGTCTACGGCATGGGTGAGCGCCCGATCATCGAGATTGCGAAACGCTTGCGGGCGGGTGAAACCCCGGCGGCCTTGCGCAATATGCGGGGCGTGGCCTACGCCCTGGGAGCGGGCGCCGTCCCGGTCGTGAAGGACGAGCCGACGATCGCTCTGGAGAAAGAAGGCTGGCCGGATCCGGTCGGCAACGGCGTGCAGCTGATTCCTTCCTTTGAGAAAATCGCCTCGGATAAGCTGGCGTTTGTTGAAGCAACGCGCGCCATCCACTTGAATACCAACCCATTCAATGCCCGCACGCTTGTGCAGTTTCACGATCGCCGTGCGGTCGTGGTGAATCCGCCCGACCTTCCGCTCGCCAAGGAAGAAATGGATCGCGTCTACGGTTTGCCGTTTTCACGCAAGCCCCACCCCGCGTACGTGGAAAAAATACCGGCGTTTGAGATGATCAAGGACTCCGTCACGATCATGCGTGGCTGTTTCGGCGGGTGCACCTTTTGTTCGATCACCACCCATCAGGGACGCATCATTCAGTCCCGTTCGCAGGAATCGATTCTGGGAGAGTTGAAAAAGCTCGCCGCGGACAAGGACTTTAAAGGGGTGGTCAGCGATATCGGCGGGCCGACCGCGAATATGTACGAGATGCGCTGCACCCGTCCCGACGTGGAGCAGAAGTGCAAACGCCTTTCCTGCGTTCACCCGACGATTTGCAAATTGCTCGGTACCGATCACGGCCCCATCACCGAATTGATGAAAAAGTCCCGGGAAGTTCCCGGCGTGCGCAAAGTCTTCGTGGCAAGCGGGGTGCGCATGGATCTGGCGCAGCTTTCTCCCGAGTACCTACGCCAGTTGGCGGAACACCATGTCGGCGGTCACTTGAAAGTCGCGCCCGAGCACACCGACCCCGAAACGCTTTCGCTGATGAAAAAGCCCAGCATCGAAAATTTCGAAAAGTTCGCTGCCGATTTCAAAAAGGCATCCGCGAAGGTGGGCAAACCCAAACAGTTCTTGGTGCCTTACTTCATCGCGAGCCATCCGGGTTCGGATCTCAACGCGATGATTGAACTCGCGCTCTTTTTGAAGCGCAATGGCTACAAGCCGGATCAAGTGCAGGACTTTATTCCCGCACCATTCGATATCGCCACTTGCATGTACTACACCGGCATTGAGCCGATGACCCGCAAACCGGTGCACGTCGACAAACACTTGAAAAACCGCAAACTCCAGCGGGCGCTGATGCAGTTCTTTAAACCGGAGAATTATTTTCAAGTGCGAGAAGCGCTGGTGCAAGCCGGGCGTGAAGATCTGATCGGGTCGGGATGTGACGCTTTGATTCCAGCGTATCCGCCGAAGGCGGCGTTAGATGCGCGTCGCGAACGCGCCACGCGAGAAATCAGCGGGCGTTATGTCCATACGATTCCAATGCCGGAGAAGACAGGATATCGCCCGGGGCGCAAATCTGCGGTGCGTCGGGATCGGCATCCCGGTGAACGGGTCTGAGTCCCCGTACCGCTTGCTCCTCGGCTTGCTGAGTAATAGTATCGCCCCACGATCAGCAACCAGTCATTGGAGATTCGACATGCGTATTCAGCTTAAGTCTTTGCTTACCGTAGTGGCGCTCGCATTCGCGGTGGCGACACCCGCGCAAGCCCATTGGAGACCTTTCGGAGGTTTGTTTGCCGGGATTTTCCGCGGCCTGTTTTGCGGTGGGGGTTACCACGGTGGGTATTACGGCGGCGGTTACTATTCCGGACCGCGCTATAGTTCTGGATATGGTGATTCGGGGGCCTATTGCTCGAACAACGGTGGTGGGTTTTCACGGCAAGGCAGTTACGCCTATTCTTCTGTCCCCTCTGGCTATGAAGGGGCTCCACCCCAAGATCGCGCGTATATTTTTATTCACGGGATTCCCGCGGGGGCAAAATTTCTGGCGGACGGGCATGACTTCTCCCGACCGGGCACCGCGGCGGACTACCGCGTGTTTAAGACGCCATCGCTGAAACCGGGGCGCTACCACACGACGTTCCAGGTCGAGTACCAAACGCAAAAGGGCGAAACCGCGAGCGGCAAAGCGAAAGTCGAATACCACACCGGGACGCGAGTACGCTTAAACGTGAGCGATTTCGATTTCAAGTTTGTAGCTCGCAATCCAGTCCAGCCTCCGCCTCCGGATACGGAAGTGATTCCGCCCGGTAAGAAAGAACCCGCGACCATCGAGTTGGACATGCCGGCCGAAGCACGGATTTACATCGACGGAAAACTGATCGAGGGCAAAGGCGAAGCGTTTGTGCGCAAGATGCGAACGCCGGTTCTGGATCCGAAAAAACAGTACGTCTATAACGTTCGGGTCGAGCATTCGCTCGATGGCGAAGCGACGGTGGCAACCCGCCAACTCAAGTTCCGCGCGGGCGACCATTTAGTGCTGGGCCTTGACCAGGACGACGCGACGAAAGTCGCGGTCTCATTGGCTCCGCAAGCGGTGTCGCTCGCGGGCAAGTAGAAGTGGGATGGTTCTCTCTCGCGGCACAAACCCGAGCGACTCTCGACTGGTCCAGGACCAGTCTTTTTGACACCACCTTCGGTAGCATCTGCCGGGCGATGTAGGCTCTGGCGCGCGCTAACGCCTTCGGGAGAACGAAGTGGTGCGTTCGAGCTCACGCGCGAACGCATCGAGTGGGAGAGTGGTAGCGACGAGGATCCGGGTTTGACCGGGTTCGGGATTTTGGTGTCGCCGATAAAACGCCTCCACTTCCTTCGCTTGGGCGACGTAGTTCGGGGCGATCTGTTCTTCGACGAAGCAAGCGGCCTCCGCGGCCGTCTGGACCGTTTGCAAGAGACCGTAGGCGTCTAATGCTACCAGAGCGAGACTGATCGGCGGAGGAAGCAAGACCCGCCCGAGTGCGTGGCTGAAAAACCTGCGGATCAGACATTTTTCCACTTCGCGCCGGACGAGTCCCCCAACGGCCGAACTAGCTAGGCCGCGGGCAAGGTCGGGAACCGGAGACTCGGGAATGTCTCGAGATAGCTTGATCGTGGGACAACGCTCGATTCTCCCCTCAATGGCGCAAAGTCGGAGGTTAAACAAGTCCACCGAATGCAGGACAAGCGTATCCCCATTGGCTTTAGACAACTCGTAGCTTTGAAGGGCGTCCCGAGTCGCGACGGTGACTTTAGTCGAAAGGTCCGGCCGGCCCGCAATGGCCACGATGCAGTCATCCGTCTTTGCACTGGCTGAAAAGGAAAAAACCCCGATTAGGAGAAAGACGATCCGCACCCGAACTCCTTGCGCGAGCGATCAATTCTGATCTCCGTCTTAAAAAGTGCACTGTCGTCTTTTGGACCTGCAAAAGCCAACAGCCCTTTAAGACAATTAGAGGCGGAAGCGGGCGGTGAGACCGAGTTGGACGCTGAGCAAAGTCGGGTTCGTAAGCGTTTTGAAGGGCGACGAGAACCCGAAGCGGAAGTTCCCGCCCAAGCCCAACTCTACGTTTTCCGTCACCGGGAAATAGGTATTCAAAACGATATCGAGACCGGGAACGCCTTGCAAAGCTTGGGGGCCACCGGAGTCATTGAAGTCACCGAGCGGAATGCCGTAGAAAACGCCTAAGCCAACCACATTGCGGACCGTGGGAACCATGCTGTACTGAAAAACCATCCCGAGCGGAACATCAAGAAACACAGGGTTGGCCGAGCTATTAAGGACCATTTTACGGCCCACGAAACTAGCGCCGGTATAAAGACCGACGGACGGAGTGAAAAAATATTGGACTTCTACCTGTCCGAGGAAACCGACCCCGCCCCCGACATTCACTCCCGAATAGACGGAAACATCCATTCCGACCAGCGGAGAGATGAAGAATCCCGTGGGTAGCTCCAACGGAGTCACCGCGGGTGCTGCCGCCGGTGCCGGCGCTTCGGCGCGAAGTCCCGAGGAGCCGAATAGAGCTGCTGCCAAAGTTAATGCGACGATCTGCTTTTTCATAACCCTCGTCTTAAAGGGGCCGCCGGAGAAAAGAAAGGCTATTTTTTCTCTTTGAGCACCGAAAGCGCCGCAAAGGGATTGTGGGTGAATTTTGGCTTGGGCGGACGGTTTTCACGCGGGGGTCTAGGTGGGCCGCCGCGCCGGGCTCCGCCGCCGCCGGATCGGGCTTGCTGGGGACGGGCTTGGGGGCGCGGCCGGGGGGCCGGGGCGGGCCTTTCGCTCTTCATGGAAAGGGAAATCTGCTTTTTCTCGGCATTGACCTCGAGCACCCGCACCTGCACGCGGTCGCCCGGGCTGACCACCTCATGGGGATCGCGGACGAAACGATCCGCCAACTGGGAAAGGTGGACCAAGCCATCCTGGTGGATACCGATGTCCACGAACGCTCCGAAATTGGTGACGTTGGTGACGATGCCGGGACAAGCCATCCCGGCCTGCAGGTCCTTGAGTTCGAAAATATCCTCGCGAAAGGCGAAGGGTTGGAAAGATTCGCGCGGGTCGCGGCCCGGCTTTTCCAGCTCGTTCACGAGATCGTTGAACGTGAACTCTCCGAGTTCCTGAGCAAACTCCTTGGCCGCGCGCACTTCCTTGGCCCCCGCCCCCAGGAGTGAGGCCACCGGCTTGCCGGCTTTTTTGGCAAAGCCTTCGATCGCGTTGTAGCGCTCGGGATGCACACCCGTATTGTCCAAGGGGTTTTCGCCGCCGGGGACGCGCAAGAAGCCCGCCGCCTGCTCGAAGGTTTTCGCGGAGAAAAAGGGAATTTCCAAAAGCTGTTGGCGGGATCTGAACAATCCCTTCGAGCGTTGCTCCACGATCGCTTTCGCTAGTGCGGGCCCGATGCCGGACACATAGGCCAGAAGGTGCGTGGAAGCGGTATTGGCGTTCACCCCCACCGAGTTCACGCACGACTCGACGACTCGTTGCAGGGCGCGTTTGAGCGAGGGCTGGGGCACATCGTGTTGGTATTGTCCGACGCCAATGCTCTTCGGATCGACTTTCACTAGCTCGGCGAGCGGATCCTGCAAGCGGCGGGCAATGGAAATGGCGCCGCGGACGGTGACGTCGAGGTCGGGGAATTCTTCCCGCGCGACTTCGCTGGCGCTGTAGATGCTGGCCCCGGCTTCATTCACCATCACCACCGGCAAATTCAGCGATTTTTCTTTTAGGAAAGCGCGAAGAAAGAGCTCGGTCTCGCGACCGGCCGTGCCGTTGCCGACCCCGATCGCTTCGGTGGGGGTCTCGCTCAAGAGCTTCGCCAGGAGTGCTTTCGATTGCGCTTTCTGTTCGTCCGTCTGCAACGCGATCACGTTATTGCCGACGAATTTTCCGCTGGCATCCACACTCGCCAGCTTACAGCCGGTGCGAATCCCCGGGTCTACACCCAGAACCGCCTTGGGTCCCAAGGGTGGTGCGAGCAAGAGTTTGCGCACATTCTCCGCGAAGACGGAAATCGCGACATCGTCGGCCACGTCTTTCAACGCGCGGTGCATTTCGTTCTGGATCCCGGGCCGAACGTAGTCGTGGTATGCGTGGTGGGCCGCTTTTTCCAAAACCGCCGCGCCGGGGCTGTCCGGTACGGTGCAAGCAAATGCTTTGAACGCCTGGAGCAAGGGCACTTCAAATTGCGGATCGTCGAGCGGTCCCGCCATTTTGGTAATCAGCTCGCCCTCCAACCAACCGCGGCGGATCGCCAGGTACCGGTGCGAATTCTGGGGCTGCTTCAGGGAGGTGAAGAGTTCTTGGTACGTAAAATACTTTTCGTATTTGCTATTGGCCTTCGCCTTTTCACCCTTGGTGCAAAACAAAAAGCCCTTCTTCGTGAAGGCGTCGCGCACGAGCTGGCGCAAGGCTTGGTCTTCCGAAAGCCGTTCGACCAAAATATCGGTCGCCGCCTGCAAAACGGCGGGCACTTCCAAGATCCCCTTTTCCTCGTTGCGAAACGTCAGTGCCCAGAGGTCCAACGTCTGGCCGGGCTGGGGCGTTTCGGTGCCATGGCCGCAGTTCCATATCCAATCCGCCAAAGGTTCAATTCCGGCTTCTTTCGCCAGCGCGGCCTTGGTTTTCTTTTTCTTCTTGTACGGCAGGTAGAGGTCTTCGAGGCGGTCACGGTCAAAACACTCGGCAATCTGCTTTTTCAATTCGGGCGTTAGCTTGCCCTGCGCCTCGATCTCAGCCGTGACGAACTTTTGGCGTTGTAACAAGCCGTCCCAGTTTTCCTTGCCATCAACGACGTGCTGAATCCCCACTTCATCGAGATTGCCGGTCGCCTCTTTGCGGTAGCGGGCGATGAAAGGGATGGTGGCGCCATCACCGCTGAGCTTTAGGACCGCGGCGACGGACGGCGCGGAGATTTCCGGGTGGAGCGAATGAAACCAGGATTCAAAGTTCACGACCGCAAAAGAATGCCATCTCGACAAAACCCTGGCAAGCGAGGTGGCGGATGGCGTTACGTTCTATCCGAGTAATTTTTTTCGAGAATTTTTCGGGCCAACCCCTGCAAACGGGGGGAAGGGGATCGATCCGAGATCGTCTTCAGCATGCCTTGAACCGAAGTGGTTTTGACTTCTTCGATCGTTTGGAGCAAGCGCGCTTTCACCTCGTCCCCATGACGGGCATCTTTGAGAATGAACTCCTGGAGAAATGCCGCCCATTCCGACGAGGCTTTCAGCGTTTGGTTGTCGCCCACCACGCGCCCGATGCGTCCGGCCATATCCGAACCCGATCGAGCCAAGATTGCGCTCACCTCTTCGGCGGCCTTCGGGCTTTCGTAGGCACCAAAGGCGATTTCCGAAACGTAGCGGTAGCGGTAGCCGCGGCCCGAGTGAAGGGTGACCGCCTTTTTCAGCGCGGCGATGGATTTATCCGTGCCGTGGGCCGCGGCACTGGTTGCCGCGGCGGCCAGATCATCCAGTGGGAGATCGGGCCGCGCTAAAATCCTCACTACTAGCGCCAGACTCGGTTCGCCCGGCACTTTGCCGAGCGTTTTTATCAAGTCGGCGCGCCACAGGCGCCGTGCTCGGAGAGTGAATCCTTTTCCAGAATCCGGATTTTCGGCTAGGCGAAGGACGGCTGCGGCCAAACTGGGCGGCAACCAACGGCTCTTCATTCGGTCCGCGGCGGCGAGAATAGCGCGGCGAACATGGGGCGAAGGGTCGGTTTGCAACATTTCCACCGCGGTGGTTTCGGCGACGGGGCTCGGCGCACCAGTGCCTTCCATCAGCGGTTCGAGCAAATCGTAAACGGCGCGAATGCGCGCTAGCGAATCGGGGTCTTTGCGCGCTTGGAGGGCTAGCTGCCCTTCATCCCGGGTAGCCTGTGCCACCTTCCCGAGCACCACACTGCCCGGGTTGACGGTTACCCATTCTGGTTCAGCGGGCAGGTTTTCCAGTCGCGTGATTTGCGCTGTGCTCACGTCCAACGTGACGGCGCGATCGTAGGCGGGCTTTGCCCGGCGATGAAAGACCACGGGGATGCGGAAGGAAAAAACGGAGGTATCGCCTTCATGATTCGAGCGCTGTTTCAGCTGCAAGCGGTACGCGCCGCTCGCCGCGTCCCACGCGCCCGAATAACTAAGAATCGGATAGCCGCGTTGCAAGAGCCAGGTGTCACGAAAACGCTCGAGGTTGTCGCCCGACGCCTCGGAAATGGCCTTAAAAAAATCAAGATAGGTCGCATTCGAATAGGCGAAGCGATCCAGGTAACGTTTCATTCCCGCGCGCAGCTTCGCCCGGCCGACGTAAAACTCCAACATGCGCAAGACATTTTGTCCCTTCGTATAGGAGATAGCATCAAAGGCATCCCCCGCGGAGTCGAGCTGTTTATCGACGATAGGGTGACTGCGTGGGCCGTTCTCTTGGCGGAAATAGGTATCCCAAGTCACGAGCACGCTACCAATATCGCCTTCGTCGCTCTGGAACGCGTGGTTGAAGGCCTGATCGTCAAGGTAGCTTGCGAAGGTCTCGTTCAGCCAAAGATCGTCCCACCACTTCAACGTCGCGAAATCGCCAAACCATTGGTGCGCGAGTTCATGGGAAGAAAGGCCGGTGATGCCCCCCTTCTCGGACTCGGAGAGGGGATCGTTTAGCAGGGTGCGCTCCTGGTTCTGGTGGGTCGAGGTAGTGTTTTCCATTCCACCCCAAACAAAAGTGGGGATCGTGACCGTCGCGTACTTCGACCAGGGATACTTCACGCCGAGAAAGCTCTCAAAAAAGTCGACCGACTTTGCGATCGCGTCCAGCGCGTACTTCGCTTTGTCGACCTTGGTCGTGCCGACCCAAATGGAAATCTCTTTGCCATGGTGAAGCTTGGCGACTTTGGAGAAACGCCCTACCGCGAGGCTGACTAAATAAGTGGAGTGGGGCTTGTCGAGCTTCCAGTGGACGGTTTTCCACTTGCGAGTGCCCTCGGAAAAGTTCTTGCTCGCGATCTTCTTGCCGTTCGAAAGGGCCTCAAAGTCGGCCGGCACGGTGACGACCATTTCCGTGGTGGCCTTGTCGTAAGGTTCGTCGTTGCTCGGAAAAAACTTCCGCGCGGCGAGCGGTTCAAAATGCGTAAAAAAGAGGGGGCCCCGTAGTTTTTCATCCGGGTCGGACACTTTGAAAAAACCCTCGTGGGCGGAGCCGATCTTGCCCGTGTACCGTAGGGCCACCGTAACGGGTTTTTCTGCCTTCAGGATCTCGGGAAACTTGAGCACGAAGGTTTCTTTACGTGATTCGGTTTCCAGCTTCGCCGTTGAGGGAAGCCGCTTGGCTTCCAAAAGGGTGAGGTCCTCTTGATCCCATTCGACTTCGGAAAGATCCCGGTTCGGTTTGAATCGAATCTCCACCGCGGCTTCGAAAACATCGGGATTGGTTTCCGGATCCAAGCGCAGGGCAATTCGATAATTTTTGACGTCGATGGGGCGGTTTTTTGGGACGAAGGCGGACTCAGCGAGATTTGCCGCGACGCAAAAGAAAAAAAGCAAATAGGCAGAGTTTTTCATGTCGGTGACCATAACCCGCACACCGGCAGTTCACAACGGAAGTGGGAAGAAGTCTCGCGACTCCCGAATCGCTTGCGGTTATGCTGGGCAACCATGCGCGTCTTAAAATATTCCCTCACCCTGGCGGCGGTCCTGTTCATCGGTACCGCCTTTTTTATTTATCGCTATGCCCGCATGCAGGGACGGGATCACGTCGATTGGAAACAGTTTTCCACCGCGCAGGTGACCTTTGACGCGCAAGGGATTCCCAGTTTGCGGGCGGAGAGTTGGGAGGCCTTGCTCGAAGCGCAGGGCTTCGTGATGGCGTCGGACCGTCTTTGGCAAATGGATTTGATGCGCCGAAGTGCTTCGGGGCATTTGGCGGAATGGTTTGGCGAAAACCCCAAGGTTTTGGATTGGGATGAGAAGCGTCGGCGGGAAGATTGGGAAAGCACCGCCACGCACGGTGTGGACCACCTACCGGAGTCGGAACGCCACACTTGCGAGACGTTTGCCCGGGGGGTGAATCGTTTCATTCAAGAACAGTCCGGGCGTTGGGGAATCGAGTACCGACTGCTAGGTGAATCGCCCCAACCGTGGGCCTGCCGGGACAGCTTGCTGATCTTGCTTTCGATGGTGGAAGACCTGAGCGAGGCGATCGACGAAGAGGCACCGGGGTCGCTCTGGCGGAAAAATCTGCCCAAACCCTGGGAGGATTTTCTCTTTTCGCAAAACCATCCGTGGAACCGTCCGATCTTTGGCGCGCCTTCCGCGGCTCGGTTGGACATTCCGCTTCCGTTTCGAATGAAGCGCCAGCCCATTGGCGCGGGCGAAGGCGGGGAATCTCAATTGGCGGACGAATTTTTTCCGGGGAGCAATGCCTGGGTTTATCGCGGTCCGGAAGGCGTTTTTCTGGCCAACGATCCTCATCTTTCGGTGGGGGTGCCTCAGCTCTGGTATCCAATGCGACTTTACCGGGGCGAGGTGGAAACGGTCACCGGCACGGCTTTACCCGGCCTGCCCGGATTGGTCTTGGGGCGCAACCGGGCGATTTCTTGGGGCTTCACCAACGCCAAAGAAGACATCGATGATTTGCTCGAGGAAGAAATCAATAGCGATGGATCTCAGTACGTGGCGCGCGTTGAGGGTGGAAGGAAAGTTTGGCGGCCGATTGAAAAACGCCCCTATGTGATTCAGGCGCGCGGCGGGGGAAAACGGGAAGGGGTCGCGCTTTTTACCCATCGCGGTCCGCTGATGAAACGCAAATACCTCGGCGAGAGACTCTATTCCCGCCAGTGGCTGGCGTTGCATCCGGGCATTCTGCGTCTGCCCGTCTTGGGCATTATGCAAGCCACCGATTGGGACACCTTCAACCGAGCCGTGGATGATTTTTCCGCGCCGGCCCAAGCTATTCTCTTCGCGGATAAGGAGGGTGCAATCGGCATTCGCCTTTCGGGACGAGGCATTCAGCGTCGCAAGAGTGGCCTGACGATACAAAAAGCGGTCGAGGGGGAGTGGAAGGGATTGGAACCGGTCAGCGCACGGCCGCGGCTTTACATTGCGGCCGGAAATGACGCCCGCTATCTTTCCACGGCGAACCAGCGGCTATGGGTGAACGGGTATGGCGATCACTGGTCTTCGGACATGCGCCAGGACCGCATCCAAACCGTGCTGGCGCAGGGCAAGGCGCATTCCCGGGAAGAGATGGAACACCTCCAGCTCGATACCCACAGCCGGTTTTTTAAGGAGTTAGTGACTTGGATCGTGGCCAACGCCGCGCCGAGTAGTGCCACCCAGGAGAAAATCGCCGCGCGTTGGCAGCAGTGGGATGGCAGCGCGCAATCCGATCCCACCGCGTTCTCGCAGGCGGTCTTTGCTCGCGGCGTTTTGAGTGGGTTACTGCTGGGACGAGTGCGGCGACACCTGCTGCCTCCAGCGATGAAAGAGGTTCCTTATACCTGGAAGCTGCAGAATGCCTGGGAGCTGGCCGTTCTGCGCGCCGATAGCGCGTTGGTGGCGTTTGGCTTAGAGCCCGCCGAAACGGCCGCCTGGCTCTTTGCGCAGATTGAAAAGAAGGCCCCCGCTCCGGAAGGCTACGCCTACGTCAATCGTTGGCAGGCGCAGCATCCCTTCACCTCGGTGCCATTGATCGGTCGGCTCTTTGCCGTCGATGAGCACCCTCAGACGGGCTACGAGGGATTGGTAAGGGTAGAGCGGCCCACGTCGGGAGCTTCCACCCGTCTCGTTTGGGATATGCGGAGTGAGGACTGGGGAACCTGGGCTTTTCCGGTTGGACAGTCAGGGCATGTTCTCTCTCCCTACTACACCGGCTTTCGCCGGGAGTGGTTCGAGGGAAAATCCCTCCCCGTCATTGCTCGTTAGAAGTCGAAGCGCGAACGGTAGCGTTTGCGTTGCATGTATAGGAAAGCGCCCAGCAAGACGAGCGCGACAAAGGTGCACGCGACGATCAACGGGTTATGTTGGATGAAACTCGCAATCTGCGCCGAGGCCATTTTCGGTTCTTTGGCGGCCTTGGGTTCCATCTGCGCCACGAGCGGGACGACTTCTTCTTTCGCGAGCTCCGAGGGATAGACTTTCAAAGTCGCTCCGGCTTCGGGGCCCGCGCCTTTGCGCAAGCCATTGAGTACCGCGATTTCGCGCCAGCTATCGGCGGAACCATAGCGTTCATTCGCCAGCGACATTAAGTTCTGGCCCGCGGCGAGCGTGATGGTTTCGGCCGGTACGCCGGCTTCGAAATAGTAGGAAAGCAAAGTGCTATCGTCCGGGCTTTTGCCGGAACGGAAGTAAACCACTTTACCGGCTTCCCACTCCGTTGCGGGTCCGTTCCACTCCACGAGTTCCGCCGCGCGGTTCTCGTCACCGTAGAACAGCTTTGAAAGCTTTTCCGGCGTGTCCCCGCCGCGGATGAAATAGTAGCGATTCAAAGTCGAGCCATTGCGGATCACGGTCGCGTTGGGCGAATCCACCAAAGCTCCGGCGGCGACGACCACCGGCTTTTCAACCGCTTTGCGCGTGACCTTCACCGGCGGGGTAAAGGGATGCTGAATGCGGGCGTGGGTCTTGCGATTCTTCACGACCTGCTTCTGGGCCGCCGCGACTTCTTTATCGGTGGCCTCGGGAATACCGGCTTCAATCGAGATAGAGGTGACCGCTTGGGGCTCGGTGAGTCCCCCTTCGGCTACGGTGGTTTCCGCATTGGGAGAGAGGCTGGTGTTCCCACCGTATCCATCTAATGACTCTTCGGTCGTCGCGTGCGCACACGCGAAAATCATCGGAGTGAGCAGAACCGCGATCATATGAATGAACGGGTATTTCGTCTTCTTTCCCATGGCACCCTCTCAGTAGTCCTCTCGGTAAAGCGTAACCAAATCCCAACACCCAACATTGTTGAAACCATGGAGAGATCGGCACAATCGCCAGGCTCGTTTGGCGCGCCCGTCATGGGAGAGCGGTTATGCGGGGTAGTCACTGACTACTCGCGTGAATCGCCAAATCGCTCGCTTTTTAGCGAGAGATTCGGCAAATTGAGTATCCGCAAAAGGAGCGTTCTTGGAGTACCAGTGCCGTGTTGAATTATCCCGCAACCTGACACCTTCGGTGTTTGAGCTGCATTTCACCACCGATCGCCCACTGGACTTCAAAGCCGGGCAATACGTGAGCGTGGTTGTTCCCCAGGACGGGGCGAAACCCCTCCGAAGGCCCTATTCGATCGCTTCCACGCCGGGGAAATCGCCCATTGAGCTATGCATTCAGCGCATCGAAAGTGGGCCGGGAAACTCTTTCTTGGCGAGTTTAAAGAAGGGCGACACCTTCCTCGGGTTCGCGCCCTACGGGTTTCTGATTTATCATCCAAAACCGGGCCGGGATGCGGTTTTTGTCGCCACTGGAACCGGACTGGCCCCTTTCCGATCGATGATCCTCTCGCGTGAGTTTCAATCCCAACCCCCGCGGAAAACGACTTGTTTGCTCGGCGTGCGCAGTCCGGACGAAATTCTTTACGCCGCCGACTTGAGCCGACAACCGGGCGTAAAATGGGTGCCCTGTTTGAGCCGGGTTGAAAAGTGTGAGCCGGGAGAATGTCTCGGGCGAGTCACACAGTACTTAAAGCTCCATGATTCGGAAATCGCGTGGTTGGAAACCGATTTTTATCTTTGCGGCAACGGGGCGATGATTGACGAAGTGAAAGCGCTTCTGAGAGAAAAGGGTGTCGGTAAGGACGCCATCTATCAGGAAGTGTACTTCAAACCGCCAAGAGACGCCTGAGGCTGCTGTTGATTATTCGCCTGCGCAACGACCATTCCCTGGCCCTGTTTTTTAAGCGGACGATTGCGGCGCAAATGCATCTGCTCGGTGGACTATTGATGTGTCTGGGTGGCGTCTTCTTACTGCCACCGGCACAGGCCGCTGGCCCGTCTCATTTCTGGGCCTGCTTGTCCTTCCTCGTAACGGGCATCTGCGTGTTCATGGGTAGCACTCTCTACCATTTTCTCAGCGATGGGTTCGACATCTCGCCGCGCTTTCGCACGTTTTTGCGCAACGTCGATCACTTCGGCATCTACCTCTTTATCGCCGGAACGTACACGCCGTTCGTCATGAGCGCGATTTCCGAGTCGTGGCGTGCTCCCCTTATCATCATAATCTGGACGATTGCGGTGGTGGGGATCGCTTACACTTGGTTCAAGCCAGTTTTGCCGCCCATTCTGCGTAGCCGCGCCATATATACCGGCCTTTTTGTGTTGATGGGCTGGACGATCATCATCCGCATTACGGAAGTTTTTCAATTGCCGTGGTGGCGGCTCTTTTTGCTTTCGGCGGGTGGCGCGGCCTATACGGTGGGTGCGATCGTGTACGCCATGGAAAAGCCGCGCCTGTATGAAGGAATTTTCGGGCACCACGAACTCTGGCACTTACTCGTCATGATTGGTGCGGCCATGCACTATTTCATGATTTTGTCGTTCTATTACCCGGTAAAGGGCTAAGCCGCTTTCGGCGTGGACTTCGGGGCCGGCGTAGGCGCACTGGCTGGAACGGGAGCGGGTGAGGGGACGGAAGCGGTTTCCACCGCAACCCCGCCCGGGCGACGCAATCCAATAAAGCAGAGGTTTTGTTTCAACAGGGGCGGAGCCGCATAATCGGCGATGGCTGCCTTCAGATCGGCCAGTGATTTGCGCCCTTCGCTCACGATCAGCTTCTGCATCATCTTGCGCGAAGCATCTTCCTTGGCGCCTTTGGGCAGAATCGTATCCATAGAAATGAAGAAGCGCTCACCGGGGGCAAAGAAACCGTTGATGGCGCGGAAGCCCGCGATCGCTTGCTGGCCCAGCGCGGGATTTTGCTCAGAAAGCGTTTTATCGTCGATAACCACGGGCTTTTTTTCGACCGTCGGCACCCAGCGTAGGGGGGTGGGGCTGGCCATGTTGATCCAGGAAAACGCACCGGTATCGATATCCATTTCCAGTGCCGTCCCCTGCAAACAGATGCGGCCTTTGAAGGCGGCGTGGATGTGAGCATTGAGCATTTCTAGAAGTTCGGCCAGCGACGGAGGCCGTTGAGTGCTGAACTTCCCGGACAGGCGCCGCAGATTGTCCATCGTCGTGCGGATCATCACCGACATCATCAAGCCGGGAATCCCGGCGGTATTGGCGCGCCCGACGATGATCTGTCGGCGACCGCCCTGCTGGTGGAAATCCCAGAAATCCTGAAGCGGGGTAAGATCACTCGGGCGGTGGGCGATGAACTCCCAGCCTTCGAATCGACTGGGCACCGGATTTCCCATGGCGGCGCGCAAGGTCTGGATCGTCGCTAACTGGGCGTCTTTCTGGCCCCGGGCAAACTCCTCCGCGAGGCGGTTGCGCAAACGCGGGCCGAATACGGAAAACGCGTCACGTACGTCTAGGAATTCGTCGCGGGTGGAAAGCTTCGGCATGCGATCGAAATCCCCTTGGGCCAAGCATTGAATGGTGGCCGCGGTGTTGCGGATATTTCGCTTCAAGCCCCAGGCCACCAAACCGGTCAACACCACCAGCACCCCGAGAATTGCCCAAGCCCCGAGCCAAAACTGTTCTTCCAGCTTGGCCAGCACTTCCGTGAATTGGCGTTTTTCCACGCGCGCGGAGAGAAGAACGCCCGGCATGCCCAGGGGCAGCACGAGGTGGATCCATTCCCGTCCGTCCTGATTCCAAGAAAAAGTGGTTCCCTGCGACCAATCCTCGGTGAGGAGATTGAGGGGAAAATCGGGAAACGCCTGGTTGCGGTATTGCACCAAGAGGGTGGGATCGGAATGTGCAATCAACTCTCCGGCGCGATTCACCAGAAAAGTTTCCGCGGTGGTGGAGCGGCGCATTTTTGCGAGTAGGCTATCGGCGAGAACGTCGAGGACGATAATGGTGCCGTTGAGGCGTCCGTCGAGGTGGCGCACGAAAAGGACGTGGCTCAATACGGGTACCGGTTTGCCATCGACGAGGACACTGCGATTGATGAGCGTGGAATCGCGGTCGCGATCGAGGCGCGCTACATCGATCGGCGCGGCGCCGTTCATCAATGCCAGCAGATTTACCGGCAGGTCTCTCGCTTTCAGCAAGTCCGCATTGATGGCGCTGCGGGTCTCAAACTTTCCGTCGCCCTTGGGGTCAAAAAACTCCACCGCGACGACGTCGGAACGAAAATCGGAACTGGCGCGCAAGAAGAGACGGTTCTCGTGGCCACGTTGCGCCTCTCCCGCCAGCTTTTCCAGTTCCTGCAGCCGAAACTTCACGAGCGTTTCCGTATCTTCGCGCAACACATCGGCGACGGTTTGGGCGACTTCCAACCCAAATGCCGTGCGATCGTCATTCAGACCGCGCAGGGCGAGATCGCGGAAAAGCAGAACGCACCCCGCGACGCCCAGCAGCGCCGGAAAGAAGACTTTGAGTTTGATTGGCAAAATGAGGCGCATGAGTGCGCACACCCCCACCTTCCTTATCGTCAGGCAGAGGGCTAAACGTGAGCCTGCTCAAGCTTTCTCGACGCACCGCCGAAAAGCAGACGGGAGACCTCGATGCCTCGTCCCACAGAAGCCATCCACCCGATCAGCAGGGTGGAGACCCTGCTCATTGTGGCTTTTCTCGCCGGTGCGGTTTGGGCGGGGAAGCGGGTGGCCGAAGTGTATCAAAGAGAAGCCTTTGATATTATTTCGAAAAACCGCAAGGTCGGTCGCGTGGGGGCCGAATGGAACCAGATCCGGATCTTCGAGACCACTCCATCCGTGGAGGCGTGGGCGGCGCGGCAACGAAGGCTTGAGCGGCGGCTCGCCGAGCAGGCGACGCATGTTTTTAATCCGGGAAAGCTCTATCAGGTTTTTCCCGCCTACCTCTCTGAGCTCAGTCATTTCGACGACTACTCCTTGCGTCCGTCATTGCCGATCCCGGGATCCGTTTTCCAACTCGAAAAGGGTCCCCAGTGTCTCAGTTTTGTTTGGACGCAGATTCCGGTGGAGGGGGTGCGTTACACCCTGGAAGTCGCCAAGACTCGCAACTTCGCTTTCTTTCGAAGTTTCGGATCCGAAACCAATTCCCTGCGCATCCAAGCCAATACCAAAGGGGAATATTTCTGGCGCGTCCGCGCCGAACAAGGCCACAGCCAAACCGCGAGCGGGAGCTCCACCTTCATGGTGTTAGAGCCGCACCTCACTCCGGAACAAAAGCGCCTACGGGAGATCGCGGCCCGCGTGAAGGATCCCAACGCTTGGCTCGCCGACCTTCAGTTCTGCCGCTAGTCGCGGTACACTCGAACGCTCCATGTTCTTTATCTTCAGCAAGCTCGTGCAGCCGATCCTCTGGCCGTTTAACGTGGCTTTGCTTCTGCTCCTCGCGGCGCTGATCGCTCGGCATTTTCGGAAAGAAAAAATCGCGTGGCGGTTGGTGATGGGGGCTTTGGCTTTTCTTTGGGTACCGGCCCTTCCCCTGATATCGATTGGACTCATGCGCTCCTTGGAAGCGCAGTACCCGAGCATCGCCGCGGCCCAAGCACCCGTCGCGGAAGCGATCGTGGTCTTGGGCGGATCCATCTGGGGCCCGCAGCCACCTCGACTGGAACCGGAGGAAGCCTCCGGCAGTCGGTTGGTTCCCGCCGCGCGATTGTATCGCCACGGAAAGGCGCCGTTTATCGTCGTATCCAGCGGCTCTTCGTCTTTTTTCCCCGATGGGAAGGAGGGGATCGAGGCCAACGATATGCGCGACTTTTTAATAGATGCGGGCGTTCCGGAAAAAGCGATCGTGCGTGAAGATCGTTCCCGCAACACCGATGAAAACGCCCGCTACTCCGCGGAAGTTTTGAAAGCGCGCGGGTGGTCCAAGATTCTTTTGGTGACGAGCGCATTTCATCTCCCGCGCGCCGTCGCGGTCTTTAAAAAGTATGGGATCACGGATGTCATTCCGTTTCCGACCGAGAAGCGAATGACCGAAGGTCCCTTTCGTTTTTCGTACTTGGTCCCGGAGCTGGCCGCGTTGCAAACCACTACCGTTGCGATCAAGGAATATGTGGGCCGTTGGGTCTACCAGTAAGGAGAAAACATGAGTCACGAAGTTGTCGTCGTGGGCGGATTACGATTGCCCTTTTGTCGGATGGGAACCAACTACATGGAGTATTCCGGGGTGGATCTTCTCGCCGAGGTGTTGCGAGGCTTGGCCGAGCAATACGATCTGAAAACGGAACGGTTCGGAGAGATCGCGCTGGGCACCGTTTTTCAACATCCCTCGATGTGGAATTTTGCGCGGGAAGCGGTCATCCGCGCCGGCCTAAATATCGAATCTCCGGCCATCACCGTTTCGCGCGCCTGCGCAACGAGCTTGGACGCGACCTTTGTCGTCGCGCAGAAAATTCGCAGCGGCCATATCGATGCCGGTATCGCCGGCGGTTCGGAATCGATGAGTGGTGTTCCGCTCTTTCTGCCGGAGAAGCTCGCCCGTCGGTTTGTGCGGATGCGGGGAGCGAAGTCTCTGGGCGCGCGCCTCAAAGTTTGGGCGGGTTTTTCCCCGGGCGAATTCAAGTTCCAGGCCCCCGCCCCGGAGGAGCCGAGCACGGGACTTTTGATGGGCGAGGCGTGTGAGTTGATGGCCAAACAGTGGGGAATCACCCGCCAGGAACAGGACGATCTCTCGCTTAAAAGCCACCAAAACGGCGTTTCGGCGTATGAACGGGGTTTCTATGGCGACCTGGTTCGGCCCTTCGCGGGCGTTCAGCGCGACAATAATTTGCGGGGGGATACCAGCCTCGAGAAGCTAGCCAAGCTCAAACCGGCTTTCGACCGGAGCGATAAGGGCACGTTGACCGCCGGCAATAGCTCACCGCTCACCGATGGTGCCGCCGTGGTGCTTTTAGCTTCGGAAAAATGGGCCAAGGAACGCGGCCTGCCGATCCTGGCGTATTTGCGCGACTGCGAAAGTGCGGCGATCGATATGCAAACGGAAGGTTTGTTGATGGCGCCGGCTTACGCCGTGCCCCGAATGTTGAAACGCGCGAATCTGAAACTTCAAGATTTTGCGTTCTACGAGATTCACGAAGCGTTCGCCGCCCAGGTGCTTTGCACATTGAAAGCGTGGGAAAGCGAAGCGTTCTTCCGCGATCGAGTGAAGCTCCCCGGCCCGCTCGGCAAGATCGATCGCAGCAAGCTCAATGTTGCCGGCGGCAGCGTGGCGCTCGGCCATCCCTTTGGTGCCACCGGGGCGCGTATCGTTTCGTCATTGGCGAAACTGCTCAACGAAAAAGGCGGTGGGCGTGGCTTGATCTCCGTCTGCACCGGCGGCGGGATGGGAACCACCGCCATCTTGGAGAAGTAAATGAAACCGCCTTTCTTATCGGCGTTGAAGTCGGCGCTAAGCGAAGGTGTGCTTTTGACCGGGGCCGAGGAATGCATCCCGTACGCGACCGATTGGACAAAAACGCCCGGTCAGGCGGATGCGGTGGCGGTCCCTCGGTCGGTGGCCGAGGTGTCCAAGGTTCTGGCGCTCTGCCACCAACACGCGGTCGGGGTCGTACCGTCGGGCGGGCGAACCGGTTTGGCGGCGGGCGCGGTGCCCGCCGCGGGCCAATTGGTGCTAAGCCTCGAAAAGCTGAATCGGCTCGGTACGGTCAGTCAGCTTTCGCGAACCCTGCGGGTCGGGGCGGGTGTCATCACGGAAAGCGTCCATCAGCACTGCGAAGCGGCGAATCTCACTTGGCCCATCGATCTCGCGTCGAAGGGGAGCTGCCAAATTGGCGGCAATCTATCGACGAATGCCGGCGGCTTGCGCGTGATCCGTCATGGAATGGCGCGCAAGTGGGTGACGGGCCTTCAGGTAGTGACGATGAGTGGATCGATCCTGGAGCTCAACTCCGACCTGGAGAAGAACAACACTGGGTACGATCTTCTCCAGCTAATGGTCGGCAGTGAGGGGACTTTGGGCGTGATCACCGAAGCGACGTTGAAACTCGCTCCGATTTCACGGGATGTGAATAAGGCGGTTTTCTTTTTTGCCCTCAAAAGCATCGAGGGTCTGCCCTACGTGTTTGAAAAGGCGCGCCAAGGCCCCTTCGATATTCTGGCCTTTGAGTTTTTCTCCCACCGCTGCTTGCGCGCGGTCGAAGAAAAGCTAAAACGCAAAAGTCGTCTCGCTCAGTCGGGAGTCTTTTACGTCGTTATGGAGGTGGCCGGGCCGGAATCCCGGGACGCTTGGTTGGAAGCCCTTTTGGCCGGGGGAATGGTGGTCGATGCGCTTCAGGCCGAGTCCTCGGAGGATCGCAAGGCCGTTTGGGGTTTGCGGGAAGGAATTACCGAAAGCATTGCCCTGACGGGCCGGGCCCGCAAACACGATCTCTCGGTACCTATTGCCTCGGTGGCCCCCTTTCTCACCGAATTGGAAGCCGCTCTCCAAAAAGACAAGTACGCGCTCGAGCTTTTCCTGTTTGGCCATTTTGGCGATGGGAGTCCCCACGTCAATCTCGTGAATCCTTCCGGGACCAGCTTTGACGCTTTCAATCGAGATTGCGATCGTTTCGAGGACGTGCTCTTTCCCTTACTGCAAAAGTATCGGGGTAGTATTTCGTCGGAACACGGGATTGGATTGCTGAAGAAGAAGTGGCTGGGGTTTAGTCGGACGGCGGAGGAAATTCGGATCTTCCGCGGGATCAAGGCGGCTTTGGATCCCAAAGCGCTCTTGAATCCCGGGAAGATCCTCGATTTCTAGACTAGTTCTGGAATGTGACCCGCACCGGTTGCGAACGCACCGATTGCGTTCCGGCAATGCCTTCGAGCGATAGTTCCCACGCTCCGTTTGCCTTGCCTTCCGTATTGAAGCTCAAGTTGATTTTCGAAGCGACGTGCGGCGAACGCCGCTCGATCACTTCGCCCGTGGCCACGTTCTTGGCGCGAAACGCCAGGTGCGTGAACGGAATTGGCGCGGAGTTCAAAGAGAACTCCAACACCTTTTTGCCCTTGAGCGTGTCGCCGGAACTGACGTTGTTCAGTTTGATCGAACCCGTCAGCGTCCCATTGAGCACGTAGACTTCGCGCGGCTGACTGCGGGCCACGCCCGACGCTCGATCCGCGATGGCAACCATCTGGTAGGCACCGTCGCGCAACGGCGTGGTATCCATCACCACACTCGACGAGCGACTGGCGGAGCCTTCCGCGACGGAAGTGCTGCTACCATTGAGCAGCTGCCAACGGATGCGCTGGGTATCGGTGTAGCTAGACGCCAACTGAACCACTTGGGCGTTTCCGCTCAAGACCGTGTGATCGCGTAAGCTGCCCAAGGAGACATCGCCGTCGGCGCCGCCGATTTCGATTCCCCAGGTGCTGTTACCGACGCCCGATTGATCATTCCACGCCACGCGGAAGTAACCATTGTCACCCCAGTCCTCGCCCCAGCTGTTGCGCACGATCCACGCTTTTTCGGAATCGTTGTAGCCCTCGATAACCACCGCGTGGCCGCCCAGTTGAGCCCCGGACGTGTACTTGTACACGCCGCTTTTGTAGAACATGAAGTCTTCGTACACGACCATCGAGGCCAGCAGCGGCCCTTTTTGCAGCGCTTTTTTGACGCTGTCGATCGACGCGAAGAAGAACGAAGTCGTGTTGTAACGCACGATCTTCTGGGAACGGCTCTTGGCGTCGGAGCACGAGGACGAGCAGGCTAGGTCTTCGCCCGTCGCGCCGCTTTGATACGGGAAGCAGGCTTCATCCGGGACGCCCGAGCTCTGGAGGTAATTTAGCGCGGTCATCGGCATCCAGCCGCGATCGCAGGTGCCGCCGCCGCACGCAAACAAATGCTGTGGGGAGAAAGCCCACGGCGAATGCGGCGTTTTGCGGGCGATGTTCATCTGCGTTTCGAGCTGACCAATGGCGGCGAAAGCCACGCAGCTTCCGCAGCGGCCTTGATCCAACACGGGAGAAGAGAACTTTGTTCCGCCGACGTTTCGCCAATCGTAGGCAGCCGGGCCGAAGGGACGGAACGTCTTGGATTCCGGCGTGAAAAAGTAATCCTGGTGTTCCGGCAGCGGCGCACCGAGCAAGCGTTTTTGCTCCTCTTTGTCTAAGACCGACACTTTGGTTTGTCCCGCGGTCCACGTGGCTTTGTGCTTTGACAAAGAGCTGCGCAAATCGCTCAAGGTCAGAGGCTGAGCCGAAGCGGACACGGCAAGAAAAGACGACAGCAGAACCCAATTGATTCTCTTCATCAAGATCCCCCGGTTGTTTTTTTGAAAAGCAGAAAAAGGAAAGCGACTTAAGCATACCGCAAGCAGACTCAAAAGGATACAATGACACGGTGAAAGCCCAATTCGCAGTGCTCTTCGCGTTTGTGTTTTTCACCGGCACGACACATGCTGCCAAACTTTTAAAAGCGACGACCTCGGCGCTGCTTCTATCGACGGAAAGCGGCGAAGCATTTCATGAAGGCGATCAGGTTTGTGCCGAATCGGAAGGAAAGACGCTCGCCTGCGGTCCCGTGGTAAAACGCGTCGGCAGCAAGATCGCAATGAAGATCACCAAGCTCGCGCGCGGTGCGGCGCTTTCGAGCGGCCAGACGGTCGGCATCCGCAAGATGCAACGCACGCCGGCATCGCAAACGGCGGCTTCCGCGATGTTGTCGATGCACCAGCAACACACCGCTTCCGAACGCAACTGGGCGCTGACCCTCGGCGGGAATGCTGGTCTCAACTATTTTTATCCCATGGCGCACGCCGAAGTGGACGTCGGCAGCCAGGTTACCCTCGGCGTGATGCCGTTGTTTTTCTACCAAGCCGGCACGAGTTCTCAGGCGGTAGGATTCGGCGGGTTCTTGACCGCCGGCTACTATTTCGGCCGCTCGACGTTTGAGGGGTTGGGCGTTTTGGGCGGAGCCGGTGCTTACTCGCTCGGTCTCACTTTCGAGGACACGGAAGAGACGGCACTGGCGTTGGCGGGTATCGCACTGCTTCAGTACCGCCATCAATTTGGAAAGTCGGCGTGGAACGTGGGTTTAGGGGCGGGCATCCAATACGTTTTAGTGAGCACCGATCGCATCGCATTGAATTTCTCAGGCTTGCTTCCTTACTTCACCGCGTATATTGGCTGGGTTCTCTAGTTTATGACCGAACTGAAAAAATCGCTTCTCAGGTCAATTCTCAATCGCCGGATGCTGAGCATCTTCTTGCTCGGCATCTCGTCCGGTCTGCCGCTCCTTCTCATCGGTTCCACTTTTAAAGCGTGGATGACGGAAGGCGGAGTGAGCCTGGCCACGATCGGCGCCTTTGCCCTCGTGGGTTTGCCGTATTCGCTGAAATTCCTGTGGGCGCCGGTGATGGATCGTTACGTTCCGCCCTTTTTGGATCGCCGTCGTGGTTGGATCTTGATCTGCCAGGCGGCCTTGATTGTGATGTTGGGCATCTTGGCGCAATCGAACCCCGCGGCCAATGTTTCGCTGGCGGCCGCCCTTTGTTTTTTGGTGGCGTTCTTAAGCGCGAGAAAATATATCGTAATCGATGCTTACCGACGCGATATCTTAAGCTAAGAAGAGCTGGGCTGGGGCGGCTCCTTCGGGGTGATGGGCGCGATAGTCGGATTGCTCATTGGGGGCGCCGGCGCGCTGGCGGTTTCCCACTATACCAGCTGGTCGGTGGCGTATTGGTCGATGGCGGGGGTCATCCTGGTTTCGATGTTGGTCACGCTGCTGTCGCCGGCCGCCGACGCCAGCGTCGAACCGCCAAAGACTTTGCAACAGGCGGTGATCGATCCTTTCCGGCAGTATTTGCGGCGGCCGGCGGCGATTGAAATCCTGATTTTTATTTTGCTCTTCAAAATCGGCGATCAAATGGCGAGTGATATGTTCACGCCATTTTATTTGAAGATCGGTTTCGACAAACTGCAGATCGCCGAGGTTTCTAAGGTGCTAGGTTTCTGGGCGACGATTGCGGGCGGACTCCTGGGCGGGGTGCTGCTTTTGCGCATGAGTCTTATGAAGGGACTTTGGATTTTTGGCATCCTCCAATCGGTTTCCACTTTGGGTTTTGCCTGGTTGGCGCTCTTGGGAGTTCCCAGCGTTCCCGCCCTCGCCGCGGTGGTGGCGTTTGAAAATATCGCTAGTGGACTCGGGGGCGCGGCTTACGTCGGTTTCATGGCGTCCATGACCGACAAACGTTTTTCCGCCACCCAGTACGCGTTGCTTTCAAGTCTTATGGCGGTTCCGCGCGTCTTCCTAGGATCCACGAGTGGGATCTTGGCCGAAATGATGGGCTGGCCAGGGTATTTTACTTTTTGTGCGCTCGTCGCGATTCCTGGATTGGCGATGCTTTTGCGTTCCAAGCGTTGGCTTGCGACGGCTTCGGCTCGTTAATATGGCATAGCAAGAATTTTGGTTTAAACCATATTAGGGAATTGGTTGATATCTGGGAAAAACTCCGGCGAGGAAAGAGCCACTATCCGGCTACGCCGGTTAAGTTTAAATTTAAGTAATGGCGAGGGGCCACGAGGATTTTTTCTCTACGCTTGCAAGAGCCCCAATGAAAAACCCCTCAGCCAATAAGAACAATGCTCCGGCATAGACGCCGCCCCAAAGAAGAAGTCCCATGGCAAAAACGCACAATCCTGCATAGAAAAAGTTCATCACTACAAGAAACTTGAAATAATCTGTCCGTTCCAACCCGGCAATAAACAGAACGACTCCATAGATCCCATATGTAGAATTGGCCGCGAGCTGGGTTAACGCCATCCACCGTGGTACCTGGAACTTCCCCGTCACCAAATCGAATAGCAAGAAGTAGATCGCTCCTCCAGCAATGGCACAAGAGAAATCGAATGCGAGTAGTTTTCGGGGAGTCAAATGTTCCATAAATTTTTTTGGCATTGTCTCTGCAATCGTCCGTAGCCGCAAGGAGTGCGTATGCAGGACGTTGTGCAGGTTAGTCCGGCAACCGGTCGGTTTGAGTTTCAGAAGTGGCCTGTTTATCAGGGCGCTCTCGAGTTTGCCGGGCTAGCCTACAGTTTGTGTGCGGAGCTGCCCAAGGATTCAGCCACAGGAATAAGAGATCAATTGAGGCGAGCGAGCCATTCGATCGCTTTAAACATCGCAGAAGGAAGTTCCCGGTATAGCGTGCGAGATAAGACCCAGTTTTTTCGTGTGGCACGGGGCTCTGTTTTCGAGTGCGTTGCGGTAATCGATCTTGTTCGAAAGCTGAATCTCGTACAGTCCGATTTAGAGAAACACTATGTGCAGCTAACCAGTCTTGGGAAAATGCTATCGGGACTGATCGGTTACATAGAAAAACGTGCGGAGAGGATTAAGGATTAATCCTTAAGGATTAACAATTAAGGATTCGATTCGCTTTGCGAATCGAATGGCGGAGAGAGTGGGATTCGAACCCACGAGAGCTGTTACACCCTACACGCGTTCCAGGCGTGCGCCTTCAACCACTCGGCCATCTCTCCTAGAGCCCGAATAAGTAACACAGGGGAGGGGGGCGGTCTAGCCGCGGAAATCTTGGAAATGCCTTTTGCTTGGATCGTTTCTACGAAAACTGCTAAAAGCCCCGCCCATGAAGTTTCTCGCCGGTTTGGTCCTATCTCTATGCCTGGCGGGAGCCGCTTTAGCGTCTTCCGACCCCGACTGCCCGAGCGCGATAACCGACCAGACCCCTCTCAACACTTTGCTCTCGGTGCGGACGCGGGACATTCTGGCCGAAGCCGGTATCGAAACCTTCGGTCAATTGCGCAAAACCCCGCGCGTTAAGCTGATGGCCGTACCCAGAATCGGCGGCGTGGCCCTGCTTGAAATCGCAAAGCTTTTCGATCGTCGCGAGCTACCCTGGCACTTTTCACCGGTGGAGGCACGGCGTCTGGACCCGCAGTCTAAATGGGGGCGGACGTCGATTGACGCATATTTTTCGTATATGACGTGCCTGATTTTATGGCAGGGAAGAATTCGGACATTAGGTGAGTTGTTTTGGACTCCGCGGGATGCGCTGATGGCATTGAAAGGGTTTGAAGCGGGGGAGCTCTATGAGATCGCGAGCTTGTTCAAGCGCCTCGGTCTGCGCTGGCACACAATGAAGAATACGGCGCGGAAGATGGCCGAACAGGAGTAACCAAAATCATTGTCGGCCTCTGAGGCTCGGGTTAGACGGATGGCATGAAGAAATCCCAAAAGACCTTCCTCCTGCTCGGTGCCGGTGAACTCGGCAAAGAGGTGGTGATTTCCGCTAAGCGTCTCGGCCACACCGTCATTGCCGTCGACCGCTATCCCGGTGCTCCGGCGATGCAAGTGGCCGATGGGTTTGAGGTCGTCGATATGCTCGACGGGGAAACCCTGGCGAAAGTCGTCGCAAAACACCAGCCGGATTTTATCGTCCCCGAAATCGAAGCCATTCAGACCGAAAAACTCCGGGCCTTCGAAGCGGCCGGGATCACCGTCGTCCCCACGGCCGAAGCGGCCCACCTCACGATGAATCGCGATGCGATCCGGGAAGTCGCCGCCAAGGAATTGGGCCTGCGCACGGCCCGCTACGCCTACGCCACTTCTAAGGAGGAATTGGCCGCGCAAGCCGCAAAGATCGGCTACCCCGTCGTCATCAAGCCAGTGATGTCCTCCTCGGGGAAGGGGCAATCGGTGGCCAAGTCCGCCAAAGAGATTGGCGCTAGCTGGGATGATGCCTGCGCGGGAATGCGGGGCAATCGTGCCCGGGTCATCGTCGAGGAGTTCATCGCTTTCCATCTGGAAATCACCTTGCTGACCATCAAGCAGCATCGCGGTCCGACGCTTTTTGTCGATCCCATCGGGCATCGGCAAGAGCATGGCGACTACCGCGAGTCGTGGATCCCGGCGAAGCTTTCGCCCCGGCACCTGGCGCAGGCCAAGAAAATCGCCAAGAAAGTGACCGATCGCCTGGGGGGCGCCGGCATCTTTGGGGTTGAGTTCTTCGTTACGGCCAAGGAAGTGATCTTTTCGGAACTCTCCCCGCGACCGCACGACACGGGAATGGTGACGTTGATCTCGCAGGATCTTTCCGAGTTTGATCTCCACGTCCGGGCGATTCTCGGGTTGCCGATCCCGATGATACGGTACCGCGGCCCTTCGGCCAGCGCGGTGATTTTAGCCGATCGTGAAGCCAAATCGGTCGACTACCAGGGGCTGGAAAAAGCCCTGAGTCTTAAAGCCACCGAGGTCCGTATTTTTGGAAAGCCGGATGCGCGGCCGCGCCGCCGAATGGGCGTGGCGCTGGCCGGAGCGGGAAGTATCGCCGCCGCCCGCAAGCAGGCGGTCAAGGCGGCGGCGGCCGTTCAACTCAAATACTCTTAAAAAGAAAAAGGCCGATGGTTTCCCATCGGCCCTTCTCAATGACTGCTCGAAACGACTTAGTTCGCCGCTTTGAGATGCTTGCTGACCAACTTGGTCATTTCAAACATCGAGACGACAGACTTGCCGTTGAAAACCTTCGTCAACGAAGCATCCGCGCGGACATTGCGGCGGTTCTTCGGATCCTGGAGCTTGTTCTTCTTGATGTAAGCCCAGAGTTTCTTCACGACTTCCGTACGCGGAATCGCTTTAGTGCCGACGACTTTGGCCAGAGCTTCGCTCGGCTGCAAGGGCGCCATGAAAGCCGCATTTGGCTTCCGCTTGGTGGTTTTCTTGGTCGTCTTTGTCGTCTTCTTTTTTGCTGCCATGATTTGGATTCCCCCAACGTTTAAAGAGTTGTTAACGGATATGATAGGGAAGTTTTGCTTTGAGTCACGATGAAAAATGAGTCTAGACAACTATTTCGGGGGTTTTGGGTCGGAGCGTCAGTCGAGTGCCCCACTCTCATTCAGTCGGATAAGGCCATCCGTGAGGCTACCGTTATAGGTGGTAAATGTCCCGCCGACATAGAGCTCGTTCGAACCATCGGGGGCCAGACTGGCATCTTTGACCGTAGAGTTAAAGCTCGCGCCCGGGTTGAAAGAGGTATCGAGGCTGCCGTCCGCGTTTAGCCGAGCGATGTACTTATAGGGGGCGGTAAAGTTACCGAGTACGAAGATTCGACCCTTTCCGTCGGGGACGAATTGCATGACCGCTCCCCCGGTGAACGACGGAAATGCGGCGGTGGTATCCAGTGTTCCATCGGCATTGAGGCGCGCAATATTGGTAACCGATTGCGATTGGTAACCCGTGAACTGACCACCGACATAGACTTTACCCGAGCCGTCGGTGAGGGGGTAAATCGCCGCTACTTGCGGCGATCCCGAAAAGCCAGTGCCAACCTGAAAGCTCGTATCGATCGTGCCATTCCAATTCAGTCGGGTGATGCAATTGGAGCTCGTGGCGTTGACCGTGGTGAAGCTTCCGCCCAGGTAAATATCGCCCTCACCGTCCGGCACCGCGGCACCGGTGGCGACGGCACCGATAAAGGTCGGGATCAATGAGGTATCCAAAGCGCCATCGAGACTCGCGCGCGCGAGATTTTGTGTTGCGGTGGTGCCAATCAACGTGAAGGTGCCCACTAGATAGAGGTTCGGCTGACGGGTTGGGCTTTGCACCGTGAACAGTTTCGTCACGTCCCCGTTCGGATTTGCGCTGAGACTGAAGCCGGTATCCAAAGCGCCACTGCTCAAAAGGCGCGCGATCTTTTGCTTGGGCAGAGTAAACGATCCGGCCACATACACGGAGCCGGTGCCGTCCGTTGTCGGTAACATCGCGTAGATCGCGTTGTTTACCGTTGCGGGAGCGGTGAAGCTCGTATCGATTTCGGCGTTGTACCCGACGCGGGCGGCGTGGGCCGAAGTGCGCCCAAAGGCGCTGAGAAAGTTACCACCTAAGTAAACGCCCGATCCGTCCGACAAAGCGGCCACGGAATACACGCTCGTAGCGCCGGACTTCATCTTCAACCGAGAGTCGGTTGCCCCGGTATTATCGACGCGAACAAGGCGGGGAGCGGGTTGCCCTTGGAACGTGATGAAACTCCCACCGGCGTGAAACGAACCGTCTTCGTGGGCGACGAGCGAGCCGGTCGCAATGTCGAGAACGTTGAAGGTAGAAGAGGGGGCAAAGGCGACATCGAGGTTGCCGCTATCGCTGACCCGGGCCAAACCCGAGCGAGCCGTCCCATTGTAGGAAGTAAATCCGCCCATCACTTGAAGCATCCCGTTGCCGGGAATCATCGCAATCTTCGTGACTCCCTCGTTGAAGCCGGTGCCGACCGACATTGAAATGCTGATATCCCCGTTGGCGTCGACTCGGGCGAGTCCGCGTTGAGCGGTTCCGTTGATCGTGGTGAAGTTACCACCGATAAAAATATCACCCGAGGAATCATTCGTCGGAATGAGGGTGTGAACGGCCAGGCTTCCGGCCGCGATCGGGCCATCCAAGAGTGCATCGAAGTTTGCGACCACGGCCCCCGTAGCACTCAGTCGTACAATTCCCGGGCGCGCCGCTCCGGCGACATGAGTGAACGCGCCGGTCACGTAGATGTCTCCGCTTCCATCGGGAGCCATGAGGATTTGCTCGATAACGCCGGTAAAAACCGGGCTAACGAAACTATTGTCGGTCGAACCATTCGTGTTTAAGCGCCACACCAGTCCGGTCGTGGTTCCGAGAGCGGCGTAGACTTTGCCCGTAGCAGGATCCACCGCGAGGGCGCGAGTCACTTCACTGATATCGACCGTGGAGGGGGCGAAGGTGGTGTCCTTCGATCCGTCGAGGTGCAGACGAACGAGGTAGCCTCCCGAGGTGCCGGAGTAGTTGGTGAATTGGCCGCCGACGTAAACCACCGAGTTCCCGGAGGCGACGGCGAGGACGTTGTTATTAAATCCGGGGTAAGTGTTAAAACGGGTATCGACTTCAGAAGAAGAAGGCATGAAACGAAGCAATCGACCCGCGGGGTAGCGTCCATAGCCGGTGAAGTTACCGGCGACGTAAAGGCCATCCGACGTTTCCACCATCGTCTGCACGGTTTGGTCGAACCCGGTGAAAGTGACAAAGGTGCCGTTGTCGGCTTGGGCCTTTAGCGCGGCGTCGAGCGATCGGGCGCGTTCGCCATCCCAGTACCTTAAGACGAAGGTGGTCTGGTGCGTTGCCGGAAATGGAGGGGTCACCGCGATCACGACACGACAGCTTTCACCGGCGGCCAGCGATTTTCCACAACTGCCGCCGACTCCAGGAAAGGAACCGCCCGCGTAGCCGATTAAACTCGTGGAGAGCTCGGCGGCAAGATACTCGGCCGTCCGCCCACCCTGGTTGGATACGATCAGCGTTCGCGACGCTTGTTGTCCTACGGGCACGGTGCCCAGATCGACATCGCTCGGATTGAGGAGGGCGAGGTAGGCGGTACTCACGGTTGCGAAGGCCGGATCAAAACTGCCTTCACCAAACGGGTTCACGCAGGCCGAAAGGCCGACGAGAGCGAGGAAGTAAGCAAATGAGCTTCGCAGCATGGGTGTTGTGAAAAAGGGGGACATCTAATGAGGGACCTTCTTAGTTTACGCCCCAAAATTGAAGGAAAGATGCCGATAAAAAACACAGTTAATTCAAATTCTTAACCCCCGGCCCGTGCCTGGGAAACGGGTGTTTAGGTTCCACCACCGGCTAACAATTTCTGTCCCCAGGTGGGGCATTTGCCCTCGTCCGTGCGGCGTTCACTTCGCGAATGCGGCCCATTTCCGGGGTCCTGATTTTGCATTTTTCAGCTCAAAGCGGTGAGGCAGCAGGGTAGCGACAGCAGGCGTTGTAGGAGTAGAAGTGGTCGCGGCAGCAGTTTTCGTGTTGGGAATTCTCTCGACCGGAGTCCAGGCGGAAGATCGTAGGGATCACCGCGCGGGTGAAGAACCCGTTTCGCTTGCCGCTGCAAACTCTCAGAATACGCCCCCTACCCGGCAACAAATCCTCGTACGCGGTTTTAAGGAATCCGGATTGTCCAACGAAGCGCTCCGAACGCTCGATCAGGCTTTCCGCCAAACTCCCCGGATGGATGAAAGCCAGTTCCAACGCGTTTTGAATCAGGTGCGCAATCGTGACGGCGGACTATTGACTGCCGATCAAGTCCAGGACCTCAAACGCCTTTATGATCAAGCGCTGGCGGGCGTGGACGGCGAAACGGGTCGGGAACTCAGTGAAGCCGCGCGAAGAGTTTTGCAGGAAAAACAATCGGCGGCGGGCGAAAAGACCGCCGCGACCGATCCCCAAGGGGAAAAGAAGCCGGAAGGCGCGGCCCCCCAACCTAAGGGACAGCTCAGCCCCGAAGCGGTCGATGGATTCTTGAAGGGGCTTAATGCTTCCTTCGGCAGAGCGGTTCCGGCGCAAGAAGCCGATGCCGGAGAAGGTTTGCTCTCCGAACGCGGCGCGCTGGCCGCGCTGGAAAAAATTCTCGGCAAGGACAAAGATAAGGGCAAAGACGGCGATGGCCGCGAGGATCGCGACCGGGGCCGTCCGCCGTTTCCGCCGGGCGCCGATAAGGGCGAGCGGGTTCGCGACGAAGATCGCAGTAAGAAGGGCGAAGACAATACGCACAAACTGCTCGAGGCCTTGAAAGGACGCGATCAAAACCGTGGTGGTGGTGCGCCTCCCCCGCCGAGTGGTGGCGAAAAAGAGGCCAAGCAAGAGCAAAAGGAACAAAAAAGCGGCGGGGAAGAGTCCGCGCCGAAGCGCCCACGGGAAGAAGAAGAGCCCCCAAAAAAAGACGACAAAAAAACCGATTTGGCCAGCAAGCCGGACGCGAACAGCCTTTTGGATGCGTTGACGCAAAATCAAAAAGGCCCACCGCCTAAGAAATCGCCGTTGCCGCCGATGGCACCCGACGCGGGCGGTGGGCTCTTTGGTGGCAGTGCCGCGTCCAGTGCGTTAGGCGCAGGCTCCGGTGCGGCCGCGGGCGCGGCGATGGGCGGAATGCTGGGCGGTTTGGGTGGTGCGATTTCCTCGGGATCCAGCGCGGCGATGTCCGGTCCCGATCCGTTTGGATCGGTGGGAGGCGGAGGCATGCTGGGTGAGGGGGGCGGTCCAGCCGGTGGTCCGGGCTACACGATTGCCAAAGAAGGCGGTTACGTGGGTGGCTCCGGCGGGGCCGACGTCGGTGGTGAGGTTTCTGGGGGCGATCTAGGCGGCATTGACGACGATATCGCGCCCTACGTGCCTCCGGTGCGCATTCCGACTTACGCCGAACAAGTTATCGATATGACGCCCACGCACTCGGCGGAGCCTCAGGGTTTCCTGCTGCAACGGTACGTCGGTTACGTCGGGCGCTCGCTTTGCAAGACGGCGGATGCGCAAAAACTGATTGGAATTTGTCTCGGTCTCGAAGCCAAGCGTCAGCGCGCGCTATGGTGGGAACGCATGCGCAAGGGCGAAGTTTCAAAGCGTTAATCGCGGGTTGATAGCCGCTTCCGACGTGCGGTTAATCTTTAATTCTCGACGTCGACGAAAGAAATCCTTCATCAGCTGAGCACATTCCACTTGTTCCAATCCCGCCTCCACGCTCTTAAAGCGGTGATCGAAAACTCCGGCTTCGATTTGCGGCAAAAGCGTAAGCAGCCCGGCCCGTCGGGGGTCAGTGCAACCAAATCGGATAAAATCGACCCGCGCCCAGATCAGTGCCCCCACACACATTAGACAAGGTTCCACCGTAACGTAGAGCGCGGTGCCCGGCGGCACGCGCCATTGGCCGGTTTGTCGGGAATAGTCTTCGAGCGCCTCGACTTCCGCGTGGGCGACGGTGCGGGCGGTGCGTTCGCGGGCGTTCGCTCCCTGACCAATCACTCGACTTTCGTGTACTAGGACAGCGCCGACGGGAACTTCGTCGAGATTCCCGGCCCGTCGAGCCAAATCCAGCGCGGTTTTCATGGCGGTTTCCACTCGCCACCGATAGCAGGCCGGGCTTGTCTTTTCAATCGACGTGGGCGAGCCTTTCCATATGGACCGCAAGCTCACCATCGTCGTCCCCGTCTACAATGAGTCTGGCCACCTCCGGGACGTAGTGGGTGCTTTCATGCGCTTGAAGTACCCGGTCGCGGTCGAATGGATTTTCATCGACGATTGTTCGACGGATGGGTCCACCGACATCTTGCGAGACTTGGCCACCCGTCACAGCTTTCGCCTCTTGGTTCAGGAAACGAACCAGGGAAAAGGGGCTGCCGTCGCCCGGGGCTTCGCGGAGGCCACCGGCGATATTCTCATGATTCAAGACGCCGATTTCGAGTATGACCCGCGCGATGTCCCCGGTCTGCTCGAACCGATCCTGGCCGATCGGGCGGACATCGTTTTCGGCAGTCGCTTTAGACAAAATTGCCCGCAGGTGCATCGCACGTACCACTCGTTCGTGAACCGGACGCTCACCTTTTTGAGCAATGTGATTTCGGGTTTGTCTTTGACCGATATGGAGACCTGTTACAAGGTCGGCCGCGCGGATATTTTCAAGGCGATGAAGCTGCGTTCAAAACGGTTTGGCGTGGAGGTCGAGTTGACCGCCTATATCGCCAAGACCGCCGCCCGCGTTTTTGAGGTTCCCATCCACTACTATCCCCGTACCTACCTGCAGGGGAAAAAGATCGGTTGGCGTGACGGCGTGGCCGCGCTCTTCCATTTACTGACTTACAATTGGTTCACGTCGCGGGAGCGGGCCTTCAAAGACTTGCCGGCCCGTTACTTATCTCGCAACGCCTCGGGTTGGGCGGCTTATACCGGTGGCGCAATCCGCATCGAAAGCTGAAAAGAATAGAGCCAAAAAGAATGGCGCGCCGGGCAGGAGTCGAACCTGCGACCCTCAGATTCGTAGTCTGATACTCTATCCAACTGAGCTACCGGCGCATCAGTCGAGCTTATAGACCAAGCGAGGGTGCCCGTCCAGCAGATGTCGCCATCTCCTAAAAGGTACCCGCTACCTTTTAGGAGATGGTAGCCTTTGTCCTTGGGAGATTCCGAGGGACCGCATTCGATCGATGATAAATTGGTGGCTTTTCATCTTATGGCGGGTCCAGTCGGGGGCGACCAGTTCATCCCAGCGGGAGGCGACGGCCGCCAGTCTTTGGATGGCGATGTGCCGGGGCAAGTGCTGCAGAAAAAGTGCGACTCGGTCGGCATAGGGTTCGAGGTCGAGGGGCTGAAATCCCCCCTCTCGATAGAGCGTTTCCAATGGCGTGTTCTTTAGCACGTGCAGATTGTGTAGCTTCACGTGGTCAATGGGTAGAGTAGCGCAAGTCTCCGCGGCGGCGCGGATATCGTCGTCCGTTTCCCCCGGCAGTCCAAAGATCAGATGAATGCCCAAATCGATTTCCGGAAACGCCTTGATCCGCCGGATGGCTTCCACGGATGCGGCATGGGTGTGGCCCCGGCGTAGAAATGTCAGCTGTGCGTCGGAGAAAGTCTGAATGCCCAGCTCAATGGAAACAAAGCACCGTGCGGCATACTCCCGACAAAGGTCGATGAGCGCCGGCGGAACACAGTCGGGCCGAGTCCCAATGATCACGCCCACGACCGCTTCGTTCTGAAGCGCAGTTTCGAAATGTTCGCGCAGGCGTTTCACCGCTAAGAAGCTACTGGTATACGCTTGAAAATAAATCAAGAACGACTGGCTTGCGTAGCGAGCACCGAGGCGTCCGCGCAGCCCGGCAATTTGGGACTCTAATGGTTGCCCGCGGCTTTCGGCGTAGGCGGCCGATCCCCACTCATCGCAAAAAATGCAGGTCTGCATTCCCTTGAGGCCTCGACGATTGGGGCAGTCCTCGGCGATTTGCACGGGGATCTTCTGCACCCGCCCACCGAAGCGGGCGCGATAACGCTCGCTAATGGGTTCGAAGGGCAGAGGGGTCACGATCGCCATGGCTCGTGGTATATAACGCCTCGATGGAAAGCCCAACTCCGTATCATTTGCATCTCACTCAGGATGGCAGCCCTACTCTTTCTTTCGGCGCCGGCGGCGAATGGATGCACAATCGGGAAGGGGCTTTCTCGGAAAGTCTCTACGTCTACGGCGAGGCTTTGAATCGCATTTCCGATCGCGGTCCAGCGGTTTCCGTGCTCGTGGTCGGTCTCGGTTTAGGCTACCTCGAGTGCCTTACCGCTGCTCACGCCCTGTCGCACGGATGGGAAAACTGGAAGATGATCTCATTTGAGAGCGATTCCTTTTTGCGAGAAGAGTTTGTCCGTTGGTTGCTGGGCGCGGGCACCGCGCCTAAGTTAGTCGCCGCTTACAATGCGATCCTGGCGCAGACCTCGACTCAATTCGACGTCTCTCCGAAGGCCTTGCGCGCTGGTCTGGTGGACAGCCTGGAAGATGGGCGTTGGCACCTGCACGAGGCCCTGGAACTCACCAGTACGGTTGAGTTTCCAAACGATGCAATTCTCTTCGATCCGTTCAGTGCGGAAACATCGCCAAAGCTTTGGGACGATGCATTCCTAAGGAGCTTTGTCGAGAAGGCAGCCAAGTCGCGCTGCATTTTCGCCACCTACGCCTCACGAGGAAACCTCAAGCGTGTTTTAGAATCGCTGCGTTTTACCGTCGATAGCCGGGGCGGCTTCGGCGGAAAACGGGAGTGCACTCTCGCGCATCGATAGTTTCATCGAACTCTACCGTTCGACAATGGCATTTAAAATGCAGTCTCTCTCCTCCGACGAATGTCGAGAAAGAGAGAATTGCACAAAATGCGAATGTTGTCCTCGGTACGTGCTTTGGCTTTGATCGTTCTGACGTTAGGGGTTTGCCGCCCGTCCTCGGCAGAAGATTTGCTGCCGCATTTTGGCTTGCAGGCCGGTGCCGCGGTTTCCACCTTTTCTGCTCCGTCGGGATTTACGACGGACAATATCGCCGGCTTTGCGATTGGCGCCACCCTTGAAATTCCGTTGGCGATGAATCTCGCCATTCAGCCGGAAGCGATTTTCGTGCGCCGGGGCGCGAACATTACGGGCGGAGGGGCGGTCAACGTCTCTTCTCGCTATACATCGTTAGAAGTGCCGGTCTTTCTTCGCCTGAAGTTTGGCGAGGGAATTGTTCCGGTCATTTTCGGTGGTCCGAATTTTAGTTTCACCTTGTCGCGGTCTTTGACCGCGAATGCCGGTGGCACGTTGGGAACGCTTACGTTCAATCCGAAGACGGTGGATTTTGGTTTGGCTTTTGGCGCGGGGGTGGAAATCGGCCCCTTTTTCGCAAACCTGCGCTATCAGCTCGGTGTGGTGGAATTCGACGAGAACTCGGCGAATTGGCAATCACGCGGTTTCTTGATTCTTGCGGGGCTTAAATTTTAACGGAGGATAATATGAATTGGATTAAACCACTCTTACTGACACTGATTGGTGTGGTAGCGCTTTGGGGCTGCTCGTCGGAGCGCCATGTTCGTGACATCGCTTACGACGTTTCTGTCGACGAAAATCCCGGTCAACAAATCATCGAACTGGAAAAACAGATCAACGCGGCCCGTGAAAAACGGGTTTACCTGCTCTCGCCGTCCTGGTTTGAGAGCGCCGAAATGTCTTTGAGCGACGCGAAATCAATTCGCGATTCGAACGGAGATGTTCAGGATATCTTCCGCGAAGTTGCGGAAGGTCGGGCGCAATTGTCGCGCGCGGAAGCGTTTGCCGAAGTTTCGCGCAAACAGCTGGGCGACGTGATTAAGGCTCGGGACGCGGCTTTAGTCGCTCGCAATAGCGCCAAAGGTGCGGGTGCGGCGCGCTTAAGTGATCTGCAGGCGGCGTTTAACGAAGCGGACAAGCAGTTCACCGATATGACCCGCGATGTGGAAGACGGAAAAATGGAGTCGGTGAACGATGAACGCACAGAAATGATCCACCGCTACGCGAACGTCGAGACGATGGCATTGAAGAAAGAAAAGTTGGATACGGCCCGGCGAGTCCTCGATCAGGCTGTTCGGGAAGGGGCAAAGTCTTACGCACCCCGCACATTGGCGTCGGCGGAGCAAACGCTGAAGACGGCCGAGTCTTTCATCAACAGCAATCCGTCGCAGACCGCTCAAGTCGATCAGAAGAGTGATGAGGCGGTCTTCTTCGCTCACCGAGCTTTACAAATGACTCGCGAAGCGCGGCAATTTGCGGAAAAGAAACCGGAGGAACTCGCTCTGTGGGTAGAAGACACGCTCGTGAGTATGGGAAATGAAATGGGTAATACCAAGGATCTGCGGGATCGTCGGTTTGAAGAGCAGATTTCTGCGCTCAAAGGCCAGGCCCAGGAGCTTCGTACCGGAAACCAAACGGCGGGCGGTGTGACCACCCCGACCGAAGGTCGTATGTAGTCGGAAGGATGGCTCTCTTACGAACCCGTGGCCGGCTCCCCCCCGGCCACGGGACTTCTTTTATCCGTTGATTTTTGCAACTTTAGCCTTGATTCTATTCTTCATTTTCATTACATGAAGCACATCATAACGCTCGGGTTTCACAGAAAAAGGAATGGGAATGGAAACGGCTGAATCCATCCGCGTACTGGTTGTCGATGACGAACCCGCCGCTGCAGCCTATATAGCAGAGCTCGTCAGCCAAGAGGGCCAGCAGGTTGACGTTGCGAATTGTCTGACCGACGCTCAAAATCTTCTAAAGAACGGTACCTACCATTTGGTGCTTTGCGATATCCGTCTCGACCACGAGGACGGTACGGCGATTCTGCCGCACGTTAAGCAGTTTCAACCGAGTTGTCTCACCGTCTTCATCACGGGTTTTGGGAGCATGGATAGCGCCGTAAAGGCGATTCACGAAGGGGCTTTTGACTACATCAGCAAACCCGTCGATTTATCCGAAATTGATGTCGACGTAAAAAACGTCGTGGGTCGCGCCGTTCGCCATTGTGACGCACTCATCAGTCAGTCCGCGGCGGCGATTCCGATTTCGAGCGAAAAAGAAGAGCGGCGCATGGTGGGCCGGGCGCCCGTCATGATCAACGTCTACCGAGCCCTTGCCCGTGCCGCGCTCACACGCGCTAACGTGCTCATTACGGGCGAGAGTGGCACCGGTAAGGAATTGGTGGCCCATGCCATCCACGAGAAGAGCCCCTGGGCCGCGAAGCCCTTTGTGACCGTGAATTGCTGCGCGCTCGCGGAGAACCTGCTCGAGTCAGAACTTTTCGGGCACGTGCGAGGCTCTTTTACCGGTGCGACGCAAAACAAGCGCGGGCTCTTTGAAGAAGCGGACGGCGGTACCCTATTTCTGGATGAGATCGGCGACATTTCTCTTGGACTACAAGTGAAGCTCCTGCGCGCCATTCAAGAGGGCGAGATCAAGCCCGTGGGTTCTAACGAAGTACGTAAGGTCAGCGTGCGTATCATTACCGCCACGCATCGCAATCTTCCTCAATACGTACAGGAAGGTAAGTTTCGGGAAGATTTGTATTATCGCATGAAGGTGATCTCGATTGAAATGCCGCCATTACGGGATCGCATCCAAGACCTTCCTGAGCTCGTTAGCTACTTTGCCTCACGTTACGCTCAAAAAGCGGGGAAAACCTTGTCGGGGGTATCCGATGAAGCGATGGATTTTTTGCTGAAGTACCCTTGGCCGGGCAATGTCCGTGAGCTGGAAAACGCAATTGGTCGGGCGGCCGCGATGTCCACGACGCCCATCCTATTTCCCGAAGACTTTCCCCCCGAGATTTCCCAGGGTCCCGTTGAATCGATGATAGAGGTTGCGCCGGCGAGCGAGCCTTCCATTCCGCAGCAGAATGTGCCGACGCCGGTCATTCCGCGCACGCAAACTGTTTTAGGCGAATCATTAGAGGACCTAGAGCGGCGGCATATCGCGCAGACGCTGCAAAGCGTGGGTTACAATAAATCGAAAGCGGCGGACATCTTGGGAATTGATCGCGTCACACTTTACCGGAAAGCGTTCAAGTACGGTCTGATTAGCAAAGGGGCATCCCGCAAGGGCGGCGGCGCGGACCCTACGTAAAAGCGACTAAACCACTCGAACCTTGCGTTCCTCAGGGATCGCATTGCGGATGGCATTGCCCGCGGCGTTAATGACCGCACCCACCGCGGCACGTTTCACTACGGCGAATTCGTCCAAAACCAAATCCCAAACGGAATTTCCCCGCGCGGGTAGGCGTGACTGCCGCCGGTGTCGTCCGCCGAAAAATCGGCCCGCGACGACGCCGGCGACAACCACTCCAGCCAAGGTGCGCAGAGGGTGTTGTTCAAGTTGGTAACGGGGCGACAGCTTCTGCACGCCGTCCCGAACCTTCTCGATGGTCTCGGTAACCGAGTGGGTTGCCGATCGCACTCTCTGTTTCACCTGGTCTTCCAATTCTGCGAAGTTTTCGTTTAGATGGTTGCGAGTTTCCGCAATCTGATCTCGGATCAGTTGTGTTTCCTCAGCCATTCGACATTCTCCTTCGCATGATTTTTCAATTGGGCGCCTTCCGGGACGATCGAAATCGCCAACATCCAGCGCCGGGCCAAGAGATAACTGGCCGTGCCCACTCCGACGAGAATTCCCGCGATGACGACATAGGCCAATCCCAGAGGGAAGCCCAGTTCCACGAGTCCGCGCGCCAATGCCAGCAGCGCGAAGCCAATTCCCAAGGCGAGGGTTAAGTACGCGCCGGCAAAAAGTGCCACTGCGTTCTTCGCCCGCACCCAATCACGCTTGGCTTCCGATTTTGCGAGGGTGAATTCCTGGCGTACGAGCTTTTGAACATCGACCACGATATCGCCGACTAAAGTCGAAAACTGAGGTGATTTTTCCGAATGGCGCAACGATTCCATTTTTATCTCCTTGCGATGGCCACGCCGACGAGAATCCCCGCGCCGAATCCCGCAAGCAGGGTCGGACCAGGGTGATTCTTCACGAACGAGCCGGTTTGTTCCATGGCCTTTCCGCCGTACTCCTGAGCCTTCCCGGCAAAGCGGCTGGCTAATTCCTGGGCTCGGTGACCCAAGTCCGTTACTTTACTCGAATAGTCTTCGACATCCTCACCCAACTCCGCATCCGCACCCAAAGTGCTCTTGTCAGATGGAGTGCGTGTGAGTGCGCTATTGTAGTTGGATCCGGATGAGCTCTTCGAATTAAAGCTTTCCTCGGTTGCGGAGTTTCGCTCCGTGTTTTTGTTTTCTTCTGTTGCAGTATTCACTCGACTTACTGGTTTCATGCGTCACTTCCTTTCAATAAAGTGTCAAATCGATAACTGTGCAGCAAGCATGCCAGTGGCTGGCGATGGCATATCGCTTGCACATTTTTGACGCATGGATGCAAATCACGTCGATATTTTTGAAGTTCTGCGGAACGACCACCGTACATTGCGGTCTCTTCTCGAACAATTCCATCGCACACCCGATCCGGAATCGCGCATTCGCCGACTCGATGCACTGGAAGAAGAATTTGAAGTGCATTCGGCGGCCGAGGAGGAAGTCATCTATCCTCGCTTACAGGAACAAGAGTCGCTCGAGGAAACGGCTTCGGAAGCTTTCGACGCGCACTGTGCCATCCGCGACGGAATCGATGCGTTACGCGCAGTCTTAGAGGATGCGGTCATCGAAGGAGACGAGGGAACTTGGCGCTCGGTTTTGCAAGACTTGCGCGACATTTTCGAACGCCACGTCGGCACCGAAGAAAATATTATCTTTGAAACGATGGCGAAGGTTTATTCCGCGGAGATTCTTTCCACGATGCGCGACGATTTCTTGCAAATCCGTCGGCAACTCAAACAGAGGGTCGCGGCCTAGATCAATAGGTCGCGCTTGCCCTCATTCATCAGCTGTTGCGGGCTATCAATAGGTAGAAGCACGGGGGCGCCGGTCACGAGTCTTACCGAATTCACCCAGAAATTTTCAATCAGCTCGAACACCTTGGCGGCTTGATCCACATCCGCGGCTTTAATGAGGACACAGTTGGCGCCATATTCATAACAGCGACGGATGTCTTCTTCGCTCTCCGAGCTCGTCAATACGATGACCGGAATAGTCCGTAGACGGGGATCTAGTTTGATTTCGCGCAAAACATCCTTGCCATCGATTTTTGGAATATTGATATCAACTACGATAATGTCCGGCCGGGGCACGGCACGATGCCGCCCACGACGAAAAACAAACTCCAGGGCCTCTTCGCCATCCGTCACGACGTGAAAGATCGTGGTCCGCGGCTGCTGCCGAAAAAAAGCCTGGAAAAGAACCGCGTCACCCGGATTGTCCTCAACCACCAGCATATTGACCGGCTTACGCCAATGAGACATCGAGCGCTCCTTTTTTGCCGATCACAAGGGTCGGGCGTTGGGTCAGAGGTGCCTTGAACTTGCGCGCTTTTGGAATCGAAAAGCTAAAAATAGAACCCTCACCCAAGCGCGAATCGACCCAAATCGTACCGCCGTGATTTTCCACGATCTTTTTGCAGATGGAAAGACCAATTCCCGTGCCGGGGTATTTCTGCACGGTGTGCAGACGCTGGAAAATGACGAAGATGCGCTTCAAATAGCGTGAATGGATGCCAATCCCGTTGTCGCGCACGTGAAAAGTCCAGCTGTCGCCACTCGGCTCGGCGGTAATTTCTACCCGCGGGATTCGGTCGGGATCGCGAAACTTCAACGCATTGGCAATGAGATTCTCAAAGAGTTGTCCGAGCTGCCCGGCGTGGCCCAGGATTTCCGGCAAGGGAGTGGCCTCGACCAACGCGCCCGCCTCCGCGATCGCCGGGCCAAGATTATCGACCGCCGATTGAAAGACCGCGTTCGTGTCCACTTCCGTAAAAGGGCCTAGATCCTTGCCGACACGGGAATAGGCCAACAAGTCGTTGATGAGCGACAACATACGTCGAGAACCGTGCACCGCGAATCCTAAGTACTCTTGAACCTTCTCGTCGATTCGCCCTTCCTGTTCCAGATGCTTTTGCAGCAGCTGCACGTAAACCGTCACCATGCGCAGCGGCTCCTTCAGGTCATGGGACGAAATATAGGCGAACTGCTCAAGCTCGCGATTGGAACGGGAGAGCTCTTCCGCATGCATTTTCAGGCTCTCCTCCGAGATCCTACGTTCCGTAATGTCGCGGGCAACACTAAAAAGGTAGGTATCGCCGCCGTATTCCAGACGAGACAACCCCACCTCGACCGGAAAAACCGTCCGATCTTTGCGGAGGAAAGAGGCCTCGAAGAGGGCCACCCTCGAGTTCTCGGACGGATCGAAAAACGACTCAAAGCGGTCCCGATCGAAGAGCTGATCGATCTGGGCAATCGACATTTGCGTTAGGTCTTCCAGGGAGTGGCCCAACATCTCACAAGCGATGCGATTGGCGTAAACAATTCGGGATTCGCGATTTACTAGGAAGTGAGCATCGTTGGCATTGTCGCTCAAGAACTTGAACTTGCGTTCCTCTTCCTGCGCAACACAGCGATCCTGGGTATCGTTGAACGTGCCGATCCACTCGCGAGTTTTTCCGTGGCGACCGCGCAACGGCACCGCGCGCCCTTCAATCTGGCGGTAAGCTTGGGTAGGGGCGTGCCAGAGGCGCCCCACGGCGCGAAAGGGTTTTCCATCCCGCAGTGCCTGCTCCCATTGGAGTCGGAAGTTTTTTCGATCCTCGGGATGCAGCTTTTCGCACCAGCCTAAACCCCGGCTCTCGGCCCAGGATTGGCCCGTGTAAGATTCCCAGGAGGGTTGGCGATCTTGAAAGGCGCCGTTCTCATCGCTCGTCCAAACGATCGAACTGGTGGCGGCCACGAGCGAACGGTAGCGCTCCTCGCTGGTTCGAAGTTTTTCCTCGGCCCGGCGGCTTTTCTCATCGACGTAGCTTTGTAACTCTCGGCTGACTGACCGCAAGCGCTCGCGATCGGAAAGCTCCAACAGACGGGGAACCGCGAACCACATCGTCAGCAACAAAGTGGTTAGGATGATGAGCTTTGCGATACGCAGGAACACAATGGCCACGCTGGCGTCCGCCGCCAAAGCTGCCCAAAAATGGAGAGCGGAATACAAAATCGCGATGCAAAACGAAAGAACCAGGAATCGGCGCCAATGGGCAAGTTTGGTACGCTGGAGCAAATGAAAGATCGCGGCGCCTAAACCGGCGCAAGCCAATCCAGCGACAAGAAGGAGAGGACGGGCTAAAGCCTCCCAAGCGGAAATGGAAAAAATATGGGAAGTCGGACTCACAACGGTACTGCTTTTTAGCTTCCTCACCTTAGCTCGTTGCAGTTTTTATGCCGCCGAACGCGTCAGTGCCGTAGCTCGATGGAATCGAAGTTTTGGAAGGTGCAATCCGAGTTTTAACGACGTGAAAAAAAACTTAGAGAAGCTTGAAAAATAAGGCGTTGCAGCATTCATCAATGCGGTGAGTTGCAGCACTCTCTGCCATGCGGTATGGCACTATCATTGCAATTTTTCGCGGCGGAAGGAGCGACTGAGATGAATCGAACCCCTTGGATTTTTTGGCTGCTTATAGCGGGCTCTGCAATTGCGGCGACTCCGGAAAGCGGATTCTCCCCTCTTTCCCGAACGGATGCGGACGAGCCGCGATCGGTCTCCACGGAGGTGGGTACAGTCGGAGAGTTTCGGAAAGTCACCCAACGTAAATTGCAGGCGTGGGATGGACGCATTGGCACTTTGAAACGCAAGGCAGAGACTTCGGGAAAATCGAAGGAACAGCGCCTTCGGGCCGCTGCTTCCCGACTGGAGGAGCTCCGAGAGGGGGTTCGCACAGAACTCAAGCGCATGAGCGAGGACGAGAGTCCAGTCACGAATCAGACGGCCGAAGCGGCAATCGATCGCCATTTCCGAGAGATGGAGCAGCTGTTTACGAGCAATCAGGGCCAAACCCCCGCGGCGATCGTGCAGTAGGCTCTAGGCTGGGCTAGGGCGCGTGGGGGAGCACCTCGTAAGCAACCGTGACTTCCTCATTATCACCGGGCGCGAACGCGAGGTTGTGAAAAACAATTCGATTGAGATCGAAATCATAGATCCAATAGCCATCAAAATGGAGCGGACCGCCCGGTAAGTCTTTGCCCTTGTAAATGACACGCAATGTGTTGGTCTGGGGCCGATCGGGCAGAGCGATGTAAGGGCTTTCTACCCGCGTGACAAGGTCGCGTCCTAGATCGGCGAGGCTCTTGCCGAAATCGCCGCAAAGTTTGTACACCTTGCCCTTGGTTTGATTGATTAGAGTCTCGTAATGGCTACCGGCGTATTTCAACTGCTCAGAAGTCGCGCAACCGAGGTCCAATGCCGCAAATGCGCCGTAAATGAAGATTTTTTTCGGGTTACCCTTTAGCGCGGCCATGAATTGGAAGATTTCCGCCGCGGTCATTCGGCTTTGATCGGGGGCGTCCGTCATAAAGATAACCGCTAGCGCAGCCGGCTTGCGCAAGAAGTCGGGGTAGGTACCAAGATGTTTTCGAATCGGTCCGAAAGATTGCTCCACGCCACTGCCGCCGGTTCCTAGCTTGCGAATGACATCTTGAAACTCGATGATCGCATCGGGTGTTTGGTAGGTGAGTGCCTTATTGTTTGGAAAGCCGCCGAAAGGTGCTTGCGCGACATCGGTCGACAGCACACCCATCTTCCATTCGAGTCCACCCTTGGCCGTAAACTCATTGATGAAGACATTCGAATTTTTGACCAACTCGGACTGATGGGAACCCATGCTACCGCTGTTGTCGATCACCCAGAGGATATCGACTTTGCGCTCACCCTGGAGCTGTTTCAGCGAGTGCGTAGCCTCGTAGAACGTGGGCTTGGGATCTTTGACGTAGTAGAGAATCCCCGCTTGATTTCCGCAGGCGGTAAGGGCGCAGAGTAGAAAAAGTCCAACTCGCATTCATGTCCTAAGGGACCTTCGGCATCTCTTCGTAGGTCACCGTGACCTCCTCGTCGTCGCCCGGTGCGAACGCGAGGTTGTGAAAAACAATTCGATTGAGATCGAAGTCGTAAATCCAATAGCCGCCGAAGTCGACGGGGCCGCCGGGTAAATCCTTGCCCTTGTAGATGACGCGCAAGGTGGAGGTTTGGGGCCGGTCCGGCAACGCGATATACGGGTTTTCTACCCGGGTGACGAGATCGCGGCTCAAGTCCGCCAAGTTTGTCCCGAAATCGCCACAGAGTTTGTACACCTTACCCTTGGTCTGATTGATCAGGGTCTCGAAGGGACTGCCCGCGTATTTTAGGCCTTCCTGCGTCTGGCAACTGAAGTCCGTCGCGGCGAATACCCCGTAGATGACGATTTTCTTGGGGTCGCCTTTTAACGCAACCATAAATTGGAAAATTTCCGGCGCGGTAATGCGGCTTTGGTCGGGGGCGTCCGTTAGGAAGATAACGGCGAGCGTGGCTTCTTTGCGTAGGAAGTCGGGATAATTGCCAAGGTGTTTTCGAATCGGTCCAAAAGACTGCTCGAACGAATCACCGCCGGTGCCGAGCCTGCGGATGGCTTACTGAAAATCTTTAATGGCATACGGAGACTGGTAGTTCAGCGGCTTG
>CAZFMF010000021.1:0-61462 GCA_964519985.1 uncultured Pseudobdellovibrionaceae bacterium | reverse complement strand
GAAAGGGAGAGCAGGACGTGCAAAAGGGTATTGATGGGACCATGCCCCACCGGGCCGCCGACCACCGGGGGAGCCTCGGGTGCGTGCAAGAAACCGCCCTGTTTCCGGATGAAGTAAAAGATGACGACCGCGACGGTCAGCATCGCGAGGTAACCCAGCGCGGTGAAGAGTTTTCCACCGGAGATCAGACGTGAACGGGTCATAGCCAAAGCCTATCACGCCAATTGAAATTCGGCGACGAGCGGCAAATGGTCCGAGAGAAAGAGCCACGGCCGGCCTTTGATATGGGTGGCCTTTTGAAGTTTCACGGACCGATAGTAAATCCGATCCAGTTTCAACACCGGAAAATGGGCGGGAAAGGTCCGCGCGTGGCGGCGGTGTAGTTTCATAAACGCTTCTTCGACCTTGATGCCCTTATGGAGACGCCGGGTCACCCGCTCACGCCAATCATTGAAGTCGCCGCCGATGATGATCGGGCTCTCGCTGGGGACGGATTCCCGGACATAGTCGCAAAGCCGACGCACTTGCCGTTGCCGCTCCGCCTCCAAGAGACCAAAATGGGTAGAAATGACGTGGACCGGTGCCTCATCCCCACATTCCAATTCCGCATGCAGAATCCCGCGCTTCACCATTGCCTTCATCACGCTGATGTCGGTGTTTTTGAAATGCACGATGCGGTGGCGAGACAAGATCGCATTGCCGTGAAACCCACCGGCGAAAACCGAGTTGCGGCCGTAGGCCGAGTAGGGCCAGATCTCATCGGCGAGGGCTTCCAACTGAAAGGGGGTCACGTACCCCTCTGGAATCTCACTCTTTTTCTTATGGCTGCCCACTCCGGCGACCTCTTGCAGCAAGACGACGTCCGCTTTGAGTGACTTGATCGCATCCTTCAACAGGGAAAGCGCAATCTGGCGTTTAAAGACCGTCATGCCCTGATGGATGTTGTAAGAAAGAACCCGAAGTTTGGCGGCTTTTGCCTTACGAACCATGGGCGAAATCGTACTCCTTTTTTTCGGCCGGGGCGAGACGGGGGATTTGCAGAATTCGCTTAATTCTTCTATTTAGAGAGGTTCGATGGACACCCCCGAAGTTTGCCCCGAGGCCGTGAAATCGGCCGTAAAACTGCTCGAAACGCTGGTCGGCAATCGCTTGCTGCTGGCGGAGATCGAGCCAGAAAGCCGTAAGGCCTTGCTCATGGCCGCGGGCCGGGTGTCCCGCCCCGAGCGCCTAGAACTCATTCGCGTTACGCGCGAATACCGTCGGCAGCTCAAAAAGAAGGAAAAGAAAGCAGACCGGGTGGCCCGGGCCCGCGCCGGCATCCGCCAGGCTCGCACCCAGACGGTTTTTCTCCCGCCCGCCCGCGAAATCCCGACCGATGACCCCACCGCGAAACTGAATAACCCGCGCCAATGCTACGTTTGCAAGGTCCGCTTTGAGGTCGTTCACCACTTCTACGATACGATGTGCAAGGCATGCGGCGACCTGAATTACGAGAAGCGCTTTCAGACCGCCAACCTCGAAGGCCGGGTCGCGCTCGTGACGGGTTCCCGGCTAAAAATTGGGTATCAGTGCGCCTTAAAACTCCTGCAGGCCGGCGCGCGGGTCATCATGACCACCCGGTTTCCCCGGGACGCCGCCTTAAGATTGTCGCGTGAGCCCGACTTTTCGGTTTGGGGCGACCGGGTGCATGTCCACGGCCTCGACCTGCGCCACAGCCCCAGCGTGGAACTATTCTGCGACCTGGTGGCGCGCAAGTACGATCGGCTGGATTACCTGATTAACAATGCCGCGCAGACGGTGCGCCGCCCGCCCGCCTTCTACTCCCATTTAATGGAATTAGAGTTGGCCACCTACGAAAGCTTGCCCGAGGGCGCGCGCCAGGTCCTGACCGACCATGAAGCCCAGCGGGCGGTCCTGGCGGAGCATTCCACGCGCGCTAAACTCGTGCCCGCGCAGGGCAATTGGCTGGAGATCCTCCAAGATCCCCGGCCCGGCATTGGCATTCGGCAATCGGCGGCCCTCTCCCAGATTCCGTACCATTTTGAGGATCTGCGCAACGACCCCGAGATCTTCCCCGAGGGCCGGCTCGACGCCGATCTGCAGCAGGTGGACTTGCGCAAACGCAATACGTGGCGCCTAAAACTCGGCGAGATCACCACGCCCGAGATGCTGGAAGTGCATCTGATCAACTCCGTGGCGCCCTTTATTCTCTGCGGGCGCCTGCGGGAGCTGATGACCCGCGACTTCACCGGCGAAAAACACATGGTCAACGTCTCGGCCATGGAAGGAAAGTTCAACCGCCACACGAAGACCGACAAGCACCCGCATACCAATATGGCCAAGGCGGCCCTCAATATGCTGACGCTGACGTCCGCTCCGGACCTTGCCGAGCAAGGCATCTATATGAATGCGGTCGATACGGGTTGGGTCACGGACGAAGACCCCATCCACCACTCGCTCGCCAAGCAAGCGGAACACGATTTTCACCCACCCTTAGACATTGTCGACGGGGCCGCCCGGGTGCTCGACCCCATCTTCCTGCAGAAGCTGACCGGGCAAGTCGTTTGGGGCAAGTTCCTGAAGGACTACGGCCTTTCCGACTGGTAGCCATCGCGCACCTTGATTTTCCGGCCCCCTTCGCTCAATATGCGTCCATAGGATTTCCGGCAGTCATTTGGTTCCCGGAGATCCCCCCAAACTCGGATTCCTTCGAGAAGTTTTTTCGAAGGGGACTGGAAAGGAAAATCAATGTACTCCACGGAACACGGTCATTACGACTTCATCCCGGCAGCAAAACCCATGACAAATCAAACTCCCAAACGGCGCGGCGGCGCCAAAGGCACGCCGACTCCGATCTCGGAATACTTCGGTGAACTCACTTTCGGCTTGGGCCAGATGCGCGAGAAACTTGCGCGCGAACACTACATCGACCTGCTCAAGGTACTCGAACACGGCAAGAAACTCTCGCGCGATACCGCGGACGCCGTAGCGCTGGCCGTCCGCGAGTGGGCGGTGAGCAAAGGGGTTACCCACTTCTGCCATTGGTTCCAGCCGATGACCGGACTGACCGCCGAAAAGCATGATGCTTTTATTTCGATCCAACACTCGCACCACTCGGAACTGAAAGTGATTGAACGCTTTAGCGGCGGGCAACTCCTCCAAGGCGAACCCGACGCCTCGAGCTTTCCCTCCGGTGGAATGCGATCGACCTTTGAGGCGCGCGGCTACACGGCCTGGGATCCTTCCGCGCCGATTTTCATCGTGGAAGGTGAATTTGGAAAAACGCTCTGCATCCCTTCCGTTTTCTTTGGCTACCACGGCGAAGCACTCGACCTCAAAACACCGCTGCTTCGTTCGGTCCAAGCGCTTTCCGCTTCGGCCTGCGAATTCTTAAAGCTGCTGGGCGATGTCGATGTGAAATCGATTTCGGCGACCCTGGGCGCGGAGCAGGAGTATTTCCTGATTGACCGCAAATTCGCCGAAAGCCGACCGGACATCGTGATGACCGGCCGCACGCTTCTCGGCGCGGCGAGCCCGCGTGGGCAGCAGCTCGAAGATCATTACTTTGGTTCTATCCCCGGTCGGGCGAAGACCTTCATGGAAGAACTCGAGATTGAGCTCTACCGGTTGGGCATTCCGATCAAGACGCGCCACAACGAAGTGGCGCCGAGCCAGTTCGAGCTCGCTCCGATCTTCGAAAACGTCAATATCGCCAGCGATCACAACACGCTGACCATGGAAACGATGAAGCGCGTCGCCACCCGTCACGGGTTGATGTGCTTGATCAATGAAAAGCCTTTTGCCGGAATCAACGGCAACGGGAAGCACTGCAACTGGAGCGTTTCCAACGATAAGGGCGAGAACTTGCTCGAGCCCGGGCGGACGCCGCACCAAAACCTGCGTTTCCTCGCGGTTCTGGCGGTGGTTTTGCGCGCGGTCCACCAGCGTTCCGCGGCCCTGCGGGCCTCGATTGCCTCACCGGGCAATGATCACCGATTGGGCGGCAACGAAGCGCCGCCGGCAATCATTTCCGTGTTCTTGGGGAGCCAGCTTTCCAAGGTTTACGACGAAATCGAAAAAGGCGTGGCCAGCGCGGGAACCGAAGCGCAGATCATCAATCTCGGTGTTTCCCACCTGCCGGAAATCTCGAAGGATTATACGGATCGCAATCGCACGAGTCCCTTTGCCTTTACCGGCAATAAGTTCGAATTCCGTGCCGTCGGCGGCTCCGCGAACGTGGCGATCCCCCTTACCTTCTTGAACGCGGCGGTCGCCGAGAGCTTCAATGAATGTTCGGAACGCCTCAAAGGATTGCTCACGAAAAAGGGCTCTCGCGACGAAGCGGTGATGGAGTTGGTGAAGGAGCTCGCCAAGGAAACGCGCGCGATTCGCTTCGAAGGCAATAACTACTCGGAAGAGTGGAAGGCCGAAGCAAAAAAACGCGGGTTACCCATCTTGACCTCGACGGTGGAGGCTCTGGCAGCCTTGAACGACAAGAAACAAACCGAGTTTCTTTCGAAGACCAAGGTCTTAAGCGAGCAGGAAATCCACTCGCGCTACCACGTGGCGGTCGAACGCTATAACAAGACGCTCGAAATCGAATTCCACACGCTCATCCAAATGGTCCATGGCTACGTGATTCCAGCAATTGAGGAGCAAATCATCCGTTCGGCGGATGCGCTCTCCAAGATCACACTCGACACCGCAAAAAAGAAGCAGGGGGTCCGGGTCGAGCGCCTCAGTTCGACGTTCGGGGATCTGCTGGGCTCACTGGACGCGCTGGAAAAGGCGTTGGAGACGGCACAGGGCGAGGCCGACGATGCCAAACGCATGCATAAGTTCAAATACGATGTCACGCCGATCGCGGATAAAGTCCGTGCGGCCGCGGATGCGGCGGAAGGTGTGGTGGCGGAAGATCTCTGGCGCCTGCCAAAGTACCGCGAGATGCTGTTCAATATCTCGGTGACCTAGTCGCTGCGAGCGAAGCGAAGCAGCCCCGCATCGCGAAGCGATGCGAGATTGCTTCGGCCTACGGCCTCGCAACGACTACTGCGGTTTCAACTGATCGTCGGGACTCTGCTTCAGAGTCTCGACGGTCGGTACCAAGTAATACAGTCGAGCATTGTCCTTGATAAAACCCGCGTAGCGTTTGGCCTCGTCCCCCGAACCCCAGAAAAGATCCGCCCGGCCGCCGCCGCGAATGGCGCCGCCCGTGTCTTGATCGAAGACAAAGCGCGAGACCTCTTCCCACTGCGAGGGCTCGGGATCGGAACCCGCGAAAACGGGGCGCTTGAATTTCAAAAAGCCCAAAGCCCCCTTCGGAAAATACCGCGTGTCGGTGGCAATCGTACGGCCGGGAAAAACGCCATTGCCAATGCTCGTCTTGGGGGCGCCATCGAGTTTATCGAAGAAAACGAAACTGGGATTGCGATCCATCACGAGTTTGGCCTGTTCCCGCGGAATGGCCTTAAGGTGCGACTCGATCGCCAGCAACGTCATTTTTTCGAGCGGGATGATGTCGGTCAGAAACTTCCCGATCGAGTGGTACATATGCCCGTTCTGATCGGAATAGCCCAGCCGCAAACGCCGGTCACCGGACAGCAATACGGTTCCCGAGCCTTGAATTTGCATGAAGAAAGCGTCCACCGGATCGACCCACGCCAATTCCAGTTTGCGGGGCGCGAGCACACCGGAATCGATTTCGCCGCGGGTGAAATACGGCACCAAGACATCGCGTTTGCGTTCCGGGTCGCGCCACATCTTCCCGCGCAGGGTGCCGGCATCGATCAGGCGGTCGTCAAACTTGGAGGCAGCGACCTCAATCAGATCGTCGGGGCGTTTGAGCAAGGGGGTAGAAAACGTTTCCGTCTTGGTCAAACTCCCCGGAATCTCCGGCTCAAAATAGGAGGTGAGCAAAATCTCCCCCCACCGCTTGCCACCGTAAACTTCGTAAAACTCAAACTGCGATTCTACCCGCCGAAAAAAGGCTTCATCCGAAGGCATCTCTTTGGATTGGCGGACCAGATTGTCCAGCGCGCGAGCGTATTCGCCCATCACGACAACGCGGGGGCCAAAGCGCAATTCCGTTTCCGGTTTTAGCGTCGCCAGAAAGGCCGCTTGGCGCTCGAGGGCCGCGGTAAACTCCACGCGGCCCAGATCATCAGCGAGTCGGGGAGCCGAGGTTGGGCGCAAGGCCTTCGCGCGCTCCCGCAACGGCGCCCGCGTACACGAAGCCAAGAAGAAAAGAGAAACGGCCAGAAGCGCCGCGATGGGGCGTTGCATACTTATCCCAAGGAGTAACGATTCAAGAGCCAATCGCGAAAGCTGCGGGAAAGCAAGAGGTCCGCGCCACGGCGCGTGGTGCGCGGAAATACCGCATGCAGGTGGTGCATGAGCTTTCCGTTCCAGGTGGCAATGACTTCATCGCGCCCATCCGCCAGCGCCGCGAAAAGCGCGTCGCTCACGGTTTTCGGCGGGCTGCACATCCACTTCAACCAGTCGGGGAACGAATACTTCGGGTTCTCCGCCATCATCTGAGTGTCGACGAACCCCGGCGAGATGAGCACGAGCCGCACATTTGAACACTTAATGCGCAATTCTTCGCGCAGGGCGCGAGTAAAACCGACGACCGCGTGTTTGCTGGCGCAATAGGCGGAAAGGTACGGCGCGGCCACAAAGCCCGCCACCGAACCGAGATTGATGATGGTTCCGCCACCGTGTTCTTCCATGTGACGGAGCGCGGCGCGCGTTCCCGAAACCACGCCGCCCAGATTCACGGCCAAGACTTTTTCAAAGGCCTTGGGGTCTAGATCATTAAAGGGCCCGAGCCCGGCCGTGCCGGCATTGTTCACCCAACAATAGATTCGCTTATCGCGCGCCTCGATCGCCGCTACGATCGCTTCCACCTGCGCCGCCTGCGTCACATCGATGACCCGAGTGCGCAGTTCGCCGCCCATCCGAGACGCTTCCTCCGCCAACGCCGCCAACCCCGCGCTCGATAGATCCACCGCCCAGACGACGGCCTTTTGCTCGAGCAGACGCAAAACGAAATCGCGGCCGATCCCGCCCGCCGCCCCCGTCACGACGAAAACACGTCCGGTATTCACCAACCCACCTCGTTGTCGAGCCATCGGGCTTTGCCATCCTCAAAGTAGAGAATCTCTTCGAACTTGGCGCCAAAAGCCCCCGCGCCGATATGGGGTTCCACCGCCCAGAGGCCTTCCAAGCGGCCGCGGTAATGAATATTCAGCAGCTGGCCGAAGACACCGCGGGAGGCGAGCTCCCAGTAAGACTGCCAACCAAAATTCCACCACGACGCTTTCCCACCCGAGACTTTGGAATGCACTCGGTGTCCCAAAACCGAAAACGGGTAACGGTGGTGAATCGGCTCATATCCCGCTTTCACAATCCGCTGATCGACTTTGCGACAAACTTCGCCACCGTTCGCCGCCCGCTCGAAGAGCTTGGGCAATTCCTTCCGCATTTCCAGCAAAAACGTGCGGGCCTTTTCCAATTCCGCGTTAGGACCGAGCGAAGCGGTGTAACCGATATCGCTCACGTACCCTTTGTAGACCGGCGCCACGTCGAGAATAAAAACGTCTCCCGCCCGCAAAACCCGATTGGATGGAGAGAAACCCCCGTAGCCTTTGATCTGGTCAAAGCGTGCCCGTTCCCCAAACCAAGCAAACGCTTTGTGAAAGAAGGCGTGAACACCGGAGTCTTGTAGGTAGGTATTGACGAGATCGGCAGCGTGCCGTTCCGTCCACCCTTCCCGCATCATTCCCGCGACCTCTTTCACCGACGCTTGCGCAAGGCGCTGACATTCGAGAAACCCCTGAAGGTCTTCGGTCCGCACCTTGGCCGGCGCTCCGGGCTTGAGCCAGTTAAGCACCGGAACGGAGGGAACACGGGACGCGGTTTCGCAAATCGTACTCATGCTTCACCTGCGCGAAGGGTTTTTTCCGTCAAAAACTTCTCGATGAGCCGATTCACTTCCTGCGGCCGCTCCCGGTGCACCCAGTGGCCGGCCGGCAGAATCCGCGTGGTCACGTCGGCCGCCGCTTCTTCCCACTCGGGCACGGTCGGGGTGACGAGAAAGGGATCTTCTTTTCCCCAGAGCACCATCACCGGGCATTGGAGTCGCGGGTGGGAACGCCGGCGCACCTTGGGAATATCGCGGACAAAGGCGCGGTATTGGTTGAGCGGGTGCTCCAAGCATTCTTCCACCTGGTCGGAACTCGGGCGCTGAGACTTGGGCAGCTTGCCGATGTCGTGGGCGAATCCGAGTACCGTCTCGGGGAAATAGCGCGCAATGGCTTCGGGAAGCCAAGGGATCTGCATTCCGTAAATGTACCAAGAGCGGCGGTGTTGGCCGAGGGACCGAATACGACCGGTCATAGCCTTGAGGCTCAGACCATTGAGAATAATCAGCGCCTGCAATCGCTCACCAAGGAGTGGAGCGAGCGTCCAAGCCTGAACCGCCCCCAGATCGTGGCCCGCACAAACAATGGGGATGCGACCCGACGGATCGATTTCCGCTAGCAGCTGCAAGAGATCGAGCGAAATGGCGTCATTGCCATAACGCGAAACCGTCCCGGCTTTTTCCGAAAGGCCGGCGCCACGGCTATAGGGGGCAATCACATGAAAGTGGCGGGAGAAATGTTCGGTCTGAAATTCCCAGCTCTCGGGGGAGTCGGGATAACCGTGGAGTAGCAGCAGAATGGGGCGGCCCCGTTCACCGGCTTCGATCCAGGCGGTGCGCAGTCCCCGCAGCGTCGACGATTGGGTGCGCGTCATCATGCCGTCGCCCCCACATTGAGGGCGCCGACCTTCGGCGCCGGAAAAGGCAAACTCCACACTTTGAACTTTTCGGCAAAGCGCGAAGTCTGTCGCTGGTGCCGGGTATTGAGCACGAAGCTCACGTAGGGCGCGGTCACAAAGAGCCGGCGCACCACCTCCCAGGGTTTGAGCCGTCCCATGTGATCGAGGGCGCGCGCCAGCGACGCAAAGAAAGGGTGCTCGTCTTTTAAATCCCGGGCATCGTAAATTTTGTGGAGTTCGGCCATGACCCAGCCCGCCGTGAGCGCTTGGGCCAAAATCAAATCCGTTTTGCGCAGCAGTTTTTCGCGCCATCCCGCCGGTGAGGTCTGCGCGAGCTCGAGCATCAGGAAGGCGTAATTCTTGTGCCGAGCTTCTTCCTCAAGATGCCGCCGGTGCACTTGGAAGTAGAGGGGATCGATTCCCCGCTCGTGCTTGTGCATCATCTGGTAGATCTGCACCGAGACTTCCTCGACCCCTGCGACCACCCACCAAAAGGCAAATCCCCCGTGCTCAGCGTTGGCCCGCACGATGGAAAGAAAACGGGACCCTTGGGCCTTAGGCAGGAGCCGCTCCAGGCTTTCGCGTTTGACCCCCGAGGAGACGCAGAATGCATCGATATACTTTCCGAAAGCGCGCGCGTGTTTGCGCTCTTCTTCAAAAAAGAGATCGCCTAGTTCGCGCATCTCGGGATTTACGGGAAATTTTCGCAGCAAACTGTCCCACGCCGGGTCGCGCACCCGATCGATCACCCCTTCCATCTCGGCGATGGTGGCATTCACCACGAGGCCCAAGTACTGCGATAAGGTCCGGCGCGTTTCGACGTCTAGACCGGGAAAAACAATCGACTCGGCATCCAACGGCAGAAAGTACCGGGAAAGATCCACGCCCTGCGACCAACGGATATCCGTCTCCAAGTCCCAGGTGTGGTCGCGTTGCAACGAAGCCTGCTTTTCCAGCGACTGATCGTTATAGAGGGTTGGGATCATCGGGTTCGCGGCCATTATAGCACCGCGCCAGATGCGACTTCACAACCGCCCGCGTCAATCGAAAGACTAAGCTTTGGCGGCGAATTCGGCTTGGAGGAACGCGTGGGCAAATCGCACGCCGAATCCGGTGAGCTTCGACGGCACGTGCGCCAGCCCTTCATCCGCTTCGGCGGCAGAAAGATCGACGTGCAACCACGCCGATTTTTCCGGAACGAATTGCCGGAGGAAATAACCCGCCTCGATGTGATCGGAACCCCCGGTCAGGCGGCATTGTTTGATGTCGGCAAGATCCGACTTCAACGCCCGACCATAATCGGGATCCTCCGGGAAGGGCCAGACCCTTTCGCCGCTGCGCTTTCCCGTTTCGATGATCCTTGCGTACCACTCGGGGCGATTGGTGTAAGCGCCGCTGTAGTTCGTGCCGATCGCGCGGACACAGGCCCCGGTGAGGGTGGCAAAATCTAAGATCAGATCCGGTGCTTCTTTTCCCGCCAAGTGGAGCGTATCGGCGAGTACCATTCGGCCTTCCGCGTCCGAATGCACCACTTCAATGGTCTTACCGCTCAGCGTGTGAATGATATCGTTGGGCCGATAGGCCTTGGGCCCAACGGCATTTTCCGCAATCGCCAAGTACGCATCCACATTCCAAGGCCACTTGCGTTTCGCGGCTAATAGCGCGAGCGCGAGCGCCACCGCCGAGCCGCCCATGTCGCCGTTCATACCAAACATGTCCTCGCCGCCTTTGATCTGGATGCCGCCGGTATCAAACGTAATCCCCTTGCCGACCAGCGCCACCGACTTCTTTGCCTTCGACGCCCGGTAGCTGAGCTTTAAGATCCCGGCGCCCCGATCGTCCGAAGCCGCTGCGACCGCGAGAAAGGCACCGGCCTTGAGTTTGGCGAGCTTTTCTAAGGAATAAAATTCCGCCTTCAGGCCCTGAGCCTTCGCCAAATCGGTGGCCAGTTTCACGTAGGCCGTCGGGGTGAGATCGTTTCCGGCGAGCCCGGACAAGTAACGCACCAGGTTGGTACCCGCCGTCACGTCCAGGTCCTCTCGTAGCCCAGACTCGTCCAGCGTTTGCGCGTGCGTGACAAAATGGAGCTTCATTTCCTTTTTCGAGGCGTCTTCGTCTTTTTCCTCGCCGTATTTCTTCGCTTCAAAACGCAGCGCCAAATGGGCGCTCGCCACCGCGCAGGCCAGCGACTCCTGATGGGCTGGGCAGGCCCGCAGATCGATCCCGATTTTGGCCGGACGACTGGCGTGCAAGGGCTCGAGCGCTTTGCGGGCTAGCTCCAAAAAGAAAAAGGGCTCCGCACGTTTGGGCAGAACGGCGAGCACCACGCGGCTCGCCGCTCCGCGGTCAAAGCTCAAGACTTCGCCTTCCTTGGGTTTGAAATCGAACCGAGTGACGAAAGCGCCAACTTCCTTGCGCAACGCCGCGTCCCAAAAGCCCAGGCCTTCATCCCATTTCGCGTCTTTTTTGCTCGGCGCCGGAAGAAAGCAGAGCCAAGCATCGACCGCCCCCGGCGACCAGGAGGGATCGGCTTCAAAGGAAAGTGAAATCTTCTTCGACCCGGAAAAAACTTCGTACATATTGCTAAGGCCCCCTAACGAAATAAAAACAGATCGAACGAGTTGTCACGGGGAATGGCCAGTGAGATAATCCGCTGATTGTTACAACTCATAGAAAGGACAACACGATGAATAACGTTTCAAAGCTTTTGGCCTCGGCCATGGTTGCGGGCTTCTTGACGGGCAGCTCGGCGCTTCTCGCCGATCACCACGACAAGAAGAAAGAAACCACCACCAAGAAAGAAACTAAAACGACGACGACGAAGTCGGCGAAAAAAGGCGGCGCGGGCTGCGGTGGCGATCACAAAAAAGACGAGCACAAGGGTGAGCACCCGGCCGAGGGTGGCGAAGCGCATCCGGAGTAAGGACGCGTTTTTCACGATTCGAAGGAGGGGTGGGGGCAACCCCGCCCCTTTTTTTTGGTACGTTGGAATGGATGATTTTCCTCATCTCGGGTTTGGATGTGGCTTGCGGGTCGAGCACCATCCGGTCTTTCTGGAAAACCCACCGCTAACCGTGGGGTGGTTGGAGATCATTGCCGAGAATTTCATCGAGTGGAAAAACGGCCTGAAGCCGGGGCGAATCTCCGTTTTGGAAAAACTGCGTCCCGACTACCCGATTGCCGTCCACGGCGTCTCACTTTCCATCGGTTCGACCGATCCCTTAGATCCCACGCACGTGAAACGGGTCAAAGATCTTCTTCACCGCATCGATGCGGCCTGGTATTCCGATCACCTTTGTTGGACGGCGGTCGACGGCGAACACCTTCACGATCTCTACCCCCTTCCCTACACGGAGGAAGCGCTGACGCTGGTGGCGGAAAAGATCCAGCGCGTGCAGGATGCGCTGGGGCGGCGCATGCTCCTCGAAAATGTTTCGAGTTATATCACCTACACCGATTCCCAAATGACGGAGTGGGATTTCCTGCGCGAAGTGGCGGAGCGGGCCGACTGCGCAATTCTGCTCGATATCAACAATGTCTTTGTCAGTGGTTGCAACCACGGTTTTGATCCCAAAACCTACCTGCGCGCGATTGCGTTCGAACGGGTGGGGCAAATTCACCTGGCTGGCCACTCCAATCTGGGCACCCACCGGATTGATACTCACGATGAGAAAGTGTGCGATGACGTTTGGGCGCTCTTTCGCTGGTACACCGAAAACTTTGGAAGCCGCACCACGATGATCGAATGGGACGACAAAGTCCCCGATTGGGCGACGCTGGAAGCCGAAGTGCTCAAGGCCCGGGTGATTGGCGAGACGCGGAGGGGAGATGGCGACACTCATCGAAGTCCAGCGCGCCTTTAAGGCCGCCATCGGCGGGCCGGAACGGGCGTGGCAACCGGAGGAACTGCACCTGCGCGATCAACCCCCCGTGCCCTTCGTGGAGAGGGTGGGCATTTACCACTATGCGTATGCCTCCCGACTGGGAAAGTCGCTGCAGGAAGACTATTCGGGGGTACGGAGCTGGTGGGGCGAAGCGGTTTTCACGGACCGGGTGCGGCCCTTCTTAGCCTCCAAGCCCATTCGTGACGCAATTATTGCGGAGGTCAGTGCGGGTTTCCCAGATTACCTGCGGGAAAATCCCGCCGCCGAAGATCCGCCCTTTCTCCCCGAACTCGCGCGCTTTGAATGGGAGTGCGTCCAATCGGCGGCGATGGAGGACCGCACGCCCGCGGAAGTGCGTTCGCTGGCGGAGCTGGGACAAGCGGATCCCACGCAGATCCAATTGAGTGTCGCTCCATCGCTGCGCCTTTTCACAAGCCCCTGGCCGGTCGATCGCCTACTGGAAAAAACGGCGCGCCCGAAGGCGGCCGAAACGTTTCTCGCCATTTCCCAATGCGCGGAGGGAGCCCATTGGTTGCGCCTGGGCCGCCGGCAATTTGCCATCCTTCAGAGGATCGCGGGCGGAGCTTCGCTCGCCAAGGTCTTGGCGGCAATGGGCCGGGCGCAGGTCTCCCCGCCGCAGATTCAAACTTGGTTCCAAACCTGGTCGGCGCGCGGAATCATTCGCGGCTTTATCTCAAAGCCGAGCTGATGGGCGTTTTTTGCGAAAGCTTTCCGCGCCGAGCGGAATGGGCGGCGGCAATCAAACTTTTGGCGTGGGCGAGACTCGAGGAACTCACCTCTTTCCCGGAGATGAGCCGAGCAATTTCCCGGGCACTCTCTTCCTTCGAAAGCGGCACGATTGACGATTGGGTGCGATCGCTCTTTCCGGTTTTGGCGACCAGCAAATGGAGATCGGCATACACTGCCACTTGCGGGAGGTGCGAGATGCAAATCACTTGGAAACTCGCGCAGAGTTCTTTCATCTTGCGCCCGACGACATCCGCGACCCGGCCCGAGATCCCACTGTCGATTTCATCAAAGACCAGGACACACGTCTCGGCGTCCGCCGCTAACGCTTTTTTCAACGCCAACATGATGCGCGACAACTCGCCGCCCGAAGCGGTTTTGGAAAGCGGCATCGGAGGTTCGCCCGGATTGGCGGAAAGAAAAAACTGCGCGCGCTCCGCCCCGTGGTCCGAAAGGCCCTCCGCGAGTGCGCGAACGGACGCCCATTTCTTGCTCAACGCGGGATCCAACCCCTCGAACGCCAAGTCCGGCAGCGGGCGCGCGGTCGGCGCGAACTCCGCCTGAAAAACACTGCCCGGCATCTGCAGTTCGTGCAGTTCCCGTTCGACTTCCGATTTGATCGTTTGCGCCGCCTGTAAGCGCGCAATCGTCAGCTTCTCGCACGCTTGTTTCAAAGCCTTCGCCGTTTTGAGCAGCGTATCCAAACCGTCTTCAAGCCGATCGGAGGCAGAATGAATCGCCGCCAGTTGGGCCTTCAGCGCTTCGGTCTGACCGACCAACCCTTCAATGTCTTTGGCGGCGTGCTTGCGAAAAAGTTCTTGGTAGCCGAAAAGGCGCTGGGTGCTTTCTTCCAATCGCGTTTCGTCAAACTCCATCGTGGAGAGCAGCTTGCCCAACTCGTAGCTTAAGTCGTCCAACTCGCGCAGGCACCCAGCCGCACGCTCTTTGTAACTTTCCAGAGCCGAGGAAGCGCCCAGCGCCTTTACGAGCTCGCGACCGACATCGAGCGGCGAAACGCGATCGTCCTGGCCTTCCAGTAGCGCCAGCGCCGCCGCTACCGGATCGCGCGACTTGCGTGCCGTTTCCGCCTGGTCGCAGTAAGCTCGTACCTCCGCGTAATCCTCTGGGCTCGGCGAAAACTTTTCGAGTTCCTGGTAGCGAAATGTCAGGTAGTCGCTCTGTTTGCGACCGTCCTCCAGCGCCAAGAGCTGGGCGGATAGGGCGGATACCTGCTCCCAAGCCCGCTTGCCGAGTTCACGGACATTTTCGCGCAGCGCCGGCTGGTCTAAGAAGCTGTCGACGTATTCAATATGGGCATTCGGGTTCAACAGGCGTTGGTTTTCATGCTGCGCAAACACATCCACTAAAAGCGTGCCCAATGATTTGAGCGACGTCGTCGCCACCGGAACATCATTGATCCAGGCGTGCGAGCGACCGGTCTTGTGGATCTGTCGGCGCAGAAGCAAGGTGACTAAATCCCCGTCCTCGACCGGCAAGCCAAGTTCTGCCATCTGGGTCAACGAGGGGTGATTTTTCGGAACGATAAACTCGCCGGCAACGGTGGCCGACTCCCACCCACTACGCACCGCATCGGCCGAAGCCTTAGCCCCGGTCAGAAAACCTAGGGCCCGAATCAAAATGGATTTTCCCGCGCCGGTTTCGCCGGTAATAACGTTAAAGCCCGGAGCGAAGCCGATATCCAGCGTATCAATGATGGCGAGGCCCTGGATCGATAGCTGCGTAATCACGCCGTGCAGGCTATCAGGGCTCTAGGGCGAGTCAATGCGCGATGGGAGGCATCCTCCGCTCATTGCGAGCAAGGCCGAAGCCAGCTCGCCTACTTGGGAAACGCATAGGGAATGCCGGCCCGGTGAAGCGCCTCGTCCACCGCTTTGCGCACCACGGGACGAGCTTCGGATTCGCGCAGGTCGAAGGGCTTACCGGCCAGGCCGACGAGCGCCGCGCGACAATCCATTCCCCGGTGGGCGGCTTTCAGCTGGGTGTTGAAGGCGACGATCGTGCCCAAGGCGCGAGGGTCCGCTTGGTTCTGCGTGCGGGCATTCATCCCCACCGTTACGTCCGTGAGATCTAAAAAGCGGCGAGACGCCCATGTATTGCTCTGCGCAAAGGTTGCGACGTGTTTGACCGTATGGTAAATCGCCCCGCCCTTCAGGAGAGGAAGACGATCCGGCGCGAGTCGTCCCGTCGCCATGTAACTGCCAAAGGAACCGGGAACATTTGGATTTCCCATCAACCATTCCCGGCGGAGATTGGCCTCGTCCTTCGTATCGATAAGTCCGTTGTCGACGGTTCCCACGCGCACCATAGCGTCGGAAAGTTTGATATCGGTTGGGGTCAGGTACGTTCCGCGGTCGGCCAAGGCATCCAGGCCGACGTTTGCGACACTCTGACGGGCGCCCGGGTGAACGCGGCTCGAAGGAATGGCGATCCCCATTTGTAAGGTCTTGTAGAGGGTATCGGCCAACGTCGAGCAGACCACACAATGCTGCCCCTCATTCACCATCTTGTCGTAACCTTCCGGCGGAATGGGGCGGGCGTCAAAATCATAATGCATCTGCTCTTCGAGCAATCGGAACGTTAAGTCGCTGAGTTTTTTGCCGAGCACGGTCGGATCCGCCGGGGGCTTTTTGGGCCGATAAACTTCGGCGTAGTAGACAAATTCGGGGGAAAGGTATCGGGCCAACGGCACGATGCGCAGCCCCACGCTGTGGATCTCGAAGACGGCCGGAATTTTTCGCCCCCCGTATTCCAGGAAAACGACCACGGCGTTGTGAGTGAAATTGGTGCGCGGTTCGGCAAAGCTGGTGTTGATGCCATCGAAGGGCATGGCCAGGTCGACCAAAAGCGAATCGCCCGCCTGCACCCATTGGCCGCGGATCTTTACCGACTTACCGTCTTCCGACCATTCATAGTCTTTTTCCCAAGCGTCCTTTAACCAACCCAGGCCGTAACGATAGAAAGAAGGGTCAATGGGACCCATTTTGACTTGAGTGGCGGGGTCGGTGAAACGTTGAAACTGGGGGTACCCTCGGAGCGCGGCACGCGCGCTTTCCGGTTCGCCGTTCTGGGCGATGACATAGGCGATTTGCTTCGCTTTCTCTTCTGACACCCAGGTCATCATCGCCGCTAGCTTTTCCACATCAGCTTGGGGAATGAGCGCGCCGAGTCGCTCCAAAGCGTCAAGCGCCGCCTCCGAATGTGGGCCCGCCGCCCGTTGCACCAGATAGGCACGCGTCTCTTCGCGCCAATGGGAAAGCAAGTACTTGATGCGCGCCCATTCATCGCCTTCCGCCGCCGGGTCCGGTCCCCCGATACGTCGCTCGAGGGCTAAAATCTCATCAATTTTTAGGTCAGTGCCCGACTCGGCCTGGGTCGCGTAGGAATGCACCACCAATGACTGGAAGTCCGTAAACCGAACTTCCGCCCAAACGGGGGTGGCCAGAAATAAGCCAAGAAACACGAATGTCCCGAACCGCTTCACGGGCAGAGGCTTAGCAAAATGGCCGCCACCAAGTCTATGAAATACCGTGCGGAACCGATCAACGAACCCTCCGCTTGAGTGACGGAAACCGGCGCAGTGTCGGGCGAGGAACCGTATTGCCCGGTCAGACTGAGACTCGCGCCGATGCCCGACTCCGGCGCGAGGCTTGCAAAACCCGAGGCACCGGTTTGGGCCGGAATGCATCCTTTTGGAATACGGAAAATGAAGCCAATCAACACACTTAAAATCGGACTTTTGGCGATGGCCATCGGTATCTGCGCCCAAGCGGAAGATCAGGTCAAAGTCCTGACCTTTAATATGTGGGGCGTGCGCACGCCGGTCGTGGATATTTCTAAAGCTATCGACGATCGGGTGAAGCTGATGCCAGACCAAATCCGCGCGACCGGAGCCGATGTTGTGGTTTTCCAGGAAGCCTGGAACCCCGCCGTGCGACAACGACTGATCGAAACGATGGCGAAAGCGGGCTACACCTATAGCGCGCAGAACAACACCTCCGGCACATCGCAAATGGCCATCCCCATCGGCGTCGCCGGCACCGGGCTGGCAACCATTGCGGCCACCGAATACGGCTACCGTCGCCTGCGCGATCGTTGCCAATCGGGCTATGCCAAATTGATTTTGCACGCGAGCCGCCTCTTCGGCGATGGCCTGGGAGCGACCCTCACGGGCGTGGGCGGCTTGGCCACCCCGATGGTGCGTGGCTTTGGCAACGGCCTGATGGTTTTCTCCAAATACCCGCTCGACGCAAACGTGCAGCAGCTAAAGTTCTCAAGTTGGACGCGTCCCGACGAACCGGTGATCACCAAGGGCGCGATCAAAACCCGCGTGAAGTTACCGAAGCTCGGTTGGGTGGATCTTTATTCCAGCCATTTGGGCGCCGTCACTTACGACGTCAAAAAGAAGACGTACGTCAAAGGTGAGGCCGAAGCGCGCATGCAGCAAACGCGCGAGCTGCGCGATTTCATCCAGCGCACCCGCTCGCCCGATAGCCCGGTGATCCTCGCGCTGGACTTCAACGTCCCGCGCTTGGATTTCGATCCCCCCGGACAAATGTCTTACGACTACGATCTAGTGACCAATCCAAAAACCGGCTTGGGCCTCGTGGACACGTACTGGGCGATGCATCCCGATCACTCGGATGAGGTCTCCCCTACCTTCGATACGCGCGACAATCCCTACATAACGAGTGGTGAGTTCTCGGAAGAACCGCGACAGCGGATCGATTTCATTTTCGCGAGCCCCGCAGAACACGGGACGGGTTTGGTACCCACCGCGTCGGAGATCGTCTTTAAAGATCCGATCCCGGCCAGCGACCAAGCGAAGTATGGCCTGAAACAATTGCCACTGCGCCTTTCCGATCACTACGGTGTGTTGACCACCTTCGAAATCAAGGCCGACTAGATCCGGTAAGAAGCGGACAAGAAGAAGAGATCACTCGATAGCCGAAATCGGCGATTGCCGAAATCCAACGTCGCATCGGACTTGACCTCCGAAGTCATTTGAGAATAGCCGGCGCGCACCCACCAATCGGGTGCGATCGCAAAGGCCGCGTAGAGCTCCGCATTCAACTGCCCTTTGTTGGAATTTCCAATGAGCAGCAAATTGAACCCGGACGGCCGCACCTGCTGGGAAGTGCCTTTATAGGTTCCAATCTGCGGCCCGCCGACCCCCAGGCCGATGAGATCCACGTTCATCCCCAATTCCCACCGCGGGGCGATCTCGTATTTAAAGTGCAGGACGGCATTGACGGAGAAAGTACGCGCCGCATCCAAGGAAAGGGTTTGCGTCTTGCCGTCACGGATCAAGACCGCATCGGCCGTCGTATAGGCCAAACCACTCCCACCCAGGAAGGCGCTCGCCCGCAGCCCAAAGCCCATGTGAAATCGCTGGTTACGACCAAATCCGTAAAAGGCGTTGAAGGAGAACGAAGGAGCCCACCGCTGGGACACGGCCCCCACCGTGAGTTCCACCGCCTTGTACATCAGGGGCGCGGCCGCGGGTTCCGCCGGCAACGGCGGCGGCGCGTCTTCCGCCCCGGCGGAGAAGGAAATCAGAAGCGCACAGACTAGGTGGAACGGTTTCAATGACATTGCCGTTCTAATGTACCGGCTTTTGCGATGGTTTTCAGCCGACCTTTTCCAAAAGCACTCCGGCGAGGGTTAAACCCGGCCCAAAGCTGAGACTGGGAATCAGCGTCCCGCGGGCGACCGATAAATCCAGCAGCAAGCATTGCCAGATATGGGGCAGCGACGCGGAAGCCATATTGCCCCGGTGCGCGAGGATGGATCGGGTTTGTACGAGTTGCTCGTTCTCTAGGCGCAAAACGTCCTGCAGCGTTTCCACCAGCCGCGGCCCGCCGGGATGGAGCGCGAACGGCATCCCTCGGAATTCGGTGCGATCGACGTCGCCCTTGCGCGCCAGTTTTTCAAGAAGAGAATCGGCCGCCGCCGCCACGGTTTCCCCCACACTTCGACTCATCTCCAGGTGAAAGGTGTAGGGATCCAAAACACAGCGCATTTCTCGCGTGGTGTTGGGTAGGATTTCCTCCACGAGCGCCCGCACCGCGAACGCCGGACTTTTTCCGTCCCACTCGCGGAGGCCATAGCGGATAAAGCCATCACCGAAGAGAGACTGCAGGCCGGCCTGCTCGGCGGTCGGCTCAAACGGATTCGCGTGCACGCTGCAAACTTCGGTATGAACGATATCGATTTCGGCGTGCGCGACCCCCGCATGCCGGAGGGTTGAAGCCGTCGCCCAGGCCTGGCGCAGGGCCGAAACCACTGAGTGACACCCCCCGTGGTAGGCGGGCGTGATGCGAGTGCCCCGGCCCCAGCCGCGTGATTCGACAAAGAGCTGCGCCGGACTCGGCGCCGTGTAACCGGTGCAGCTGACGTGGATGATTTCATCGGGAGCGAGTGCGCCCGGATCCGAATACAATTCGCGAAACGCCCGCAACGAAGACTGCGCGTGAAATTCCATGCGGCGGGAGAGTCCCGCGCCCCGCGGGTTATCCTTTAAACGGTAGATTTCCATTTCGTCCCAGCGACGATGGGTGAAATCTCCGACTTCGTGAGCGCGCGTCTCCACCGCCGGAGGGAAAGCCGCACTGCGCTCGATGAGGCGAGCGACGCGCTCTCGCCCCGACGCGCCCTCGGCCGAGGTCCCGTAGCGCGTTTGTCGCGCGACCAAAGCCGCCTCGAGCCACCAATCGAGCAGCGCGCGCTGCGGGGACTCCCACTTCGGCTTCGCCGTCCTAAAATCGGTCAACACCAACACGAAGATCCCCATAGCACGAGAGTCGCAATGTCACCACTGGCCGGTAAATCTTTCGCGTTCTCAGCCGATCACGCAGAGTTTAATTGGCGGTATCGCGGCACCGGTTTTGCTCTAGAATAAAGGCGGGGAAGTGACATGGGTAAACGACGAATGGGGGATAAATGGGTTTTCGAAGGGGGCAGTACTTAGGGATTGTTTTGTTTGTTTCCGTTTTAGGGTGCCAAAAAGCTGCGGTGGAAGAGCCACTCTTCTCGCAGAGGGTGACACCGTCGGGGGGACCGGTGAACCGGGTGATCGGCGATGAAACGCAATCGTTTCAAATCGTCGATAGTCAGAGCGTCGACCAGCAAATCGCCCGCGGCAACGTGCTCGCGGCGGATTCCGCCGACGGACGAAAAGCGCTCGTGCGTATTTCCTCTCGCTTTCCGGGACTCGGACTGATGGCCGCGCCGGCGGCACCGCCACCGGCGACCTTAATGCTCGGGTTTCCGATCGGATTGCTGGGCGAAAACTACGTGTTCGGCGGCGTCATTACCAAAGTCAGCGACGCCAAAAGCGAGCTTCTCGGAGGATTGAAACTCTCCGACTTGCCGCCCATCCACGTCCGCCCGATCGTGGCGGACAACGGATCGGGAAGCTACCTTTTCGCGCTGCTGGGGTGCACCGAGAAGTGCAGCGAAGGAACCGATGAGCAAGTGCTCATGACCCTTCCCGTGGTAGCGGTCGACCCGGCGAAGGGAGTTGTGTTACTCGACATCGCTCCGATGGGCAATGCCTTGAACCTCGTCCAGATGATGGATCCCAAAGGTGCGGCCACGAAGTTAAAAACCAAGACAAATTTGACCAAGGCGTTCGACTATTCGTACTCCACCCTCGTATTCGACGTGGAAACGACCATGGAACCGATCGTAGTGTCCGTGGCGCCGGTGCCCGATACGGTGTTTACCGTGCGTTGGTACCTGCGTTTGGCTTCGACTTTCGATCCCGCCTTCGTGGTGCGACCGGAAACGGCCGGCGTCGGGTACTTCATGACGGAACGCGCGCAGCAATCGGTTATCCAACGCTTCCGCGTCCCTCGGCGGATTGCCGGGACGGACTCGGGAACCATTCGCTATTACATTAAGGGCGTGCCCAAGGAGCACCGCGCGGCTTTTCAATCGGCGTTCGACGAATGGAACGGCCATTTCTTCGCGTTGCTCGGCAAAAAGCTGCTGTCTTATGAATTCGTGGAGAAAACCGATCCCAGATTTGCGCTGCTCGTTCCCGGCGATGTGCGTTACAACATCCTCGAGTGGGATGAAGACAACATCGCCGGGTACGGCGGCCTCGGGCCCTCGATCGCCAATCAACACACCGGCGAAATCCTGAGCGCCAATGTGCTGATTCAAGGGCCGAAGATCGTCGAACTGTACCAGCAATGGTTCAAGGTCAGCGCGCAGGTCGCGGGGTTGCGGGCGCAGGGAGAAGAGGTCGCGGCGCTGAAATTGCTCCGCCAAACCAACGCTCGGTTGACGCAGCAAGCGTCGTCGCTCGGTGGTGCCAAACAAAGCCTTTCGCTCGGGACGTTGGCATTTCGCATCCCGTCGCAAGTCCCCGGCTACGCCGATCCCTTGTTCCAGCGGGACGACTTCGAAGAACTGCCGGCGGGCTTCACCTACGAAACGTACATGGCCGGATACTTCCACGATATGGTGACGCACGAACTCGGGCACAATCTCGGGCTGCGCCACAACTTCCGGGGCAACCTCGGGGCGGCGGTCGTGAAGTCGACCGGAGCCGTCTCGCGATCGATCATGGAATATCTCAATCGGGGTTTTCGCTACCTCAACCACGTCGGTCCTTACGATGTGATGGCGATCGCCTACGGTTACGCCGGCAAGCGGCCAACGCAGACGGATCTCTTCTGCACCGACGGCGATGTCGCCGATGCCGAAAATCCCAAGCAGTCGGCGGAATGCTCACGCGACGACGCGACTCCCGATCCGTTCGGGTGGTTCGCAAAGCGCTTGGACCTTTCCATCGATCGCTTGGTAAATAGCGGTTCCGTCGCCGCTCCGGCGTGGACGATTGCCGATATGGATCGGGAGCTGGGCATCGCCCTCACCGGCATGGGGCTCTATGCTTCCAGTGCCGCGACGACCGCCGGAACCTGGACCAACTTCGCGCAAGGGAGGCGGCCGGTCAGTGCGTCGCTCGCCAAAACGTACATCTTGGAGGAGTTCCAGGATCGGCTTTGCGGTGCGGAACTCGACGCGGCCGTGGCCCTCAAGCTCGATGCCAGTGCGAAGCAGAAAACCGTCGACAATATTCAGGCGGTGCGCGCAAAAGCGATCAGCATCCTGACGCAGCTTGGGGCCTTCACTTCCGCCGAGGTGGCCTGTCCGTAGTGGCTAGTTGGGTGGGTTCGGATTTTTCCGAACCCACCCCTTTTTTTGTTAGCGGGGCGCGGCCGAAGAGATAGCCACACCTGCGTCGCCGTGGTAACTTTTTCGCATGAGGACATTGGGGGTTGCTGCACTGCTTCTTTCTATCGTGTTCGTCGAGCCGCTGGCGGCCGCGAAATCGAAACCGTCCTCGAAGCCTAAGCCCACGGAACCCGCCAAAGCGGCGGAAATTTTGAAACACGCCGACGACGCGCGCGCGCCGGATGGGGACTTTTCTTTCTTCGTGAAGATCAAGGACTACGATGGTTCGAAAGTCCTGCGCACCAATCTCTATAAAGTGTTCTGTAAGGGCGATCAGTATGCCCTGATCGAAACCGAACAACCCACCCGACTAAAGGGCCGCAAAATTCTTCTGCGCGGTGAGGACCTCTGGCTGTATCTGCCGTCGGTAAAACGGCCCACCCGCATAAGCCTTCAGCAGCGACTTACCGGCGAGGTCGCCAACGGTGATATCGCCCGCACCCGCTTTTTCGATGACTACGGCGCCAAGATCGGCACTACCGAAACCGTAAATGGGAAACCGTATTACGTTTTAGATCTGCAAGCGAAGAATGACACCGTCACTTACCGGCGGGTACAACTCTGGGTGGATCAGAAAAATCACCAACCCCTAAAAGCAAATTTTTATGCCATCTCGGGCAAGCTGCTTAAGACCAGCGTTTATTCCGATTTCAAGCCGGCGCTCGGCCTTCCCCGCGCGTCCAAAGTCGTGATTCAGGACGCGCTCGCCCCAAACAAGCAGTCGCATTTGAGTTACTCCCAATACAAGCGGGAAAAGCTGGATGAGAGCTTCTTTACCAAGGAATCGTTGCAGTAGGCTCGTCCTCGCGACGTCCCTGCTGACGACCGCCGTCGCCCACGCGGGCCGCGATCCATTCGATCTCGCCTATTCCATTCGTTTCACTTCGCGAGCCGCGATCCATTTGAACAACCCGCGCGATCAAGCGATGCACCGCCACACCGTCGATGCCGAACAAACGATCAAGGGCGACAACTGGAGTGCCGTCCTCGGGGGCCGCGCCTACGCCGAGTCCACTTTCGGGGTGAATAACCGCTACAACGCCCCGATTCGCGGGGCGGAATCGCAAGAATTCGTCATCCGCGATCTTTATCTCCAGTACAAGGGCAATGGGATCCAGTTTCGGCTGGGCAATCAACAAGTCGTGTGGGGCGAGAGTTTTGGTTTTTTCTTTTCCGACATCGTCAACCCCAAGGATACCCGCGAGTATGGCCTGGGGGGCGATCTCACCGCCCAACGCATCACCGTGCCGATGGCAAATTTCGTTTATTTCGCCGGCAATTACTCGTTTCAGTTCCTGTACATTCCCAAGCCCTATTTCAATATGACGCCGGCCCAAGGAAGTGACTTCGCGATACCGATTGGTCGGTACTTTCCCGCGGGAACCAATGTCACCATTACCGACGATCGCACCAAACCCCTCACGCTCAGCAACGGAGAATTCGGCTTACGGGGAACCGCGATGCTGGGCGGCTGGGATCTCGCGCTTTTTTACCTGCACTACTTCGATCGTCGCCCCAGCTACCGACCTGCTTTCGCCGGCGCCGACATCAATGTGCGCGGCGTGCACGAACCGATCTCGAGTCTCGGTCTCACCGGCACCAAAGATCTGCAAACTTGGGTAGCGCGCTTCGAGCTGCTCTATACCCGCAATCGCGCGGTCGACGCGTACTACCCCGACCTCATCAATCCGGCCTTGAGTTTCTATTCCGCGCTGAGCGACGAAATGGTGGGCGTCCTGGGTTTCGACTACACGCAATGGCGCGATTGGCGCCTCACCTTCCAACTCTCGCACGACAGTTATTTTAAGAGTATTCCGGGCGCGCTGGCGCCCAAGAACACCACCAATTTGGGAATTGTTCTGGGCGGGACCGTCTTTCACAACCACGAGGTCAATCTCATTACTAACTACGCCATCTCCGATGGCAGCAGTCTAATCCAACTCAGTTATATGGTGCCAGTCTCCAACCGCCTTGAAGCCACGCTCGGTGCGTACCTCTTCGAAGGGGGAACCAACGGCGTCTTCGGAAATTTCCGAAACGCCAGCCGCGCCTTTTTGCAGCTACGCGGATACTTTGGCGGCACTTGAGTATCAAAAGGTGCCACGTACTTTTTGATACTTTTCCCAATCATGTGAATCTCTTCACAGTCGCCACAATTTCCCTCCCCGCCCCTCGGGCTTAATAGGGAAGTACATCGAAGGCCACCACCTCGGATTTCACACTAAAGCCCGGCGTGGGTGTCTCTCCAAGTCGAAAACCAAATATCCAGGAGGGATATCCCATGAAGCTTTCACTATGGGCTCTTTTTTGCCTCGGGGCCACGACCGCGGCCTTGGTTTCTTGCGGTCGCACGAGCGAACTGGAAACGGACCAATCCGATCTCTTTCAACAATCCATGACCCAGCACCTCGGCGATTCCGCCTTGGCCAATCCGGAAGTCCAGGACGAATTGCGCCTGGTCACCACTGAAATTCAAAATGCCATTTTCTCGGCGCTCTCTTCTGAATTTGAACAGAGTGAGGTGCGCAGTCGCGCCGCAGCGGCTACTAGCTGTAAGCCGAAATTTAAGATCGTAGCGATCGGCGTGGGTATTGAGTTCGGCGCGGCCGACAACTGCAAGCTCAAAGGCGCAGTCGACTTGAAGCTCTTCCCGTTGCGCACCGCCATTGATCTCGATGTCGTTGGCCTCAAGTTCATCGACCGCATTGAACTGGGTGCGGATGTGAAGCTGGGCGGTAGCACGACCGATGTCTTGGTGAATCTGGTCTTCTTGAACGGTCGCATTGGCCTCAAAAATATTCCCATGCTCGCGAATATGACCACGAACGGAGCGGCGCTACTCACGATCAAGCCGAACGTCTTTCAGGTCAGCACGCGGATCAATGCCTTCGACGGGACTTCGGGCTTAGGCGTAGCGCTGCTGGCGAAAATCGATCGTGGCGCCGGAATCCGCGAAATTCAAAGCTGCACCTTAACGGGCGGCGTGCCGACCAACCCTCAGGGTGGGACGGTGGGCGCTTGCTTCCGACTGGGTGGCAATTGATTCGCTTCTGGTCCATTCTAGCCGTTTTGATCGGGATGTTTGAGACTTCCGCCTATGCGGAAACGTCTCGAACCTCCCGCACGGTAATGGTTTTCACGGGCGGTCAACGGCAGGCCGCACTCCAGCGCCAACCGGTTCGCAGCGCGTACCGGGGCGGTCGCCAACGCCGCGTGGCCTATGTCACTAACGAGCTTTCGGGCGGTGGCCCCCCGCCGCCCGTCCGCGCCGGTTTCCGGAGACACTTCACCGGACTCGGTGTTCAACTCGCCACGGGCCTCAATGCCGGTTTCGGCAAAGCCGAACCCATTAAAGAAGGTGCCACGCGCAATGCGATGGCCATCTCGATCATGTTTGAAAAGAAGCTCAACGACACTTTTTATCTCTGCCCCGAATTGGGCTATGTGCAACGCGGCGTCCAAACTCAGCTTGCCAATGTGATGGGGGTTGCGGTTCCGGGGAGCGTGCGCCTGAACTATCTGGAAGCGGGCTTGCTGCTCAAAGCGAAGCTAATGCTCGCCGGCCCGCGCTGGAAGGTCTTCTTTGCCGCTGGACCCACGGGCGCCATCGCGCTAAATCGCGAAGTCGAAGTTTTGGGTCTCGTCGACTTAAGTCTCGCCGAACGCTTCAAACCCACCGACGTGAACATCGTTTTGGGCGGAGGGGTGGAATACACGGTCAATCCGGAATTTTCCGTCATGACCCACCTGCGCCACCATATCGGAGTGGTGGATATTGATACGACGAATGACTCGTTCTACACGCGCGGCATTCAGCTTCTGGTCGGCGTTCAGTATCGCCTTTAAAACATCCAACCAATCTGCACGATCGTGAGCAACGGCAACGGCGTCCGAGCAAAGGTCTTCGCCTTGGCGTCGACGTCCGCCTCCATCTGCGCCTTCTCCGGCGAACCATTTAACGCCGCGTTGTCGGTGGTGACCGTCGCCGAATGGGAAAGCGGCACCTGCACCCCGAGCTCCATTCCGTAGAAGAATCCGGAATTGGAAATAAAGCGCCAGCCCAAATGCGGATTGATAAACGTCGTGTTGACCGTCACCGTCACGGTCAAAGATTGGGCGCTGACCGTTTGCGTTTGGCTACCGTCGAAGGACTGCTGTCCGATCCCCACGCCGATGTACATAGCGCGGTTAAAGGGATACCACTTTCCGGTCACGTTCCAGCTGCTATAGCCCACCGAAACGTTGCTAAAGGTCAATGTCGGGAAAAAACCGTAGTCGAAGGCCAGGCCGAAAATATCCCGGTACTTGGTTTCCAAACCGGCCTTAAAGGGCACCGGAAAGGCCACCAACGTGACCGACGGACCAAAACTGAAATCGCCGAGAACGGGATTGCGCACCCCGTAGTAATCGCCCTGGGGTTGGATATCCGCCGGCCCTTCCGACGCGGGTGGAGTCGTCGGTGCGCCTTTAGATGCGGGAGTCCCCGTGGTCGAACCCTTGCTTTCGGCAAAACCGTTTTGGGGAAATCCGACCCCGACGAGGAAGAAAGTAGCGACGATAAACTGTTTCAAACGAGCTCCTTTGGGGTTTCCAAAAGGAACTATTGTATTTCAAATCGGGCGTCCGGCAAATGCGATAGTTTGATTTAATCGTCAGATATTGTGGCGAAGCGCATTGGCAATATTCATCCGCGAGGCGCGGATGGCGGGAACAATGGCGGCCAGCGTACCGGCCAGGATGGAAAGCAGAGCCGCGTCGAAAAACGCTCGGAAGTAGAACCCGAGATTGACGACGAGCGGCTGACTGGCCCCCGGCATCACCAAATGGATCTCCATCGCATTGATCACTTGGGTCAAGATCGCACCACCGCTCACTCCGGCCAAAGACCCCAAGAAACCCAGAATCGCGCCTTCGAGGACAAACTGCGCCACAATCGTCGAACCCCGTTCTCCGAGGGCGGCGACCGTCCCGATCTCACCGGTGCGTTCAAAAACTGACATCCCGATCGTATTGAGGATCCCGAGCAAGATGAGCGAAAGAATAATCACTTCCAAAACGAGGTTCTGCACCCGATTGAATTCGGCCACCTGAGTATAGAGGCGCGCAATCTCATACCAAGGCTTGACCACCATGGAACGCCCGAGGTCTTTCTCCAGGTAAGCCAATACCTCATCCGTTTCTTCCGTGTCCTTCAAATTAACGACGATTTTTTCGACCCGCTGCGTGTCTAAGAGTTTCTGCGCCATTTTCAGCGGCAGAATAAAAGTGCGATCGTCGATCGATGACACGGACGTGGTGAAAATCCCCACCACTTCCATATCGAGCGCGTTCACGACCCCATCGTAAGTATTGGCGAGGATCGTCACGCGATCGCCGACCTTGGTACCGAGATTGGCGGCGAGCCCACTCCCAATCGCCAGCTCAAAGGCATTGGAGGATTTGAAACCGCGCCCCGAAACAAATTGATAGGAGCGCCCGAGACTCCCGTCGACCTGCGGGTCGAAACTCATCCCCTGCGCGCTGGTCGATTGGTCCCCGCGACTGATCAAACCAAAAAAGGTAAGACGTCCCGAGGCGCTCTTCACGCGGGGGTGTTTAGCAATGCGCTTTTGGATCTTGGTGTAGTCATTGAGCAAGGCATCCTTAGGAGTACGCGCCGTCTTACTCCAATAACCCGGTGTCGCGACTTGAAGATGCCCCGTCTGGGTTTTGATTGTCACGTCGCGCAGACCGTTGATCACGCTTAGGACGAAACTATTGAAAACGATCAGTGCCGAGACCCCGCCGGCGATCATGAAGACGTTCAACAGCGTCCGCCGTTTATTGCGCAGTACATTTCGGAAAGCGATTTTTAAGCGCATCGCTTCAACTCACTGGTGGCGAACGATAGGGGAGCTTCGGCCTGGGCTCCATCCGTAAGGTAGAAAACACGGTGGGCGCGGCTCAAAATCATATTGTCGTGAGTGGAGAAAATAAATGTCGTCTGCATTTCCTGATTGAGCTTCTGCATCAGATCCAGGATCTCCACCGCCGTCTTGCGATCGAGATTCGCCGTGGGTTCATCCGCCAAGATTAGGCGCGGCTTTTTCACCATCGCCCGGGCAATGGCCACACGCTGTCGCTGCCCGCCGGAGAGTTCCCCCGGCTTGTTTTTCAACTTCTTGCCCAGTCCCACTTGTTCGAGCGCTTCGGTCGCGAGGCGCCGGCGTTGGTCCTTCCCCATTCCCAGAAGCAGCAACGGGTACTCGACGTTTTCGAGCGTGTTCAAAGTGGGGATGAGATTGAAGGTTTGAAAGACGAACCCCAGCTTCTTGCAGCGAAAACGGGCCAGGTCATCGTTGGTCAACATCCGTAAAGGAATGCCATCTAAAATAATTTCCCCGCTGGAGGGTTTGTCGATGGCGCCGATGAGATTGAGCAGCGTCGTTTTCCCACTGCCGGAAGTCCCGGCCAAGGCCATGAATTCCCCGACGGCGACGGTCAAGCTCACGCCCCGCAGCGCCTCGACCTCAACGCCTTCCATGCGATAGCGTTTGGTGACTTCTTTGGCGACCAAGAGGGGCAGTTGCATGGGAGTGACGGACATACCTACTTATCGTGAATTCCCGGGGGAATACTTAGCCCCCAAAACCCCACGAACCGCACTCGCTAGGCAGCCGAAATTATTGTTTTTTCAAGGGTTTTTGAAACACTAAACGCATCGAAACCCCGTCGTGGCACTCCGTCTCTTCCACGAGATGAAGCCCCGCCGCCCGTGAGCGCTCGCGGATCTCGTTCATCCGCGCGACCGGTAGCTCCGGACGCTTGCCGCCACCGCCGGACAAACGCGTCAAGGCGCCATAGTAAATGAACGTGTAAAAGGCCAACTCGAATTCATCCTGCGGCGCTCCCGCTTCGGCCCCTTCCCCTACCTGACGCGTATACCAAATACTTCGGCGCATCTCGCTTTCCACCACCGGCTCGATCATGACGAGCTTACCGCCTGGCACCAAACCCTCCGCGGCTTTCTGGAAAAAGGTTGATTGAAGCCCCGCCCCCAACGCGAAGTAGGAGTGGGTGGTTAACATACCCCGGTAAAAACTCTTTTTCACGGGAAAGCTCCCGAAATTTCGATTCAGGAAAATCGGAACATTGTCTTCGCTCCCGTAGCGATCGCGCATAATGGCGCGCAGGCGAGGCAACCCCACGAACTCCGCCCAATGATTTCCCGAAATGACCAAACGCCGTTTTGGCGCACGAACGGCGAGATAGCCGGCCATCATTCCTGTGCCGCCACCGATGTGCAAAATATTCCCACCGTCGGGCAGACGCGCATCCGCCCACTCCGCCCAACGTTGGAAGGTGTATCCGTAGTTGAAGTACTCCTTCGCCCGCTCGAAGTCGGCGAGCCAAGAATCATCGGCCTCAATCAGCGGTAAGAGCTCCCGCTTCGCCTCCGCCCAAAGGTATCCGTCCGTTTGCGCGCGAATTTGCTCCGCGATCCAACGCGCGCGGTAAGAATCCATGCCGACATCCGACTCTCGGAGCGTGACGCTATTCCAGCGCGGCCCCTTTTCGAAATAGCTAAAGCCAAAATGCAATCGGAGGTAGTCAGCGCAGCTCGGACGGTATTCCACCATCGAAGCCCAACCCCCAAAAGATGTTAAAAGCACTAACCCACTAAGTACTCGTCTCACTCATTTCCCCAACCGGAGGGCAACTACAGAAAAGATTCCGATCGCCCCAAACATTGTCAATCCGACCCACGGACGGCCAAAACTTGCGTTCCTTCACTTGCGGCGCCGGGAACACGGCGGTTTCGCGCGAGTACACGTGTGTCCACGTCTCGGCGGTGAGCTCCGCACTCGTATGCGGCGCATTCACCAGCGGATTGTCCTCGCGACTCCATTCGCCGGCGGCGATGCGCTTGGCTTCGGAATGAATTCCGGCCATCGCCTCGATAAAACGATCCAACTCCGCCAAAGACTCACTCTCGGTTGGCTCCACCATCACCGTACCCGCCACCGGCCACGATACCGTCGGCGCGTGGAAGCCATAATCCATTAGGCGTTTGGCCACATCTTCGACTTCAACCCCGGCCTCTTTCTTGAGGCCGCGCAAATCGAGAATGCATTCGTGCGCAACTCGTCCCGTTTTGCCTTTATAGAGCACGGGAAAATACTTCTCGAGCTTTTGCGCCATGTAGTTCGCGTTCAAGATCGCGATCTGCGTGGCGTGCCGCAAGCCATCGGCGCCCATCATCCGGATGTACATCCAAGAGATCGGAAGAATGCTGGCACTCCCCCAAGCCGCACTGCTCACCGGTCCCGGCGCTTTAGGATCTAACGGGTCACCGGGCAAAAAGGCCGCGAGGTGTTTTTTGACGCAGATCGGGCCCATACCCGGCCCGCCGCCGCCATGCGGAATGCAAAAGGTTTTGTGCAGGTTGAGATGGCAAACATCCGGACCGTAGTCACCCGGCCGACAGAGCCCGACCTGCGCATTCATATTCGCGCCATCCATATAGACCTGCCCGCCGTGACGGTGGACCACATCGCAAATAGCGCGGATTTCCGTCTCGAAAACCCCGTAAGTCGACGGGTAAGTCACCATCAAAGCGGCCAATTCCGCGGCGTGCTTTTCCGCTTTGGCTTGCAGGTCAGCGAGGTCGATATTGCCCTGCGGATCGTTTTTCACGGCCACCACGCGCATTCCGGCCAGAACGGCGCTGGCCGGATTCGTGCCGTGGGCGCTTTCGGGAATCAAGCAAACATTGCGAGCGCCCTGGCCTTTCGACTGGTGGTACCGACGGATCACGAGCAAGCCCGCGTACTCACCCTGAGCACCTGAATTCGGCTGAAGACTCGTGGCCTGAAAGCCGGTGATCTCCGCCAACCATTTCTCGAGTTGCGCGCACATCTCGCCGTAGCCCGCGGTCTGCTCCTTCGGCGCAAACGGGTGCAAACCATTGAACTCGGGCCAGGTCACCGGCACCAACTCCGCGGTCGCATTCAGCTTCATCGTGCACGAACCCAAAGGAATCATCGAATGGGTGAGCGAGAGGTCCTTGCTCTCGAGCTTCCGAATGTAGCGCAGCATCTGCGTTTCGGAATGGTGGGAATTGAAAATCGGGTGCGAAAGAATCACCGAGGTCCGGTGCAATGCCGTGGGCACCGGGCTCGTGCCGAGCTTCGGAACTTCCTTTCCGCCAAAAACTTCCAATAAAGCTTGGACCGCCGCGCCGTCCGTCGTTTCGTCGAGCGCGATACCCAGCGCTCCATCCTCAAAGCGGCGCAAATTCATTCCCCGTTGCTCGGCCGCCGTGGCAATGGCTTTGAGTTTGTCCGCGGCCGGCAAGTAGAGCGTATCGAAGAAGGGGCTCTCGGAGACCGTAAAGCCCAGCTTGCGTAAGCCCTCGGCGAGCCGGATGGCCCAAGCATGCGTGCGCGCGGCGATCCGTTTCAACCCTTCCGGTCCGTGGTAAACCGCATACATTCCCGCCATCACGGCGAGGAGCACTTGGGCGGTGCAGATATTACTCGTGGCCTTGTCGCGTCGGATATGCTGCTCGCGCGTCTGCAGCGCCAGGCGAATGGCCGGGCGCCCTTCCCGATCTTTGGAAACGCCGACGATACGGCCCGGCAACCGGCGCTGGAATTCTTCGCGGGTGGCTAAGAACGCCGCGTGCGGACCGCCAAATCCCATCGGCACACCGAAACGTTGCGAGTTTCCTACGACGACATCGGCGCCCATTTCGCCGGGCGACTTCAAAAGACAAAGCGCCAAGAGATCGGCAACGACGGCGACCTTCACTTCGGCGGAGTGGGCTTTGTGAATCCAGTCACTCCAATCCGCTACCGTGCCTCGAGTGGAAGGATACGAAAGCAAAGCGCCGAACGTTCCGGCGCCGGGAGCGCCCTTTGCGGGATCGCCCACCACGATCTGGATACCAAGCGGCTCCGCCTTCGTTTTCACGACCGCCATGGTTTGTGGGTGGCAGTCCTGCGCCACAAAGAAACGCTTCGCTTCACCGTCCACGCGCAACGCGAAGAGCATCCCCATCGCCTCGCCCGCCGCCGTGCCTTCGTCGAGCAAGGAGGCATTGGCCACCGGAAGACCGGCCAGATCGCTCACCATCGTCTGAAAATTGAGTAGCGCCTCAAGACGCCCTTGCGCGATTTCCGCCTGGTACGGGGTGTACTGGGTGTACCAACCCGGGTTTTCCAAGATATTGCGTTGGATCACTCCGGGCGTAAAACAGTCCGAATAGCCCATACCCAGATAGGACCTGGCGCGGCGGTTCTTCGCCGCTAGTCCCTTTAGCTCGAGCAAGGCATCCGTCTCGGATTTTGGGGCCGGCAGATCCAACGGCTTTTCGTGGTAGATCGTGGGCGGAACGACCGACCGGGTAAAGGCTTCCAGCGAATCAAAACCCAGGCCTTTCAGCATCGCCTTGACTTCGGACTCGGGGGGGCCGATGTGCCTTCGGGCAAAAGCCCCGTTGTCATACGCCTCTCCCGAAACCCATTGGCTAAAGCTGTCTTGCATGATTTTTTTAGAGAATCACAAGTCGCTCAGCTTGGAAACACCCTTGGAAAGGGGCTATGGACCGCGAATCTCAGCTCGACGCTTTAAAGAAACAGCCTTTCGATCTGCTTGTTGTCGGCGGAGGCGCCACCGGAGCGGGAGTCGCGCTGGACGCGATCAGTCGAGGGCTTTCGGTCGGGTTGGTGGAGCAAGACGACTTTGCCGCCGGCACTTCGAGCCGCAGCACTAAGCTGATTCACGGGGGGGTTCGCTACCTGGAAAAGGCCGTTCTCGACTTGGACCGGGGGCAGTACGCTCTGGTCAAAGAGGCCCTTCAGGAGCGATCGATTCTTCTGCGCCTGGCCCCCCACTTGGCGCGTTACATCCCTTTGCTCACCCCCCTCTATCACCGCACCGAAGTCCCGTACTATTACGCCGGCCTGAAAATGTACGACTGGTTGGCCGGCGATCACGATGCTCCGCCGAGCCGCTACGTCTCCGCCCGGGAAGCGCTGGATGCCTGCCCGATGCTCAAGGCGGACGGACTGCGGGGTGGCGTGGTGTATTCCGACGGGCAGTTCGATGATGCCCGGATGAACTTGTCGATTTTATTGCGCGCGTCGGAACTGGGCGCGGCGTGTGTGAACCACGTGGCGGTAAAAGGCCTCACCAAGCAGGCCGAAAAGGTTACGGGCGTGACGGTTGAGGATAAACTCACCGGCACCTCATTCGCTATCCGCGCCAGTGTCGTCGTCAATGCCACTGGACCCTTGGCCGATTTTGTCCGCCACCTCGATGATCCCGAAGCGCCCGACTTGCTCAAAGCCAGTAGCGGCACCCACATCATTCTCGATCGCCGCTTCTCCGCGCCGGAAATGGCGCTGCTGATTCCTAAGACCGAAGACGATCGGGTGCTCTTTTTATTACCCTGGCTCGGTCACACTTTGGTGGGCACGACGGACAATCCGGCGAAAGTCGAGACCCACCCGCGGGCCAGCCATGAAGATGTCGCGTACATTTTGCGCCAACTCAGCCAGTATTTTGCGATCCAGGTCACCGAAAAAGATATTCTGTCCACGTGGTGTGGGTTACGGCCCCTGGTGCAAAGTTCAGCGTCAAAATCCACCGCGAATCTCTCGCGCGAACACCACGTGGAAGTCTCTTCGAGTGGTCTGGTCACTATCGTCGGTGGAAAGTGGACGACCTATCGCCGCATGGCGATTGATACGGTCGATGAAGCCATCAAAGTCGGCGATCTCAAGCCCACCGGCCCGAGTCGCACCGAAACGATTTTTCTCGCCGGCGGCGCCAACTACGCGATCCAAAATGCCGATGACTTGCGCGATCGCTACCAATGGGACTTGGGCGTCTGCAAATACCTCAATCGCGCCTACGGAGACCGCTCGACCAAGGTCGCCGAAATCGCGGCTAAGGAAGGAGATGCTTCACTCGTCGCCGGACAACCGTACCTCGAAGCGGAAGTGCGTTACGCCGCCCGCTTTGAAAGTGCGCGGACTTCGATCGACGTGCTGGCCCGTCGCCTGCGACTTGCCTTTCTAGATCGTCGGGCAACACTCCAAGCGCTTCCCCGCGTTCAAGACATTCTTTCCGAGGAATTGGGATGGGATACTGCGGCTCGAGATCGCGATCTCAACCAAGCCAAAGCTTACTTGAAGTAACGACTCAACCCTCCGTCCACACGGCGTCGCATAAAGCCCCGCCGCTGATCACAAAGCAGTTGGCTTTGAAGTAGGCACAGGTCGCCGCCCCGGCGGCCGCATCCGCCACGTCGGCGAGATAGTAGCGCTGGTAGGTGATTTGCGATCCCACCGTGAACTTGCAGGTTCCGACTCGCGTCGCGGTGGGACACAAAGCCGTTTCGCTAAAGACACCGCTATCGGATTTACACTGTTCCTCCGCCGTTTCCGGCGACATGAAATCATAGTCCCGACAGTCGGGATGGCTTCCCACGTCGGTGCGATCGCAGGAACAAAGGATACTCGTGAGATTGCAATCGGTGGCCGCACGCTGGCAGGTCGTGCCTAAAACCGAAAAACTCAATACCAGAATCCAAAAGTGCAAGCTTTTCAAAGTATCCCTCCCCTACCGACTTTAACATGGTTGAGATCTTCCGGGCCGCTCGGGGTTTCCGGCCAGCATTTCCCCGAACAGGTTCCGGGTAGCGCAGAGCAATCCTATTCGTTCCTCGGTGGACGAGTCTCTACCGCTCTGCTTAGCTGCTACCAATGAAAGCTCGGACTGCTCAATGTCTCTGCGGCCAACTGAAACTGACTGCCCAAGGTGAACCCAAGTTCTCGGTGATTTGCCACGGCGACTCTGTTATACGACACGTTGCAGCAGCCTCCGCTGTTCTACTCCGGCGCCGATAGTAAAGGGGATCCGTCACGTGACGGACAGATTCACTCCGGCGCCGGAGTGAAAGTGCTCTTCAAGCGGGAGTCGGTGTTATTCCGCCGATCGCACCACCGCATGCGCAATGGCCTCTTGCACGGAAGCGTCCTCCCCCAGCGCCCCATTTAAGATAAATTCCACGCTGGGAAAGCGCTGACGGGCGGCCTCGATTTGGGCCGGGATGTCTCGCGTCATGTGGGTGCCGCCGCCAGAGAGAAAGAGTGGGAAAATACGGAAGCGGGTGACCTTGCCCTCGGTCATGAAATCATCCAGCGCCTCGAGCAATGAAGGCTTCATCATTTCCATGAAGGCCAGGCGGCAGCGCACGCCCGGTTTCTTTTTTGCAATGCGTTGGTGAATCGATTCAATCGACGCGGCCCAATGCGGGTCGCGACTGCCGTGGGCCAGAACAATCCAAGCTTCGGTATTTGCGCTCATGCCGCGACTCTAAGGAGCTTTTGCGTAAAGCGCGAGCGCTTTCTCCCGCTGCACAGCGTGATCGACAATAGGCCGGGGGTAGCGATCCGAATCCACTTCGGGCAGATACCGAAGCACGTACTCGCCCTTCGGATCGAATTTCTTCTCCTGGAGGTGCGGGTTGAAGATGCGAAAATAGGGCTGCGGATCGCACCCAGTAGAAGCCGCCCACTGCCACCCTCCGTTATTCGGAGCGAGGTCCCCGTCCAAAAGGCGCTCCATGAAATACTTTTCGCCCCATTTCCAATCGATTAGGAGATCCTTGGTTAGGAACGAGGCGACAATCATCCGCACGCGGTTGTGCATCCAGCCGGTGGTATTGAGCTGCCGCATCCCCGCATCCACAATGGGAAATCCGGTGCGGCCCTCGCACCAAGCCGCAAACCAGTCTTCCCGATTCTCCCATTTTAAGTCGGCGTATTTTTCTAAGAATGCCGTCGTCTCCACCCGGGGAAAATGAAACAGAATGCAGTAGTAGAACTCCCGCCAAATCAGTTCGCTCAGAAATTTCGCCGGCCCACCCCCGGCGCCGCGCGCAAAGGCCTTCAGCCCCAACGCCGCGATCACCTGGGCGACGGTCAATGACCCGTTTTTGAAGTAGATGGAGAAATGGGAGGTGCCGTTTGTCGACGGGATATCCCGGGCATCCCCATAATCGGCGAGCCGCCTCCGAAACGATTCTAAGGCGCCCCAGGCGGCCAACGATCCCGCCTTGGGCGTCGGCACTCGCGCCTGAATCCCCGCACTCACCGCATCCAGGCGATCTTCCAGGGGCGCTTGCCCTCCCCCCCAATGCCGCCCAATCCAACCCAAAAATCTTTGGCGTTTTCCCCGCCGCTCGCGCCGCCAGGTAATCCAATCCGGCCTTTTGCGCCCCCACCCGCTCCTGGACCGGTGAGCTCGAAAAGACCTCCAACCATTTGCGTTGAAACGGGGAATAAACCTGGTAGGGCTTATCCGCCTTTTCGATCTCCGTAGGCTCGATCAATAGGTGATCGGAGCGCGTCCAGACCTCGGTTTCAAGACCCCGCAAAAGCTCGGTGATGCGCGCATCGCGCGCCCGCGCAAACGGTTCGTAATCTCGATTGAAGCTGACCATCGCCGGTCGGTGGGCCAGCGCGGGGAAGAGGCTTTTGAAAGCCGAATCCGGCCCTTGATCCACCACCAGAAGATCCGATCCGACCGATCGCAACTCGTCACGTAACGCCAGCAAGGTGTCGAGAAAGAAGCGGAAGCGATCGCGGGAGAAATCGGGACGAGCGAGAAAGATGGGATCAAAGCAAAAAAAACCGACCACGCGGCCGTCGTGTTTTTTCCAATTGTCGGCGAGAGCCGGATTGCCCGCGATCCGCAAATCGCGTCGGAACCAGTGTATGCCGTAGGGGAGCGCCATCAACGGCGCTTAAAGTACTCTTCGACAAAGACGCGGGCAAGGTAGGAGGCCTTCACCCGCCACTTATCTTCATTGACCGTGAGCGCGGCAATCGCGATTCGGTCTTCGGGGGAGCGGGCGTAACCCACAAACCAATCGCATTTGCCCTTCGGCGCGTGCCCCCGAAGCGAGCCGGTCTTTCCGCCGATCTCGAGTTCCCGGTAGGCCGGTTTGCGCAACAAGGTGCGGAAAGCCGCACGCGAAGTGCCGGTGACGACGGTTTCGCGCATGAGCGTCCGAAGCTCCGCGGCGGTTTCCGCCTTCATCGTCACCGACGTGGGCGACGGGTTCGCCGTGTACAAGATATCCCCTTGCGGGAGCGAGAGGCCTTCGACGACAAACGGCTCCATCATCACGCCATCATTGGCGACGGCGCTCGCGATCAACGCCCCTTGCAACGGACTCATCGAAGAAAGGCGATTGAACCCGGAAGCCAATTCGGCAAAGCCCCACGGCTCCGTGCCGGGAAGATGGAGTTGGCCTTGCTCGACGGGTAGGTCGGCGGAAATCGTCTTATTAAACTGAAAGCGCTCGGCGTAATCCTGAAGCTGAAGCGGTTCCAAAACGTACATTCCGATTTTTCCAAAAACCGTGTTTACGGATTTGGCAAACGCATCCCTCAACGTGATCTGGCGTGTCCAACGGTTGAGTCGTTGGTCCGTGACGTTGCGTCGATAAAGCGTGTGGTTGGCGCCGTTGAAGGGGATGATCGTATCGGCGCTCAAAACCCCCTGATCGAGGGCCGCCGCCGCGGTCACAATCTTGAAGACCGACGCCGCAGGAAACGAAGCCCGCAGGGCCAAGTTTTGGCCATCGGTTCCCGAGCGGGTGTAGCTGGCCATCACCAGTACTCGGCCGGTGGCGGCGTCGAGCGCGACAAACGCGCCGTAGTCGGGTCGGTACTGGCTGAGCAGCTTTTCAATTTTCCCCTGGTGAACGGGATTGAGGGTGTAGCGCGCCAGGGCCTTGACCGGTTGACCGGTGAACTCGACTTCGATTTCCGTGGGGAAAAGGTTCGACTTCAAGCTCGGCCCGACACTTTCCGCGACCTTGTCCTTGCTGACGCGAGGCGATGTGTCTTTAGCCGGAGGCGTGCGCCACGCCAAGCGCACAAACAGCACCGCCATCACCGACCAAGCGGCGACGCCCAGAGCCGAGCGCCTATCCCATCGAATTTGCTTTCTTTTCATCTTCGGTAAGCTGTCTACCTATTCTAACAAAACTCGCCTCGGCAAGCGAACATTGCCCGTTTTGTTCAAGCCGACTACTCTGCGAGCCCGATGACCGGTTTTTACAACAATCGACGGCTTTTGATCTCGGTCGGACCGATGCGGACCGAAATCGACTCGGTCCGCTACGTGCAGAATCGCTCCTCGGGCAAATTCGGGCTGGCGATCGCGCGGGAGGCGGCGCGCTTGGGCGCCCGTCCCCATATTCTCTTAGGCCCCGTCGCCGCCGATATGGCCGCCGCGTTTCGCGAGTTCGAAACTACGCCCTACACGTCACCGGCGGACTACGAAAAGCACTTGCGGGATCTCTGGCCCCGATTCGATGACTTTTTTTCCCTGGCCGCGGTTTTGGATTTCGAAGTGATCGCCCAGTCAGGAAAAATCGCGCGCGAAGCGCTCGGCGAAACCCTGACTCTACCCATTCGACCGGTACCCGACTTTGCGGCGTGGGCGGGCGGCGTGAAAAAAGTCGGCCAGCGGCTGATTGCCTTTGCCGCCGAAGCCGGAACGCCGTCCGAGATCCAAGCGCGGGCGTTGATGAAGATGCGTCGCAAGCACGCCGATGCGATCGTGGCCAACCCCGTCTCGCCCGGCATCGGACCGGATGCCCACCAAAACGAGATTTGGGTTTTACGCGAAGGAGAAGAAACAGTGCATTTGGGACCCGCGGACAAGACCGCGCTCGCCCGGCCGCTTTTGGAAACGCTCGCGGAGACTTGAGTGAAACCCGTCCCGCTTACCCCCCGCGTTTTGGAGTTTGCCTACCGCAATGGCTACTTCCCCATGTCCGATCCCGACACGGGCGAAACCAACTGGTACCGGCCGGATCCACGCGCCATTCTTCCTATCGACGGATTCCACCGTTCCAGGAGCTTGTCCAAAACTCTCCGCAAAGGGGGATTTACCTGCACCTTCAACCAAGCCTTTGACGAGGTAATGCGGGCGTGCGCGGATCGCCCCGAAGGGACGTGGATCTCGGAAGAGTTTCTTGATGCCTACGGCGCCTTGCACCGGGCGGGAAAAGCGCATTCGGTCGAGATCCGACGCGGCGAAAAGCTCGTCGGCGGAGCCTACGGGGTGGCGCTCAATGGCGCCTTCTTCGCCGAGAGCATGTTTCACCGCGAAACCGACGCTTCGAAAGTGGCGCTGTTTCACTTGGTGAACCGGCTCCAGGAATGTGGCTATCGCCTTTTTGAGGTGCAATTTTTGACGCCGCATCTGAAAAGTCTGGGGGCGATTGAAATCCCGGACGAGGCCTATGCGGCGCGCCTTACGGAAGCGTTGTCGGTCGAGCCAATGGCGATTGTTTCATGATCATTTCCGCGAATTCCCGGAAAGCGCCGTTCCCCCCGCGGTTTTGTAAGACGACATTCACAATCTCTTTCACGTCCTCCACCCCGTCAGACGGACAAGCCGAAAAACCCGCCTTCTGCAGCACGGCCAAATCATTCACATCGTCGCCGATATAGGCCACCGCCGACCAATCGATTTTCTTCTCCGCGAGAATTTTTTCGACGAGCGGCAACTTGTCGCGTACCCCGAGGTGCAAGTCTTCGATTCCCAGTTTTTCCGCGCGGCGGATGACCGATGGCGAGGTCTCGCCAGTCACGATCGCCGTTTCCACTCCGTACGTGCGCAATAGTTTCACGCCCATTCCATCGCGCATGTGGAAGCGTTTCATTTCCTCGCCCCGCTCGGAATAATACACCCCCCCATCGGTTAAAACTCCGTCGCAATCGGTGAGCACCAAACGCACTTGCGACGCTTTTCGCCGCAGATCATCACTCGTCATGACGTGGTTCTAGAGGGTAAGCCGCGAATTTGAAAGGCAGTTCGAGAAAAAGCCGCCGCCTATTTTCTTGACGCCCCCGGGCCCGACTTCTGGTCAACCGATTGATTTTCCATCCCTTGTTTCCCGCGACGCCCATTTTCCTCCCACTGTCGAAAATCCGACACTCTAACGTCTCGGATTCCTTCAGGAACGTGCCTGTTCAAATTCCGCTGACCAAACTCTCGACAGGGGACAATCCTCGGCCGAAACGCCCAAACTTTAGGCAGTCGATTGAAATAGCGACCGCATTTCCAGCATTTCGCCGGTGGGATCGGCACGCCTCCCGGGGATGGCACGCGTTTCGTAACTATTGAAGGCGAATCCACTCTGAAATTATGACGACTTTGTTGCATCGAAAACTGTTTCTCGGGGTTTGTGCCGCGCTCTTGACGAGTTGTTCGGCGGAAGTACCGATCCATTCCATTTTTTACACCGCGCAGAACGCGAATTTGGAAATCACGCCGCGTGAGCTGAAGTTCGGGCGCCGTTCGGTTTCCTCGAATACCCATCGCCTATTCACGCTGAAAAACACCGGTACCCTGAAGGCCCGTATCACCCACATCGATGCGGCGCCGGCCCCCTTCCAATTCAAACGTGGCTTGCCCTTCCCCGGACTCGATGGAAACTGCCCCACCGATTTCTTGGAACCCGGCCAATCCTGCCAGTTTGCGATCACCTTTCGTCCCCTGGAAGTCGCGCAACACCGATTGGATTGGAATATTGAGTATGTGGAAGCCGATTCGCTGAAGGCCGCGGTATCTACGCAGCTGCGCCTCACCGGCGAGGGGATCAACAACGCGAGCCTGGATTTTTCCGCGGATGGAATCGATGCGCTGGAAGATGTTTACGATTTCGGTGTCATCGGCAAGGACACGACGGTTCTGCGCCGATTCATTGTTTTGTACGCCGGTAACTGGGTGGCGAGTTCCGTAGAGTTCACGCCGCGCAACCTCGGCGAAGCTTTTCAGGGCAGTAACCTCTTTTCCTTTGAGTCGATTGACTGCCAGGGTCGCGATATCAACACTTCCTGCGCGGTGGTGGTGAAACTGAATGCCACCACCGAAGGCGTTCACAACGGTTTTGCGACCCTTTTGTACAACAACGGCGATGCGCCGGTGACCAGTAAGCTAAGAGTCAAAGCGACGGTGGCTCCGGATGTCGTACCCGCGCGTTTGGTCGTCACCCAAGCCGGCTGCAAGAGCGGCGCGGAATTACTGCCCGCGGACAGCTGTGACTTCGGAACGTTGGTGAACGGCAGTCAGGCCGCGAAAGTTTTCAATGTGCGCCGTGAAGGCACGTTGCCGGCCACCCAAGCTTCCCTGGCCCCCTTCGCCTCCGGTGCCTTCCGCCGGATTGGCGGAACGTGCGCGGATACCATTACCGGTGATTGCACGGTGGAAGTCGCGTTTGCCCCTTCCGCGAGTGGCGCCGCCAATGCGAACTTCGCCCTGAACTACTACAATGGCCAGAGCCAAGCCCAAGCCGCTTTCAAAGTCACCGGCACCGGCAAGAGCCCGGCGGACCTTGGACTGTTCGCCACCCAAGCCTCCGATTTCGGCACGATTGCCGTGCGCGATTCGAAGGATCTGATCTTCCGCCTCCGGCACGGCGGAGCCGCCGGCAGCGCGGCGGCGACGCAGATTCAACTCACTCCATCACCCGCGGTCTATACGTTTCCCTCGGGTGTGCCGAACGCTTGCCAAGGGGCGTCACTGAACCCCGGAGCGGAGTGCTTGTTTACCGTCCGCTTCACGCCGACGGATGCGACGACCTACCCGGGCCGAATCGAAGTGACCTACCACGATGGAGCGGCGAATCGCGTGGTCCAAATGGCGCTCGTCGGGACGGGCACGACTTTGCCGACTTTGCGCGTGGAGCCCGTGCGATTTGATTTCGGCCGCCGGATCCTCAGCCAAGTTTTCGATACCACGTTTACCATTCGCTATTTTGGTTCGGATCCCGCGACCATTACTCCCCCGCCATTACCGGCTGGGTTTTCTTACCCGAGTGGATTTCCCGGGGGTGGAACCTGTGCGTCGCCCGTACGCAACGATTGCACTTTCAAAGTGCGTTTTGCGCCCATTGCCGAACAGAACTACCAGGCTTCGGTGGCGTTGACCTACATTCGGGGGGGCATCGCCACCGCGACCAACTCATTTGAAGTCGTGGGTGTTGGGGCGCGTCCGGCGCAACTCGTTTGGGACGCCACTTCCAACCCGTTGGATTTCGGCAACACCGCGATCCACTATCCGGCTTTCCTTACGGCGACGTTAAAAAACACGGGCGGCGTGAATGCGACGAATATCACCGTCGCCGGGCTAAATTCTCCGTTTTCCATCGCCAGTAACTCCTGCGCCGGAGCGTCGATCGCTAAGAACGCGACTTGCGCTTTGGTCCTTCGCTTCCAACCCACTTCCACTGGCGCGAAAGCGCAAACTTTGGCGCTGACCTATCAAGACGGCCTGACGACGCAGCCTCTGACTTTGGAACTGCGCGGGAATGGAATCCCCAATGCACTGCTGCGGTTTGCGCAGAGCGAGTACCACTTCGGCGATGTCATTCTGGGTAATGACCCGGAAGCGAATTTGACGGTGACCTATTACGGGTCACTGCCCGCCAGCGGAATTTTCGTGCGTTTTATCGGTGGCAATGGTCCGTTCTCGATTGTGGGTGGCCCCCCGGGGTCGACCAACGGCGCGTTCAATGTTCGCATACGCTTTGCTCCGGTCACGGCCGGTAGTTTTCAGGACACCCTCGAAATCCGCTACAACGACGGCACGGGAAACTACCAAAGCACCACGATTTTAGTTCGCGGTAACGGCGTCCCGCCGGCCCGTTTGGTTTTCACGTCACCCGCGTTACCCTACAGCTTCCCGGATCGCACTTACGGACAGACGGCCAACGCGACGTTCACGCTGACCAACCAAGGCGGCGTGGGCGCGACTTCGGTCGCCTTGAACACGCTATCGGCACCGTTTTCGATCCAATCGACGACTTGCGCGGCCAGCGTCGCCGCCGGCGCTTCGTGTTCCGTCGTCGTACGTTTTGCCCCGTCGGCCGCGTCCGGCACCGGCCTGAAGTCGGGCTTCATACGCGCCAACTACCACGACGGCCGCCAATCGGATGGTGTCGCCGGTGGCTTTCAAGGTTTGGCAAAAGACAATGCCTTGTTAAGTTTCGCGTTGAGCAGTCTCGCCTTTCCGGCCGCGGTCGCCGGGGGCGGAATCAGCGTGGCCCAAGTGACGATCAACTATTTAGGCGGGCGATCGGCCGCGATCCAATCGGTGAGCGGCGTCGGCGGTGATTTCGTCTTGACCGGCTCGGCCACCAATCGCGGTAGTGCCCCACTCTATGGCCTGGGCAGCACTCCGACGTGCACCCCTTCGGTTTCGGCGAATTGTGTCCTCCAGATTTTCTTCGCCCCCGCGAACGCCAGCGCCCCCCTCGCGCGCACCGCGACTTTTGCTCTGAACTACAACGATGGTTACGGCCCGCAAAGTATCTCGCTTTCTTTGAGCGCCAACGCCCAGACTCCGGCGGTATTAGCGATTACCCCGAGCAGTTACACCTTCCCCGGTTTTGCCGGCGTGGGCAGTGCCACTCCCGTGACTTTGAATGTAAATAAGAGCGGCAACGCCGCTGCCCAAACCGTCACCGCGTCGCTCGCCGCGCCGTTCCGATTCAAGGGCGGCCTTTTCCCCGGAACTGGCGGCACCTGCGCGGCGTCCATCGCGGCGAACTGCACCTTAGTCGTCGAGTTCGCACCGACCGACGAAGGGTCATACAACACGAATCTCACGCTGGCCTATTCCGATGGCGTGGCGAACCGAAATACTGCGACCACATTGATCGGCGCTTCCAAACGGATCGCGACCTTGCAACTGGCCCTGGAAAACAGCGGCCTGGATGACGTTCGCGTCCCCGAGGATGGAATGTCGGCGACCGCGAATGCCCGCGATCTCCTCGTCACCAACTCCGGCAATGCGGCCGCCACCAGTTTGGCCTTTTCGCTCACCGGCAGCGCAACCCTTACGGCGCAAACGGCAGCCACGCAAGCGTGCGGCGCGTCTCTGGCCGCGGGTGCAACCTGCCGTTACCGGGTTAGCTTCTTGCCCACTCGACCGGGTGTCTTCAGCACAAATGCATCGGTCGCGTACGGAAACGGTTTGATCACGACCTCGGCCGCGCTCCCAATCCAAGGCCGCGGGGTGGTACCCATTCAAGTCGCCGCCCACGGCGCGCATACGTGTGTCCGCAACCGTTTGGGAAAAGTCCAGTGCTGGGGCGCCAACGATCACGGCCAACTCGGATTGGGCACGGCGACCGCATCGATCGCGTTGCCGCAAACGAACGCGGTGGATTTGGGCGGAGACTACTACGCCCGCTCGGTGGCCGTCGGCATGCTCCACAGCTGCGCTATTTTAGATGGCGGAAGCGTGAAATGCTGGGGCGACAACAACTACGGCGAGCTCGGACGCGGCGACCTCGATGAAAACGTGGGCAAAGCGGCCGGCGAAATGGGCGCAAACTTGGTTACCGTCAATCTGGGCGCGGGTGTGACCGCGACCCAACTCGCCCTCGGCTACAGCCACTCCTGCGCCTTGGTTTCCAACGCGGGCGCGGACAACGTGAAGTGCTGGGGCCGCAACCACCGGGGTCAGTTAGGCATCGGCAATACGCTCGATCGCGGCCACTCCGCGTCGGATCTGGGCGCCAACTTGCCGTTCGTGGCGCTTGGCGCACGGGCGAAACAGATTTCGACGAAGAGCTCCCACACCTGTGCGGTGCTCGAGACGAATAGCGTGAAATGTTGGGGCAGTAATTTCTACGGCCAGCTGGGAATTGGCGATGCCGATAGCCGCGGCGATGGCGCCGGCGAAATGGGCGCCGCCCTACCCGCCGTAAACCTGGGCGCCAACCGCGTCGCCAAGACGGTGGCCGCGGGCGGTGGTTTCACTTGCGCGATCTTGGACAACGGCACCGTGAAATGCTGGGGTAAGAACGGCGACAACGACGAGCGTGGGAATTTAGGTACGGAATGGTGCGAAGACAATAACAACCGCGTCGGCCCCTGCGGCACCGCGCCTTACTCCGAATGGATTATCGGTTACGGAAGCGAATCCGATCAAATGGGCGACGCGCTTCCCGTCGTCGACTTGGGCGCGGGCCGCACCGCGAAAGCGATCGACGCCGGAACCTCGCACGTTTGTGCGATCCTAAACGACGATCGCTTGAAGTGCTGGGGCGATGCGACGTATGGGCAACTGGGCCTGGGCTCAACACTCGATCGCGGGGCCCGCGCCGCCGAAATGGGCGAAGCCCTTCCGCTGGTCGATTTTGGTTTTGCCGCAATCGCCGATTTCAGCATCGGCCACTACCACGGTTGCGTCGTCCAGCGGAGCACCGATCCTATCGGCAAGCTCAAATGCTGGGGCTACAACCAATTCGGCGGACTCGGTATCGGCGGTTCGCACCGCGGTGACGGTACCGGCGAAATGGCCGCTGCCTTGCCCGAAGTGGCGCTCTAATCCTTTACTTCAAGAGATAGCTTTCCGGGGCCTTGGTCTTTTTGATCAGCCCGAGCAATTTCAACTGCTCGCCGAGCTCCGCCCACCGCGCCAGTTTCATGCTCCCAATCCCCGTCTTACGCGTTTCGGCACCCTCGATGAGATGGGCCTGGGCTTTTGCGCTCTTAGCCAGTGTCTCCATATCCATACTGGGGTTGAGTTTGTTCATGACCAAATTGGCGGCCTGCGGATCCTTCTGGTAGTCCTTCCAACCCACCGCGATCGCCCGGCGAAAAGCCTCGGCCGTTTCGCGGTTTTTTTCGGCATACGCCCGACGCGTAATGACCACCGCGGTATAAGGATTGAATCCTGAATCGGCGATCAAAAAAGTCTTCACGGCGAGCTTTTTCTGCTGGGCCAGAATCGGTTCCGAAAACTCAAAACCCTGCTGCGTGACCATCGGATTCTCGGCCAATTGTCCCACGCCCCCAAGGTAGGGCACGACCTTCGCTTTAATGGGACCGTACTTTTTTTCCAGGAATTGAAAATACGGGAGGCCTTTTTGGACGGCGAGAATCCCGGTACCCAACAACGCCGGAATATCCTTTGCCTCGCGATCGGCGCGGAACATCAAACACTGCGGGTTGGTTTGGTAAACGGTGAAGAGCGCCACGACATCGGCGCCGCGGTCCTGAGCGAGAATCACTTCATCGGCGGAAGCGATACCAAATTCGGCTTGGCCCGCGCCCACCATTTGCACCGCCGGCGTGCCGACCCCGCCGGGGAGGATTTCAACATTGAGATTTTCCTTGGCGTACGCGCCATTGACTTCGGCGGCGTAAAATCCGCCAAACTCCGCCTCCGGCTTCCAGTTCAGTACGAGTTTGACTGGGGCCGGGGTGGCCGCCGGTGCCGTCGCGGCCCACGCGGCCCATAAGACCAAAACCAAAAAGATCCCTTTGAGAGCAGTTCGCATTGACACACCTTTTCGTTAAGCACGCGGGTTCCACCGCGAAAGCGCCCAACGGTTTAGCATATCGATCCACCCAATGAACAGTGCCCCGAGGGCCGCCGCGAGCAGTACGGCGGCAAAGACCTTATCGACGCGTTGCTGGGTGCGGGCCGAGTCAATCACGCTGCCAAGCCCGCCACCCCCCACGAATTCCCCGACAATCGCGCCAATCACCGCCAGGCCCGCCGCAATTCGCAGCCCCGTCAGCACGCTCGGCACCGCCATCGGAAGGGTCAATTTCCGCAAGGTAGCCGACGGAGTGGCCCGATAAAGTTTAAAGAGATCGCGTAGTTCCGGACTTGCCGACCGCAGCCCGGTTAGAGTCGCCATAATGACGGGAAACAGGCTCGCCAACCAAGCCGAAGCGACAACCGCCGGCATCCCGTAGCCAAACCAGATGACCAATAGGGGCGCCACCGCAATGATCGGAACGGTCTGGAAGACCACTGCGTAGGGATAAAAGGATCGAAAAACCCAGCGCGAACTCATCAATGAAATTCCGATCAGAAGTCCCAGCGCCGTACTCAACGTAAACCCCGCCAGCGCGGCGAAGCCCGTCCAGCCGAAGGCCGGAAAGAGTTCTCCGGCGTCATCCGAAAGCGAGGCAAAGACCTCGGCGGGCGATGCGAGCAAAAAAGCGCTGATCCATCCCAGACGACAGACGGTTTCCCAAACTCCCAGAAAAACCAAGCCTGCCAAAAACGGAGGAACGATCCGCTTCAGTTTCATTTCACGCCCGCTCCCGCAAGCCTTTCAAAACGCCGACGGCATTCGAGAACCAGTTCAGTGAAGCGGGTTTCCGCCCGCAGCGCTTGGGGTCGAGTCGTCCCGAGGGGGATCGCTAGGTCGTCACCCAATCCCGACTGAGTAGGGGAAAGCATCAAGATCCGATCGGAAACAAAAACCGCTTCGCTGAAGGAGTGCGTAACAAAAATCACCGTCGTGCCACTCGATTGCCAGAGCAGTCGCAACTCTTCTTCTAGGTGCACGCGTGTGAGTTCATCCAAAGCAGCAAAAGGTTCGTCGAGCAACAAAAGCGTGGGTTGAGTCACCAATGCCCGCGCCAATGAAACCCGCATCTTCATCCCGCCGGAGAGCTGGCTCGGATACAGTAACTCTTCCCCTCGCATCCCCACGGCGACTAGCGAGCGATCCACTCGATCGCCCCATTCCGTCCGACGTACGCCGGAAAGCTCTAAGGGCAATTGCACGTTTTGACGGACATTGCGCCAAGGCAGCAACTGCGCTTCTTGAAAAACGTAAGCCGTGTTGGGGGCGGGCGCGATTTCCAGTCGGCCCCCGGTGAGGGGTTCGAGTCCAGCGATAACGCGCAAAAGTGTTGTCTTTCCACAGCCCGAGGCACCCACTACGGCCGTGAACGAACCGGCCGGCAGATGGAGATCCAATGCCGAGAAAACGCCCCGCGCGGAAAAAGCCTTCGCGGCCTTCTGTAAGGTAATTTCCACTCCCGCAAATGGAGAAATCGGTTTCATGGCCATTCACTATTTCCTAGTTTTGAAGGGTTGGCATCGCCACTGACTCCCTGCGCCAATGTTGGCGGGAAAAATTTCATGGGCAGGAAATTCTATTTTAACAGCATTTCAAATTCCTTGCTTAAACCCTCAGGTCGCCTGAAAATTTAGAGAAACGTGTACAATCGCAACGGCATCTGGCAATCCGCGTTATCCCCCCTCCCGGCGGAGGAGGAAGCGCCACGCAAACCGAATCTGAAGATCGTGCCCCCACTCGATCCGGCCGACGCGGCGACGTACCTTTCCGTCCCTTTGGAAGTGATTCCTACCGACATGCCCTTGCCTTGCTCACTGTACGTCCGAATTTCCGACAAATTCGTTCTGTTTCGCAAAGTCGGTGACGTGCTCACTTTGCAACGGTCGCAAACGCTGGTCGGCCCTAGTAACGGTGTTATTTTCGTTTCCCTGGTCGAGTGGAATACGCTGCTGCATTCGCTCGAAGCGATTCTAATCGCGAGCCAAAGGGCGACCGCGCCGAAGGATGAGTTGGCGCAAGGTCTGCAAATCCGCAATCTGCTCGTCGCCTACGCCAAAGAAATCGAGCAGAAAAAGAATTTTTCAAAGGATCTTTTAGAACGCATTCGCGTGCTCGCCGATCAATTGGCGACGGTGGTGGACAGCAAACCGGAACTGACCAAAGAGCTTTTGAAACGGTATCAAGATCCGGCGCTCTACTACATCAACCACGCCGTGAACGTCGCCATCTATGCGATTGCGATCGCCAAAAAACAGAACCTGCCGCTGGCCGCGATCAAACCGTTGGCTTTCGCGGCGCTCGTCCACAATGTGGGCAACGTGATGGTCCCGGCCGACTTGCTCTACAAGGCGGGAGAACTGACGGTGCAGGAGAAAAATACCGTCGATACCCATATTCTCCATGGCGCGAGCCTCCTCCAGAATCTCAATAGTCCGAAGGACGTAATCCTCACGGCCATGCAGCACCACGACCGCTACGACGGACAAGGCCTTCACGGCCGCAGCGGTGGCGATGAGATCCACCTCTTTGCGCGGATTTGCAGCATCGCGGATGTCTATGACGCAATCACGAGCTACCGTCCGTACCACATGAGTCCCTTGCCCGCGGAAACGGCGATCCGGCGCATGGTCGAGATGAAGGGGAAGTTCGACCCGCGCATCCTGCCGATGGTCAGCGGCGACGACAAATAATCGAGGCCTTCAACTGACCAACGAGCCCACGAAGGTGTTGATGCGATGGGCGCGACGCTGTAAAAGCACCGAAACGGCGTCCGAAACGTAACCGACGGCTTCCATCGGAAACGCTCCCAGAAAATCCCGAGACGACGCCTCCTCGGCAAAAAAGCGCTCCGTCACCGGCCAGATCTTCAGCAACGGTTTAAATCCCACGACCCGCACCAGGAACGCCGTCAACGGCGAACTCTTTAAGCCGACTTCGGCTTCTTGCTCCGAATTTTTCTCCAAAAGCTGAAGCAGGCGAATTTCCATTTCGTCGGTGGGCGCGCGTGTCTCCAAACGCGGCAAAAACTTTTCCACCCGATCTTCGGGTGACGCAAGATTCGAGAGTTCGCCCATCAAGATCGGTAGGCCGAGGTTTTTTCCCAACGTTCCGGCCAGCGCTTCCAGCATCGCCAAACTAATGAGCTTCAGTCGGAAGTAGAAACGCGCTTCCTCGATGTGGCTGGCCGCGTTTCCGGTGAGCTCCCGGAACGTTTTCGCGTCCGGTTCCCCATCGAACTGCTGAAAGACCCGATTCGGATCGAGATTGGAGAAAAAGCGCTCCATCTTCTGCAGCGCCTGGCGGTAGCCCTCCACGGTATAGCTGGCGGGACTTCGCAACATGGGGTTGATTTCGGGCACCAACTCCCAAGTGTTTTTCAGAAACCGAGTTGCGCTATCGCCGCCAAAGTTCGACACATCTTGATTGGCCAGCTTCACCGCCCGGCGCACCATCGCGTTCACTTGGGCCGCGGTGAAATCCAGCTTCAAATCTTTGCTCACGGTTTTTAGACGCTCGGCCAATCGCTGCGCGGCCGATTCCCCCTGCTTGGAAACCGCGCGAAACGGGATGGTGGCCTCAATGCAGGTCGCGATCGCGACAATCTGGGGAAGTCCGGTATAGGGTGCAAGCAAGCTGCCCGCCGCCAAAGCGCTCAAAAACTCGTTCTGTCCTTCAAGTGCCGGCAACTTCTGCCCGGCCCGATAGCCAAAAACGCCGAGAATCGCGCGCGCGAAGGGATAATTCTTGAAATGGTTTTCGGGTCGCAGGTGCAACTCGGAGTCTTTCTCACAAACGAAAGGCGCGATGTGACGAGCGACATTGATTCCCACGCCTTGATCGACTTGGAAGTAAACCAGATCGTGAAAGAACGCGGCGATGACCGAAAGCGCGTCGCCGTAACTCCCGACGTGGATCACGTGTTCGGGAGTGTGAAAAAACCGACCGGCGCCCACCATCGAACCCGCCACGATATCGGTGATCTCATCCATCTGATCGGGTGCTACGGAAATCGAAAGCTTTTCAAAAGCCGGGGCAATGAACTCACGGAGACGGTGACTCGCTTCGCTTTGTTTCGACATGGATACATTAAGGATATTGAGCAATAAGACACAATACAAGCTTCGCCGAACGTCAAGTTTGCTGCCCCGCACCGCGTGTCAAACGACTTTCTTTTTTGCGCTTCTTCTGATTAAGTATTGGCCCTATGCTAGATCAAACTCCGTCAGCCCGAACTTCAAACCCAAATCCGGTAACCATGAAAACTTTCAGTACGCAAAAAAGTGCCGCCACTCCCGACTATCGCGTTTGTCGCGAGGCGATGGAAGATCCCCAGGTCTTCCAACGACTGGCCGAGTGGGGTCGCAAAGAAATCGAAATCGCCGAAACGGAAATGCCGGGCTTGATGGCGTTACGGGCGGAGTTTGGCGCCAAGCAGCCTTTAAAAGGCGCGCGCATCACAGGTTGTCTCCACATGACGATCCAAACTGCGGTCTTGATCGAAACGCTGACCCATTTGGGTGCGAAGGTGCGCTGGTCTTCCTGCAATATTTTCTCGACGCAAGATCACGCGGCCGTCGCGGTGGCCGCGGCGGGTGTTCCAGTTTTTGCTTGGAAGGGCGAAACCGAAGAAGAATTCAATTGGTGCATCGAGCAATCGATCGTGGGCTGGGGCGAAGAAGGTTATAACCTGATCCTCGACGACGGCGGTGACCTCACCAACATGATGCACGAAGAGCGGTTTTCCTCGGCCATCAAGAAGATCATCGGCCTGTCCGAAGAAACCACTACCGGCGTCCACAACCTTGAAAAGATGTTGAAGCAAGGCAAGCTCAAAGTGCCGGCGATCAACATTAATGATTCGGTCACCAAATCCAAATTCGACAACCTCTATGGTTGCCGCGAATCCTTGGCCGATGGGATCAAACGCGCCACCGACGTGATGCTCGCGGGCAAGATCGTCGTCGTCGCGGGATACGGCGACGTGGGTAAAGGCTGCGCACACTCGATGAAGAGCTACGGCGCGCGCGTCCTCGTCACCGAAATCGACCCGATTTGCGCGCTTCAAGCGGCGATGGAAGGTTTCCAGGTCGTGACGATGGATCAGGCGGCCAAAGAGGCCGACATCTTCGTCACTGCCACCGGATGCTGCGACATCATCACCGACAAGCACTTCCAGTCGATGAAAAGTGGCGCGATTGTCTGCAACATTGGCCACTTCGATATCGAAATCGATATGGCGTGGCTGAATGCCCATTCCGAAATGACGGAAATCAAACCGCAAGTCGATATGCACACGTTGAAAAACGGCAACACCGTCATCGTGCTGGCCAAGGGCCGCCTGGTGAACCTCGGTTGCGCAACGGGTCATCCGTCTTTCGTCATGAGCAACTCGTTCACGAACCAGGTCATGGCGCAGATGGAGCTCTATCTGAACCCCGAGAAGTACAAGGCGGTCGAAGTTTACCGCCTGCCTAAGGAGCTCGACGAGAAAGTCGCCGCGCTCCATTTGGGTAAGATTGGCGTGCAGCTGACCAAGCTGACCGACAAGCAATCTAAGTACTTGGGCATGAGCGTCAATGGTCCGTTTAAGCCCGATCACTACCGTTACTAGGGGTTGAAATGAATCCCGGACTGGCAGATACTTAATAGAGTATCCTTCCATTCCGCGGATCCCCGGTGACAATTTACAAATACAGAACCCCAGGACAGGGGAACGATTCCGACGTGCGCGTCAATATTCCTTCCCGTGTCGGGGGCCTGCCTCCCGCGTCGAAAGCGATTTGGGCAGTCGGCGGGGGCAAGGGGGGAATCGGTAAGACCATCCTCACCTCCAATATCGCAGTCTATTTGAGCTGGTTGAATAAGCGGGTCGTCGTCATCGACATGGACCTCGGCGGTTCCAACCTGCACACCAGTCTGGGCGTCGACGCTCCTCAGAAATCGTTGAGCGATCTGATCGTGGGCAAGACGGAGGACATCCGGGAGCTGCTCCAGCCCACCCCGATCCGCAACCTGCAGATCATCTCCGGTGCCCACGACCCCATGGGAATCACGCACCTGCGCCATATCCAAAAAACGCGCCTCTTGCGCCAGATCCAGGAACTCGACGCCGATTTCATTCTGCTTGATCTCGGAGCCGGCACCAGCAGCAATACGCTCGATTTCTTTCTGGCCGCGGACAAAAAAATTATTCTCACGACCCCCGAACCCACCAGCATCGAAAACGCGTACCGTTTCATCAAGTTTGCTTTCTACCGGATGTTGCGTTCCTCCACTGCTTCGCCGCACGCCCGCCAGATCGTCGAGCAAGCGATGGATGGGCGTCACGTGAGCGGAATCCGCAGCCCGCGCGACATGCTAGCCGAAGTCAAACGCCTCTCCCCCCACGAAGGAGCGGATCTTCAGAGCCGCATGGAGGCTTTTCGCATTGCGATCGTCGTCAATCAGGTGCGCGTAAAATCCGAGGCCGATATCGGCAAATCGATGCAGCTGGTCTGCGAAAGATATTTTGGAATGACCGTCGACTATATGGGTTCTCTTCCCTACGATAGTTACGTGTGGCAATCGATCCGTAAGCGCATTCCCTTTCTGATTGATGCCCCCAATAGTGCGGTCGTGACGCACCTGGAAGCAATTCTACGGAATCTGCTTCGTAACCCGGTTTCTCGAGCGGGATGAAAAAAGAAGAGAACTACTACGAGCTTTTGAAGGTTAGCCCCCGGGCCACCACCGCGGAAATCGTTACGGCGTACCACGTGGCCCGCAACGCTTTTTCGAAGGACTCCTTGGCGGTCTACTCCCTTTTTTCCGCCGGAGAAACCGAGGAGCTCCTCAAGCAGCTTGAGGAAGCCTACTTCACCCTTTCCAACCCGGATCGCAAACGCGATTACGATCGGAGGATTTCCATGTCGTCCACCGCCAATGCCGCCATCGCCCTGACCGCGCCCGAAGAAACCCCGGTTTCGGCCCCTCCAACCCCCGCGGCCATCCCGGCGGTAACGCTCACCCCCGCTCAAGTCACCTCGACCGGCGAACCGGCGCTGACCCCGGTGGCGGGCATCATCGACGGCCTGTACCTGGCCAAGGCTCGGGAAGAAAAGGGATTAAGCCTGGATGATGTGGCCCGACTCACCAAGATTCCTAGCCGAACGCTCAAGGCCATCGAAGCCGGGGATATACCGCGTCTGCCGGCCCGAGTTTACCTCCAGGGTTTTGTCACCAATTTGGCCAAAGTCTACCGTTTGGACCCCAGTGTGACCGCCAAAGGCTACCTCGAAAATCTCGATAGACTCCTGACCCCGCCTAAGGTTTAAGATGCCCCGGCTTGTTACCCCTTAGCCTGAAAATCCAGCCCGAACAGCTCTCGGGCGCCGCGTCGGCTCGACTCGATCGCGTCTTGGGGGAAATCACCGCCCAGAGCCGCTCCTTCTTGCAGCAGCAGATTCAGGCCGGGCATGTGCTATTAAATGGTAAGCGGGTCCAAAAAGCCGGCCAGCTCGTGCGGGCCGGCGACGAAATTCAGGCCCAGTGGCAAGCTGCCGAGCCGCGCCACGCCCTCACCCCCGTGCCGGCCGACCTCAAGATCCTCTTTGAAGACGCTTCCCTCTTAGTTCTCGATAAACCCCAGGGAATGGTCGTTCACCCCGCCCCTAGCCATTCGGGGCCGACGCTGGTGCACCATCTGCTTTCTCATCTCCCCGAAACCCCCGATACCGGTGCCCTCGAAGACCGCGCGGGGATCGTCCACCGACTCGATAAAGGGACGAGCGGCGTTTTGCTCGTCGCCAAAACGCGCGCCGTTCAAGAGGCCCTGTCCGCGCAATTCAAAGCGCGGACCGTCCACAAAGAATATGAAGCGCTGGCTTGGGGGATCATGACTCCGGAAGGGCGCTTTGCGTCTTGCATCGGACGAGACCGCCGTAACCGTCTGAAAATGAGTTCGCGCACGCAAAAAGGACGCGAGGCGGTCACCGACTGGAAAGTCCAAACCCAGTTTCGCCATTTCGCCCACGTTCGGCTCTTTCCCTTCACCGGGCGCACACACCAATTGCGCGTTCATCTCTCCGAAGGCGGCCATCCCATTGTGGGGGATCCGCTTTACGGGCGCGGCCTCACCGAAGCCCGCCGTCGGGAGCTCCCGGGGCCGGTGGCCGAAAAACTCGAACGGTTGGAAGCCACGCTTTTGCATGCCGTGCGCCTCGAATTTCACCACCCCTTGTGCGGTGAACCTATGCACTTTGAAGCTCCCCGGCCCGAGATATTTGACAGCGTACTCGCCGAACTGGCGAAATGGGATCGATGATCCCTCACTGGTTGCAATTCGGGTTTGAGGCCGAGGCCAAGGGCGTAACGCCGGCTTGGTTCAAACAAGTCCACGGTGCCCGCGTGGAAAACCTCGATGGGCGAGAGCTCTCCCCCGAAGCGCCGCCCGAAGCCGATGCCGGTGTGACGCGCGACACCGACCAATCTATCCACGTTTTCACCGCGGACTGCGTGCCGGTGCTTCTGTGGTCCGACGTCGGGGATCGTCCGATCGCCGCCGCCCACGCCGGTTGGCGCGGTACCCTAGCCGGCGTTGTCCGCCAAACCGTGCGCGCGATGGATGTCAATCCCCGCACGGTGCGCGCGATCCTGGGGCCTTGCATCGGTCTTTGTTGTTTCGAGGTGAAAGATGACTTCATCGCCGCCTTTGCCAACGCCGGCCGGCCGATCGAGGACTACCTACTCCAGCGCCAAGACCGAACGTATTGTGATTTAGTGAGTTTTATCGTCGATAAAGAACTCGAAGCGCTTTCCAGTGGGGCGTTCGATACGACCCGGGTCCGCTGCACGGTTTGCAGCGAACCCCAGCTGCCGTCTTATCGGCGCAATGGCCAAGCCGATCCGCGCATCCGCTCGTGGATCCGCAAGACTGAATAGCGCCTAGGACGAGAGACGCATTTTACCTGGAACATAAACACGCTTTTGCCTATATTCCACCTCTGGCTGGAGGGCTAGATGGGTACTTTCCAACGGCAACGGGTCATCGGTTTTGTGCTGTTGCTTCTTTGCGCGGGTTCCTCTGCTCCGCTGCTGGCGGCCGAACAATCGCATCCTTGGTCGACCGTTCGCGCGGCCGCGACGGTTTGCGCGAGAGGGTTGCTTGTTTTGGATTGGGCCGTGGCCGAACCAATCGCAACTGCGATCCAGAATGGAATTAAATCCACTCGCCGTCATTTTGACGTCAGTAATCGACTTCTAACGAATCTCAACGAAACGCTTGAATCGGCCAGAAAGTCCTTTGTCGATGCCGCGGGTCCCCGCGTGAGAGTGCACCTTTCGCAGAAAGTCCTACCGGCTGCGAGCGATGTTTTTTTAGGCGATTTCGATCCAGACACTGATCTGGTTTTTCTCTTCGAATCGAACTCCCACTCCATTGTCTATCTTGGCCACACGCGGCTGGATTACGTGGGCGGATTTGTCGTACGGGATGAAAAGCGTTTGAATCCGGGGCTCCTGGCCAAAGTGCGCTTACCCCTCCAAACAATGGCGAAGTTAAAGCAGATTGTCGCCGGGGACTTAGATATGTCCCAGTACAAAGCCGGAAGCTGCCAGCACGCCGAGCTCTCCGTTCTGCTCCAAGCGGGAATCAAACCCGCTGGCGGCGCCAGTCTTTCGGGTCTTACCAATTTCAAGGCCATCGTCTTAAAAGGATTTGAGGACGAAAAAGGAAATCTAATGCCTTCTGAAGTCGTCTACGCACATTCCGACCAAGACAAATCGATTGAACCCGCGGATGTCCTAAATGGCCTCTACTTCGCTATTCAAGCAAAAGAGCTGGAGTTTCTCTACCAAGGCATTACATACTATGGAATCACTCAGGATGATCTAAAGCAACGTATTGACCGGCTTGCGCCGTTTAGCCCGGAGTTCCGCGATCTCAACCAGGGAGATCATTTCCGGTCCTACTTTTCCGCTTTTGTACTGGCGAAGCTGTTTATGAGCAAGCTCAGTTCGCGAGTGCGAGGCCACTACGGACTCAGCGGCGATCAGCTCCTTCCGCTCGTCGTGAATGATTTCAATGGAGTGGATCGTGCGCTCATCCGCCACGAATTGTTGGGAGCCTTGGATGATTCGATTCACAGTTTGCTAGATGGGTTTATTGATCAAAAAAGGAAAGCCTATTCCTTATTCGGCAACCCACACGACAAAGGCACCTCAACAGAACTACTTGTCGACCTGCTTTAAATCCGCGGGAGGCGCGCTATTAGCGTGACTTTTGGCGTCTATCTGCCGGCAAGGTGGTCAGCAATGACACGCACCATCCTCGAAATGCATCACTACCTTCTTGCTTCAGAAAGAGGCGATGGGTTTACTCACGCGCATAATCAGTAGGTCGGCTAACATTGTCCGGGCAAGCTTAGGGATAGATGCATTCCTTCTGCCACCGCATCAGGTACGCATCGCGCCCCGGGCCGTAGTAAGCGGAGCGTCGCCCGAGCCGTTGAAAGCCCCGCTTTTGGTACAGACCGATCGCCGCTGTGTTTTCCGTTTCGACTTCAAGAAAGGCGCGCAAGACTTGGGGTTGTTGGCAGGCATGATCCAGAAGCTGCTGCCCGAAACCCAGGCGGCGATCGTCCAAGCGGGTTGCGACGGAAATGATGTCGAGGTCGCCGTGCACCAGAAGTCCCAGAAAATACGCGCGCAACCGCGACTCTTCCGAGCTTTTAGAAAAGAGTCCGAGACAAAGACGGTGTTCGTGGGAGAGGAAGTAATTGAACTCTTGTTCCGACCAGAGCAGGGGAAAACTTTCGGCGGCGATCCCGCGGACCGCGGCGGTGTCCCGGCAATCGAGGGCACGAATATGGCCTAGGGGGCCGGCAGGCGCTATCCCTCGAGATAGTTCGTGACCTGGTATTTGCGTTTCAAAAGAACGATCCACTCTTCCAGTTCCTTACGCATGAGCTCCTTTTTGAGCTCTTGGGCGGCACCCGGTCGGAGTTTCGCCAACTCCTCATCCGATAAACGCTTATCGGTCGAAGCCTTTTGCCGCAAGTACCGATCGACCTCGGCGGCAGTCACAATGGGGGTCATGGTATCCACCCGCCGCTGGATGAATTTTTCCACCTGCAGAGACCGCCAAACCAGGTCAATCGCCGTGGCCTCGCTCTTACCATAGGTCTTCAGCAGACTGGTCCAGAGTTTTGCGCCCCCACCCTTCTTCCGGCCGAGGGCCTTTTCGGCGTCCGAACGCGGGCCCCCTTCGAATTTCAAGCTTCTGAGCTCGGCATGGACCATTTCCTCGAGCAGCAGCCGTTGGACAGCCCCCCGGAGTTCCCCCGGCCCTTCCGGGGCCATGGGATCGGGTTTCCCATCGCGAAACCGCTGTAGCGCGAGAAAGAAACGGGCATCGCGCACGGTGATCACCTGACCGGCCACCTTCGCCGCCATTCCATTGGCTAGCTTCCGATCGGTCGATGCCGGCGCGGTGGGCGCCGCCCCGGCGTTCAGCGCGAAGAAACCGAGGAAGATTATTTCGCGGTGGACACGACGCATTCGATCTCCACCAGAGCGCCCTTCGGCAACGCCGCGACTTCCACGGTCGAGCGGGCCGGAAAAGGAGCTTTCATGAACGATGCGTAGATCTCATTAAAAGAGGTGAAGTCACCCATGTTCTTCAAAAATACGGTCGTTTTCACAATATTCTCAACGCCGACTTTTTGGGAGTCGAGCAAGGCTTGAATGTTTTTTAGCACCTGGCGCGTCTGGGCCTGGATTTCTTGGCCCGCAATTTGGCCGGTCGCCGGATCCAATGGAATTTGTCCGGAGAAAAAAATCAAATCGCCCACACGGATCCCCTGCGAATAGGGACCAATCGCGGCCGGCGCTTTATCGGTTTGGATGACCTGCTTCATGCGCTCTCCTTTTTGGACGGTTTCGCCTCTTTGGGCTCAAAGGCCACTTTGCCTTCGAAATGAATGCGGTGGTTTTCGAGAAACCGGCTGATCTCTTTGCTCAAATCGACTTTCGAGAGAAACGAACCAATTTCTTTACCGACGATTTTGTACATATCATCCTTACGACGATTCATATTATCGAGAAAAAGTCCGACCATTTCCTTGGGAAGTTTTTTCTCCCGCAAGTAGTTGCGCACGGATTCCTCGGTCATGAAAATCGTGGCCAGTCCGGCCGAGGTCAGATCTTTGACCGCTTCGCTCCACCAAGGTTTATCGGACGCTTCGTCTTTTTCGTCTTCCATTGAACCCTCAACGCTTTTGTTTTTTTGCCCGATCTTCGAAGCTTTCGAGCAAGCGAGGCAGATTCACCTCGGTCAATTTTTTCGCAACCCAGCCGGGGATGAGAAACTTCACCCCGACCTCCAACTCGTACTTCACTTCCGTCTCGGTGTCGGAAACCTTCTTCAGGATCCAGGCCCCTTCGTTGGCGGTGAAAAGATTGCTGTCGACCAGGCGCCAGCGAATCTCGTTCGGTTGATTGGCGTCAAACTCCAAGGTGTAGCGAAAGCGCCGAACCACCTCGACTTCGAAATCGACCATCTGACCGCCGTTGGGGCTGGGACCCCGGTTCTTGGCCGTCACCACCTCCGAAACAAACTCGGGGTACTTTTCAAAATCCAAAATCACCCGCCGGAGGGCATCCGCGGAAACCTGCATCGTGCGCTCTTGAACCACTTTCGGCATAACTCACCAACCGTAACGGGGCTTCGTATCAAAGCGGTGCGTGGCCCGAATTTCACGCAACGTTCCGGTCTCCGATCGCATCACCACCGAGTGGGTATGCGCTCCGCCACCGTAGTAACGAACCCCCTGGAGGTAACTGCCGTTCGTGATTCCGGTGGCAATGAACATGACCCGGCCCCGCGCCAGGTCTTCCAACCCGTAGACTCGGTTTTCGTCCAAAATGCCCATTTCGCGGGCTCGCCGCCGTTCTACGTCGTTTCGAAATTTCAAAATACCTTGGATCTCTCCGCCCATACAGCGCATCGCCGCCGCCGCAATCACGCCTTCTGGTGCGCCCCCGATTCCCATTAGCACATCTAGCCCCGTGTCTTCCTGCGCCACCGCGACCGCAGCGGATACGTCGCCGTCCCCGATTAGGCGGATGCGCGCGCCGGTCGCTCGGATTTCGGCGATCAGATCCGCGTGCCGCGGCCGATCCAAAACGATGACCATCAAATCGGTAACGCGCTTCTTGGTCGCCCGGGCAATCTCTTTCAAATTCCAGGTGGCGCCCTTGGTGATATCGATCGCGCCCTTGGCTCGCGGACCCACGGCGAGCTTTTCCATATAAGTGTCGGGCGCGTGCAGGAAACCGCCCTCTTCGGCGGCCGCAATCACGGAGATCGCCTCACTTCGGCCCAAAGCGGTGATCGACGTTCCTTCTAACGGGTCACAGGCGATGTCGATCCGCGGGCCTTCGCCGCTGCCAACCTTTTCCCCAATAAAGAGCATCGGGGCTTCATCCCGTTCCCCCTCGCCGATGACAATGGTGCCGTCGAAGCGAATGGAATCGAACGCTTTTCGCATGGATTCGACTGCGGCGTGGTCGGCCCCATTTTCGTCACCCCGCCCCACCAATGGGCCCACGGCTAGGGCGGCGGCTTCGGTTACCCGAACAAATTCAAGCGCTAAGTTCCTGTCCATGGGCTCCCTTTTAGCACAACTGGACTTAAAAAAATAACCGGATGACGCCGGGATATCCAGCACCATCCGGTTGGGGGTTGGAGGGAACTTGCACCCTATAGACGCACCTCCCCGTGAGCCGTGACAATTTCTGGGCGCCCTCCTAGAATTTTTTTTAAATGGACCAGGACGAAAAAGATTTTATCGAGCTGCACCGCAAGCGCCGCCGCGATCGCCAACAGGCAACCACGAAACGCCGGCGATTGGGGCAAGAGGCTCCGAAACCCTTCTCGGATCTGCTAAAGGCGTTCTTTCAAAAAGACCCGGAAGCGCTAGCCCAGATCGAAGAAACCAAGGCCTTAGAAGCTTGGGCGAAGTACGTGGGCGAGGCCGCCGCCCGGGTCTCACGCGCTAGCCGGGCCCGCAACGGCGTGCTGACCGTGGTCGTCAAAGATCCGGTGTGGATGCAGCAGCTTTCGTTCTTGAAACAGGGAATCCTAGCCCGCTACCGCGAAGACTTCCCCCGTTTGGGCCTAAAAAACATCTTCTTCAGCCGAAATTAGAGTACCCAAAAGGAGCCTGCAAAAGGTGCCCATCAACTTTGGGAACCAAAAGGTATCGGGTGCACATTGGCACCTGGCACTTTTCGGGACCAAAAGTGAATCTCCCCGCCCCAAGGGGCGGGGCATCACTGGTGCAGCTACTCTTTT